>SHWP01000069.1 GCA_009693785.1 Rhodospirillaceae bacterium
CCCCGACATCGAGCGCGCCACGGAAAATGTAGGGAAAGCAGAGAACGTTGTTCACTTGGTTGGGGTAATCGGAACGTCCCGTGGCGATGATGGCATCGGGGGCGGCTTCACGCGCAAGCTCGGGGCGGATTTCGGGCTCGGGGTTGGCCAGCGCCATGATGATGGGCCGCTTGGCCATGGTTTTGACCATCTCGGGCGTGAGAATGCGCGGCGCTAACAACCCCAAGAACACATCGGCACCCGGCAACGCTTCGGCCAGGGTGCGCGCCTTGGTGGTGGACGCATACTCGGCCTTTTGATCGGGCATATCTTTTTCGCGGCCTTTGTAAACCACGCCGATATGATCGGATAAAATGACGTTCTCGCGTTTCAAGCCCAACGACACCAACTGATTGAGGCAGGCAATGCCCGCCGCCCCGCCGCCGGTGGAGACAAGTTTAACAGTAGAGATATCTTTGCGAATTAAACTGAGCGCATTCAAAATTGCGGCCGCCACAACGATTGCGGTTCCATGTTGATCGTCGTGAAACACCGGAATCTTCATCCGCTCGCGCAGCTTGCTCTCGACGATGAAGCACTCGGGCGCCTTGATGTCTTCTAAGTTGATCGCGCCAAACGTCGGCTCCAAGGAGGCGATGATATCGACCAGTTTGTGGGGGTCTTTTTCCGCGATCTCGATGTCGAACACATCAAGGCCCGCGAATTTTTTGAACAGAACGGCCTTGCCTTCCATCACCGGCTTGGCAGCCAGTGGCCCGATGGGGCCTAAACCCAGCACGGCAGTGCCGTTCGTGACCACGGCGACAAGGTTGGCGCGACCCGTGACGGTGGCGACCTCATTGGGGTCGGCGACAATGGCCTCGCAGGCCGCTGCCACGCCCGGCGAATAGGCCAAGGCCAAATCGCGCTGATTGGCGAGCGATTTGGTCGCGACCACCTCAAGCTTTCCGGGTCTGGGAAAGCGATGGTAGTCGAGGGCGGCTTGTTTCAGGTCAGCCTGAGACATTTTGCCGAGGTCGGTATCAACCATAAGAACCTACTTTATGATGAGCTGGACGTGACCGATGAGATGCACGGTACACCGGGCTAAAGCGTTTGTCAGGCGCGCCGCACGCGGGATTTGGCTTGGGGCCTGGCCTGCACACCAACATGCCGCGCCACCTTTTGCATCAGATTGGGCAGACCCAGATTCACTACACTTTCGACGGCAGCCCATGTGGCGTCGGCGAGGCTTGCTTTGGCTGTGGACACAGCCCGGCCCACCCAAACCTCAAGCTCCAGATGAAAGTGGGTGAAGGTGTGGCTTACGACGCCGGGCAAGGGCGTCCATTTCGACTTGAGCGGTTGGGCTTTGCAGGCTTCAGAGGGTGTCCATTTTTTAGGCCGCCATAACGTTGTTGGAAACGCCAACATGCCGCCGAGTAGCCCCTTGGGCGGACGGCGCACCAGAAGCACTCTTTTTTTGGAATCGAGCGCCCAAAACACAACGCCATGCCGGGTGATCGTTTTCTGTTTTGGACTTTTGCGTGGAAGGTCTGCGGCGATACCTTGCTTGCGGGCGGCGCAAAATTTCGCCCACGGGCATTGCGCGCAGTTGGGCGATTTGGGCGTGCAAATCGTCGCGCCTAAATCCATCACCGCTTGGGCGTAGTCTCCTGAACGATCTTGCGGTGTGAGCGACGCTGCAAGCGCATGAAGTTTTTTCTTGGCGCGCGGTAAAGGCTCGCTCACCGCATGAAGCCGGGCCATGACGCGCTCGACATTGCCATCGACCACGACACAGCGTTGATCAAAGGCAATGGCGGCAATGGCCGCTGCGGTATATGGCCCAATGCCGGGCAACGACAGCAACTCTTGCTCGGTGCCAGGAAAACGTCCGGCGAACTGCGATACGGTCATCTGCGCACAGCGGTGCAAATTACGTGCCCGCGCGTAATAGCCAAGACCAGCCCAGGCGGCCATGACATCATCGGTGGCCGCCGCAGCCAAATCCGCGACCGTGGGCCAGCGGGCCATAAACTTCATGAAATACGGCTTCACCGCCGCAACCGTGGTCTGTTGCAACATGATCTCGCTGAGCCAAACGGCATAGGGGGCTGGGCTTTTGCCCGGCAGCGCCCGCCACGGCATGACCCGCCGGTGCCGGTCGTACCAGGTCAGAAGGTCTTGGGCGCAATTGCGGGGTTTGGGTTGTGCGGCCACGGAATAACGCTCGAAAGTTACTTGCACCGGCCAATGCGGTGGATCATCTTTATTGTATAGGGCGCAACACGGACGGCGAACAGTGCTGGAACCCACCTCTCGGAACACCACCACACCCAACACGACCTTCCGCCAAGGACGGCCGGTGACGATTGGCGCGTTGTCGATCAGGGCGGCGGCCGCCGCGATGGATCAGCGGGGCTTTGCCAGTGGGCAGGTCATCAGCCATTGGAACGCAATTGTGGGCGAGGAGTTGGCGGGGTTTGCAGCGCCCTTGGAAGTAAAATTCCCGCGCCAGCGCAACGACCATGCAACGCTGGTGCTGCAAGTGGCCAGTGGGGCTGCGGCGACCATGCTGCAGCTGAAAACCCCGGTGATGCTCGAACGTATTAATTCATTTTTGGGCTTCAACGCCATCAGCCGGATCGAGGCGCATCAGGGCCCGCTGCCCAAGCGCAAACAGCGCAGGGGCGCAACGCGCGCGCCTGCGGCTTTGCCCTCCAGCGACACCGAGCGCATCCAGCAGGCGACCAAAAATGTTGCATCCGACAGCGTGCGCGGTGCGTTGGAAAGACTAGGTGTATCGGTCGCACGACGCGCGCTCGATGACGCCAAGACAACCACGAGGGGATCATGATGAGAAATAAACTTCTATCTGCCACCACCGCCCTGTGCCTGATGTCGAGCGCGGCCTCGGCAGGCAGTTTGAGCAATGTCTTCGCCGATAATCTGTTTTCGGGAGCCACCGATGTGGTCGGCGACCTGATGGACACCCTAATGCCGGGCGTGACGAACTTCAGGCTGGGCTTGGGGCCAGCGGTTAGCCCCGAATATGAGGGCGCCAAGCATTATAATGTCTACGCTGCGCCCTTGATTTCGCTGCGATACAAAAACCTGGTCGAGGTCGACAACAACCAGGTGCGCGTCAATCTGTTCGGCGAAAAAGGTGCGATTTGGGAATCGAGCAATTTTCGCGCAGGCCCGACGCTAAAAATCGACTTTGACCGAAGCGAAAAAGATTCCCTCGATTTAAAAGGCTTGGGCAATGTCGGCACCAGCTTCGAGTTGGGCGCCTTTGCCAGCTACACCAACGGTCCCATGCGCTATCGGGTACGGGTCCGTCAGGATGTGGCCAGCGGCCATAAGGGCATGCTTAGTGATCTCGACGTCAGCTTGGCGGTCTTCCGCACGAAAACGGTCACCGTTGGTTCCCGGCTCGGCACGACTTGGGTCAGCAAGAAATATATGACGTCGTACTTCGGCGTGAACGCCACCCAAGCACGGGCCTCGGGCCTGCCAGTCTATACTGCGGGCGCGGGTATCAAGGACGTCTCGCTGAGCGTTGGCGGGGAAATGAAAGTGGCCGAGCGCTGGGCCGTGGTGGTCAACGGGGGTTATCAACGCCTCCTCAGCAAGGCGAAAAGCAGCCCGCTGGTGCGGTTGCGCGGCAGCCCCAACACCAGTTGAGCCTTGGCGCCTATGCGGCCTATGTGTTCTAGCGGTCGGCCCATGGGCCAGGCCATGGAATGGTGCAGGTTTGTCACACCTTTGAAAATACGCGACGCGCTTGGCGAACCTGCCCTATATTTTCCATATTCCGGGCCAAGATAACCTCACCATGACATGCCTTCGTACACTCAGCGTTCTTGCCTTGTCCGCCCTTACTACAGCTGGCCTGACGTTGGGCGCAGCAGCCCAAGACAGGCCTATGGGTTTTGCCCCAGGGCCAGCACCGGCGGACCCGAGCCGCGATACGACACCCGATGCCAATGACACCGATTACATTCTCGAACAATATCCCGACCGCCTGCCCGAGACGACCAACCAATGCATCTTTTTCCGCACGCTGTATGATTGGCGGCCGCTGAACAACACCAACCTGATCGTCTGGGCGCCGAGCAAGAACCACCCCTACCACATTCAATTGGACCGGCCCTGTAATGGACTGCGGTTCGCCCACTCGATTGGCTTTACCTCGCGCGATTCGCGCCTGTGCGGCTTTGGCGGCGATTCAGTGCTGGTGGAAAGCAGCGGCGGCATGGCCGACCGTTGCCCGATCGGTTCGATCACCAAGCTGACGGATGAATCGCTGAAAAATCTACTGGCCCAAGAGCCAGGCCGCAGCTTGCAAGACAAACGCGCGGCGGAAGAGGGCGGCAAGCCAAACTAGAGTTGTTCGGTTACAGCCCTTTCAAACCTATCGAATGAAAATGCCCGGACCATAGGCCCGGGCATTTTTACATCGCGAATCAAAAACCCGATTTAGAAATTAGCGCTGGCGCGGATGCCAAACTGACGCTTATCAGGCAACAAGGCCGACGCCCCGCTGATGACGGTGTTGCGCGGCGGTAGGAACGAGATGTTCCAGTTAGGAATATAGACCGCGTGGGCCTTCAAGTGATCGTCATTGAAGATATTGTTGACATAGCTGGTGACGCTCCACTTATCGGTGCGTACGCCAATCCGCAGATCCACATTCCAGTATGCGGGAATTTCAAGCGTGTTCTCGAAGGTGGTGAAACGGTTGGACTGATACCGGCTCTCGGCATCGATGAACCAGCCCACATCCGCGTTTACGTCGCCGCGCACTTCACCGCCAAGTTGGAGATTGTGCCTGGGCGCGCCCTCCAAACGACGGCCAGAGTAATCGACGATACAGCGTTGTGCTTGAGCGGTCGGCGAGGTTCGCACTGTTGTCACGGTGCAATTGCCCGCGTGTGTGACGGCACTGACCGAATTCGTGATGTCCGTGAACCGCTTATATTTGGCATCGTTAAACGTATAGCCGAGGTTGAACGACAGATAATCTGACGGCGCGGCCTGAATGTCGGCTTCAAGCCCCTTGACCCTCGCCTTGGCCGCGTTGACGGTTTTGGTCGTGGGCAAGCCCGTCAGCTCGTTGATCACAACGATCTGCACCTGCTTCTTGGAGAAATCCTGGTAATAAGCCGCGACGTTGAGTTGCAGGCGATTGTCGAGCCATTGGGTTTTGGCGCCGCCCTCATAGACCCACATTTACTCTTCATCGAACACGTTGTCGGCCAAGGTCGCACCACCGCCAATGCTGGCGTATCCGCCGGGCTTCTTGGCCTCGGCCACTGTGGCATAAAGCAACGCGTCATCAGTCGCCTTGAAGTCGATGGTGGCGCGCGGTGTCCAGAAATTAGATTCCACCTGTGCAGCCAAATAAAACGGATTGCCCGCGCTTAAGAGGCCCGGATTAAGCGCGATCTGGGCCGCCGTGGCAGGCACCAAAACCAGTGGCCCAACGCTGTTCGGACCAAAAGGCCCGCAAACAACTAAACCAGCCGCGTTGATTGTCCTCCCGCCGGGAGCACCCGTCCCGGCGCAGCCGATGATGCTCGGCGCCGAACTAAACGGACTTGTGGTGTCCTCTTTTTCCTTGGTGTAACGCGCTTCCGCCGAGACCGTGAGCCGGTCGGTGACGGCATATTCCAAGTTGAGGTACCCCGACCAGTGGTGGGTATCGCGTTTCGTGATGTTGCGCTGCGGGCTGAAATTACCGCCGTTGAAGGCCGTTGTGGCCCTGACATCGGCCGCGCAGCCCCCGCCCGAGGATGCGCAAACCAGGGAGCGGCCATCCTGTTCGGCGACTTCATTCCAAAACAACCCGCCCACCAGCCACTTCAAGGAGCCGTCGCCTTGAGATTGCAGCCGCAGCTCTTCGGTGAACAACTTGGTATCCGTGTTGAAATTGGTTTCCTGAAATCCGTTCACCGCAGGATCAGCGGCATCGCCTACACCGAATTGGTCGCCGAATTGCGCGGCTTGTGTATTCCCATAGTGGGTGATTGAAGTGAGCAGCGCTTGTTCGAAATCTGCTTCCATGCGCAGCGTCGTACGGAAAATAGTTCGGTCAGAGCCCGGATAATCTTGACCCGTACGCGGATCGCGGCTGGGCGCGGGCTTGGGGAAGGACTTGGCCGTCCCAAGCGTTCCGAACACCTGCGGGAAGCTGAGATTATTCACGTTGGTGTTGAGGAACACCGCACCGGTTGGGGCAACCGTGCTGGCACCTAGGGCCGAGGCCGGAGTTGGTAGCGTGCCCGAGGGGTTTAAGATCGAGCGCGCCTCCGGATCGAAATGATCGTCGGACCACTCCACCCGGCCAGCCACCTTGAGCATGTCTGCAGGTTTCAACACGAAGGCGCCAGCAACGCCCGTGCCGTTGGTACCGCCAAGGCTTCCACCGGTAACAGCACTGTCATAGAACCCGCCAAAGGTCCAAATACCTACGTTGGCGCCAAGCGATAACTTGTCGGACACGGGGCCGCTGACGCTGGCACGGCCTTCGGCTTTTTTGTAGGTGCCAAGATCGAGTTGCGCGTTGGCGTAAACTTCGTCGCCAGGTTTGCGGGTGATGTAATTGATCGCGCCGTTGAAGGCCGAACGCCCGTATAGGGCCGAATGCGGCCCCTTCACCACTTCGATCCGCTCGATATCGAGCAAACGCGGGTTAATGGTGAACGAGCCACCCGCCGTGCTGATGGCCAGCGACGAGATATCGACATCGTCTTGCAGGATGGCGACGTTCTGGCGGCCACGCGTGGGCGATAGGCCGCGGATCGTCACGCGCGTGTCTTGCTTGGAGAACCCTTCATCTAAGCCCGCATTCCCCGGATGAACATATGAGTTGCCAGGGAGCGCGCATCGATTCAGACATAGGCATCAGCAGTTTATGTCGTTGGATCGAGGGCAGTTATGGCGCACCCAGCGGGTGAAGTGGATTCCGGTGCTCCCAGGCTCGATTT
>SHWP01000037.1 GCA_009693785.1 Rhodospirillaceae bacterium
AATCGAGCCTGGGAGCACCGGAATCCACTTCACCCGCTGGGTGCGCCATAACTGCCCTCGATCCAACGACATAAACTGCTGATGCCTATGTCTGAATCGATGCGCGCTCCCTGGCAACTCATATGTTCATCCGGGGAATGCGGGCTTAATCAGTTATCTATGCGCCTGGCTTCAATCATGACCGGCAATAGATTCAGGGTCCAGTGCTTCTCAACTTTAAGGAGTGCCCAAAATGACCCGCCGCAGGGGGGCTTGGATCTCAGCATTCGTGGCCAAGATGTTGCCTGTGTCTAGCGGGCTTGCCGGGCCATGCAGGTCGGTCACGAAGCCCCCGGCCTCCTGAACCAGCAGAATCCCGGCCGCAATATCCCATGGCTTGAGGCCCATTTCCCAGAAGGCATCGAAGCGTCCGGCAGCGACGAATGCGAGATCGAGTGAGGCGGTGCCAAAGCGTCGCAAGCCGGCGGTAGCGCCCATCACACGCGCCGACTGCTCGAGGAACTCCTCGTGCCCCGGCCGGCCCTTGAAGGGAATGCCTGTCGCGACAATCACATCATCGAGGCTTTTGCGGGCCGACACTCGCATCCGGCGGTTGTTATGAAAGGCGCCGGTGCCATTTTCGGCGATGAACCAGTCTTCCGTGATGGGGTTATAGACAACACCCGCAATAATCCGGTCTGCGCGTTGCAGGGCGATCGACATGGCGAAATGCGGAATGCCGTGCAGGAAGTTCGTCGTGCCGTCGATGGGGTCGATGATCCAACGGTGTTCGCCATCGCTGCCAGCAATCACGCCGCCTTCTTCCAGCACAAATCCAAAATTCGGGCGGGCTTTGGAAAGTTCCGCGACTAAAGTCTTTTCAGTCTTGGTATCGGCGGCGGTGACAAAATCGCTGGGGCCCTTGCGCGAGACCTGTAGGTTCTCGACCTCACCAAAATCGCGCTTCAAGGCCTTTGCGGCCTTCTCGGCGGCCGCGACCATCACTGTCATCAGGGCCGAACGAAGCGCCATGGGCTTTGACCGTAAAGGGGTTTAGCTGGAGTTAGTCTTTGGCCCGTTCGACGTAGGTAATGTCTTCGGTGTTGACCACGATCCGGTCACCAGACGTGACGAACGGCGGGATCATGATTTTCAGGCCATTCTCAAGCACGCCGGGCTTATAGGACGATGAGGCCGTTTGGCCCTTCACGACAGGATCGGCTTCGATGATACGTAAAGTCACCGACTGCGGCAGGTTCACAGCCACGGCTTTGCCTTCGATGAAATTGACGCTGACTTCCATGTTGTCTTGCAAGAAGGCGGCTTTTTCCCCCAGCAATTCGCCCGGAACGTTGAATTGATCGAAGGTCGTGGAGTCCATGAAAGTGAACACATCGCCATCGCGAAACAGGAATTGGCAATCGATCTCGCGGACTTCCAGGCGCTCGACCGTATCGGCCGTGCGCCAACGATCCTGCGACTTGGTGCCGGTGGCCACATCGCGCATTTCCACTTGAATGAAGGCGCCGCCCTTGCCTGGTTGCAGCAGCTGGATTTTAAGAACCGTCCATTGCTTGCCTTGATGTTCGATAACCATGCCACTGCGCATGGTGTTGGCTTGAATCTTCATGGGTCACGCCTAGGGAGATTGAATTGCCGTTTTTGTTGATTTTCCTGGGGAAAAGCGGGGGGCTTGTAACAGGTTGACCTAGCCCGCGCAACCAAGGAGAAACGTAGCCAAGCGTGGCATTCGCCCCGTGAAACAGCCGGTTTAAGCCTCGTTATCATGCCTGATCTGCGATCTTGGTGGCACCCCGACCAACTGGCCCGCCGCAAGCCTTACCTTGAGGTGCGCCGCGCCGGGCTGAAGGCCGTGCGGGCCTATTTTCAGGCCGAGGGGTTTGTCGATGTCGAGACCCCGATTTTGCAAGTCTCGGGCGGAATCGAACGCCACATCCAAGCTCTGACGACGACACTGCATGAACCCTTAGCCCAAGGCAGTAGTGAGCGGGCCCTGCATACTTCGCCCGAATTCGCCATGAAGAAGCTGCTCGCGGGCGGTATGAGCAAAATCTATCAGCTCGCGCGCGTGTTTCGCGATGGCGAGCGCAGCCCGCTCCATCACCCCGAATTCACAATGCTGGAATGGTACCGCGCAAACACGACCTACGAGGCCATGATGAACGATTGCGCGGTACTAATGGCCAAGGTCGCGAAGGCAGCCCATCGCACGCTAGAGCATGATGGGTTGCTGAAGTGGCGCGGCCAAAAATGTGATCCAGCGCAGGAGCCCGAACGCATCACGGTGGCCGAGGCATTCTCGCGTCATGCCAACATCGATTTGCTTGCGACCATCGCTGACCCTACAGAACCAATGCCTAATCCCGACCTATTGCGCGATCAGGCCAAGAAGAATGGCGTGCAGGCTTCTGTGTCAGATAATTGGGAAGACATCTTTTTCCGCGTCATGTTGGACAAGATCGAGCCCAAATTGGGCGAGGGGCGGCCGACCATATTGTGCGAGTACCCGGCCTGTTTGGCGGCCTTGGCGCAACGCAAACCGGGCGATGGGCGTGTTGCCGAGCGTTTTGAGCTCTATGCCTGTGGGGTGGAACTGGCCAATGCGTTCGGGGAACTGACCGATGCGGCCGAACAACGCCGCCGTTTTGCCCATGATCGTGAAATGCATCGCCAGCTATATGGTGTGATGCCGCCGCTGGATGAAGACTTCTTGGCGGCCCTGGACTCAGGCCTGCCGCCCTCATCGGGTTGCGCGTTGGGTTTCGACCGGCTGATTATGTTGGCCTCTCATGCCAATGACATCACCGATGTGCTGTGGGCGCCGGTGGCGTAACTATTGAATCGAATTCTGAGGATCAGATTCTAAGTCGTTGAAAATAGAATCGGATTTAGGCGTGATCATGCGCCATAAACTCGAGCGCAAATGGTCAGAGCTTGCTTAAATCAAGCGAAGCAGGTGCGTCAAAAAGTGCGACTCTTTTTCTTACAATTTTAGCACATAAAAAAACGCGCCGGGCATGGCCCAGCGCGTTTTCCGTGAGGAGATATCGCTAAATTATTTCTTGGCGGGCATCGCAGCAGGAGCTGGCGCTGCTGAAGCGCTTTGGGTGCCGCAGACACTCTCGACAAACCCCGTCGCTGCTATCTTGGTTTCGGTGGCCTTGATACCATCGACCTCTTTGCGCATTTCGCCACAGTAGAAAGCATAGCTACCATCGCAGATTTGCGTAGTGCGCGCGGCAAAGGTGCTGTTGTCTTCAGAGGGAACCCAAGGGGTATGTTCTTGTTTCTTCTCCCGGGCGGCTTTGGCTACGCGGTCTTCGTATTCAACCCGGTCACGGCGCTTGCGCCGCTCGGTCTGAATGGCTGAGCTATTGTTGCACACCGTCGCGGCCATGGCCGTCACGCGCCAGGCGTCAGGCGCACCTTGCTGGAACGTTGGCACTTGATCGCACATCTGGGCGATCTTCGCGTTACAATGCTTCTGAGTATTGGGCTCGTCTTTCTTGTCTTGGGCCATTGTCGGCATCGCCAAAGCAAAGCCTAGGGCTGCTGCTGCCAGTGCTGCGAACGCGTCTCTCTTCAACATTGTCGTCTCGTCCCCACGGATAAATCAAAAACTGTGTGCCGTTTTCGCGGCGAAGCTGGCCCAACATAGGCGGAAAAAATGCCTGCGCCAAGTCTCGTCAGTACTTGAATCAAACTCTGAATCTCAGGTTCTAAGCGGTTGGTTTGGCGGCGAATTTCGCGTTGAATGCGCGTACCGCCGCTGCCGGGCCGCCGGTGTAACCCCAGATGCCATTCGACACGGCCAGAAAATCTGCCCCGGCAGCGATCAAGGGTTCGCAGTTCTCGACGGTGATTCCCCCGATGGCGACACAAGGTACGTTGGTGGTCTCGGACCAGATCTGCAGGACTTCGGGGTCCACGGCATCTAGCGCCGAGACATCCTTGGTGGTGGATGGGTAAAACGCCCCGAAGGCCACGTAATCGGCCCCCGCATCGGCCAAATCCATGGCGACGTGCCGCGAGCCTTTGCAACTGACGCCGACGATGGCCTCGGGGCCGAGGATACGCCTGGCCTCGGCGTAGGGAGTATCTTCGGGCCCGATGTGCACGCCATCACAGCCCAATTGGGCTGCAAGATCTGGCCGGTCGTTGAGAATGAAGGCGACCTCTTTGGCGTGACAAATGGGCATGAGAGCTTTGGATGCGGCGCGAATTGACGCGTCGTCACAGCTCTTCAGCCGCAGTTGCAGTGAGGCCACGTCACCAGCCGCCAGAGTCTCCTCAAGCAGCCCTGAGAAGGCGTTAGGGTCGGGAATAGCCGGTGGGGTGAGAATGTAAAGCCGGCAACGCGTCGGGTTGGGAGCGGGCCCTATTTTGGTCGTATTTTCCACGCCAACCGGCCTCCACTTGTCGGGAAAATGCTCTTAATCGTCTTTGCCCTTGTAAATATCGATCAGCTTGCCAAGCAGGGCCATGGCATCGTCGTAGGGCCGCTGGAACGAGTTGCGCCCGATGATCGAACCATTGCCGCCGCCATCGCGGATGGCTTTAGCTTCTTCGAACAAGCTGTCTTCGCCCTTTTTGCCGCCGCCCGAGAACACCACGATACGCCGTCCGCCAAAGCAGCTTTGAACTACATGGCGTACGCGTTCGGTCAGGGTCGCGCGGGGAATGTTGTGGGCCTCATAAACCTTTTTGGCTTCAGGCTGATCGAGATGATCGGTCGGCAGTTTTACCTTGATGATGTGCCCACCCAGCAAAGCCACCATGTGTGCGGCATAGGCCACGACATCCAAGCCGGTCTCGCCATCTTTACTGACGTATTTTCCGCGTGGGTAAGACCACACGACCACGGCCAAACCGGCTGCTTTGGCCTCGGCGGTGAGTTCGCGCAAATCATTCATCATGCTGTAAGCGGACTCAGAACCCGGATAAATCGTGTACCCGATGGCCGAGCAGCCCAGGCGCAGCGCGTCTTTGACGCCGCCAGTGATGGCTTGCGTTGGCGCATCTTTTTCGCCGTTCAGCGAGTTGGCGCTATTAACCTTGAGGATCGTTGGGATTGCCCCAGCAAACGAGTTAGCCCCGTCTTCAATCATGCCCAGAGGGGCCGCGAAGGCCGATAAGCCTGCATCGACAGCTAATCGCCAATGGTATTGCGGTTCGTAGCCAGGCGTGTTGGGGGCAAAGCTGCGTGCCGGGCCGTGCTCGAAACCCTGGTCGACGGGCAGAATCACCAGCTTGCCGGTGCCGCCGAGCCTCCCGCTCATCAATATTCTGGCGAGGTTCGCCTTCGTGCCGGGGTTATCGCTATCGTAGCAATCGAGGATTTTCTTTATCCGGGACGAAATCTTCATGACCTGTTGTCCTTGGACCAAACGAAACGCATCACAAAGCTGAATTTCGCGCGAACATATAGAGGGACGGCTTAGGCTTGCCTAGGTGTCTTCAGTTCGAGGTCGATTGACCAGTAGCTTTATGCGCCGTATGCTCAATTATAATAGGAGAAAAAGGCCCTATTCCGTTGAAAGATATGAAAAACAACTCTGAGAGCCCCGTTGCTAGCGCACTCGAAAAGCTCGACCGCGCCGTGCTGCGCCTCGAGCGGGCCGCCGATAAACTTAAGCCGGATTTACCCCGGCTTGTGGACTATCCGAAGCTTGAGCAAAAGCTGAGCGGCAGCCAACGCCAGAATGACATTTTGCGCGAGGCCGTGGGCCGGGTGTCGACGCGGCTTGATCACGTCATTGGCCGCATCAGCGCGGCCCTCAAATGAACGGTGTGGGGGCTTAGCGCGTGGGACAGGTTTCAATCACCATCCGTGGCCGCAATTACCAAATCACCTGCGATGATGGTCAAGAGGCCCACTTGGCGCGGCTCGGGCGTTATCTCGATCAACAGTCCGAGCAACTCACGGCGGCCACCGGTTCCATTAGCGATGCTCTGATGATGGTCATGGTGGCGCTCACGGTTGCCGACGAGCTGGCCGACGCTACATCCAAGCTGGAAGCTCTGAATTCAGGCAGCCGCGCCGCGCAAGACAAGATCGACACAGGCACAGCGACACTGATCAACGGCCTAGCCAAGCGAATTGAGGATATTGCCGCGGTGCTCGAACGCCCGTAAGGTCAACCTTGGAGCTGCTGGGCGCGTTAGGCCGGTGAACCCCAGGGGCGATAGTTTACTTATAGGGAGCTGTCACTGACGGGATTCCGGTCTCGTTATATGGCGCCCACCTATCACCATGGCCCATTGGACGGTCATGAACGCCGACGGCTTTGGCGGCTCCACTTTCTCGCTGCCTTTGATTGAAGACATACGACCACTTATATTCCATGTCCCTTGCCTCGGCCCAAGCCGCCAAAATCGAGCTGCGGCGCAGCGCCCTTGCGAGCCGCAGCGTTGTCTTTGAGGCGCGCGGCGCGGCGGCGGCGGCGGCACTCGTCACGCAAACGGCAAAGGCCTTTGCCAATGTTCAGAATAAAATAATAGCTGGCTATTGGCCCATTGGCGCAGAGATCGATTGCCGTCCCGCGATGGCAGCACTCCATGCGCGTGGGCTGGCCTTGTGCTTGCCGGTTGCTGGGCAACGCGGTGACCGGCTGATCTTCCGCCGCTGGGCTCCTGGGCAAGAATTAGATCAGGGGCCATTCGGTACTTTTCATCCCCAAGCATCTGCAGCGTCCGCCGAGCCCGATATTTTGCTAGTGCCTCTGCTTGCTTTCGACGGGCAGGGCAATCGCCTGGGCTATGGCGCAGCCTTCTACGACCGCACGCTCAATGTGCTGCGTTCGCAAGGAAGTGTGAGCGCATGGGGCATTGGTTTCGATGAGCAAGAGGTCGGGCAAGTGCCAGCCGACCCATACGATGCAAAGCTCGATGGCATGATCACAGACAAACGCGTACTGCGTTTCGCTGCGGCCGCTTAAGGGTATGCCATGAAGCTTTTGTACTGCGGCGATATCATGGGCAAGTCGGGGCGCGATGCTGTCGCGAGCCATTTGCCCGCCTTACGGGCCCGCTTGGGGCTCGATTTTGTCGTCGCGTGCGGTGAAAACGCAGCCCACGGTTTTGGCATAACGGCTGCCATTTGCGAGGAGTTGTTCAAACTCGGCGTGGACGTGATCACGCTTGGCAACCATGCCTGGGATCAGCGCGAGATCATCGACTACATCAAGCAGCAGCCTAAGTTATTGCGGCCCCTGAATTTCCCGCCGGGAACGCCGGGCCAAGGCTCAGGCCTATATGTCACCGAAGCGGGGCAGAAAGTCTTCGTCGCCCAAGTGATTTGCCGATTGTTCATGGAAGCAGCAGATGATCCGTTTCGAGCGGTGAAGTCTGCAATAGATACGCAAAGCTTGCCTGCGACTGTCCATGCGGCGATCCTCGACATTCATGGCGAAGCCACCAGCGAGAAGGCCGGGCTGGCCTATCTGGCCGATGGGCGGATCTCGATGGCTGTGGGCAGCCACGCCCATATTCCCACGGCAGATGCGCGTATCATGCCCGGCGGCACTGCGTTTCAAACCGATGCGGGCATGTGCGGTGACTTCGATTCCATCATCGGCATGAAAAAAGAATTGGCGATGCACCGCTTCACAAATCGCGTGCCTGGGCAACGTCTTGAGCCAGCGACGGGCGAGGGCACCATGTGCGGCGTTTATGTAGAGACGAATGATGCGACTGGACTCGCGGTTCGCATTGAGCCGGTGCGGGTCGGCGGCATCTTGAAGCAGGCCGTTCCAGGCTAAATCACTTTTCTCGCGGCACCAGTTTCCGAACCGAAAATTGCGATGTACGGCGCGACTCTAGGCGTTGCCTACAACATTTGGTATAAGCCCATCAGCATGCCACAGCGCGTGGTGTCAAAATTAGACTAAAAGAACAAAGGAATATCAGGGCGTTAGCACATGGCTGGGCATTCCCATTTTGCCAATATCCAACACAAAAAAGGCGCACGCGACGCCAAGCGCGGCAAGATTTTCACCAAGCTTGCCCGCGAAATCACCGTGGCTGCCAAACTCGGTTTGCCTGATCCGGCCTACAATGCACGCCTCAAGGCCGCGATTGCTGAGGCCAAGGCTGAGAGCATGCCCAAAGACAGCATCGAGCGGGCTTTGAAAAAAGGCACCGGCGGGGGCGATCAGGATAACTTCGAGGAAGCGCGCTACGAAGGCTTTGCGCCCGGCAATGTCGGTTTGATTGTCGAAGCCCTGACCAACAACCGTAACCGCACGGCCTCGGAACTGCGCACGGTATTCGACAAACACGGCGGGTCGTTTGGGGCAACCAACAGCGTTGCGTTCAATTTTCAGCGCGTCGGTCAGATTGTTTACAAAGCTGAAGCAGGCAGTGAGGACAAAGTCATGGAAGCCGCCATTGATGGCGGCGCTGACGATGTGCTGTCCAATGCCGATGGCCACACTATTTTCTGCGCTCCGGACGCTTTGCATGCTGTAACCAAAGCACTTGAAGCCAAACTCGGTGAGCCGGAGTCAGCCCGCCTGGATTGGCGCCCGACCGTGACGGTGGACGTCGATGCCGATAAAGCCAAAAAGGTTTTAGATTTAATCGCCGCGCTTGAGGACAATGATGACGTCCAACGTGTCGCGGCCAACTATGAAATGTCCGATGAGGTCATGGCCAAACTCAGCGGCTAAACAGCCTGCGCACAACGCGACACACGAAAATGTGCCGGTGTTGCAACCTGGCGCGGTGCGCATCCTTGGCATCGATCCAGGCTTGCGCCACACCGGATGGGGCGTGATCGATATTGCTGGCAATAAACTTAGTTACGTGGGTGATGGCGTCATCGAACCTGACCAGGATTTACCCTTGTCCGAGCGCTTGCATTGTTTGTTCGTTGGGGTCACGGCCTTGGTCGCTCGCTACACGCCAAGCGAATGCGCCATCGAAGATACCTTCGTGAACAAGAACCCCGTCTCGACGTTAAAGCTGGGCCACGCCAGGGCGGCGGCGATGTTGGGCCCGGCTGCAGCCGGGGTGCCGGTGTTTGAGTACAAGCCTAACCTCATCAAAAAATCGGTGGTCGGCGCAGGCCATGCCGACAAAGGCCAAGTCGCGGCCATGATGGGTATTCTCTTGCCTGGCAGCCGGGCTGGCTCAGCCGATGCGGCCGATGCCTTAGCCGTTGCGGTGTGCCATGCCCATCATCGTGCCACCAAGCGGCGTATGGCTGCGGCCATGGAGGCTGCGGAATGATTGGCAAATTGCGCGGACGCGTCGATCACATCGGCACCGACGGCGCCGTGATTGATGTTGGCGGCGTCGGCTATGAGGTGTTTTGCTCCACGCGCACTGTGGCGGCTCTGCCGCCCGTCGGCGGTCCGATTGATCTGGTGATCGAGACCCACGTTCGCGAAGACCACATTCATCTTTATGCATTCACCTCTCATCGCGAGCGCGATGTCTTTCGCATCCTCATGACAGTGCAGGGCGTGGGGGCGAAGGTCGCGCTTGGCATTATGTCGGCGTTATCGGCCGACCAAATAGCTCAAGCCATCGCGGCGCAAGACCAAAATGCCTTCAAGCGGGCCTCCGGCGTTGGCCCCAAGCTCGCCGCGCGGATTGTGCAGGAATTGAAGGGTAAGCTCTTGGCGTTTGACATTCCGCTGCGCCCAACGGCCGTAGCTGTTGCAACAAAAGAAAAAATCAATGGCACACCGGCAAAATCCCCCGCCGAAGATGCCGTGTCAGCACTCGTGAATTTAGGTTATGGCCGCAGCGAAGCTTACGGGGCCGTGGCGCGCGCCATTCAGGCCGATCAAGGGGCCTCGATTGCAACATTGATCCGTCAGTCGCTACGTGAATTGGCGGGCAGTGATGGCTGACATTCAGCCCGAACGTATGGTCGCTGGCGTGCGTCAGCCCGAGGACGCAGACGCCACCATGCGCCCGAAAAAGTTGGGCGATTTTATCGGCCAGGCGGCGGTGCGCGAAAATTTGTCGGTGTTCATCGCCGCAGCGCGCGCACGCAAAGAGCCGCTCGATCACGTATTGCTGCATGGCCCGCCGGGGTTGGGCAAAACCACGCTAGCCCATATTGTCGCGCGTGAATTGGGCGTTGGCTTTCGCGCCACGTCGGGGCCGATGATCGTGCGCGCCGGGGATTTGGCCGCGATTTTGACTAATCTTGAAGCCAACGATGTGTTGTTCATCGACGAGATCCACCGCCTTAATCCCGCCATAGAGGAAGTGCTCTATCCGGCCATGGAAGATTTTCAGCTGGACCTCATTATCGGTGAGGGGCCAGCAGCGCGCTCGGTGCGTATTGAACTTCAACCATTTACCCTGGTGGGCGCCACCACACGTTCTGGCTTGCTGACAACGCCCTTGCGCGATCGCTTCGGCATTCCACTGCGTCTGGAGTTTTATACCGCCGAGGAGTTGGTTGAAATCGTACGGCGTGGCGCGCGGGTGTTGGATGTGTCGATGAGTGATGATGGTGCAATCGAAATTGCCCGGCGCTCGCGTGGAACACCGCGCGTGGCGGGGCGGCTTTTGCGCCGCGTGCGCGATTTCGCCGCTGTCGCTGGATCGGGCAAGATCACGCTCGAGGTCGCCGACAAAGCCCTTAAACGGTTGGATGTCGACGCCGTTGGTCTGGATGCCATGGACCGGCGTTATCTTGGTTGCATCGCCGAGAATTATGCTGGCGGGCCCGTCGGTGTAGACACTATGGCAGCTGCCTTATCCGAAGAACGCGATACGATTGAAGACGTCATCGAACCATTTCTGATTCAACAAGGCTTCTTGCAGCGCACCCCGCGCGGCCGTGTGGTGAGTGACAAGGGCTTCCGGCATTTGGGCCTTACCGCACCCCGCCGTGAGACTGTGCAATTCGATTTGCTTGACGGTGAGGGCACATGACCCCCACCTCGGGTGAATTACAGGGCAAGACCCACAAGCTGCCCATGCGCGTGTATTACGAAGACACCGATGCGGGCGGCATTGTTTATCACGCCAATTATCTGCGCTTCGCCGAACGTGGCCGCACCGAAATGCTGCGCGTACTTGGTATTCATCAGCATGAACTTCACGCCGAGACGGGATTAGTTTTCGCCGTCTACAAGGGCGATGTGCATTACATCAAACCGGCCAAGCTTGCCGACGTATTGGTGGTTGAAACTGCGCTGACCGAGCTCAGCGGGGCCTCGATGCATGTGCGCCAGGTCATTCGCCGCCCGGGTGATGATGCCCAAACCGAGGATTTAGTAAAATTCAACGCTCAAGTTGTATGCATGACATCAGCAGGCAAGGCCGCGCGCTTGCCAGAGTCGTTACGCAAAGTTTTGGAACCCTATGTGACATCACAAGCAGCGGGGTAAATCACCGCTGTGGCAATAAGGTAGGAAGCGAATGGATCCGTCAGTAACTCAAGAAGCGGCGCTTGCAGCAGCCGGTGCGGCCAATCATCTCTCGGCGTGGGCGTTGTTCCTGCAGGCCGACATCATCGTCAAGCTAGTCATCATTGGCTTGCTGCTGGCATCGTTGTGGAGTTGGGCGATTATCTTCGACAAGGTGATTCGCCTGCGCGGCCTATTCCAACAGGCCGAGGACTTCGAGGAAAAGTTCTGGTCGGGCAGTTCACTGGAAGACCTCTATGACCGGATCGGCGCAAAGCCGCGCGAACCCATGTCGGCGATTTTCGTCGCGGCCATGCGCGAGTGGAAACGCTCGGCCGGCAAGCAAGGCGCGGTGAATAATGCAAGTACGTTGGGCGAACGGCTTGATCGCGTCATGAAAATCAGCCTTGAGCGCGAGATGGATATTCTAAACCGGCGCATGATTTTTCTGGCGTCCACCGGTTCCGTCGCGCCGTTCTTAGGCTTATTTGGCACGGTCTGGGGCATCATGAATACCTTCACCGCCATTGGCGCGACCTCTGACACAAGTTTGGCGACCGTTGCGCCGGGTATCGCCGAGGCGCTCTTTGCCACCGCGATTGGTCTCGTCGCCGCCATTCCGGCGGTGATCGCATACAATAAACTCTCCAGTGATTTGGGCCGCTATGCCGTGCGTCTGGAAAACTTCGCCGGAGAATTCGGCGCGATCCTCTCGCGTCAACTCGACGTGCGGAGCACCTAATCATGGGGGCATTCATTAAATCTGCTGCGGGCGGCAAGAGTAGCCGCCGATCCTTCGCACCCATCGCTGAAATCAATGTCACGCCCATGGTCGATGTGATGCTGGTGCTGCTGGTGATTTTCATTATCACCGCGCCGCTTCTGACGACCGGGGTGAATGTCAATCTGCCGCAGACAGTTCGAACCAAGGCGCTCCCGCAGGACGATAAGGCGCTGACTCTTTACGTCGATAAGGATGGCAAACTGACGTTGAACACCGAGCCGGTGGAATTCGATAAACTACGCGCCAAGCTTACGGTCGTACGTCAAGCCAACCCCGATGTACGGATTTATGTCAAAGGCGACAAAGACGTGTCCTATGGGGCCATGATGCAAGCCATGGCCGAGGTCATGGGGGCAGGGATCGTTCAGGTCGCATTCGTCACAGATCCGCCAAAAAGATCGCTTAGATCACCGCGATGATCACAAGGCTGCGGTTCTAACTGCCCATGCGTGTTTCGGTTCAAGACACTCAAACTCAAGGCATGGTGCTCTCCTTCGCCCTGCATATCGCGGTGGCGGTGGGCACGGTGATCAGCATGCCGTTTTTGTCGAAGGACTTGCCCGAGCAAGCGCCGATCATTGTTGAATTGGTGCCGATCTCCGAATTGACTGCAGCGCCGCCCACGCCCACGCCCACACCACCGCCCGAGCAAAAGCCCGATCCTAAACCAACGCCCGAGCCGCCCAAGGCAGCCGAGCAGTCGCAGCCGCAACCCGACCAAATGCCGCCACCGCCCGATGCAACGCCGCCTCCGCCCAAGCAGGTGGCCGAAGTGCCAAAGGTTCCGCCGCCTCCACCAAAGCCGAAGCCTAAACCTGCGCCCAAGAAGAAAGACGAGTGGGCCGACCTTCAATCGCTGGTGAAGGATTTGGAGAAAAAAGAAAACAAGAAGCAGGAACAACTGGCTGCCGTACCCTCGCTGGACAAGGCCAAGGTGATCACGCCCATGGTCGCCGACAAGGCGACAATGAGTGAGCGCGATGCCATCGCCGCCCACATTGAAGCTTGCTGGCGGATCGACCCCGGCAAGGAAGGCATCGACGATCTTTCGGCCGAAGTACGGGTCTACATCAACCCCGACGGTTCGGTGCAGCAAGCGCAAGTGACCGACATGGGCCGCTATTTTGCCGACTCTGCATTCCGGACGTTCGCCAACAGTGCGCGTAATGCTGTATTGAGTTGTGGCAACATTCCGATCTCGCCGGAACGTTACGAAGTCTTTAAAGAGATTACGTTTACATTCAGCCCGCAGGGCCGGATTAACTAGGTACGGGTGAAGCGATGATGATGCGCGTGATTGCGACAGTGCTGGCAATGGTCTTGATTGCGCCAAGCGCCTTTGCCGAGGTGAAAATCGACATCACACGCGGCCGCGTCGAACCCATGCCCATTGCTATCACCACGTTTGCGGGGGCCACGGACCAAACCAAACAAATCGGGCGTGACGTCAGCGAGGTCATCTCGAAAAATCTTGAACGCTCGGGGTTGTTTCGCCCGCTGGACACGAAAGCGTTCTTGCAAGAACTCACTTCGCTTGAAGTTCAGCCGCGCTTTCCCGATTGGCGCACGCTTGCCGCCCAAGCGCTCGTTCAGGGCGTGGTCGAACCGCAGCCCAGCGGCCAGTTCCGTATTGCATTCCGGCTGTGGGATGTGTTCGGCGGCCAGCAAATGGTGGGCCAAGCCTATGTGACTCAGCCCGAGAACTGGCGCCGTGTCGCACACATTATATCGGATGCCATCTACACGGCGATTACCGGCGAGACCGGGTATTTCGATACCCGTATTGTTTATGTTGCCGAAAGCGGACCTGCGATCAAACGCATCAAGCGTCTGTCGATCATGGATCAGGATGGGGCCAATCACCGCTATCTCACGGACGGCGCGAACCTGGTGCTCACACCGCGCTTCTCGCCGACGTCACAGGAAATCACTTACCTCTCGTACTTCCGCAACGTACCGCGCGTGTACTTGTTCAACATCGACACCGGACGTCAGGAAGTGCTGGGCGATTTTCCGGGCATGACGTATGCGCCGCGTTTCTCACCCGACGGAAACAAAGTTCTTTTCAGCATGGCGACCGATGGCAACTCCGATATCTATGAAATGGATTTGCGCACCCGCCGTGCCACGCGCCTGACGGATCATCCGTCTATCGATACCTCGCCCAGTTTCGCACCGAAGGGCGATCAGGTGACGTTTAATTCCGACCGTGGCGGCAGCCAGCAGCTCTACACCATGAATTCCGATGGCACGAACGTGCAGCGCATCAGCTTTGGCCAAGGCAAATACGGCACCCCCGTGTGGTCGCCGCGCGGCGACCTCATCGCCTTTACCCGCATTACCCAGGGCAGTTTTTATGTCGGGGTGATGAAACCCGATGGCAGTGGCGAGCGTTTATTGGCCGAAGGCTACATCGTCGAGGCGCCCACGTGGTCGCCGAATGGTCGTGTGCTGATGTATTTTGCCCAAGCCAAGACCGCCACAGACGGGTCGGGGGGCCGAGTCAGACTCTTTTCAATTGACCTAACTGGTTATAATCAAAGGGAAATATTAACACCGCAGGATGCCTCGGACCCGGCCTGGTCGCCCTTAATTCCATGACCGAGCCGCCTTGCAGGTATAGATAGCTGGCATTTGTTTACTTTTGCATGGAAAGGCCATTAACTGTTGCCCCGTACTGATTCCTTTTTGCAACACAAGCAAAACATTATATCTTTAATAGGCATAAGGGAGCCAAATCGTAGCGACAGGGTCTTGCGTCCCACTGCGGTATTGGTAAAAGGGGGCCTGAAATTCAAAGATTTCGAGAGCCAATTTCGCTTCGTCACCAAACCTATCGGCAACTCCAGTAAAGCTTAGGGGATAGAAATGAACATCCGCTTTATCAGTGCGGTCATCGTCGCGGTGGCACTTGCTGCTTGCGCCGGAAAAACTAAAGACACCACTGCCGGCACCAGCGCTGGCGGTTCGACGGCTCCGGCCGCTCGTTCGGGCCCAGCTCCGGACTCGGCAGAGTACTTCAACACTGTCGTTGGCAATACCGTTACGTACGATTTCGACAAGTTCGAACTCCGCGCCGACGCTCAAGCCATCCTGCGCGGTCAAGCCGCATGGCTGAACCAAAACCCGTCGCGCACCGTGACCGTCGAAGGTCATTGCGACGAGCGTGGCACCCGCGAATACAACCTCGGTTTGGGTGAGCGCCGCGCCAATGCCGCCAAGCAATACCTGACCTCGCTCGGCGTCGCCGCCAGCCGCGTCAAGACGATCTCTTACGGTAAAGAGCGTCCAACCTGCGTGGCGTCTGACGAAAGCTGCTGGTCAAAGAACCGCCGCGGCGTTTCTGTCGTTCAGTAAGAACGGCGATATAAGATTGCAGATGGGCCGCCCCTGTGGGGCGGCCCATTTCGTTTTGGCCTGGTCTCGACGAGGCTGTTTGCACCATGATAACGCCTAATTTCGCGGCAATAACGATTGCATTGATCAATATGGCTAGGCCGAGGAGCGTGAGAATGTTGAAGACGATCAAATCCGGGCACCGCCTTTCCCACATTTTGCTCGTTTCGTGTGCAGCCGTGTTCATGCTTCAGGCGTGGCCGGTTCACGCCCAAAGCTCACGCGATTTCGACGAGCGCATCCGGCGTCTTGAGCAGCAATTACAAACATTGGCGGCCAATCGTGGCGTGTCATCGGGCACCGCCGGCGCACAGGGCAGCGAGGAAGCTGCGAACTTGCAAGCCCGTGTCATCAAGCTTGAGCAGTTGGTCGAGCAACTCAACGGTCAAATCGAGGAAGCGCGTTTCAAGACCGGCCAGATGTCCACCCAGCTTGAGCAATTATCGAATGACATGAACTACCGGATTGCGGTCTTGGAACAGTCCATGGCCGGGAAGACCGTTGCCGTCCCGCCCAACCAAACTCCACCACCGCGTACCGGCCCAACACCCCAACGCCCGCAAGCCCAGGCGCAGGCGGCACCCGTGACCAGTGGCAACGAACCCTTATCGCGGCCCGTGTCGCCTCAGCCGACGGCCAGCGCTGCGGTTACTGCGCCACCACCCATCACGGATGGGTCCGTGCGCGCATCCACGCCCGGCGAGAATACCTTCGGCACCCTGCGCACCGACGACGCGGGTCGCCCATTACTGGCCGATCCGAATCAACCCACGCCTGCGCCCGGGACGCAATTATCGCAGCCTGTTGCTCCTGCGCAGTCCGTCCCGCAACGTGCGCCCAATCCCGGCCCCGTTGCAGGCAGTCAAATTGGCGTAGCACCGGGCGTGACCGCAGCCGTTTCATTACCCGAAGGCACGCCCAAGCAGCAGTACGATTACTCGTTCGATTTTCTCAAGCGGCAGGATTACGCCAGCGCCGAAACGGCCTTCCGTGAATTCTTGAAGCGTTATCCGAAAGATCCGCTGTCGGGCAACGCGCAGTATTGGTTGGGCGAAACCCACTATGTGCGCGGTGACTACCAAAAGGCTGCCGTTGAATTTCTCAACGGATACCAGAACTACCCCAAGAGCAATAAAGCCCCTGACAATTTGCTGAAGCTTGGCATGTCCATGGCCAACATCGGCCAAACGCAAGGGGCCTGCACGGCTTTGGGCCGGTTGAACAAGGAATACCCTGATGCGGGCGATCAAATTCGCCGCAGCGTTCAGCAGGAACGTCAAAAGCTGAAGTGCCAATAACCGCGCGGCTGATGACATGGGTTTAGCTGACAAAAACGCCGAGGTTGCTGGACATCCGATTGACGCCGAAGCCTTTGGCAAGGCCATGCCGTCAAACGAACTTGCGCGGATTGCCGTGGCCGTGTCGGGCGGTGCCGACAGCATGGCGCTTGTACTATTGGCAGACCAATGGGCCCGGGCGAGGAGCTGTCAACTCACGGCACTGACCGTTGATCACCACTTGCGGCCAGAATCTGCCTCCGAGGCTAAAAGCGTAGCGCAGTGGCTTTCAGCGCGGGGAATTGCGCACGAAATACTGATTTGGGATGAGGGCGAGAAACTGCGCCATCTCACCCGCAGCGCACAGGATGCCGCCCGAGTTGCACGCCTAGATCTACTCACCGCTTGGTGCCGTACCAATGGCTACGAACACATCCTGCTTGCTCATCATGCCGACGATCAGGTCGAGACGTTCTTCATGCGGCTCGCGCGTGGTAGTGGCTTGCAGGGTTTGGGTGGCATGGATGCCATCACGCGCTATCGCGGCGTAACGCTGCTGCGTCCGCTTCTATCATTTGCCAAATCCGACCTGATCGCGACCTGCCAGGCCTTTGGGCAAAGTTGGATCGACGATCCTTCAAACCAAAATTCAAAATATACCCGCACCCGTTTTAGAAAATCGCGCGCATTGCTGGAATCCGAAGGCCTCACGCGCGAGCGAATTCTTTCGACCATGGCCCATTTGCAACGCGCACGTGTTGCCTTGAACAGTCATGTCCGTGCGCTACACAATGACGCGTGTGTCTGGAGCGATTTTGGCGCGGCTACCTTGTCGGCGCGGCGGTTTTTGGCTGCGCCAGAGGATGTTTCGCTGCGATTACTCAGTGATGTTTTACGCTCTGCCGGTGGGCAAACCTACGGCCCGCGCTTTGACTCCTTGCAGCGGTTGCACGCAAAGCTACGCAATGGGCAGGTGAACACTGTAACGCTGCATGGTTGCTGTATCGCACGCTCAGGTGATGCCGTGACGGTCTGCCGCGAGCCATCGGCGATTGGCGAGGCTGTGACACTCAAGGCTGGATTGTCGGTGCTGTGGGATGGCCGCTTCGAAATCACATACTCGGGGGCTCAATTAACGTCTTTACGGGTTAGGCCCTATCGGCCCGAAGATAAGCGCGCGTGGTTGGCGGCAGGAGAGGCCGTAGCCTTAAGCGAAATCCCATCACGAATCCGGCGGAGCTTGCCGGTCATTGAAGATGATGATGGGCTTGTTGCCATGCCTCATGCGGATTTGTGGCGATCGGACTCTGGCCAATTGGCGGTGGCACTCACCATCCGATTTGTGGGGCTGTTACAATCGGAATTCACAGAACTTTGAGGTTCTTAGGCACAATCTTAGGCGGGATCTTGTGACGCGAGTCCTGCGTACAAGTGTTACTGATTCGCAACACTTTGCCTCACAAATCATTGGCTTGCGGGGCGTCTTTGGCGCACTATTTGAGTATGATGTGAACGCTGTGCTTTTATGCGCGGCCATTGAACAAGGGTTAGAACGTTGAACATCAGCCGTAATCTCATGCTTTGGGTCATCATCCTCGTGGGCGTGGTGGCCTTGTTTAACTTGTTCTCGGGCGCCAGCCCCCGTTCGACGGCGCGCGAAATGCCCTTTTCCGAGTTCCGCAGCGCGGTTGAACGCAACGAGGTTCAAGAGGTCACGATCCAG
Organism: Rhodospirillaceae bacterium; assembly: GCA_009693785.1. Classification (GTDB taxonomy): domain Bacteria; phylum Pseudomonadota; class Alphaproteobacteria; order Rhodospirillales; family Rhodospirillaceae. The sequence goes on from SHWP01000037.1 coordinate 18,556, forward strand.
GGCCAAAACATCCTGGGTCAGTTCAAATCGGGCGGTGATTTCCGCACTTATGCCCCTGAAGACCCAAGCCTTGTGCCGTCATTGCTGTCCAATGGTGTGGTGGTGAAGGCCGCACCGCAAAGCAGCGGCGAAATGTCGTTCTGGTCGATCATTTTGAATTGGTTCCCCATGCTGCTGTTGATTGGCGTGTGGGTGTTTTTCATGCGCCAGATGCAATCGGGCGGCGGCAAGGCCATGGGCTTTGGCAAGTCGCGCGCCAAGTTGCTCACCGAAAAGCAAGGCCGCGTGACGTTTGAGGATGTGGCCGGGGTCGAAGAAGCCAAGGCCGACCTGGAAGAAATCGTCGAGTTCTTGCGTGATCCGCAGAAGTTCCAACGCCTGGGTGGCAAAATCCCCAAGGGCGTGTTGCTCGTGGGACCGCCCGGTACAGGTAAGACATTGCTCGCGCGCGCCATTGCTGGCGAAGCCAACGTGCCGTTTTTCACCATCTCGGGCTCGGACTTCGTAGAAATGTTTGTAGGCGTTGGCGCAAGCCGCGTGCGCGACATGTTCGAGCAAGGCAAGAAGAACGCGCCTTGCATTATCTTCATCGACGAAATTGATGCTGTCGGGCGCCATCGCGGTGCGGGCCTGGGCGGTGGCAACGATGAACGCGAACAGACGCTCAACCAATTGCTCGTGGAAATGGATGGTTTCGAGGCTAATGACGGGGTGATTTTGATTGCCGCCACCAACCGCCCCGATGTGCTTGACCCCGCGCTGTTGCGCCCGGGCCGTTTCGACCGCCAAATCGTGGTGCCAAACCCCGATATTCTTGGCCGCGAGCGCATTTTGCATGTGCACTCACGCAAGACGCCATTGGGCGCTGACGTGGACCTCAAGATCATCGCGCGTGGCACGCCGGGGTTCTCGGGTGCCGACCTCGCCAACTTGGTGAACGAGGCAGCCTTGCTGGCAGCGCGCAAGGCCAAGCGCGTGATCGGGATGCAAGAATTCGAAGAGGCCAAGGACAAGGTCATGATGGGTGCCGAGCGGCGCTCAATGGTCATGACCGAGGACGAAAAGAAACTCACGGCCTATCACGAAGCCGGGCATGCGCTGGTCATGCTTAAGGTGCCGGGCCACGAACCCTTGCACAAGGTTACGATTATTCCGCGCGGCCGCGCGCTCGGTTTGACGATGTGGCTGCCCGAGCGCGACAAATACAGCCAATCGAAAGTCGAGCTCAAAGCGCAATTGGCCAGCTTGTTTGGCGGGCGCGTGGCTGAAGAAATGATTTTTGGCCTCGATAAGGTCACCACCGGCGCCTCCGATGATATCCGCCGTGCCACCGAGATCGCGCGGCGCATGGTCACCGAATTTGGCTTCAGCGAGGCCTTGGGCCCGCTGCGTTATAATGAAGACTCCGGCGAGGTGTTTCTGGGTCGTTCGGTAACCCAGACCAAAAACGTATCCGATGCGACCGCCCGCATGATCGACCAAGAAATCCGCAAGTTCGTCGAAGAGGGCGAAACCACCGCGCGTAAGATCCTCAATGATGGTCGCGACCAGCTTGAAATCATCGCCCAGGGTTTGCTTGAGCATGAAACCTTGAGCCGTGATGACATCGGAACACTTTTCGCTGGTGGCAAGATTGACCGCAGCGACAAAGCAGCGCCCAAGCCGCGTGACCCGGGACGCCGCAGTTCCGTGCCCACAGCCGGGGCGGGCGGGCAGCGTGCTCCTGGCTTTGGCCAGCAGCCGAGCCCGCAAACCGACGGTTGATCCGCGCGCCGGAGTGAGAAAAACTAAGGGGCCCTGTCCAACAAGACAGGGCCTTTGATTTTGGGACGCACGGTGAACCGAATTTACTTCACACCACGTGGACTATGCCAAGGGGCATCGGCGCAAAGCCTGATTGCGCGCGGCGAAGCCTTCGCATTGTGCGGTGTCGAGCGCGGGTTCACCGCTGTCGAGATTACGCGTATTGAAGATTCCACGCCGAGACATGAGATTCGGGTCATTGCTACGCTCAACCATGAACATACCTTGGCGATAACTGCGCTTACGCCATACCGGCCACCGTTTGCCAGCCTTGAGGTCGCGCGGCCATTGATCATGGGCATTCTCAATGTCACGCCCGATAGCTTTTCCGATGGCGGAAAATTTTCGTCATCGGCATCGGCGATTGATCACGGATTAAAGCTCATAGAAGCCGGGGCTCACATCATTGATGTGGGCGGTGAGTCCACACGCCCCGGTGCAGCGCCCGTTGACCCTGAAGAGGAAAAACGCCGTGTTATTCCCGTGGTGCGAGCCCTGGCAGAAAAGGGAGCCATTGTTTCTATTGATACGCGTCACGCCACGGTCATGGCCGAGGCGATTTCGGCGGGCGCAAAAATCGTCAACGATATTTCCGCGCTGGCTGACCCGGCGGCACTGAGTGTGATCGCGAAGTCCAAAGCCAGCCTCATCCTCATGCACATGCAAGGCGAGCCTGGCACGATGCAAAAAGACCCAAGCTATGTCTGGGCACCCGGCGACATCTTCGATTTTTTAAAAGGGAAAATTGATTCGTGCCGCGCCAAGGGCATTGGCCTAGAGAGGTTGTCCATCGATCCCGGCATCGGCTTTGGCAAAACCGAGGCCCATAATGCGGCCATCATCGACCACCTTGCCATGTTTCACGGGCTGGGCGTTCCGGTCACATTCGGGGCTTCGCGCAAAAGTATTATTGGCAAGTTAAACCGGGGGGAGGGCCCCGCAGCACGCTTGCCCGGCTCCATCGCAGTAGCCATCGCTGCCGCCGAACGCGGTACGCACATCTTGCGGGTGCATGATGTAGCCGAGACCAAGCAGGCGCTGGCGGTTTGGGCGCGCCTGTCGGCAAGTTAATCGACGTTGGACTTGATTCAGGGGCAGGCATCCTCCACAACTCACGCAGCAATGAACGTTCATTTGAGTTGCGATTTCGCATGAGCACACGCCGGCTTTTTGGCACCGATGGGGTGCGTGGACTGGCCAACGCCGACCCCATGACGGCCGATGTGGCCATGCGTATTGGCATGGCGGCGGGGCACCGCTTCACGCGCGGCGATCATCGTCATTCGGTGGTCATTGGCAAAGACACACGGCTGTCGGGCTATTTAATCGAGCCTGCGCTCACGGCGGGGTTCATCTCGGTTGGCATGGACGTGGTTTTGGTGGGGCCGATCCCCACGCCTGGCATTGCCATGCTGACGCGATCCTTGCGAGCCGATTTGGGCGTGATGATTTCGGCCTCGCACAATCCGTATCATGACAACGGAATCAAACTATTTGGGCCCGATGGCTTCAAACTGTCTGACGCCATCGAAAGCGAGATCGAAGCCCTTGTTGACGGCGATTTGTCGGCGACCCGCGCACCCTCGGCCAAATTAGGCCGAGCCAAACGGCTGGATGACGCCGCTGGGCGTTATATCGAATTTGCCAAGGCGACATTTCCGCGCGGGCTGCGGCTTGACGGGCTGAAAATCGTGGTCGATTGCGCCCATGGCGCTGCCTACAAAATTGCCCCGGCCGTATTTTGGGAGTTGGGTGCGCAAGTCGTGAAAGTGGGCGTCGACCCCGATGGGTTCAACGTCAACCGCGATTGCGGCTCGCTGCACCCCGAGCGCATGCGCGAGTTAGTGGTCAGTCACAACGCTCATCTGGGTTTGGCGCTCGATGGCGATGCTGACCGCGTGTTGTTGTGCGACGAGCACGGCAACATGATCGATGGCGACCAAGTGTTGGCCGTGATTGCCAACCAATTGCGGCGTGATCGTCAGCTCGAAGGCGGCGGCGTCGTGGCCACGGTGATGAGCAACCTGGGCCTTGAGCGTTATTTAGGCTCCATTGGGCTAACGATGAAACGCACGGCAGTTGGCGACCGTTACGTCGTCGAAGCCATGCGCAATGGCGGCTATAATCTCGGCGGCGAGCAATCTGGCCATATTATCATGGGCAAACACGCCACCACGGGCGATGGAATCATCGCCGGGTTGCAGGTGCTGGCCGCCTTGGTGCAGTCGGGCAAACCGGCCAGCGAAACTCTGCGTATGTTTTCACCCGTGCCCCAAAAACTTCAGAACGTGAAGTTGCCAGCAGGCAAAGACGCTGACGCGATTCTTGCCGCCAAACCTGTGACAGCAGCTATCGCCGATGTTGAGAAAAAATTGTTCGGCAAGGGGCGTCTACTAATCCGCAAATCCGGGACCGAGGCGCTCATCCGTATCATGGCCGAGGCCGATGATGCCGCCGAAGTCGACCGCATCGTGGCGAGCCTGAGCGAAACGATTTCCAAGGCGGCGGCCTAGATTGCCTTCATGAAGGGTCGGGTTCTCATCATTGCTGGGTCGGACTCGGGTGGTGGTGCTGGCATACAAGCCGACATCAAAGCCGTGACGTGTTTGAACGGTTTTGCTGCCACCGCCGTGACGGCGATCACCGCGCAGAACACCCTAGGCGTGTTCAATATTCACGAAATCCCGACATCAATCGTCAGTCAGCAAATCGAAGTGGTGCTCTCTGACATTGGTGCCGACGTCATCAAAACCGGCATGCTGGCCACAGTGCCGATGATCAATGCGGTTGCCGATACGCTGGATCGAGTTGCGAGCAACATTCCGCGCGTGGTCGATCCGGTCATGCGCGCCAAGGGTGGGCACCCTTTGCTGGCCGATGATGCCGCACAAACGCTGATTGCGCGCATCGTCAAAGGGGCGGCCATTGTGACGCCGAATTTGCCCGAGGCCGAAGTTTTGGTCGGACGCTCCATTAAAACCATCGCTGACATGCAGGCTGCCGTCGAACCCCTGCGTAAGTTGGGTGCTCGCGCGGTGCTGCTCAAGGGCGGCCACCTCGAAGGCCATCACCTCGTCGACATGCTCATTACCGCAAGCGATGTCAGGATGTTCGATGACACGCGAATCGAAACACGCTCGACGCACGGCACAGGCTGTACCCTGGCTTCGGCCATCGCCACTGGGCTGGCGCAAGGCATGTCGTTGGATGAAGCCGTTGTTCGCGCGCGCGGGTATGTCCGCAGGGCGCTAGAGACAGCGCCCGGGCTTGGGGCTGGTCACGGGCCCCTCAATCACGCCCATACCATTGCGGAATAACGATTTTCCTCGCATTGACGAGGCCTGGGTGCATTCATAAACTCCGCGCCCTTCGGGGGCGATTCCCATTGCCCCCCGCCCTAAAAACGCTCCGCCTAAAGGAATTTTTCGCTCATGACCGCCAGCCCAAAACCGTCGGTTCGCCCGGCGCGTACGCACTTTTCTTCTGGCCCCTGCGCCAAGCGCCCAGGCTGGTCGCTCGATGCGCTGAAGGGCGCGCTGGTGGGCCGTTCGCACCGCGCCAAGCCCGCCAAGGCGCGTATCAAGGCCGTCATCGATAAAACGCGCGCGATCTTGGGCGTACCGGCGGATTATAAAATCGCCATCGTGCCTGCCTCCGATACCGGCGCCGTCGAGATGATGCTGTGGCATACCTTGGGTGGCCGCCCGGTCGACATGTTGGCCTGGGAAAGCTTCGGCGAAGGTTGGGTGACCGATGTGGTCAAGCAACTTAAACTGAAAGCCGCGCGCGTCATCAAAGCCGATTACGGCAAGCTGCCCGATCTGGCCCAAGTCAATTTCGATCACGATGTGGTATTTACTTGGAACGGCACGACCTCGGGCGTGCGGGTGCCCAACGGCGATTGGATCAAATCTGACCGCAAAGGGCTCACGATTTGCGATGCCACATCTGCTGTGTTCGCCATGGACATGCCGTGGTCGAAACTCGATGTGGTGACATACTCCTGGCAGAAGGTGCTGGGCGGCGAAGCTCAGCACGGCATGCTGATTATTTCTCCGCGCGCGGTCGAGCGGTTGGAAAGCTATACGCCGCCCTGGCCGATGCCGAAAATTTTCCGCCTCACCAAGGGCGGCAAGCTCGAGAACGGCATATTCGAAGGCGATACCATCAACACCGTCTCAATGCTGTGCGTCGAAGACGCCCTGGATGGTTTGAACTGGGCCGAATCCGCGGGCGGATTGAAAGGCCTGATCGCCCGTTCGGAAGGAAATCTCAAGGTTATCGCCGATTGGGTGGCCAAGAAAAATTGGATTGGGTTTTTGGCCGAAAAACCGGAAACGCGTTCATGCACCTCGATATGCCTGAAGATCACGGCTGATTGGTTCACCTCATTACCCGCCGAGAAACAAGCCGACGCTGCCAAGAAAATGGTGAGCTTGCTTGAAGGTGAGGGCGTGGCGCTTGATGTCGGTGCCTATCGTGATGCTCCCCCGGGCTTGCGCATTTGGGGCGGGGCGACGGTGGATGCGTCCGATCTTGAGGCGCTACTGCCGTGGCTCGAATGGGCCCACGGCGAAGTGAAAACTGCATAAGCGTAACTGGGGGACCGATGTCTAAACCAAAAGTTCTGATTAGCGACAAACTCAGCGCGGCGGCAGTTGAGATTTTCAAAACGCGCGGCATCGACGTCGATGTTAAAACCGGATTGAAGCCCGATGAGCTGAAAGCCATCATCAAAGACTACGATGGCCTTGCGGTGCGTTCATCGACCAAGGTCACAGCTGACGTGATGGCGGTGGCACCCCGTCTGCGTGTCGTGGGCCGGGCTGGCATTGGCGTCGATAACGTCGACGTAGAAGCCGCCACCGCGCGCGGTGTGGTGGTCATGAACACGCCCTTTGGTAATGCGATTACCACCGCCGAGCATGCCATTTCCATGATGATGGCGCTGGCCCGGCAAATTCCATCTGCCAATACGTCCACCCAAGCGGGCAAGTGGGAGAAGTCGAAATACATGGGCGTCGAGTTGTACGGCAAAACGCTCGGTGTCATTGGCTGCGGCAACATCGGCTCAATCGTTGCCGACCGCGCGCTGGGTTTGAAAATGAAGGTTATGGCGTTCGACCCCTACTTGTCGTTGGATCGCGCCAAGGACTTGGGCGTGGAGAAGGCCGAGCTGAATGCTATTTTTGCACGCGCCGATTTCATTACGCTGCATACGCCGCTGACCGAGCACACCAAAAATATCATCGACGCCAAGGCCATGGCCAAGATGAAAAAAGGCGTGCGTATCATTAATTGCGCGCGCGGCGGATTGGTGTCGGAGGCCGACCTGAAAGTGGCGCTCGATAGCGGCCATGTCGCAGGTGCAGCACTTGATGTGTTCGAGGAAGAGCCGGCGAAAACCAATGCCCTATTTGGCCACGAGAACGTGGTCTGCACGCCGCACTTGGGGGCATCCACCAACGAAGCCCAGGAAAACGTCGCGCTGCAAGTCGCCGAACAAATGGCCGATTTTTTGCTGACGGGTGCGGTGGCCAATGCGCTGAACATGGCCTCGGTTTCGGCAGAAGATGCGCCCAAGCTGAAACCCTACATGAAGCTGGTCGAGCAATTGGGTAGCTTCGCTGGGCAAATTACCCAATCAGGCATCAAGGCCGTGACGTTGGAATACGCAGGCCATGTGGCCGAGCTGAACACCCGCCCACTAACCGCCATTGCGGTGGCGAGCTTGCTCGGGCCCCTCATGGACAGCGTTAACATGGTCAACGCCCCGGTGATGGCGCGTGAGCGAGGCATTGAGGTGACTGAAATCAAAAAAGGCGAGCACGACCTATACCAGACGCTCGTCAAACTGACCGTGACGACGGACCGCCAAACGTGTTCGGTGTCGGGCACGCTCTTTGGCAGCAGCCTGCCACGCCTGGTGGATATCAACGATATCCACATCGAGGCCGAAGTGGGCGCGCACATGCTTTACGTCATCAACGACGACAAGCCAGGCTTTATCGGTGCCTTGGGCACGACGCTGGGCCAGGCGGGTGTGAACATTGCCTCGTTCCATCTGGGCCGCCCAGCGGCAGGAGGCGATGCCATCGCGTTGCTCAACCTCGATCAGCCAGTGTCCGAGGCGGTGCTGGCGAAAGTGCAGGCGCTGCCCCACGTCAAGCAAAGCCAAGCGCTCGCGTTCTAAACCCCTCAAATCCCAGCGCGATCCGGTCTTGTTGGCCTGGGGTAGGGGGCGTATAAACACGCGCTATTCCCCCCGTTGGAACGTCTGTCGTGAGCGAGAATTCGTCCAAAACCCTTCTGCCCGAAGGGCTCCGTGATGTGTTGCCTCCAGATGCCGCGTTCGAGAACGAGGTGGTGGAGCGCCTGACGCGTACCTTCGCGCTCAATGGCTACGAGTTTGTCAAACCGCCGCTGATCGAGTTTGAAGACACGCTGCTATCGGGTGTAGGCGCTGGCATGGGCGAGCGGATTTTCCGCATGCTTGATCCGGCATCCAACCGTACGCTCGGGGTGCGCAATGACATCACCACCCAAGTAGCTCGCATTGCCGCAACCCGGCTGGGTGCAGCGCCCCGGCCATTGCGGCTGACTTACGCAGGCCAAGTGTTGCGCGTGAAGGGTTCACAGTTGGAGCCCGAACGTCAATTCACCCAAGCGGGCATCGAATTGATTGGCGCTGAAAACGGCACGGCCGATACGGAAGTGATTGTTGTGATCATCGAAGCGTTAAAAGCGCTTGGCGTCTCGGGTCTATCGGTGGACTTGGCGTTGCCAACCCTTGTGCCAGTAATTTTGTCGGGTTCGGGCTTGCCGCCCGATGTACAAGCCCGCGTTCGCGCGGCGTTGGACCACAAAGACGTTGCCGAAATTACCGCGCGTGCTGGCAAGGCTGCGGCGTTACTCACAAAACTGATCGAGGCATCGGGCCCCGCGGATCGGGCGTTATCGCAAGTAGCAACCCTTACGCTGCCTGCGGCAGCGAAATCGGAATGGGCCTCGCTTGATCATGTGGCGCGCGCGATCCGTGCTGCGATTCCCGATGTGGTCATAACCGTTGATGCAGTCGAAAATCGCGGATTCGAATATCACACCGGCATTACGTTCTCGATTTTCGCTTCGGGCTCGCAGCGCGAGGTTGGGCGCGGCGGGCGCTACAAATTGCCCTCGCAAGAACCAGCCACGGGCGCGACCTTGTTGATTGATGCGCTGTTACCCGTTGTGCCGCGTCAATCGCAGGCCAAGCATTTGTTCGTGCCCCAAGGTACCGAACGATCCGATGTGTTGGCGCATCAAGTCAAAGGCTGGACGATTATTGCTGCGCTTTCGGCTGGTGATGCGTTGGCTGAAGCCAAGCGCATGAATTGCACGCATATTCTGAAATCCGGCGAGCCAGTTGCGCTCATCCCAAGTAATTAGGACGGAAGGTTTGGTATGGCGAACGTCGCGGTTGTCGGCTCTCAATGGGGCGATGAGGGTAAAGGGAAAATTGTCGATTGGTTGTCGGAACGTGCCGATGTGGTGGTGCGCTTTCAAGGTGGCCATAACGCCGGGCACACCCTTGTCATTGGTAACCAGACCTACAAGCTGAGCTTGCTGCCCTCGGGCGTGGTCCGCGGCAAGTTATCGCTGATCGGCAATGGCGTGGTCGTCGATGCATGGGCGTTGTTGTCAGAAATCGAGAAGATCAAGACTCAAGGCGTCGAGATCACACCGCAAACCTTGAAGGTGGCCGATAGTGCGGCACTCATTCTGCCATTGCATGGCAGTCTCGACCAAGCGCGCGAGACTGCGGCAGGTGCGGCCAAAATCGGCACAACGGGCAGGGGCATCGGCCCAGCCTACGAGGACAAAGTTGCGCGCCGCGCGATTCGTGTGTGCGACCTGGCCGACGAAGCCACGATTGCCTTCAAAGTCGAACGATTACTGGCGCACCATAATGCGTTGCTGCGCGGGCTTGGGCTGGTAGAAGTAAATCCAGAGGTATTGACGGCTGCGCTGAAAGAACTCGCACCCAAAATTCTGCCCTATGCGGCGCCCGTTTGGCAGATCCTTGATGAGGCCCGCCGCAACGGGAAACGCATTTTGTTCGAAGGCGCGCAAGGCGCAATGCTCGATGTTGATCACGGCACGTACCCCTATGTGACCTCCTCCAATACCTCAAGCGGCATGGCGGCTGTGGGTTCGGGCCTGGGCCCCTCCGCGGTTGGTTATGTGCTTGGCATTACCAAGGCCTACACCACGCGTGTGGGGTCGGGTCCGTTTCCAACTGAACTAACCGATCAAATTGGCCAGCTTTTGGGCGAGCGGGGTTTCGAGTTTGGTACGGTCACGGGCCGTAAACGCCGCTGTGGCTGGTTCGATGCCGTGATGGTGCGCCAGGCGATTAAAGTTGGTGGTATTACCGGCATCGCTCTAACCAAGCTCGATGTCCTGGACACCTTGCATGAATTGAAGGTCTGCGTGGGCTATGAGCTGAATGGCAGGGAATTGTCGCATTTTCCCGCCGGAATGTCCGACCAGGCGGCCCTAAAGCCGGTGTACGAGACCATGACCGGGTGGCGGCAAAGCACCAGGGGGGCCCGCAGTTGGGCTCAGTTACCAGCCGAAGCCATCAAATATATCCGCCGAATCGAGGAGCTGATTGAGGCCCCCGTGGCCTTGCTGTCCACGAGCCCTGAGCGGCTGGACACGATTATGGTCCGGGATCCCTTCTCGGATTGATCCCTTAAAAGGTTAACGGGGGGCTGCCTAACAATCATTAACGGATTGCTAACGGCGTTGTGCTGGTTTATCGAACCCCCTAGAATGCTAGCCGACCAGCAGAATAGCGGGTCGACGACAAGGACAGTCATCCATGGCCGAAGCGGCTCAGGACCTGAGAGAAGCGCCCGCGCGCCCTAGCGCTGCGGCCGCGCCTCAAGCCGCCCCGGCTCCAGCCCCGCCACCGGCGGCTGCGTCCCCACCTCCAGCACCGCCACCGCCGTCCGCACCGCAACCCCGCATGGGGCAGGCTGCGGCTGGCAGCTTCATCATGGTGCGCGATCGCTACACGATTTATTGCGACAAGCCGATTCCCTCGCTCGACATGCCTAACGCGCAAGCCTTCGAGGTGACCGACCGCAAACAAGAGGGCCGGCCGCTTTACGCGTTGATCTGCAAACCCGAGATGATGCCGCGCATCAGCGTGATGCGCACCCTCAAGGGCCATGAGATGGCGCACATGCTGCACATGGTCGATTGGGGTGTGGCTGAGTGGCCACCGATCGATCGTAAGTGCGCGATCGTTATTTACCACCGCCCGCTCGGCGGCCGGCTAATGGATTCACTGTCGGGCACGGCCAAGCGCATCCCCGATCATCTGTTTTCTAAGACGGTGATCAAGCCGTTGGCCGATGCATTGGGCGAACTCGGCCAGAAGGGCATTACGCATCGCGCGATCCGCCCCGACAATTTGTATTACATGGACGAGGCGCAAACCAACATCGTGCTAGGCGATTGCGTGACGTGCGTTCCGGCGAACGATCAACCCGCCGTGCTTGAGCCCATCGAATCCGGGATGTGCATTCCCTCGGCCCGTGGGTCGGGGAAATTTTGTGACGACATGTACGCGCTTGGCGCGACGCTGTTGATGATCGCTATTGGACACAATTCCCTCCACGCCGTGCCCGATAGCGAAATCATTCGGCGCAAAATCAAAGATGGCTCATACAGCACCTTGGTCGGCGAAGACCGGGTTCCGGTATCGCTGATCGAGTCCTTTCGCGGTCTGTTAGCCGATAATGAAGAGCAACGTTGGAATCCCGAGAATATCGAGTTGTGGCTCGCGGGTAAGCGGCTCACCCCCATTCAGTCGCGTGCCGAGGCACAGGCGCAGCGCGCGTTTAAGTTCGCTGATCTTGAGTTTCACTCCATCCGCCAACTGTCCTACGCGATGTATTTGAATTGGGACAAGGCGGCCGCGATTATTTCGGATGGCTCTTTGGAAATTTGGATCCGGCGCGGGCTGGAAGAGGGCGAGATGGCCGACGCCGTGGCCTCGGCCATCAAAAATTCCCGTGCGATGCCGGGCAAGCCAAGGACCAAGAAGAACTAATGGTCAGCCGCGTGCTGATGGTGCTCGACCCGCGTGCACCCGTCCGCACGCGCGAGTTCCGGGTCAGCCTGGAAGGCTTTGGCGGCGCACTCGCGGTCGCAACACTTTCCAAGCAAAAACTGCAACCCTTCACGGATTTCATCAATCGTGAACTGTGGAAATACTGGCTTTCGGCTCAAACCAAGGTCACGGTCGACAACTCCCCGTGGGAAACCGTTTTTAAGGACCTACGCAATTACTTGAAGGATCAGAATTCGGGCGCGGGGATCGAGCGTTGCGTCTATGAACTCAACGAGTGGATGCCCTGCCTGAGCCCGATTATCGCCAGTGAGTATGTCATGGAGGTCAAGGCGGTTCTGCCGGCCTTGGAAGCCGTGTCGAAAACCGTGAATACCAAGATGTGGCCGGTTGATCGCCATGCCGCGGCCTTCATGCGCGCGCGCTACGCCAAGGGCGTGTCGACCCAAATCGACGCCATGAACGATCAGCGCCCCGATCGGGCCACCATAGGTATGCTCAGCGTGCTCGCGATCGTGCAATGGCGGCTTGGCCCGGAATCCTTGTTCGGCCTTGCCAGTTGGATTGGCGGCTTGATGGGCCCGGTCATCAATGCTTACCAAAGCAGGCCCAAGCGCAAGGAAATCGAGAAAGAAATGCCCAAGCTGATCCGCAAGGGCAACTTGGCGGAAATTTATAACTACCTCGACAATCCCGAAGAACGCCAGCGCGACGCAGAGGGCTTTGCCTGGGCGAAAGCTGAATATGCAGCGGCCGAGAAACAAACCTTTGATTTGGAGCACGGACAAGTTGACCGCCAGGAGTCCGCCATTCAGTCCGGCCAGAAAACGGGCGCTATCGCCTCGGTGGTTATCATGCTGTTGACATTTACTGTTCTGCTTTTCTCTAAACTGTTTTGAGATCGACCATGGCTAAGGCACCACAACCCGCATCGTCACCATCAGGCAACCGCAGCAACGCATTTTTGTATGTGTTGATCGCGGCTGGCGTATCTTTCGCCATCATTCCGACCATCGTTGTTCTGTCGGTTGCCATGATGCCGACTGGCGTGGCGTTTTTGATCGAACGCGGGAAGGGCTATTACGCCGGTGTGACCGTGGGCGCGTTAAATTTAGCGGGTGCTGCGCCCTATCTCACTGACCTTTGGGTGAAAAATCATACCGTCGATGGCGCCATCGACATCATCACCAATGTGTGGGCGTACATGATCATGTACAGCGCCGCCTTGTTTGGATGGGCGGTGTATTCGACCATGCCCGCCGTGGTCGGCTCGTTCATTGCCATGACGGCCGGGCGGCGCATCCAGGCGCTGCGCGATCAGCAAAAAGAGCTGGTGCAAAAGTGGGGCCCGGACGTCGAGACCGTCTATGAGGCCGAGCAAAAAGAAAAAGCATCCATGGCCAAAGCCAAAGCGAAAGCGAAAGCGAAAGCCAACACCATCGCTGCCGCCGCCGAGGCTAGCCGCGCTTAGTTTTTTTCTCGGGGGCGGGTAGCGCCGCGGCCAGCTTTTTAAAATCTGCCGGCGGGTCGCGTTCAAATCTTAGGGTCTTGCCAGTAACGGGGTGAACAAACCCCAGCACGCGCGCATGCAAGGCCTGGCGCGAGAAGGCGCGGACAATTTCCGCAGCTCCCTCGTCAAGCTTGGCGATGAACTTATTGCGCATGGTGCCGTAAACCGGATCGCCGATGACGGGGTGGCCAATCGAGGCCATGTGCACGCGGATTTGGTGTGTGCGACCGGTTTGAAGCACGCACTCGAGCTTAGCCGCGCATGCCCCAAACGTTTGCGTGACGCGGTAATGTGTTACGGCTGACTTACCGCCGGTTTTCCTGACGGACATTTTTTTGCGGTCAGTGGCGCTGCGTCCAATCTGGCCCGCGATTACGCCCTTGGCCGGTTTTGGAATGCCCCAGACCAAGGCGTCATAGGCACGCTCGATGGTGTGATTGGCGAATTGCTCTGACAAGTGTTCATGGGCGGCGCCTGATTTAGCGGCAATCAGCAGTCCACTAGTGTCTTTATCGAGCCGGTGCACGATGCCTGGGCGCAGCTCACCGCCAATACCGCGCAGACTATCGCCGCAATGGGCGAGCAGGGCGTTGACCAAGGTTCGATCTGGGTTGCCGGCCGCCGGATGCACCACCAGACCGGCTGGTTTATTGATGACGATGAGGTGCTCGTCTTCGAACACGACATCAAGGTTAAGGGCTTGGGCCGCAAGTTCGATGCGCACCGGCTGTGGTATGACAACGGCGACCACATCGTTGGCTTTAAGCGTTGTCGCGGCGTGCACATCCGCCCGGCCTGCGATCTGCACACAACCCTGCGTAATTAACTGTTGAATGCGCGAACGCGAGAGGTCGGGGTTTTGCCCCACAAGCCAGCGGTCGAGCCGCTTGCCAACGCCGTCGTTAGTCACCGTGAATTGGCGCAGATCAGGTGCCCCGTTTTGTGATGCTGAGCCAGCCATTGCGCCAATTTTACTTCGGTCCTAGTGTGAACGCTGCGCGCCGACCATAGCGTTTGCGGCCCAGGCCGTCACGTGGGGGTTGGTCGCGCTCCATCCAACCCTTATGGCCCATCATGCAGCCAGCGCAGTTCTTGAAAATATTAGTCATTGTTCTCGGCGTGGCCATCGTGATCGCGATTGGCTTGGTGATCTATGGCTTCACGCGGTTGGGCGCGACGGGCGATGGCTCATCGGTCGAATTGTCGTCGACTGCTGTGATGCTGTCTGATTTGGGCCAGCCCGTGGGGACGGATATCCTCCAGATCATTCCGCTCAACAATTCGCGTGTGGCGGTGACGTTGCGCGGCGGCACGCTGCCCGATCGCATTGTCACTGTTGATCTTAAGACTGGCCGTGTCGTGGGCACGATTTTTACCTCGCCGCCGCCCGCCCAACCCAATCCGTAGCCAAATCGTGACGGCCGCTCCGCGTCAGATCGTGCTACCTGATACCTGCCGCGCGCAAATGCTTGTCCATGCGCGTGAGACCGCACCGCATGAATGCTGCGGCCTGCTGATCGGGGCGGGGACGGATGTGATCGTGATCGATGAAATAGAGCTGGCAAGCAATGTTGCCGAAAAGTCTGAGCGCCGATTTGAGATCGATCCGCAGATTCAGTTCAACGTGTTGCGCCGTCTGCGTGGTACGGGCCGAAGGGTCGTGGGTCATTACCATTCCCACCCCGGCGGTCCGCCCGGCCCGTCGGCCACCGATCTTGCCATGGCGCATGACCCTGAGGCGATTTGGCTGATCGTGGCGCCTGCAGGCGAGGGGACGATAGCGGGTTATATATGTGCTGATCAAAAAGCGGGGTTTGTAACGGTCCCCATTTCAGCGCGGTTTTAGCCTGCTAAGTATGTGGCGGCGCAACATTATTGCTTGCGAGCGCCGTTGTAGCACATGGCGCGGTTTGGCATGCTTCGGTTCATAAAAATATGGCCTGGTAGGGGAGTTCCATGAACGCGATCTTAAATCGCCGCGACATCTTCCGTAGCGCAAGCACGGCGCTAGCCAGTGCGGCGATTGCTGGCTTTGGCGTTCGCAGTGCTGCGGCGCAAAATATACCCCCGGCTGCGGGCGGGGCGATGCTGCGCCTCAGCGCCAACGAGAATCCATACGGTCCATCGGAAAGCGCCAAGCAGGCCATGATGGCGGCTATGGCGGATGGTTGGATGTACGCCACCGAAGAATCGGGCAAACTCGCCAAGCTGATTGCCGAACGCGAAGGCTTGGCACCCGAAAACGTGTTGATCACCGAGGGCTCGGCTGAAGTGTTGCGCATCGCATCGCTGATTTATGGCTCCAACGGCAGTGAGATGATCGCCGCGCGGCCAACCTTCGAGCAGGGGCCCGACTATGCCGAAAAAGCTGGCGGCCGGTTGATGTGGGTCGACCTCGATAAAGACATGAAACACGATTTGGCGGGCATGGAAGGCCGCATCACCGGCAAGACCGGCCTGATTTATGTCTGCAATCCGAACAACCCCACGGCCACACTGCTGCCAGCTAAAGACTTGCGCAGTTTTCTAGGCGCCGTGTCCTCACGCGCCATGGTGTTGGTGGACGAAGCTTATATCGACTTGGTCGACGATCCGGCGGGCAGCGCCATGGTCGATCAGGTTAAGGCTGGCAAGAACGTGATCATCGCGCGCACGTTCTCGAAAATTCACGGCATGGCAGGCTTACGGTTGGGCTTTGCGCTGGCGCGCCCCGATATCGTCAAGCGCATGGGCGAGCTGCGCATGTCGGTGCCCAATAAAATGGGCCTGGTGGCGGGCCTGGCCAGTTACCAAGACAAGGAGTTCATGACCAGCAGCCGCAAAAACGTGCGTGCGTGCATGGAGATGGTGAGTAAAACGCTCGATGAATTGGGCGTGAAATACACCAAAAGCCAAGCCAATTTCTTGATGTTCGATACGGGCAAGCCCTGGCGCGAGTTTTTCACGGCCATGCGCCAGAAAAATATCTCGGTCGGCCGTCCGTTCCCGCCTTACGATAATTGGTGCCGCGTCAGCATGGGTCGTCTGGAGCAGATGCCGCAATTTGTCGACGCGTTACGCGGCTATTTCAAGAAGGCCTAACACCCCATGACGACGCGCAT
Source organism: Rhodospirillaceae bacterium (assembly GCA_009693785.1). Lineage (GTDB taxonomy): Bacteria > Pseudomonadota > Alphaproteobacteria > Rhodospirillales > Rhodospirillaceae. The sequence continues at coordinate 35,093 of SHWP01000037.1, forward strand.
CGCGGTGATTGGCACGGGCTTCACGCCCACGGGTAGTAAAGAACCGCCGCGTGAAATCATGGCCGTGGCCAACGGCAAGTACTGCCCGGAACTGCTGGAAACGAAACTCTCGGTGTTTCCGGGTACACCGTATGAGCGCGGCCTGACGGCACTAGGTTACATCGAAGCGGGAATCCGTGCGCAGGCCGTCCAGCACGATGCGTATCTTGTCTTCGGCTGAAAAATGCCGCCGGGTGGCCCGGCGAATGTCCTTGAGTACCCGCTCAGCTGGGGCCTTCGTATTCATGGGGTTTGATCTCATCTTCGTTCCTCCGTCTCTGCGATGAGACCAAAACCCTCCCTAACTCACCACCCCAATTCGGTCCCATAGGCGCTGACGCCGCACAGTGCTGACCGATCAATAAAATTTTAAAGCAACTTCGATTTTTAGTAGTAGGGGCTAATAAAGTGGGCAATTCAACGATGACAAATAAACTTGTCTCTGGGATTTTAATTCTTGCTTTTTCTTATGGCTGCTCCACAGCATCTAAAGACATAGTTCCAATTTAACCGACATTCCCCGGATGAACCCCGGCTTCAGGCAACATGGTAGGCGTAAGGGCCGCCTATTACAACTTCGGGGGTACTTTCCTGGATTTTCCGCCAAGTCCCTTCTGAACGCAGACTTCTCAGCCCGCCGATACCCCTATTTCCCGTGA
>SHWP01000038.1 GCA_009693785.1 Rhodospirillaceae bacterium
ACCGATTCTATGGTGGAAAGGCCATCTTTGCGCGGTTCCTTGCGCAACTTGCCATAGCGCGAGGCGCGTTTGGGCCCCAGAATCACCCGGCGGCATTTCAGCAGCCAAGCGTTGCGCCACCACATGGCCTTGGCTTGGCTCCAGGTGCCATCGAGCACGATGAGGCCCTCGATTTCCGATAGCAACGCTGCTTGGTGATCGACCGCCTTGCCCTTCTTATCCACCAGCACCACAGCATGGCCGGGGGCTTCCTTTGCGGCATTGGCCGAACCCAAATAAAGCACCGCCCACTTTTTGGGGTCGGCATTACGGCCCAAGGCCTTAGCCAGGTTGGGCCACGACAGGCCCACCTTCATGACCGCATTCTTCAGGTGCAAAGCCGTGAGCCGCGCTGTGCCCAACTCTACGTCCTGCTCCTGCGGGTGCTGCAAAATCAGCACACCGATTTTGTTGGCGATGGGCGTAATGCCCTCGCACACGCACAGAGCTTGCGGCTTTTGGCACTTGGGGCAAACGGGTTCGGTGGGCGCGACGGCAGCTTGAGAGTCAGTCATGGGATGGGCTTAAGGGATTATCACCCCCTCAGCAAGACCACTGCCAAGGCATCATTAGCGTTGCTTAGGCTAAGTATCTAACACCTCAAAGGTATAGAGTAACCTTAGCAGTCTCTTGTTTGATCAAAAGTCGCAAGATGGAACATGATTCAATAATATCGCGACGGGATACCTTCGCCAGCGTGGCATCAATCGCGGTGTTACTTGCCCTGCGGCGCTCACTGGCATTTGCGGGTGAACATCCGAGCAGCCTCGATCAGTGGACTCACGGCCTGCTCGATATCGGCGATCAAGTCAGCAAAGGCCAGATGACTGTGATTGAATGGCAGGAGCGCGTCGCAATTCTGAATCATTCGGTTCCAACTGCTGACCTTATCAAATATCTTGATCTGGAAAACCTGACGGGCGACTTCACCTTTTTCAACCGGCTCGCAAGCACTGTCGATGTCGTAATGCCAGAACATGTTACGCCCTTGATACCACTCTCTGAAAGAAACTGGTTTGTGCGTGTCTTCGCGATGCGTCGCGGCGGCGTTATTCTACCGCACATCCACAACAACATGGTGTCATGTCACTTGGTGATCAGTGGTTCGTTTCATGTTCGCACTCACGACCGTATTAAAGACCTGGATGATGCTGTCGTTCTAAGGCCAACGATGGATCACCTGATCAAAGCCGGGGACGTGATAACGATGTCTGATCAACGGAATAATCAACATTGGTTCGTGGCCGAGGATGATCGATCACAGACATTCGATGCCGGAGTCATCGGTTTAAAGGCTTCATGGCCGTACGGTCTTAAGGCCGATCAGAACACGATCTTCGTCGACGTCGATCGCACCGAAGAACGGGACGGCACGATTGTCGCCCCACGGATGACATTCCTCGACTGCGCGGAGAAGTATGCAGCGGATGCCTAGGGCAGTCCTCAACACCAGGCTTTGGGCCGCGCCTGTGACAATTTGCGACAATTCCATGCAAGGAATGACGGTTTTGCGACCCCTTGGGCAAAACCTCGCGACATTTAAGCGGCACACTTGGCCCCATCGCACAACCGATGGAGCAAGCCCATGTCACAGACCGAAATGCAAAATTTGCTTTATGCCGCACTCGCCGCCGGGGCCGACCAAGAGGCCCCGCACCTTCACAGCGAAACAGCCGCAGCACTTGCCAACCAATGCAACATCGCCGCGATTGACCTGGCTAAACAAACGCCAGCCGAAATCATCGCCCACTACGACTTCCGCGCCCGCACGCCCCGGCATGTAAGGTGAAATCTAAAGGCCCCTCGCCGCTTAAATCCCCTGCAACACTTCTTGCGCCGCGCGTTCGCCTGATTCCATTGCGCCTTCCATGCCACGGTTGGACATGGCGGTGTGCTCGCCGCAGAAGTGCACATTACTGTGGGGCTTGGAGATGGTTTGAATAAAATCGCGCACTTGGCCCGGCTGCCAAATCGCCCAGTCGCCGCAACTGAACGGGTCGTTGTACCAGCTCTTAAAGCCCTTCACTTCGAGCTTGCCCTTTGCTGAGGGGCGAATGGCTTCGATGTCGGCGATCACGGCCTTCTTGGCCTCGGCCTCGGGCATGCGGTCGATGCGCGCGGCCATCCAGCCGCGATGCCAGCAGGTGAAGCTGGTAATATCGGTGGGCTTCTCGCCAAAGGGCTGGGCCATCACGTTGCCCGCGATGCTGTCGGTCCACAGGCCCGGCTTCAAGCCGTCATCGGCCCAGAATGGTTTTTTCGCCACGATGTGCGATTGGGTCAACATCTGCACGCCCATGGTCTTGATGGCGCGGCCCAAGGCGCCGGGCACAATCGGGTCGATTTTCACATTGCGCAACGCCGCATAGGGAATCGAGCTGATGATTTTCTTGGCCTTGTACACACTGCCATCGGCGCACACAGCTTCGGCGGTGTTGCCCTCGGTGCGAATGCCCACCACGGCTTTTTTATAATGCAACTTGTCGCCCAGGGCCTTGGCCATGGCGTTGGGAATGGATTGGTTACCACCCTTCGCCGCGTAAGTGGCGCGCGGCAGAATATCGCGCTGCATGTTGCCCCACGAATAGGTGAACGCCACCATGAGGGACGAAACATCGTGCGCCGAGGCGCCATGTTCGCAGTTGATGTTATAGGCCAAGTCAATTGCCGCTTCATCGAAACCCAAACTGAGAAACCACTCGTGCATGGAAATATCCAGGCCGAAGCTTTTGGGGTCGTACCAATCTTCGTAATTTTTCCCCAGCGGGTTCTTGGTGCTCATGAGCATCGGCATGGGCACCCAGGGCATCATCTTTTTCATCGGGCCCTTGAAGACGTTGCGCGGATGATTTTCCCACTCGCTTTCCTTGATCACCTTGCCGTCGAGCACCAGCTCGCGCATGAAAATCAGCGGTGCGCGGTCGGCGATGTTGACCAGCTCCACGCCAAATTCCTTGGCTGAGTCGATCATGCGGCCATAGCCTGCACCAATGCCGTTGCCGCCCGCCTCGGGGTTGCCGGGAATGTCGGTGAGTGACAGCACGCGCCCGCCCGCCCGGTTGCGGCCCTCGATCACTTGCACCTTAAGGCCTTGGCTGATCAGGTCGTGCGCGGCGCGCAGCCCCGATAGCCCCGCGCCAATCACCAGTACGTCGGACTCGGTGGCCGCGCGCAACGGCTTACTGGCCAATGTCGTGGCCGCGCCAACGGCTGCGGCTGATTGCAGCAATCCGCGACGGCTAATGTAACGTGTACGCATGGGTGTTCCCCTCTCCGAAATTTCGTGCGTCATTCCCGCTTTCGCCGGGGCGACACTTATAATGTGTATATTAAGTGGGTGGATGGTGCTGGCAATCCGATTGCACCCTGACCACGCTGCGGTAAGGTGGGTGACCTGAGACCTTTGGAGCCCTCACATGACCAACCAACCCCCCGCCATTGGCGGCCTGCATGAGGTGTGCATTGGCGTGCCCAGCTTCGAGGCACCCATGGCCTATTGGCAGGCGTTCGGTTTCAAACCGGGTCCACGCGGTGCGCTGAGCGCAGCCCAAGCCAAGGCACTCTATGGCGTGAACAGCGGCTTGCAATCGCTGCGGTTGCATCATCAAAACGCCGACCACGGCTTGATCCGCTTGATGATGTGGGACGCGCCATTGAACGATGGCGTGTCGGTGGTGCCCTTTCGCGGCCATGGCTCGCGCTGGTCGGGCCAATTCGTGCGCGATATTTTGGATGTGGCCAACCACGCCGCCGTGGCGCGCAAGAACGGCTACCCGGTGCACGATGTGCCGCCCAGTTTCATCGATCTGTCGAGCTACAACCCCGCCATGTTCGGCGGCAAGCCGGTGCGCCCCTTCGCCGATAAAATTGTCGCGGTGCGCGAATACACCGTGATTCAACCGCTGTCGCGCCAGGCGCTGTTGGAACGGTTTAACTACGACAGCAAGTTGTTGGGCAGCATTGACGACACAGCGTTGCTGCGTGCCTCACAAATCGCCCATGGCGGCATGATGTTCACGGCCGACAGCGACGCGCCCACGAATTTTTATGACCAGGTGCTGGGCCTCAAACGCGTGATGGTGCAGGAGACCACCTGGGACAAAGCCATGGCCAGCCGCGCGGCATTCGATTTAGTCGAAGGGGAAACGCATTGGTCGTACACCTTCGAGGAGCCGCGCTCGGGCCCCGATAACGACACACGCCGCAGCGGAAGGCTGTTGATGTTCCGCTTTGCCAGCACCAGCAAGCTCGCCGACCGGCGGGCGAAATCGAGCCCTGGGGCGTTGGGTTATTGCCTGTTCACCTGGCGCGTGCGTCACGTGGAGCAAATGCGCAAGGCTTGCGCCGATTTTGGCTGCACAGGTTTAAGCGATGTCATGGCCGATGAGTTTGGCGTGCGCAGCTTCACCTGCACCACACCCGATTCATTCATATGGTTGTTCGAACAGGCGAGCGAGGCGGAGATAAAGGGGATTGGGGTGTAGAGAGTTGAGGTGGCATGCGACGATAGCGCCAGTGACATCAAGTCAACCCGACTTATCGGGTTTTGCTCTCGAAGTGAATCAGTGACATTACCGTAGCAGTCGTCGGGCTAATAAAATCAGGAAACACCTCGCGGATCGCAATGCGGCCCTGTTGTTCCAATGTCTTTATTGTTTGCCATAGCGTATCTGAGAAACCATACGATTGTGCCTTGGCTTGAGAGAAAGCGGGTTTAATACCGAATTCGTTAGCAAGTTGGTAACTGACGGGCTCAAACAGCAAACAGGACACGCGTTCTACAGAGAAAAGCAATTCTTCAAATAGCCGCAGCGGCGATGGATTGGCGTACACCAAAGTTCCGATGGAATACATGAAAGCGTGCCTTACTCCTTTGATGAAATCGAAACGCGGAGAGTTAATATTAAAATCGATACTGTGGACATTATCGAGATCCAGCATATCGGCGTATTCAGCTAACGACTGCTGACCATTCAACTGGAGTTCGCAACCAAAAAAGGAAATGTCTGGCCGTTGCAGCGCCAACGCTAAGTCGCAAATCGTTGAACCGTCATTGCTTCCGACATCAACGATGGCCGTTGCATCAACCGGCAATTGTTTTATTAGCTCGTGGATAATCGCTAGCCGGTAAAATTTGGGCTCAGCTCTGGCAACATCGCCACAACCTGGCCGAGAGCAACGCATGGTATTGCGACACGCTTGCGTATTTGTATTGGGTTAAGCCTGTCAATCTTCTTGGACGAGAAAAGCGTTGCGGTGTAGCTGGTATCAAAGTGATTTCTCAGCCGCTGGTAAGCTGAAAATCCTTTGCCGCGATTTGCCCGAATGATGTTAAGCGTGTCACGGCCACTGACGATGCGCCACTGGGCGTATGGGGACGCGCAGATACGGATGCTGCTGGTCTGATCAGCAGACAAGAATCGAAAAAGATTTGGGACTTGCTCCTTGGAAACGGCGATGAGGTGGTTCTGTGCGCATAGCTGGTCGATTTCATCGCGGGAGACCTCGAACTTCTCGGCCAATTCGTCCCTAACACTGTCAGTAATCTCCAAGGGACTCATCCTCCAAATAAGTGAGCGCTCATAATTTTTGTTTGCGCTACGTCATACCGCTGCGGCATAAAAATTCCGCTGGTGAATAATCTGCCTGTTTTTTCCCCTGTTATAACAGGCCTTGCAGCGCATCATACCGCAATGGTGTAAGTTTTTAGTCGCTCAATTGTTCCACGTGGAACAATTTGGTGCACGAGCACTCGGCCCAATGTCTCACTTCGAGCTGATCAGCACTTTCTCCACCCAGCCCTCGCCGTCGCCGCTGGCGACTTTCACGAAGGCCCCAGAGTCTTCGCCCAAGTACACAAACTCGGTGGCCGTGGCGGTGACAACCTTCGAGGCCTTGTCGGCGGCCGCGAAAATTTTCACACCCTTGATCTTAGGCACCAGCACATCGCCGGTTTGAAAGCCTGAACCCGCTTGGGGTGCAGCGGCCGCAGCACTGACGGGCGAAAGCTTGCCGCGGATCGAGCGCACGATGTTGTTCCAGTTGTCGACGAAGCTTGAGGCGATCACCTTGCCCTCGGCGGTGTTGGTGTAACCGCCCAAGCCGCCGCCAACGCCCCCGCCGCCCAGAATCGCGCCCAACGCGAAGTCGGTCGCCTTGGCCGAGCCTTCAGCAGCGGCCACTTGCAGCGTGGTGCGCGTATCGGCCAGCACCATGCTGGTTTGCGCCACCTTCGATTTCATTGCACCGCCAAGCAACCCGCCGATGGCGCCAGCCTTACCGGGTAACAGGCCAAGTGCGGCACCTGCTCCGCCCGCATTGCCCTCGGAGAAGGCCACATCGGGCGTGAGGATGTAGTCAGCGGTCACCATTTGGCCACCGCCCATGTTGGAATTTCTTTGTAACTGCCCGCCGCCAGACAGCGCACGCTCCTGCATGATGTTCTGCATCGCCATGCCGCGCTCGACCAACTGAAAACATCCCGACTGCTGCACGATCAGGCGGATCAAACCCGTAGGGCTGGGTAAACCCAACCGATTGATGGCCTGCGAGGCGTAGTCTTGTGGTTCCACTACGGCCAAGCTGCCCATGGAGGTGTCGCATTTCTCAAGGTCTTTGGTGCCGCCAGCGCTACCACCCTGAACCTCGCTACCGCCCTTACCCTTCTTCATGCTTTGGGCGTGTGCTGCCGATGTAACGGCCAAGGTCGCCACGAGCGAAATGCAAACTGTCGAGAGAATCGTTTTCCGGATCATAGCGGCCCCCTTGCCGTGCAGTCGTATGAATAGCCCAAAGTGTGCCTTGAGCGGCGTACAAAAACAAGAAACGCTCTAAGCCGCCACCCGTTGCGTGAGGTTCACCAGTACGCCGTCGGGGTCGCGCACAAACAGTTCCAGCACCGCCATGGGCCGGCCCGGCACGCCGATTTTCGCGGGCGGGTTGATAACGGTATAGCCAGCCTTGGCGATTTTATCGTGCAATTCCACGATATTCTGCGTGCTGATCACCAGCGCCGCCTCGCCGTACTTAATGCGTCCAGGTTGGGCTGGGTTTTCCATCGGGGGTGCTGCGTTTTTCACTTCCATCAGCCCGACATTGCCAAACTGCGAGCCATGGGCGTTCAGCACCACCATTTTCACACCCGAACACGGCATGCCCATGAGCTGCGCCACGCCTTCGCCATCCACATCCCCCTCGTAGAAAACATCCCAGCCCAAGATATCGCGATAAAAGGCCAGCGACTTTTTCATATCGCGGACAAGAATGGTGGTGCGCTTGATGGCTTCGGTCTGCGCGGGCATGGATTTCCTATTTACACAATTTCTTCCAATGTTACGTCCAAAGCAGCCGCCAAACGACGGGCGGTAACAAGGCTTGGTTCTTTCTTGCCGCTTTCGATTTGTGACAACATCGATTTACCGATTCCGGCAGTGGTGGCGAGTTTATCTTGCGAGACGCCCCTCCACTCACGAAAAATCCGCACAGCGCTTTCACCAGCAATCAGCCGTTCGACCAGTGCCACCGGAAGATACTCTGCATTCTTCTTCTCAAGCGATGCGCGATCAGCAGCATCTTCCATTTGCGTAATGAATTTCTCTAAGCGTTCCTTAGGAATAACGGCGGCTGCGCCTTTAATACTGCTTGCGCTGCGAACTAAAGCTGACCCCCGTAAATATCGAATCATCATTTGTATACTCCTGCTCGCTGCGCGATTTTCTCAACCATCATTTTTTGAGTCGAACGGTCAATGCGATAAACTGCGCGTAATGAGCCCTGACGCAATCGAAAGGCGTCCTTATACCCAGTCATCCGTTCGACATTAGCGTGATAGCTAAAGGGGTTGGCGGCAATCCTTTTCAATCGCTCCATCAATGCTTGCGCGCGATTGGTTGGAAGGCCGCGCAACCCAATGAGTGCGGCTCGCTCAATCATAAGTTCCATAATTTTGGAGTTTACTGGCAGTAAACATCAAGGTCAAGCTTGTGCCAGCTTGCCTTACCACGGATTTTGAAACGGAAACGGCTTGCTATATTCCCACAACTCCGGCGGCAAGGTCGGTTGATGATTGGGCGTGTAGCTGAACGGCGAGGCATCGGTGGAAAAGCGGTTCACCAATGGCCCGCCATGAACGCGAATGAGCAGGTTATAGCCTGTTTCGCTGCCTGCGGGCCCATGCATTTCGTTTTCGCGCCACCAGGCATAGCCACCCGGGCCCATTTTGCCCACATCGCCGAACACATATTCACCCGACAGCACGAAGATTTCCTCGATCATCGGGTGGGTAAATTTTCCCGGCATGATTTTGGGCGGCGCATGATGCGGCAGGGCGGCGTAAAGAAACGTCTGCTCTTGGGTGTCGGGGTCCACGCGCAGTTTTTTGGTGAAAATGGTAGGTGAGAGCGGCTTGACAGTCACTGAGCCTTCAGCGCCGGTTTTCCACTCCATCTCGTACACATTGAGGTGTTCGATGAGTTTGCGTGGGTCGTACATGCCAGCCGGCGCCATGCCCGGTGAGAGCGTGGGGGCAACCGAAAACATCGCCAGCAACACTGCACCATATTCAGATGTTAGCCCCGACCACCCATAACCGGCAGGTAAATAGGCGTAGGAGTCCTTCTTATATGTCCGCGCTCCCACCTGAAATTTACCATCAAGCACAAAGAACTCGAACACGCTGGGAAAATGCAACGGCCCTGGCAGTTTCATGCCCTTGGGCAAGCGCATGATTTCAGTGACCGCGCCATTGCCAGCATCGCGGCTGAGAACCTTCACATCCACTTGGATGCCCAGCGTGGCAAAGCCACTGCCGCTCCACGGAATCGATTGCGCTTGAACGAAGCACGTGTGCGGACGAGACATACGCGCTGCCCCCCTCGCCTAGTCTCTCGGCCTGAACTCGGACATGTCGCTATAGACATTCATGTCCACGATCTTGCCGTTTTTAATCTCGAAGCGGTCGATATAACGAATGCCTGAGTACTTCGTGCCGTTATTCCACTCGCCCGCCATAGAGCCGATGGAATACACAACGGCGCCCTCGGCGTTGGGAATTTCCTCGTAGCGGTCAGTGGTCTTGGTGGCCGATTTTTGCCGGCCTTTCGATTGCGCGGCAAACTCACGCGGGTGGATGAACACCGCCCCGCCGGTCACGGTCATCTTGAATCCAGGGCCCATGACGCTTTCCATGCCGGCAAAATCGCGCTGCCCCATGGCATCCAAAAATGTTTTCACGACATCGACAGGTGTTGGCATGGCGGCCTCTCAATACAACGTGCTTTGGCGTGGGGGTTTAGCATAGGGCCTCAAGTGCTCGGGCACTTTGGGGTTATAAGGCGCATCGTAATCCACCTCGACGATCTCAGGGGGAATGATATTCGACAGTGGTCCGCCATCGGTGCGAATAAGCATCATGAACCCCGTGAGTGAGCCATAGGGCCCATGCAATTCGTTCTCGCGCCACCAGGCGTAGGAACCCGGACACATCACGCCCACGTCATTGATGGCGTACTCGCCCGCCAGCACGAACATTTCCTGCACTATGGGGTGCGACCAGCGTTTGGACATGTAGCGGAACGGCAACGCTGAATAGAGAATAGTGATCTCGCCGGTGTAGGGGTCTTGCCGCAGCGGCCGCACGCCCGTGCCCTTGATGTAGCGCGTGTAGGGGTTTTCCGTCCAGGTCTCCAGCCCCTCGCGCGAAACATCATGCCGGGGCACGTACAATTTTTCGTCGTAGAACCCTTGCGGTGGTGCGCCGGTTTTTTCTTCGGGTGCGGCCGACAGCATGGTCAGCACCACCGCGCCCTTGGGCGAGCGGATGCGATCACGCATCCAGCCCTTAGGTAGATTGGCATAACAACGTCGGCCAAAATTCTGGCCGTTGATCTCCAGTGCGCCATCGAGAACAAGAATTTCCTCATGGCAAGTGAGATAACGATCACCCGCAAAATCCCACCCTGGCGGATAGCGCACGATGGTTGAACACGCACCCGTCACATTATCGAGGCTGAGGATTTTCACATCCAATTCCGGCCAAGCGCCGTTGGCAAAGCCTTTTTGCCAGGGCAAGTCCTGTGCTTGAACAAACATGCAATGCGGGCGCGCCATCGACTTCCCATCCCCTTATTTGAGCCATCTTGGCCGCGAATAGCTGTAATTTCTAGCGGCAGTTTAATCTTGGAATCCCCCGCCCGCTCGCCCATAGTCGGGCCCGATTTGGGGATGCCAACTGCACGGAGAACGCCACAATGGCCCGGCCACACATCATGTTCATCATGGCCCAGGACTTACCCTGGCAGAAGGGGCTCTACGGCCCAGGGCGAGTGGATGTGGAGATGAAAATGCTCTCCATCGACGAGAAAGGCACCGACGCCACCACCATTGTGCGCTATCCGGCGGGCTGGCAGCGCACTGCGCCTGAGTATTGCACTGCGCATGAAGAATTCATGGTGCTTGATGGCGCGATCACCATTGATGGCCACACCTACGACACCCATTGCTATGGTTTTTTCCCGTCGGGCTACACGCGTGAGAAAGCATCATCACCTAAGGGTGCGGTGTTGCTGACCATGTTTTATGACAAGCCGATGATCGTGAACGGCAAGGGCAAGGGCTTTGACGAAAAACTGCTGGTGAAATTCATCGACCCCAAGCTGCTGGATTGGGATCCGGGCTTGGTCGACCCGCAACTGGCCAAGGGCGTGGCCATCAAACACTTCCGCACCGATCCCTATACCGGCGAAACCTCGTTCCTCTATTGCTCACCACCGCATCGCGTACCGCCGGGCATGGCCAAACCAAAGTGGACCCACCCGATGGTGGAAGAATTGTACGTCATCGAGGGTGACTACGTATGGGGCGATTGCGGCCGCATGGGACCGGGTGGTTACGCCTGGTGGCGCGAGAATGTGTATCACGGCGCGTCGGGCACCGATTCAGGTTACCACCTGTTTGTGCGCACCGTCGGCGGGCCGCTGGTGAATACCTTCGACACCGTCAAGGTTCCGTTCACGTGGGATGCGCCCTACAACCCGGTGCTGCCGCCCGAGTTGAAGAAATACGCCAAGGGCTACGTCAAGCCGAAGAATTATTAATTGTTCATAGGGTCAATAAAAAACGGCGCCCGTTGCGGGGCGCCGTTTTGCGTTAGACTGAAACGATCAGCGCTTATTTCGCGCCGGTTTGAATTTTCAAATAGGCGATCAGCGCCTTGCGGTCTGGTTCCTTGGGAACGCCCGCGAAGGCCATTTTGTTGCCGGGTAAAAAGTCCTTGGGCTTGACCAGCCATTCATTGATGGTTTCTTCCGACCAGGTAATGCCAGACTTGGCCACCACGTCGGAATATTTGAAGCCTTCTTTGGTCCCGGCCTTCGCGCCGAATAAGCCATTCAAATTGGGGCCGACCTTATGGCGGCCGTCCTTCTCGGTGGAATGGCACGAGCGGCACATCAAAAACACGCGCTGGCCCAGTTTCATGGTGGCCTCATCGGGCGCTTGCGCGGCGGCGGGCAGCGAGAACGATAAAGCCAACGCCGCAATCGCGGCTGACAAGGAAAGAATTTTTTTCATTGCTGATTTACCTTTATTGATCGGGAGGCCCGGCCCTTACGTGCCCCAACTGCCAAATATGGCCTTAAAATCGCGCCGAAAAGTAGTGTGTTTAAGGTCAAAGTAAAGCCGGATTTTGGCAGCAAGCCCATTATGCGGGGATCAGTATTGCCCCGACAAAGGCCTAAATCCTTGTTCGAGATCAAGGTTCGGACGGCCGGAGGTTGGTCTAATCCGACTGCGCCTTGGGTGCGTATCAGTTAAGACCTTGCCTCTATTGACGAAACGCGCAATGGAGCAAGACTAACGCGACAGTCTATCAGCCGCGCAATTTCGGGTTGCTATCGGAGCGTAAGGAATTCATGGCCGGTCTGAACAAAGCCCAAGTCACGGCCATTGCAATTATCGCCGCAGGTGCCTTGTGGATTGGCTCGGGCATGATCGGGCGCGAGACCAACCCCCTGCCCGGTGTACCCAGCGCAAGCAACAGCCAAGCGGACGTCATCACCACGGTTCGCATCGCCAAATCGCAGGCCCAGCCTTACCAAAGCGGCGTCATCTTGCAGGGCCGTACCGTGGCCTCGCGTAGCGTGGACTTGCGCTCGGAGGTCTCGGGCCGTATCGAGAAAATCCTGGTAGACCGGGGCCAACTTGTAAAACAAGGCCAGGAGATGATTCTGATCGCGGTGAATGATCGCGAGGCGCGCTTAGACCAAGCCCGTGCAGCCCTGTCACAACGCGAGATGCAAGCCGAGGCTGCGCGCCAACTGGCCAAGCAAAGCTTTCAAAGCCAAGTGAAATTGGCCGAGGCCGAGGCGCAATTGGCCCAGGCTAAGGCCGATGTGTCGCGCTTCACGTTGGATTTGGCCAACACCCGCATCAAAGCTCCCTTCGATGGCGTACTTGATACGCGCCTGATCGACGAAGGGGCGTTGCTCAACTTGGGTGATCGCATCGGAACGGTGGTAGACCTCGACCCCATCAAGATCACCGCACAATTATCCGAACGCAATGTAGGCGACGCCCGCCTCGGCCTGCTGGCCAAAATCGTACTGACCGACGGCAAGACGCTAGAAGGCCAAGTAAGTTACATCGCGTCGGTCTCGGACCCCAATACGCGCACCTTCACCATCGAAGTGCTGGCCCCCAACTCTGATGGCAAGGTGCTCTCGGGTCTGGCCGCGCAATTACGCCTGCCCTTCGGCCAAAATACCGCACACCGCATTTCGCCCTCGGTCATGACCCTGTCGGACGAAGGCAAGATTGGCGTGAAAAGCGTCGATGACGAGGACAGGGTGAAATTTTGGCCGGTGGAAATTCTCGACGACGGTCCCGAAGGCACGTGGGTATCGGGCTTGCCCGATCAGCTCTCGCTGATCGTCGTTGGCCAGGAGTACGTTGCTGTGGGCCAAAAAGTGTCGCCCGTGGTGGCCGAGGGCGCCTCGTAACCACTCGAACCTCCCAATACTTTTGCGCGATTTACCTGCAGCTCATCGCCCAGGTAGCATTGATTATTGCACGGAGGTGCAATGACAGTGCCAACTCCGTTCGCCCCCAATACACCCGATGATATCTTAGAATTTTATGACCACTGGGCCAGCCTGCCCAAGCGCGGGCTGATGCCGCATTTGAGCGACTATCTCGATCGTGCCCCTGCCCGGCTGCAGCCCAACGTCGTCATCATTGATGTGAGCTCACCCGATGAGATGATCATCCGGTTATTCGGTACGAATATAGTCGACATCTCAGGTCGCGAACTCACTACAAAAAGTCTTCATTCGGTCTTTGCCCCACAGATCTGGCCAGATTCGTGCAAGCGTATCTGGAAAGCTGTCACGCAGCCTGCAGGCTATTATTGTATCCGTGGCGTGCGTTCCTCCGGTGATCGCATGCTGCATAGCCCAAGTGTGTGCTTGCCAGTGGCCAGCGGTACCGGCGGCAGGTATTGCTTCATGAGTTACTCTATCTTTCCGGCTGCCAGCACCATGATGCTGGATGAGCGCCCTGACATCGTGTTGAGTTTAGAACTGCTTCACTGGATTGACATTGGAGCAGGTGTGCCGAAAGATATCTAGCAAGCAGCGTACCTAATTTTTCATACGGATTAGGTGCAACGGCAGGTAATCGTAATACTTGTCGTAGTCCGGCGTTTCGGAGACGCGCGGGCCGATGCCGTCGAGATATTTATTCTGCCACAGAAAAACGCCGGGCGGGTTTTCGTATTCGCGCCGCGTGACTTGCTGCATCAATTGGTCGATCACATTGATGTCCGTGGCGGCTTGCGCCTGCTTGACGGACTCAAGGCTTGGCGGATCGCAGAAGTACGGTTTGTTGATGCCAGTTTGACCCAGGCACGAGCGGTAACGGTAATCACCCAGGCCATCAAGGCCACGCCCGAAATTCGAGAACATATCTGCCTCGAACTTGCCGAGAAACATCATCTGGGTCATTTGCGCCATGGCTGCTGGAATGATCGTGAACTTGATTCCAGCCGCTTTTAAGTCTTGCGCGATTTGTTGATAGAACGTTTCCTCATCGGCACCACTGGCGGCGATACGCACCGACACCTCAAGCCCTTTGGGATATCCAGCCTCGGCCAGCAAGGCCTTGGCCCGCGCCGGGTCGTAGGCAAACGGCTTGATATCGGCGACATAGCCCGGCGCACCCGGCAACACCAATTGCCCTACCGGCGTGACGGTGCCACCCAAAATCACATCGGCGATGGCTTGCCGATTGATGGCATAGTTCATCGCCAGGCGGACTTTCGGGTCGTTGATCGGCGACTGCGGCACGTGCTCTTTGGCAAAAGAGATATAGGTGACTCGCGTGCTCTTGCGGTTCAACGTATGGCCGCCCAGCGCGTGAAGATCTTCGCGGTCGCCGGGGCCGATTTGCAGGGCGATGTCGATCGCATTGGCCGCCATGGCCTGCATGCGGGTCATTTGTTCTTGCAGGAGAAGTAATTCAAGCCGCGCTGCCTGCGGTTTGTTCCAAGCCTTCGGGTTAGCGGTCAGAACCACCTTGGCCGGGTTGTCATCGACTAGCGCGAAGGAACCGCTGCCGATGCCCTTTCTTCCTTCTCCGTCCTTGTCGAGTGAGGCTGTCCAAGCTTTAGGTTCTGGAATTTTCCAGTTCGCCATGCGCTGCGGAAACAATGTATCAGGTTGCTTCAGATGAATCTCGGCGGTCAATTCGCCCGTACGTACCGCCCGTTCAATATTGGCGAAGCTGCTGCCAATCGTGGTTGTGAATCCCTTTGGTGTTTTCAAATAATCGGCTGAAGCGACCAAGGCCTCGGCCGTCACCGGCACACCGTTCGAAAACACGACGCCCTCGCGCATGGTGATGGTCCATACGCGCGCATCGGTTGACGACCACGCCACCGCCAGCCAAGGCAGCACACGGCTCTGGTCGTCGATTACTACCAACGGGTCGAAAATGGGAAGCACCGCGATGGTCGAGGGTAGCGTGAGGCCTTGGTACGGGTTGGCGATGGACGGGGCAAACAGCGGCGAGGCGATGCGCAGCGTGCCTTGCTGAGCTTGCGCCTTAGCGAAACCCAGCAAGCTCAGTGTGGCAATGATCGCTGTTCGGCAAACGCGCATGGCGAACCTCAACTGCCCCACAAATCGAAACCTTGCAACGCCGCGCCCTTGGACGGCGGGATCATGGTGCCATCATCCACCTTACGTTTGATCACATCGATCAGCGCGTCTTGAATGCGTTGCTTGGAATCCATCGGATGATTGGCAAACAGGTTGGGCGGGTAAAACTTCGCCTCATTAAAGACCATCGCATAGGCTTCCGAGCGCAGCCGTGCCAAGCGGTTCACACCAAAGGGGCCGGTGGGCGTGCAACGCGCGCGGCGTAGCGCATCCATGTCGATGACCGTAGATGCTATGGCGTTCTCGCCATTGGTGCCACTTTCGACCATCAATTGGCCTTGATAGTCGATGATCTTGGAATTGCCCGCGTGCGTGTCATTGGGCAGCACGCCGATGATCTTTCCGGCGTTGGCGGAAATAAAATAGACCATGTTCTCGGCGGCGCGCACGCGTTTGGCTGACTCCCAAGCCATTTTGTCACTCGTTCCATGATCTGATGTGGGATGCAGAATAATTTCAGCGCCGCGAAGCGTGAGACATCGTGCTGTCTCGGGCCACAGAATTTCGCCACAGGGCATCATGGCGATGTTGCCGATCTCGGTCTTGGCCACGGGCCACAGGCCTTCGACGCCATGCTTGTCCAGATACTCGTCAAGTACATCATGCGGCGAAGCTGCTTGCGCGGTGGAGACGCGCCGGTATTTCAAGATCACATCGCCTGACGGATTGATCAGGAAGGAGCAGTTGAAATACCGCCCGGGCCATTCCGGCGGCGCTTCGTAGCCATTGGCACCAAGATAGATGCCATACTTGTGGGCAATTTTTTGTAGCCGCTCGATCTCGGGGCAGCCGGGAATTTGGAAGCAGGCTTTCTTGATCCACTCTTCCGATGTTTCCCATAATGGAAAACCCTGCAAGTTGAACTCGGGGAACAACACTAAATTCTTCATGCCTCCGCCCCGGCCCACCGAAAACTTAATTAGCTCCTCCCAACGGTCGATGCTTTTATTCACAATCGCCATCGCATCCTCGCGCGAGGTAGCAGCATTGACGATGACATTGTTGGTTTGCATCGCGGTGGCTTTCCACAGCAGAGCCATGTGCGGGTTCCTTTCGGTTTGGCAGCGGTATGGACCTAAGCTTAGCTCTGGGCCGGTCATGTGTCGGCACCTTTTTAGACTGCTACCCCATTGATGTTAGACTGCTACCCCATTGATGACCGGCACTCCGTGGACATCAAGCACGTTCCACATTGCCAGCCTGGCCAGGTGTGGGTACCGTCTCACTTCAATCGGGGAGACTTTGCCATTGGCCAAACGTTTTGGCGGTATCATGAATGCCGCATGTGGGGTACTGCGGGTTTTAGCAGCTTGTGGGGTTTTTGTAGGCGCAAACGCCTCCTCATTCGCTCAAGGGCAACCTGCTCAATCGAAGGCCGAGGGTGAAGGCACGGTCGTTACGTATGACCGGCAATTTTTTGCCGAGTTCAATGCCCTCACCGCCGAGGATTTGCTGAAACGGATTCCCGGCATTCAGGACCGGCTGCCGCAATCGCAAGGTATCGGACCAACACCGGGCGCGGCTGCAGGCGTCGGGGTGGTTGCGCAACGCGGGTTTAGCCCCACGGGCGACCCGATCCTCATCAACGGGCGGCGGTTGTCGGGTAAAGCCAACGACATTGGCTCGTTCCTGCAACGTATTCAGGCCCAGCAAGTTCTTCGCATCGAGGTTATTCGCGGATCGGTACCAGGCTTTGGTGTGCGCGTGGGCAATGCCGGCACGTTGATCAATATTGTATTGGAAGACACGCTTTCGACCGGTAGCGGATCATGGGAAGCCAGTGCCAATTTTTGGAGCAGCGGCATTCTCAAGCCGGGAGCGAAGCTGTCCTACACGGGCACTTTTGGCGCGCTGAATTATGTGTTTGGTGCAGCCCTCGACCACACGATTTTCCGGCGCGTGACCCATGATACCTATTTTGCCAGCGCTGCGACGCTCGACGCCAATCGTCCGTCCGCGCGGCTTTTCCTGATCGACGAGAACCGCGCCGAGGTGATGTCGGCGACCGGCAACCTGTCTTATTCTTTTGACAATGGTGACATTGCCAACCTCAATGGCCGCTACGCCCACGACAAGCGGACCCTTGACCAACCGGCCGAGGATTTTTCAATCACACCCCAGGGGGTCGAAACATTCCTGGGGCGACGCGTGCAATTGCGCGCCGACCCCGGCACCGATGACGAAATCGAAGTGGGCGGAGATTACGAGCATTTTTTTGAGAACGGCGACAGTTTCAAGGGGATTTTTGTCGCCAACTCCGACGCCCGGCCCTCCGATTCCCGCTTTTTTAGCGGCCCGGCAACGGGCCCCTTGAATTACGACCGCCAGCAATTGACCCATTCCACGCGCACCGAAAAAATCGTGCGCGGGTCTTATGACATGCAGTTGGCGCCAGGCCGCTCCATTGAAGCGGGCGCGGAAGCGGCCATCAACACCATCGACCAAAGCATTCAGCGGCTGGATAACGTCGCGGGCTTGTTGCGGCCCTTCCCGCAGTTCAACCCCGACTCCAAGGTGAAAGAAAACCGGCTGGAGACTTTCGCCAGTTATTCCTGGCAAACCACACCGGCGTTCTATATCGAGGGCGCCATCGATACCGAATATTCACGCCTCGACCAAAAGGGCCGCGACGTGAATACCACGCGCAGTTTTTTCTTCGTCAAACCACGCGTCGACGTGCGCTATCGGGTCGATGCGCTGACGCAAATTCGCGGGCGTATCGTGCGCACCATCAGCCAGCTCGATTTCGCCAATTTCGTGTCCACATTTGTCGGCGATGATGTGCGCCTCAATGTGATCCTGGCGGGCAATCCCAATTTGGTGCCTGAGAAAACGTGGACAGTTGAATCGACCTACGAACAGCGCTTTGCCAACCGCAGCGTTGTCAGCGCAAAGGTCTTCTATAACCGCATCAGCGACAAGATCGAGAAAATCCGCATTGTTCCAGGCGTGGCGGGCACGGGCAACGTTGGCAACGCGAAGTCTTACGGCTTGGAACTCAAATCCGGCTTGCGGCTGGATGATTTGGGCGTGCGCAATGGCTCGCTTGATGCCAGTTTCATCGTGCGCGATTCATCGGTGCGCGATGCCTTCACCAACACCACGCGCGCCATAAATGGCCTGAGCAGTTATTTTTGGACGCTCAATTTCCGGCAAGATACCGATTGGCGCAATTTGGCCTATGGCTTCACAGTGACTGGCGAGGCCGGGCAGCCGGGTACCGACATCGACTACACCCAGACGTTCCAATTCCGCCAAGGCGAGCTCAACGCGTTTGTCGAAGTCCGCCCGGGCCTGGGGGATATCACGCTGCGGCTGGAAGCATCGCGCCTGCTCGACCGTGGCGTGTTCCGCTACCGCGCTCAATACGTAGGTGACCGCGGATTTACGGCGCTGCGCCGCATCGAGCTGCGCGACGATCACTTCGACCGCACGTTAAAGCTGATTGCACGCGGGACGTTTTAGACCGCCGCCTTCGTGATTTTATCGATCTCTTTGTCGATCTCAGGGCTTGGGCGCCAGGCGGCGGCCTTCACGTTGGCTTCCACTTGCTCGGGCTTCGTGGCCCCGGCGATAACGGTTGCGATATAAGGTTTATTGAGCAACCAGCCAAAGGCCATGTCCAGCAACGTGTTGCCGTTGGCTTCGCACAGCGCCTGCAATTTTTCCACTTTGGTGAACTTGTCGTCATTGAGGAATCGCTCCGTCGCCTCTGGCGCGCGGGAGGCCCAATTGGCCATACGCGTACCTTCGGCAGGTTTTTCGCCACGTTTGTATTTGCCCGTGAGCAAACCGCTTTCCAGCGGGAAGTACGGCAGCACGCCCAAGCCATGGGCCATGCAGGCAGGCACCAATTCTTTCTCGATATCGCGCGTGAGCAGGCTGTATTGATTCTGAGCAGAGACAAAAGCCGTGATTTTGTTGTCGGCGGACACTTTGGCCGCAGCATGAGTCATCACGCCATCGAAGTTAGAATGGCCGACGAAGCGCACCTTGCCCTGGCGCACCACATCGTCCATGGCGCGCAACGTTTCCTCGATGGGCGTCTTGGGATCGGGGACGTGGAGTTGAAACAAGTCGATGTAGTCAGTGCCCAAACGCTTGAGCGAGGCCTCAACCGCCTCGATCACGACCGCACGTGATGCGCCGCCTTGCGGGAAGTTGCTGCTTCTCATGGGGTTTCCAAACTTCGTGGCAATGATCGCCCGGCTGCGGCGCGCACCCAAGGCCCTACCGATGAATTCTTCTGAGCGCCCGCTGGCGTAAACATTCGCGGTATCGAAAAACGCGGTGCCGAAATCAAGCGCGGCATCGATCACGCGTTTAGTGGCTGCTTCATCGATGGTGCCGCCAAAATTATTGCAGCCGATACCGACCTCTGGAACCTTTGGGCCATTCTTGCCCAGGGTTCGCGTGGCTGACGTAGCCGCGTTCAGCGGCTCTGGCCAAGTCGCACTGGCCGCAACGCTAGCTGCAAGTGTTGTGAATCCGCGGCGGGAGAGTTTGGGCATGGGGCTGTCCTTCGATGGCGGTTCTCGTCGGCCAAGAATCACCGAAAAAAGCAGGCAATTCAATACACATTGGTCACGCCGATGTGTGGTTGATAGGCTTGAGTTTCCAGCTATCCTTGGGCTTCATGCAACCTGGGGAGGGACGCCATGACAACATCAGGCCAGTTGATTGGTGCAATTCTAGCCGTTGCGATGACGTGCGCGAGCTCGGCCAATGCCCAAACGGCAGCACCGGCAGCACCGCAAACCGAGGTTGAACGCGCCGTACAAGAGTACGCAGCCAAACTTGAAGCCGATCAGGGCAAGCTCGCCGATACTACGGCCAAGAACCGCGCCGCCGACTTGTTGCGCAACCCCGCCTCGCCTGTGGTGGGCAACCCCAATGGCGACACCACCATTGTCGCCTTCACCGATTACCAATGCCCCTTCTGCAAGGCCGCTGAGCCGCGCGTGATTCAATTGCTGAAAGACGATGGCAATGTGCGTTTTGTGGTGAAAGACTTCCCCATTCTAGGGCCCGCTTCAGTTGTTGCATCGAAGGCCGCGTTGGCCGCACGCCTGCAAGGCAAACACGATGAATTTCACTTGGCTCTGATGGCCCATAAAGGCCAATTGCAAAACGAGATTATTTTCGACACCGCCAAAAATGTGGGTCTCGATGTCGACAAGTTGAAAAAGGATATGGATGCACCCGAGATCGCCGATCAACTGCTGGCCAACATGAATCTTGCCCGCGCTATGAAAATTTCAGTCGTGCCGGGATACATTGTCGATGACCATGTGCTCTCGGGCCTGACCAACAAAACCCAAACATCGAAAATCAATTTCACCGATGAAGTGGCAGCCGCGCGGACCCGGCGCAAACAGTAGCGGACCAAGACTTTGAGTAATGTGAGCCGCCGAACGGCTTTAGGTACAGCGCTGGCCGCTGCCGCGGCGAGCGAAGCGACAGCCGCGACCAGCCAACAAAGGACAACAGGTAGAATGAAAGTTTACGAAATTGGCGATACCACCAATGGCCTTGCCATCCACAAGGTTGAGCGGCCGGTGCCCAAGCCTGGTCACGGCCAGGTGCTTTATAAGCTGCGCGCCACTGGGTTGAATGCGCGCGATCTGACACTGATCATGGGGCGCGGGCCACAGCCGGGCCCCAAGAACCGTATCCCGCTGATGGATAATGCTGGCGAAGTGGCCGAGGTCGGGCCAGGCGTCACACGCGTGAAACCTGGCGACCGGGTGGTGATGACGCACTACTGGCAATGGCTCGATGGCAAGTGGGACAACGCCATGCGCGAGCAAGATTTTGCTGGAACCATGGATGGGTTCCTGGCCGAGTACGCGCTGGTGCCCGCTGACCCGTTGGTCAAAATTCCCGATAGCATGTCCTTTGAGGACGCCAGCACGTTGCAAAGCGCGGGGCTAACAGCGTGGAATGCGGTGGTCGAGGCCGGACACGCCAAGGCCAGCGACACGGTGCTAACATTGGGTACAGGTGGGGTGTCGGTGTTCGGGCTGCAATGGGCAAAAATGATGGGCGCGCGCGTCATCATCACTTCATCCAGTGACGCCAAATTGGAGCGCATGAAGGCGCTCGGTGCCGATATGACCGTAAACTATCGCACTACGCCAAATTGGTCGCAGGCTGTGCTCGACATGACCGGCGGGCGCGGGGCTGACATTGTGCTCAACACTGTGGGCATTCAAGAGATGGAGCAATGCCTCACGGCCTGCGCTTCGGGTGCACGTGTGATGTTCATCGGCGCCAACCCCGTGACGCCCGACCGCAAAGCCTCAGCCCCCACAGCGCTGACGCGCTTTCCCAACCTGATCATGAAAGACCTGACCATCAAAGGCATCGTGGTGGGCAGCCGGAGGATGTTCGAAGATTTGGTCAAAGCCATGACCGCGAACAAGATCAAGCCAGTGATCGACCGGGTTTACAATTTCGACCAAGTGCGCGAGGCGCTTGCCTACATGGAAAGCGGCGAGAAAATTGGGAAGATTGTGATTAAGGTGCAGTAGGCGCCATCCATTATTGTTTCCGCACCCACAACCATAATCTCCGCAAATTATGCGGAGATTAGTCGCCCTATTCTCCGCATGGATTTAGGCCCCAAAGCCCATACATTTTCACCCCCCGCTTATTCGCCAGCACCGCACCGTGGGCTCTGTTACGCTCGGTTACCTAATTCCTGATGCGGATCAACGCGTTGGCGCGTAAATTAGGCACTAAAGCTGAGGCAACTGCTCGCCCGGCCAAGGTATAGACCATGAACGCCATTATCGACGCTGCCTTCCATCACACCCGAATGGTGATCGTCACCCTGGTGGTGCTGTTTTTGGCCGGCATCGTCGCCTACCTGTCGATCCCCAAAGAAGCCGAGCCCGAGATCAAGATGCCCTTGATTTTCGTCTCGATGCGGCTGGAGGGTGTGTCGCCGGGCGATGCCGAGCGGCTGCTGATCCGCCCGGTCGAAGAAGAAATGCAAGCCCTGCAGGGCATTAAAGAAGTGAGCGGCACAGGTTTTCAGGGCGGCGCCAGCATCGTACTGGAATTCGATGCCGAAACCAAAATGGACGGCGCCCTTGATGATGTGCGTGAGGCCATGGGCCGGGCGCGGCCCAAAATTCCCGCCGATGCCGATGAGCCGATCATCCGCGAATTCAACCAAGGTGGCTTTCCCATCCTGACTGCCAGCATCGCAGGGGATGTGCCCGAACGCACACTGCTGCACCTGGCGCAAGAGTTGCGCGACAAAGTAGCGCAGTTGCCCGATGTGCTGGAATCCAACATCTCGGGCGTGCGCGAAGAGCAAGTGGAAATCGTCATCGACCCCTTGCGCTTGGAACACTACGGCATCAGTAACGCAGAGCTGTTTCAAATCATTAGCCGGTCCAACCGTTTAGTGGCAGCTGGCAACCTCGACACTGGCCAGGGCAAATTCGCCGTCAAAGTGCCGGGCCTGTTCGAGGACGTGAACGATATTTGGAACTTGCCGATCAAGGCCGACCGCAACGGCACGGTAAAACTGTCAGACGTGGCCGAGATCGGCCGCACCTTTAAGGACGCCAGCACCTTTGTGCGTGTCGATGGCCAACGCGCGGTGACGCTGGACGTTGTTAACCGGCGCGGCACCAACGTGATTCACAGTGTCGAGGCGATCAAGGCCGTGATCGACCGCGAGACCAAAGCTTGGCCCACGACCATTCACGTGCAGATCATCAACGACCGGTCAATCAATGTGCGCGCCCAACTGGGCAGCATCGAGAACGGCGTGATCTTGGCAATCTTCCTGGTGATGGCCGCGTGCATGGGCCTGCTGGGCGTGCGCAATGGCATGCTGGTGGGCCTGTCGATCCCAGGCTCGTTCCTGACGGGCATCCTCGTGATGTATGCCATGGGTGTATCGATCAATTTCGTGGCCGTGTTCGGCCTCATCCTCGTTACCGGCATGTTGGTGGATGATGCCATCATCGTGGTGGAAAATGCCGACCGGCGCATAATGGCCGGACAACTGCCCAAATACGCCTTCTCCGATTCCGCCAAGCGCCTGGCTATACCCGTGATCACCTCTACGCTCACAACCGTGGCGGCCTTCGTGCCGCTGATGTTTTGGCCGGGCTTTGTCGGCCAGTTCATGGGCCTATTGCCCTTCACTGTGATCAGCGTGTTGCTTGCCTCACTCGTCATGGGCCTTGTGTTCGTGCCTGCCGTGGGTGGCTTGCTCAAGCCTCCCTCGGCGGTGAAATGCACCCTGACAACTGTAGACGACAAAGAAATCGTCAAACCCGAGGCAGCGACAGGCTGGACCAAGACTTATGTTGGTATTCTTGAGAGCGCGCTTAATCACCCTGCCCGCGTGCTGATGATTTCAGTGGCACTGCTGGTCGCCGTGCCCATGGCCTTCTTTAAGTTCGGCGCAGGCATGACATTGAATCCGCCTGAAGAACCGCGCTCGGCGGCGATGCGCATCCATGCGTTGGGCAACATGTCGCTCGACGAACAAGATGGCCTGGTGAAGGAAGTCGAGCGGCGCATCCGCGACATCCCCGATTTCGAGCATGTCTACACCCGCACCGGAAGGCCAGCGGGCGCCAGCGGCGAGGACGAGGATATCATTGGCGAGATCCGCTTGCTATTCAAAGAATGGAACGAGCGACGCTCGGCCGATGTGGCGCTTGCGGATGTACAAAGCCGCATCAAGGACCTGCCGGGCATTATCATCGAGTCCAAGAAGACACTGCATATGTCCAACGATACCAGCATCGAGATTCTGGTGGCCTCGAAATTCCCCGATTTGCTGATGGATGCCACCCACAAGATCCGGGTGGGAATGGATAAAATCCAAGGCTTACGCAATTTGGATGACACGCTGCCCCTGCCCGGCATCGAGTGGGAGCTCGACGTCGACCGCGCTGAGGCGGCAAAATTTGGCGCGGATTTGGCGCTCGTGGGTGAATCAGTCCGGCTGATCACAAACGGGTTGCGGCTTGGCCGCTACCGGCCTGACGACAGCGTGGACGAAATCGATATCGTGGTGCGTTACCCAGCTGAATATCGCAATCTGCGCCAGTTGGACGCTGTTCGTATCGAGACACGCGATGGCCAAGTGCCGATCTCGAATTTCGTCAAGCGCAAGGCCGTACAGGAAGTCACCGAGATTCAGCGTGTCGATGGCAAGCGCATCATGAAACTGACATCAGGCACCATTCCCGGCGTGTTCGCGGGCGATAAGGTGAAGGAGATCAAGGCACTGATCGCGGGCTTGGGACTCGACAACCGCGTTGAAGTTCATTTCAAAGGCGAAGAAGAGTTGCGTCAAGAAAACTCCAACTTTTTACTCTTCGCCTTTGGCTCGGCAATTTTCTTGATCGCCATGATCTTGCTGGCCGAATTTAACAGTTTTTTCTCCGTGCTGCTGATCCTCAGCGCCGTTGTGCTCTCGACCATTGGCGTGTTCGCGGGCCTTCTCATCGCCCAAACCCCGTTCATCATGACGATGACGGGCGTAGGCGTCATCGCCAGCGCTGGCGTGATCGTGAAAAACAATATCGTGCTGCTCGATACCTTCAACATCTTCAAGCACGAGATTGCCGACACCCGCGAAGCGATTTTGAAAACTTGCATGCAGCGCTTACGTCCTATTCTGCTCACCAACCTCACGGCCATCTTGGGCCTGGTGCCGATTGCATTGCAGTTGCACGTGGACTTCTTCCACCGCACGGTGGAATACGGCACGCCCGCGCTGCAATTCTGGAAGCACCTTGCGATCGCGCTGATTTACGGGCTGGGCTTTGCGACGGCGTTGACCCTGGTGGTCACACCCTCGGTGCTGATGCTGCAACACAACCTGGCCAAACGCGCCAAGAAATTGCTGCATCTCGATGAGCCCGACCCAGCCATTGAAATGCCCGCCATGGCCTCGGCTGAAATCCGCACACTGCATCGGCCGGCGGCGGAGTGAGCTACCCCATCGCCCCAATCACCGCGCCCATGGCGGTAAATAGAATCAGACTGTAAACGCCGTCGATCAGGAACAAGCGCCAGGATTTGGCGGCAAACATATAGTTGATGCCAAACCCTGCAGCCACGGCGACGCCAACTCCTAGGCCAGTCAGCGTCGCACCTGTCAATTGTGGCGCTGGGCCACATAATACAGCCGTAGCATAAGCCCCGATCAGGCCAAAAGCAGCCGCACAGCCAAATACTTTGGCTGGGTGCCCGACCTGTTCGCGCGTAACGCCCGTATCGGCTTGCCAGGCTTTGCCAAACAGCGGGCCGTACCAAAGCCCGCCGATCACGAACACCAGCACTGTTGCGAGGACAACAGCCAGAAGATTGATGTTAGCCATGAGAGCCTTCCAACAATAGTTACTTCTTTTCGTCGGCCATTCCCGGCGGGGGTGGCGGTAGCTGCAGGCCCAATTGCCACAACTGGCCGACGTTATCGGCATTACCCCAACGTTCAATCACTTTGCCGTCTTTGAATTTATAAATGTCGGTGGCCGAGATACGCGCGGTTTTGCCAGTGGCGGCTTGGGCGCCCATGGGCCCGGTCATCTTGCTGGTCAGCGCCACGCGGGCAATGACGTAGTCGCCTTGGCAGATGATCAACTCGTTCTCATAGCTCCGCTCGCCAAAGGTTTTGAACGACTCATCGTACATTCTGTTCATTTGCGCCGCCCTGACCTTGGCCGCCGTGCCGCCGCCGCGATCTTGGTTATGGCTGATCAATTCTTCGGAATAGAACTTGGGCGCCACCGCGCCATTGCGCGGAATGAACATCTCGTTGGTCATGCCCATGTAGGCTTTGTAGTTAGGGTTGTCGGCCGCACACCCCACCACGGTTTCGGCCAAAGCGGGCGTGGATAAAATGATTGAGGCGGAAATCAAAAAAGCTTTTTTCATTGAGATTCTCCCACAGATGTTGATGTTCACTTCACAAACTTGCCGTCTTTCAGCCACGTCTCGCCATTGAGCGTGATGGTGCAGTCGATGAACAAGTCCCGCCAGCGGTTGTAGCCCGCCCCGCCGATCGCGCCACCGATTTCGGTGTTGTTGCCAATGCCCAGCCGCACCACGCCCGCGCCATAGCCGAAATAGGGAATCCACGGGTCGCGTTCGGGCACGCTCAGCAACGGGTTGAAGCCCAGGCCCATCTCGCGGAAATATTTCACGCTGTCGGGCTGGGCTGCCAATTCTTCGCGCATGAATTCGACGCCCTTGGTGGCGGCAACCTTGACGATCTTGCCGTTCTTGAATGTCACCTTGGCGCCCTCGACCGAGCGGGCACTCCAGCGCGACGGGCCATAGGCGATCACGCCATTGACGGTACTTTCCACCGGAGCGACGCGGATCACGCCTGCTGGAATTTCGATCTCGCGGTCCACCAGCGTGGTTTTGTCCATCATATGCGCCGCCGACGCCACGCCGTCTTGCTGAATCACATTGCGGTCATGCACCTCGAATGAAAGATCGGTTCCCAGCGGTGTGGTCACGCGCGTCACGCCCTGGCGCATGGCGGCGACAAAGCGGGCTTGGTGTTCAGCCAAAGCTTTGTAATCGGTGTTGAGAATGGCGTTCTGGTACACCATGTCGATGGTCTGCATGGCCGGAGCTGGGTGCCCCGGCATGATGGTCACGCCCGACAAGCCGAGGTCGCTGCCCAAGGGGCCATAGGGATCGGTCCAGTGAAAATGAATCGTCCGGCGCGGGCCTTTTTTCTCCACCAGCAAGTTTTGCATGGCCTTGTAAGCTGGGTGTGCCGGGTTGACGCCGGGCAACATGATCGCCGCATCGATGCCCTCAAGCATTGCCCCATAAGCCTTCACGGAATCGGCCAGGCCTTTGCGAAGAACGGCTTGGTCCCAGCCTTCCTGATACGGCGTTTTCAGCGCGTCGATCACGCCCATGTCGACACCGCCTGCTTTCA
This sequence comes from Rhodospirillaceae bacterium, assembly GCA_009693785.1. Lineage (GTDB taxonomy): Bacteria > Pseudomonadota > Alphaproteobacteria > Rhodospirillales > Rhodospirillaceae. Next base: position 27,196 of record SHWP01000038.1, read on the forward strand.
TCACGGCATAGCGAATGTGCGGAGCGAATTCGTTCATGTAGCCGGGCATGGCAAGCGAAATAACCTTCTCACCCGGCTGCAACATCAGCTGTGTGACAATGCGCTCGGCGATGGCCTGATAGGGAATGGTATTTTGCGGCAGAACTTGGTTTTGCGCGTTTGCGGCAGTGCTCGCCAACACAAAGCCAGTGACCAACGTAAAAACTCGAAACATCATGATCAGATTGCCTTTTGTGTTGCGTTATATTTCACCGAGCGGGCCATGATATCGCGCTCCAACTCTTTCTCCAGGCCCAGCGCAAACAATATTTCGGCGATCAGAAACGGCGGCGCCATGAACGCTTGCAGGGCGTTGGTGAACAGTGCCGGTCGGCGGCCTTCAAATACATGACCAATAAACTGGATGATCCATCCCCCCACGAAACACACCAGGAAGGTTGACCAAACTGCCTCCCCCTGCCCGACCGTCTCAGCCAGTGCAAACAGCACTCCATATATCAGCACCGCGACAAACCCGATCACCGGCACGTTGCTGAGGTATAGCGCGAACAACACGAACAATAATAAGGTGCCCAACGACAGCGGTAGCGCACCCGATGGGCCCAAGGGCACAGTGCCTAAATGAACTTGCGAGGCCGCCACCAGTAGCGCGTACACAATTAGCGGCACGCCAATATGGTGGGTGGCTTGGTTGCGCTTGTCGCGGTGATAAGCCGCGTACATGGCCAACTGTTCCAAAAACCAATCGCGCATGGGCAATGTCCATTGGCTATTTGCCGGGGCCTTGATTCTATCGGATAAGCTCGTGGCCAACCACAGCCTGAATTGAGCCCTATGCATATTACTGGCCCCGCCGCGCAGCTACCGTTCCCGCCCTTTCGCCAGCGCTTTCCCTGGATCGGCGGGGATTTGCAGACCCTGCGCAACACCTTGCGCCGGGCCCAACCCAACCTATCGGGCCCGGGGTTCGAACGGCTGCGCCTACCCTGCGAGGATGGCACGGGCGATGTGCTACTGGCCGCACTGAATACTCCGGCTGAGAAAACTACTCGCCCATTGGTCATGCTGATCCACGGCCTCACGGGTTGCGAGGACAGCCGGCACATACTGTTTGCTGCACAGCATTTCTTATCGCTGGGCTATCCGGTCTTGCGGCTGAACCTGCGCGGGGCTGGACCGTCGCGAGCAACGTGCCAGGGACATTATCATGCCGGGCGCAGCGAAGACATCGCCGCCGCCCTCACGGCCCTACCCAACCATCTTATCGCTCATGGGGTCTGCCTGATGGGTGTTTCGTTAGGCGGCAATGTGGTGCTGAAGTTTTTGGCCGAATTCCCGGGCTTTGCCGAAGTTAAGGCCGCTGTGGCGGTATCCCCGCCCATAGACTTGGCCGCTTCGCAACGCTGCATCATGCGCCCGCGCAACGTCATCTATCATCGCTATTTAATTAACCGCATGAAAGAGGGCGTTCAAAACTCTGGCCTAGCCACAATCGCTGGCGGTACCGGTCTGCATGGCATTCGCACGGTTTACGACTTCGATGACCGTATCGTTGCCCCGGCCAACGGGTTTGAGGACGCACCAGACTATTACCGTAGGTGTTCGGCATTTGGCGTGCTTGATGCCATCGCAACCCCGACACTTATTATTCACCCGCAGGACGACCCTTGGGTTCCGGCAGCTCCGTTGTTGTTGCGGGTTTGGCCCAGCGACAGCCCGGTCACTGTCTTAAGCCCAGAGCATGGTGGCCATATTGGCTGCCATGGCACCGGCAACCCCATGCCATGGCACAACCTTTGCGCCGGAATTTTCTTTGGTGCTGCCTGACGTAGGGTAAAAATGGCTGGGCTGGGCCGGTTATGGCAACTCTGCAACACATGGCGGAATCCGGCCTGGCCAACCACATTGCGGACAGCAACCCCTTGGCCTTTGCAAAGGCTTAACATACCATCCATGCGATTGGGGCTTTGGGGCGCGGGCGCCCCCAAGGCCGTACGGGGTCTTTAATTCTAGGGAGTTAAGAATGAAAATCAGCGCATTTCGCGGTTTTGCCGTCGCATGTTTGGCGACCACGGCGATAGTAGGCTTGGTTCAGCCGGCCTTCGCGCAAATTGAAGAAATCGTCGTCACCACCCGCAAACGCTCTGAAAACTTGCAGGACGTGCCAATCGTCGTGACCGCCTTCACGGCCGAGAACTTGGAACGTAAGGGCGTTGGCAGCTTGGCCGATGTTTTGAAATTCACTGCTGGCGTGCAAATCAACGAAGCGTTCTTGCCGCAAGATCAGCGCGTCGTCGTTCGCGGCTTGGCCCCCACCCGTGGCCGCCCCAACGTTGCAGTATTGCAAGACGACATCGACATCTCATCGGAGTCCCTACAAACCGCCGGTGGCTCGTTGCTGATCAACCCGCGTTTGTTCGATATCGCGCGCGTTGAAATCGTTAAGGGCCCGCACTCGGCGTTGTATGGACGTTCGGCTTTCGCGGGCGCCATCAACTACATCACCAAAAAGCCGGGCGAAGAATTCGAAGGCCGGGCACAACTTGAAACCGGTATGCGCGGCAAGGCCGAAGCAAAAGTTAGCGTCAGCGGTCCATTGCAAAACAGTGGCATATCTGTTGGCGTAAATGCCGCGTACTGGTCCTTTGACGGTTTCCACAAGAATTCCGTCACCAATACGCGTTTGGGCGGCTACGAGGGTAAGGGCGTGGGCGGCTCGGCCGTCTATAATGGCTCCGACACCTTCAAGGCCAGCGCGCGCATAGAATTTACCGACGATAGTTCTGACCCGCTGGCCCGTGCCGTCGTGCCAGGGAACCTCAACGAAGCCGTGCCGGTGCAAGTGCGCACTGACATCGCTGCTAACCTGGGCGGCACCCCAACAGGTCCAGCTGCGCGCGGGTTCCTTGTCAGTCCATTGCTGACGACCTTCCCCATCGTCAACGGCGCCATTCCCGACGTTGGCACGGGCAAATTGATTGCACGTGTCAGTCCAAATCCGCGCACGCCTGGCAAAGATTATCGTGGCGTTGATCGCAAAGTATTTCGCGCAACGTTGCGCATGGAATCGGAATTTTCTCTCGCCGACTTCACCTCGCTCACCCACTATGGCCATGGCCAAACCCAGCAATTCCTCGAGCTGGCAAACGTCGGCGACGTAAATGCAGCGAAGATTGCGCAGGAGATCAACTTTGATACCGATACCAAGCTCCTCAGCCAAGAATTTCGCTTACAGTCCAACGATGAGGAAAGCCCGCTGAAGTGGACTATCGGTGGTTTGTATTGGAACGAAGAAGCTGACCAACTCAGCCGCTCGGTCACTTGCTTTACCACTTTTCCGACGAGGGTGCAGGTCGCTCCGGGCGTCGTAATCACAGCCCCGTCTGGTAATCCCGCGCTTAATTGCGGACCGTTTGTTGCGGCAGTTGGCACTTCATTGCCGAGCAACCCCGAAAACTGGGGCCGCAATACCTTCCATTCCTCGTTCTACGCGCTAGTCGACTTCGACGTCACCGAGCAATTCTCGGTGAGCGCCGAGCTCCGGCAAACCTGGGAACGTGAACATACCAAGGGACCGGGCTGGACACACGGTATCGACCCATTTGGGATTATTAGTCCAGGACCGGGGCCGATTGGCTGTTCGCCTACCCCACCGGCGATAATTGCACCAGGTTGCTTGACACGTGACTCAGGAGTGATCCTGCCCAATGGTCAGCGCGATCCTGAAGGTTCAACTGCGCATCAAGGCATTCTCAGAACCGAAGACTTCTGGGTGCCGCGCGTAGGTCTGAACTACAAGGCAACAGAAGATTTGTTGCTGTATGTGTCAGCATCAAAGGGCGTTAAGCCCGGCGGCATCTCAACACTCGGTGGCGGTAACAGCGGGTTCATTCGCGAGAATCTTGAATACCAGCAGGAAAAAATGTGGGTCTATGAAGCTGGCTGGAAAGCCAACTTTGCCGACGGCAAGGCCCTATTGAACGGCGCGGTCTATTATCAAGACTTCACCGACAAGCAAGCCTCGACGCAAATCGTTCTCGCGAACGGCATCCTGGGTACCCGCATCGTCAATGCCGCCGCGGCTCGCGTAAAGGGTATTGATTTGGAGTCGGCATTCCAACCCACGGAAGAATTAAACCTTTCGATCGGCTATACCTGGCTGGACGCCAAGTATAAGAAGTTCGTCGTCCGGACTGGGGGCGCCAACCCGATCGTGCGTAGCCAAAGCTGCACACCGGTGGTGACCTACCGCCTGCTCAATGGTACGTCGACTACAGTTGTGAATCCGACGGCGCTGCCAGCAGCAGGTGCCGTGATCACAGCCCGCAGTTGCGATGTCGACAAGTCTGGCCATATTCTGGAATTTGCGCCCACGAACTCGCTGCAATTGAACGCTCTTTACAAGGCCGACATTGGCGGCGACATGTCTTGGATGTCAGAGTTCAGCGTGCAAGCTCAAAGCAAGCGTTACACCGATGATGACCAACGCACCTACTTGCAAGGCTTCTGGTCGGCGGACGTTCGAACAGGCGTAGAAAGCGACACCTGGTCGGTGACCGCCTATGTCGACAACGTCTTCAACGACGATACGATTAAGGGGGGCCTTGCGAACACCGACTTCCCACTGCTGTCGGCCATCGCCTCGCCCGGCCCGTTCACCTTGGTGCTGCCCAGCAACTTCACCGCCAACCTACCAGACAAACGGCAGTTCGGCATCCGGGCCAGCTACAAGTTCTAAGCCCAAACGATTTATCTAAAACTGTGGCATTGTCACGTTGATAGCAGGCTTGCGACCGCTCTGCTTGTCCGTTAGCCAAGTAGATGAGCACAATCAGCTATTCCGGCTACCGGTTCCCGCCTGAGATCATTCACCGGGTGATTTGGCTGTATCTCAGGTTCACGCTCAGCTTCCGCGACGTCGAAGACGTGTTGGCGGAACGCGGCATCACGGTTTCCTACGAGACTGTTCGGCGCTGGGTGTATGAAATCGCTTCCAATCACGACCCCTCCCAAAATCGGAACAACTCATTGATCGCGCATAGAAATGTGCCGACAGGGTGGGGTCACGTTTCGCGCGAAAGATGACCCCTCTGATTCCGCATATTTCTGAATCAGATCAATGGGCTGAGAGACTGCAGGGGCGGGGTCATTGTTGGGCGCGATTTTACAGCCTATGGCTGAAAGGCCACACCCTGCGAAATTTTTCACACACCTCTCCCTTAACCTTTGGACTTAAAGGGATATTCAAATATCTTGGATGTGGGATATACCAAACCACCGGTAATTTTTTGGGGAGAGTCCGCCATGGCGCGTTCCTACCTTCGTAGTTTTATTACTGTCGCCTTAGCGACGACATGTCTGTCGGGCATAGCCGCCTCAGCACTGGCACAACAAATTGAAGAAATCGTGGTCACGACACGCAAGCGCGCCGAGAATCTGCAAGACGTGCCCATCGTCATCACCGTCTTCACCGCCGAGACCATGGCGCGCAAAGGGATCAATAGCCTTGGTGACATCACAAAATTCACCCCCGGCATGACGCTTGAGGAAGGCTTTTCGAAGCAAGATACGCGCATCACCATTCGCGGTCTTTCGCCTACACGCGGTCGGCAAAACGCCGCCGTGTTGATCGACGACATCGACATTTCCTCCGAGGCCATCGCCACGGCGGGCGGATCAATGTTCATCAATCCGCGCTTGTTCGATACCGAGCGCGTCGAGGTGGTGAAGGGCCCGCACTCGGCACTCTATGGGCGGTCGGCCTTCGCGGGCGCCATCAATTACATCACCAAGAAGCCGGGCGATGAAGTTCGGCTTAATGCATCCGTCAATATCGCAAACCCCGGCGTGCTCGAAGGCCGCGCCAGTGCGAGCGGTCCGGTGGTCGAAAATAAGCTCGCCCTCGGTGGTTCGGTTGCCCTATGGCATGCGAACGGGTTTTATAAAAATACCACCACGGGACGGAATGTCGGCGGCAATGAAGGCCATGGCGCGTCAGTGGGGGCCACGTTCACACCCACCGAGACCGCAAAATTGTACTTGCGTGGCGAATATAGCGACGAACATTTCGACCCCGAAGCGCGCACATTCATTTCGGCCACGCCGAATTTACTCACGATTCCTGCCTCCGCTGTTGGCGTAGGCATTCCAGGCATTACCGTTGGCACCACGACGACGACAGCTGTTTTGGGAAAAATACCCGATGCCGCGCGCTTGGCCCCTGTCCGACTCAGCGCCAACCCGCGCACGCCTGGCCAAGATTACCCGGGTGATGACCGCTTGCTGAAATCTTTATCATTGCGCGCGGACGTCGAATTCGAGGCCGTGTCGCTGGTGTCGCTTTCCTATTATGGAGATTCAAACTCAACGCAGTTTCACGACACTCTCGCCGCCGGGGATGCGACAGTTGTTAACGCCATTCAAGAAACGCACTTCATCACCAACAACAAGTTGCTCAGCCAAGATTTGCGCCTTCAATCGAACGATGACGAAAGCCCCATCAATTGGACATTGGGTGGGTTGTTTTGGAACGAACTCACCCGGCAAGAGGGCCAAAGCAACGCGTGTTTATCAACTGTGGGAGGCTGCGCGACGATCTTGTCGGGCCTTGGAGTCACTAGGCCGTTCTTTATTTCGCCGAACCTCTATGACCGAGATACGCACCACTATTCAGCCTATGGTTTGGTCGAGTACGGCGTGACGGACGCTATTCGGTTGTCGGCCGAAGTCCGTCATGTTTGGGAAAACGAGAAGATCAATGCCACGCTCAATTCTACTCTGATCGGTTGCGTCGGCGGCCAAAGAACGCAGGTCCCACCCCCATTGCGTTGCGCGGTTCCCGCGCCACAGGTTCAAACGCCCAGCGTAACCGTCTTCCGAGATGGCAGCACGCAAAAGGGCACGAAAGGCGAGAGCGAGTTCACCACACCACGCTTCACGGTTGAGTATAAGTTCAACGATTCAGGCATGGTTTATGCCTCGGCTGGCAAAGGCCAAAAGCCAGGCGGCGTTCTTTCGCTGTTGGCGGGAACTGTCGTCAACGTCGGAGGCGTACCTGATAGTTTGGACTATACAAACACGAAATTTCTGGAAGAACGGCTTTGGGTCTATGAATTTGGTTTGAAGTCAGATTGGCTTGATGGCCGCGTGCGTACGAATGCGGACGTGTATTACCAAGATTTCAAATTCAAGCAGGAAAGCGGCACCAGAGTTGGCCCCGACGGCCTACCCATTCCTGGTCCGGCCAACGCCGAAAAAGCTCGCGTGAAAGGATTTGAATTCGATGGCTCCGCCGCCATCACGGACATCGTCCGGTTATCGGTAGGCTACACTTACATCGACTCCATCTACAAGAAATTCAAGGCCCAACAAACTACAGCCTCGAACATAGCACTTGGCGGGAACTGTACAGTGGTTCGCCCCGCGACTGGAAACCCCTTCTGCAGTGTGGATTATGCAGGAAAAGCCTTGGCGCTGTCGCCCAAGCATTCGTTTAATACAAGCTTGGAATTCAAGGACGAAGCCTTTACCGATGTTGATTGGTTCGTCGAGATCGATACGCGCTATGTCGGCCGGCGGTTCACCACCTTCGACAATGCAACCATCCTGAACTCGTTCTTCACAACGGATATCCGCGTGGGCCTGAGCGCCGACCATTGGCAGTTGACCGGCTATGTCAACAACGTCTCGAAAAACGATGCGCTTCGGCAAGGTGGCGTGGGGCTGCCAGACTTCACGAGCGGCTTCATTATCCCAACCAACCCGGGCCTTTCGAGCGGGTTCCTGGCCAATCTGCCCGACAAGCGCCAATTCGGACTGCGCGCCTCGTACACGTATTGACCGACATTCCCCGGATGAACCCCGGCTTCAGGCAACATGGTAGGCGTAAGGGCCGCCTATTACAACTTCGGGGGTACTTTGCTGGATTTTCCGCCAAGTCCCTTCTGAACGCAGACTTCTCAGCCCGCCGATACCCCTGTTTCC
>SHWP01000070.1 GCA_009693785.1 Rhodospirillaceae bacterium
CTTGCCGCGGCGGCTCTCGGATAGCATCGCACCGGCGAGCGCGGTCAAGCCAAGCGCATCGTCCAACTCTCGATAGGCGAGCAACCCTGCGTCGGATGTGACGTTGGCACCGTGAAACTCCAGCTTGAGACGGCGGTCGAAATCGAGCCCGGGAGCACCGGAATCCACTTCACCCGCTGGGTGCGCCATAACTGCCCTCGATCCAACGACATAAACTGCTGATGCCTATGTCTGAATCGATGCGCGCTCCCTGGCAACTCATATGTTCATCCGGGGAATGCGGGTTAAATCCCGTCGCATGGAACATCATGAAAGAGGCATATCCTGATTTCTTTGGTGCTGGGGGTGTCGCCCCGAAGTGGTAGATTGGCCGCCTCGGATTGTTTTTCCGCGCACTCATGCTTCAGCCTGTGGCTTCAGCCTCGGGATGTTCTTTATCGTCGTGTGAAGTGCGCGTGACGAGGTGCCAAATAAAAACAACGATTCCCGCCAGGCCGACGGTCCAATGCAGAATGGACGTCCACGAGCGCCAGGCATCGCTGCCGATGTAATAGAGTGCAAGACCCGTCAGGGTCAGCCATAGAATCACGCCGAATAGGCCGCCGCCCGTGGGCCGTCGGGCTTTCATCTTCCAGCCCTTCTTGATGTGATTGGGCCACAACACGCCGAACATCCACACTGCGGCAAACGAAAAGATGGCATGAGCAATCAGCCACCATTGCTCAAGCGGGTGGGAGTTCTCAAAGCCGAAATTATCAATGATGCGGACAAAGTAGTGATAGATCAGCCATAACACGCCAGTCACCCAAACGCCGATGGCGATGGCGTAAATATTTAGACGCCTGCGGGTCGGGAGTGCTCCCACCCGGGCTATGGTCCGTCTTGGATTCACCTTTCGCCCCCCAGCGCCCGCCATTAGCCGCGTGTGCTAAGCACATACGCTGTTGCTCTAAATTGCGCTAGGACCGACGAAGACGGGGCACCCCACCTGCCACGCTCTCCCGTCCCCCCTCTTAAACAACCCGGCAATGACCCACACTAAATCATGGTCTTCGGGAAGGGTAGACCTGGAGCCTCCACCGGGGGCGGGTGGGCGTCCTTGCGCCAAAAAAGGGTAGTGATGGGGGCTGCATAGCCCCCTAAAGCCACAATTTCCAAAGCCAATATGCAATACCCGCTTCGTGGAGGTGGTATGATAATAGTCATGGGCTAATCCCTAGGCTTTGCCCTAGTATTCAATCAATCGAACCTCTTCGCCCGGGCTGTTTAAGGAGAACTCACGATGGCTGCCCCTGAATCAAATCGCCCGACATTTGCTACGGATGCGATCCCATCGGATGTCAAAAGCGGCGTCTTTCTCGGAAACTCGATTCTGGACAACGTGGTGAGCTGCCTGATCGCCATGGGAACAGAATTGTGGTCGACCAAGCGCCGGCTAAAGGTGATTGAGGCTGTCATGGCGAAGAACGGGGTCACCAACGACATGATTGAAAAGTATGTGCCTTCAGACGCAGAAAAAGCGGAATGGGAAAAAGACCGCGACCGTTTCATCGATCTCACCTTGGGCCCCATGAGCAATGAGGGCATCCGCGATATGGCTGCTGGCTTCCCCAAGCGCGGTTAACTCAGTTTAAAATTTCACAATCGGAGTCAACATCATGATTGGTCGTCGTACACTCTTCGGTGCCGCTACAGCCTCAGTCGCTTTCGGCACCATGCTGAGACAACAAGTTGCCGAGGCCGCAACGATGGGAGCTGCGGGTGATTTCTCACCGCGCGGCGCCGATGGGCGCTTGCAGCGGCTCGCGAGTCTTGACCTTGAGAGCCAGCAAGATTTCACGCTCGGTTTTCGCCTGATGCACGGCAAAAAGATCCGCGCCATGTCGATGAACGCATTTGACCGCGTTCTGGCGAGCAAGGGGGTTGACCCGGCGACGCCGCTTTCGCTCGAAGATGTGCTGGCTCTGGTCGAGAACGAGCCCACGATCAACATTGCTACGAAAGCGTGGCTGGCCAATCAGCAAGTCACCTGGAAGACACTGCAAGATCACTTCCATGCCAACGAAGATTTCTATATGTCGGAAATGGAGGCCGCAGATAAGGCGGGGCCGGGGTCGCTTGAACTTAACCCCACCATGAACATCCCCGATTACGCCCGTCATGAAATTCATATCCAGCCCGGCGGCTATGTGGGCGATCCATTCGCGGGCCATATCTATCATTACGGCACCAACAGCTTTTACATCAGCGTGATTGGCCACAACGAGCAGGACCAAATTCACAAGGCCACCGCCGCTCGCTTCCCGATCCCCGAAGATGGCAAGGTCAAGCGCATCCTCGACATGGGTTGCGGCGTTGGTCAAATGACTGTGGCCCTTAAAGAACGCTTCCCCGATGCGGAAGTGTGGGGCATCGACGTGGGCGGGCCGATGGTTCGCTATGCTCACATGCGCTCGCGCCGCTTGGGCGTTGGTGCAAACTTCGCGCAACGTTTGAACGAAGACTCAAAGTTCCCCGACAATCATTTCGACCTCGTTGTCAGCTATATCGTTCACCACGAATTGCCCGCCGACATCACCCGCAAAGTGATTGCCGAGGCGCACCGCGTGACGCGCCCGGGTGGCGTCTATTATCCGCTCGATTTCAATAGCGGCGGGGTGAGGTCACCTGCGCATGGCATGTATGGCCGCTGGTGGGATCATCGCTGGAACAACGAAGTGTGGAGCTTCGAGTACCACAACATGGATTTCACCGCCGAAATCGCCAAACGTTTCTCGATGGTGAAAAACGCGAAAGCGGCACTGCCTGGCTTCGGTGTGCGTCACGCCATCAAAGCCTAACGGCTGATATCAGGAACAAAGGGCTAGCTTCGCGCGCTGCCGGAGCTAGCCCTTGCTTTTAAGTCATCATCGTTTGCCAATCTCAACATTGCCGCCCTAACTTTGACCGTGCGTTCAAAATTTCTTCTGGTTCCCGCAGCGCTGATGGCGTTTGGCAGCCCCGTGGCAGCATTCGATTTTCAAAGCCTGGAAGCCGCGCAAGAACGCCTTTTTCCTGGCAAGAAACTAACCCCGTCGGACTTCACGCTCAGCCCGGAACAATTCGACCGCCTCAAGACCGAATATAAAGTCCCTGCCTTGCGCCCCTCGTTCAAGGCGTGGCGGGCCGAAACCGGGGACTGGCTGTTTCTCGATCAGGTCTACGGCCTCAATGACATCGTGACCTATGTGGTGGCCGTGAACGCCAACAGCCAAGTGCGCGGCGTTGAAATTCTTGTCTGCGCCGAAGGCTTTTGCGACGTCGGCCAACCCGAATGGAATGGCCAACTGGTTGGCAAAGGCCATGGCAAATGGACGCCCAGCGAGGAAGTGACTAATGTGTCTGGCGCCACGTTGTCCACTGTCCACGTGACCGAGGGCGTCAAAAAAATCCTCGCCATTCACGCCCGCTTCCTGCCGAAGGCTGGGTAGATAGCTACGCGGTCTGACTACTGGACATTCGGGCAAACCGCCCAAACCAATGGTTTTGCGGGATTTTACGCCGATCTTCTTTCAGTGGCATTTCCAGGGCCTTGAGCTAAAATTCCCCGCCTTCAGACCCTGAACAGACCGCCCATGGTCCTCAGCCAGGAGCATTACCGATGAATGCCCAAGCTCCCGTCCAACGTGCCATAACCGAACAAATCTCACGCGACGTTCGCGAATTTGAATCACAAGCCTCTGCAGCGCAACCGCTGAACCGCCGCTCGCTGTTGAAGCTGGGGAGCGGCTTAGGCTTGGGCCTGGCTTTCTATCTCGGGGCGCCGGGGCAAGGGGCGAAGGCTGCCGCTTCAGCCAAAGAATTCTCACCCAACGCGTTTTTGCGCATTTTCCCCGATGGCAAAATCCTCATTTACGCCAAGAACCCGGAAGTCGGCCAAGGTGTGAAGACCTCGCTGCCCATGATCGTGGCCGAGGAACTCGATGCGGCTTGGGCCGATGTCGTGGTCGAGCAATCGATCATCGATGCGCAGCTGTATGGCCGTCAAGCCGCAGGCGGATCAACCTCGATCCCGGTCAATTGGGATCCCTTGCGCCGCGCGGGCGCTGCCGCACGCAGCATGCTGGTGTCGGCTGCCGCCAAACAATGGGGCGTCAAAGACAGCGAATGCACGACTGCCGATAGTGCGGTGCTTCATGCGGCTTCGAACCGGCGCTTAAGTTATGGCGAGTTGAGCATCAAGGCCGCGAGCCTTCCGGTGCCCGACCCGAAGTCGCTGACGTTGAAATCCCGTGATCAATTTAAGTTGCTCGGCACTCGCGTTGGCGGTGTCGATAACCCGCAAGTTGTGTCAGGCGCGCCGCTCTTTGGCATCGACCAAGTTCTGCCCGGCATGGCCTATGCGGTGTTCGAAAAATGCCCTGCCACGGGTGGCAAGGTGGTCAGCGCAAATCTTGATCACATCAAATCGCTACCCGGTGTGATGGATGCATTCGTGCTTGAGGGCAATGGCGTGGTCCAAGACCTCATGCCCGGTGTGGCCATTGTGGCTGACTCCACATGGGCCGCGTTCAAAGCCAAGCTTGCCCTTCAAGTTGTTTGGGATGAAAGCGCAGCCTCGAAGGATAGTTGGAGCGCGATCAACGTTAAGGCGCGTGAACTTGCCACGCAAAACGGCGCGCAGGACATCGTCAAGAAGGGCGATGTCGACAAAGCCTTCGCAGGGGCCGCCAAAAAGCTCGAAGCATTTTACAGCTACCCGTTCCTGCCCCATGCCCCCATGGAGCCGCAAAACTGCACCGCCTGGTTCAAAGGCGATCACATTGAATTGTGGGCGCCCACCCAAACCCCGCAACGCGGTCAGCAGCAAGTTGCTGGCGTTTTAAAGTTGGCAGAAGACAAAGTAACCGTGCACCAAACGCGTGCGGGTGGTGGTTTTGGGCGGCGGTTAGTCAACGATTTCATGTGCGAGGCTGCGGCAATTTCCCAGCGCATCAATGGACCGGTCAAACTGCAATGGACGCGCGAGGACGATACGCGCCACGACTTCTATCGCGTCGGTGGGTTTCATTCCTTAACAGGGGCATTGGACGCCTCGGGCAAGTTGATTGGCTTGCGCGATCATTTCATCACCTTCACGGCCGACGGCAAGACGCCCGTGATTGGCGGCAACATCACCGCCGAAGAATTCCCCATGCCGTTGATCGAGAATGCGTTGTTGACTCAAACGATGTTGCCGCTAGGCACCCCATGTGGGGCGTGGCGCGCGCCGCGCTCGAACTCCGTCGCCTTCGCGGTTCAATCGTTCATTCATGAACTCGCCACGGCGGCAGGGCGCGATCATTTGGAATTTCTGCTGGAAATCATGGGTGAGCCGCGCTGGTTGGCCCCGGGCACGCCAGGTGCGCTCAATACCGGCCGTGCGAGCGGTGTGATTAAACTGGCCGCCGAAAAAGCCGGTTGGGGCAGGGCCATGCCGCCAGGCCGCGGTCTGGGCTTGGCGTTCTATTTCAGCCATGCCGGGCATATCGCCGAGGTGGCCGAGGTCAGCGTCGATGCCACCATGAACGTCAGGGTGCATAAGGTCACGGTTGCGGCCGACATCGGCCCCATCGTCAATCTCAGTGGTGCGGAAAACCAAGTTCAAGGCTCGGTCATCGATGGCCTCAGCACCATGATGAACCTTGAACTGTCGATCGAACACGGGCGCATCCAGGAAGGTAACTTCCATGATTACCCGATCCTGCGCATGGCCGAGGCACCCGAAGTCGAGGTGCATTTCATCCAATCGGATTTCCCGCCGACCGGGGTTGGCGAGCCAGGGTTGCCGCCCTTGGCGCCTGCGGTTGCCAATGCCGTGTTTGCCGCAAGCGGCCAGCGCGTGCGCGCGTTGCCGATGATGAAACGCGGGCTGAGGCGTACCAACGTGGCCAGCGCAACCTAGCTGCGATTAGGTTGTTTTGCGCTCGATATATTGGCCGTGGCCGGGTGGGCCCACCATGCGCCCCTGGTCCATCACCACCTTGCCGCGCACCATGGTTAGTTGCGGCCAGCCCTTCAAGCGCCAGCCGTCATAGAGGCTGTAATCGGAGTATGAACCAAGTTCGGCTGCTTTGACGGTACGTTCGGCGTTGAGATCAACGATGGTGATGTCGGCATCGAGGCCAACGCGGATGTCACCCTTGCGCTCTAACCCGAAAATGCGCGCTGGCGCGCTGGTCAAGACCTGGGCAATACGCTGCAACGATAGCCGCCCCTTGTGATAGCCCTCGTGCAGCAGCACGGGCAGGATGGTCGCGGTGCCAGGAAATCCCTGCGAAGCCTGCCAAATCCCTTTCTCCTTGGTGGCGCGTTTACGCGGCACGTGGTCAGAGGCGACCACATCAATGCTGCCGTCGCGCAAGCCTTCCCACATGGCATCGACATCGTCTTGTGTCCGAAACGGCGGGTTGGCCTTGCCGATACTGCCCATGTCGGAATCAAGGGTGTGGGTCAGGTAATGAGGGCAGGTCTCGACGAGCACCTTGCTGTAACGCGGCCGCCAGCGGCGCACCTCATCCAGCGCCATGCGCGTGCTGAGGTGCGGGATATAAATCGTAGCACCCGTGTGTTCGGCAAAGTACATGGCCCGAACCACGTTCTCTGCCTCGGTGAACGCAGGCTTCGAGAGCGACCAGTCGCGCAACGTCGCTTTACCGGC
>SHWP01000006.1 GCA_009693785.1 Rhodospirillaceae bacterium
ATTGCTCGTGATCGTCTTCGCATGTCTTTACACGATTATCGATCAATTCTCGAAGCAGCCGCATTTTAGCATTGGCGGTGAGCTACGCGACATTACATTTGCCGAGGCTCTCTATGTATCGGTCGTGACCCTCAGCACCGTTGGTTACGGCGATATTGTCGCACATACGCTTGCCGTGCGGATGCTTGTCGCCTTTGAAATTTTCGTCGGGGTCTTTTGCTTTTGTTCGGCGTGCAGGCGGTCTTGGCTGCTTCGAACAAGGACCGGTCACTAGCAGCACGATGCCAAACGAATGCGCGATGGGTCTTGCCGGAGGTCTTGTCCGCGCATAGTGTTTAAGGTGATCACTTCGAAAGCATAGGGGGCAGCGATGCGGTATTCAGCGTTAGTTTTAGCTTTGGGGTTGGCAACTGGCTTTTCAGTCGCCGCCATAGCTCAACAGGCTTCAGAAGGGGCGGCTGCGCCTGCTGGCGCCAAGGTCTATTTTATTTTGCCTAAAGACGGCGAAACCGTCTCAAGCCCATTCACGGCGCGGTTTGGTTTGAAGGGTATGGGTATCGCGCCAGCAGGTGTGGAGTTCGACAATACCGGACACCATCATGTCCTGGTCGATCGTGAAGCCGCAACGGCGTCGTCGCCGATGATGAAAGATTTTATGAAAACCGATCAGCCGGACCTGCTGCATTTTGGCAAAGGCCAAAGCGAGACGGAAATTAAACTCGCTCCAGGCAAGCATACGCTGCAAATGGTTCTGGGTGATTCCGATCATCATCCCCACAGCCCGCCTGTCTTTTCCGAACGCATCACGATTACGGTTAAATAACAGACTTTTACTTGCGTGGGGTTGGCCGCCAGTCCTTAAGATCATTGGCGATGGTTTTGAGGACATTCGACCAATCCCCGAAGGTCTTCTGCCGGTAGAGCTTGACCGAGGGGTACCATGGGCTATCGGTTCGCTCCGTGAACCAATACCACGGCTGAAAATGTCCCAAATGCTTTGACGACGCACAAATCACTATTGTTTTTGCTTCGAAGAGGCTTTGTCTAAAGTTACGAAATTACACCCTTCGCGGGCGCGAAAGAGAATCGAACGATGTGGCTTGATGTCATCGATTTGAGCGACTTCTACGCCTCGCCATTGGGCCGCTTGGTTCGCCGGCTCATTGGTCGGCGGCTGCAGGAAATTTGGCCCGATTCCCGAACTCAGCGCGTGCTTGGCTTGGGCTTTGCAGTTCCCTATTTACCGCCCTTTCGCGATGACGCCGAACGCGCCCTTGCCGTTATGCCGCCGGGGCAGGGGGTTATACACTGGCCCGACGATGGACCTGGGCTTGTGTGCCTTGCCGATGAATTTACGTTGCCATTACCCGACCGGTCGATTGACCGGATCTTGATCGCCCATTGTCTTGAGGGCAGTGCAGAGCCTCGGCTGTTAATGAGGGAGTGCTGGCGGGTTCTAGCCGATGGCGGTCGGATATTGGTCGTTGTGGCTAACCGTAGCAGCTTGTGGGCGCGTTTCGAGCCTTCACCCTTTGCTCATGGCAGGCCCTACTCATTGAGCCAAATCACCAAACTCATGCGCGATGGCCTATTCGCGCCACGGCAAACCGCAAAAGCGTTATTTTTGCCGCCGGTTTGGTGGCGGCTTTTCGGCAATTGGGCGGGCGCGCTTGATCAGATCGGCAGCCGGTGGTTTCCAACTTTAGCCGGGGTTCATATTGTTGAGGCCGAGAAACAAATTTACGCCATACCGTTGGATGCTGTGCCAGCCGCCATCAAAAACCGCACAATTGTCGCCAAGCCCGCTGCGAACGGTTTAGGTCAGACGGCGCGGCCATCGCTTAGTCATTCCGCATCAGCACGAACACTGCCTGTTCGCTGAATAAGTTTGCCAACCAGCCGGTTGCAGTAAAATCTTGTTTTACGCCTTGAGCGCTCAGTGCGAAACTCTGCTCAATGCGTACGTTCATGGTCGTACAAAGATCGACGAAGTCGAGAATCGTGCAGAGGTGGATGTTCGGCGTCTCGTACCATTGTTCGGATAATGTCTGGGTCATGGGCATACGGCCGCCAATTAGCAATGCCCAACGCACCCGCCAATGACCAAAGTTTGGAAATGAAACAATGGCGCGCCGCGCGATCCGCAGCAGGTTTTCCAGAACGGCGCGCGGATTAACCGTAGCCTGCAATGTTTGGCCCAAGATGGCGTAGTCAAACGCCCCATCGGGGTAATCTTTTAAATCCGTTTCCAAATTGCCTTGGATCACCGGCAAGCCTTGGCTTACGGCGGCGCGAACGCGGGCCATGGAAATTTCAAGCCCACGCCCGTCAACTTGTTTGAAAGCTGCAAGGTAGGATAGCAGCGTGCCGTCGCCGCATCCGACATCGAGCACTCGTGTCCCTGGGGCAACCAGATCTGCCACGATTTGCATATCGACGCGGATCCGTTTGGCCGGTTTGATGGCTTGTGGGGCTGCCCCTTGGGTCATGGCTGCGTGCCCTTGGCTGGGCGAGCTAACCCGCACGCATCGGCGCAGCCATCAATGAAACCCTTCAACGTTTGATGAAAGTCCGGCTCGTCCAATAGGAACGCGTCGTGGCCCTTGTCGGATTCGATCTCGACAAAACTAACGTTAGCGGCAACGGCATTTAGTGCATGCACGATAGCGCGGCTTTCAGGCGTTGGAAAAAGCCAATCCGATGTAAACGAAATGAGGCAGAATCTCACCGGGGTTCCGCGAAACGCATTTGCCAATACGCCGCCATTTTCACTGGCGAGGTCGAAATAATCCATCGCGCGCGTGATGTAGAGATAGGAGTTGGCATCGAAGCGATCAACGAACGTATAGCCTTGATGACGCAAATAACTTTCCACCTGAAAGTCGGCATCGAAACCATAGGTCAGCGTTGTACGCTCCTGCAGACGGCGGCCAAATTTTCGATGGAGCGCGGTTTCGGACAAGTACGTGATATGCGCTGCCATGCGTGCCACGGCGAGCCCGCGTTTTGGAACGCGGTTTTCTTCCAGATAATTGCCATGCGACCACTCAGGGTCAGCCATGATGGCTTGCCGCCCCACTTCGTGGAACGCGATGTTCTGCGCTGAGTGACGATACGAACCGGCAATGGGCGCAGCCGCGAACACACGCTGCGGATAGCGATGGGCCCACTCCAGTGCCTGCATCGCACCCATGGAGCCGCCAATGACGCATAGTATTTTTTCGATGCCCAAGTGGTCGAGTAATCTGACTTGTGCGGCCACCATGTCGCGTATGGTAATGACGGGAAAGCGCAAGCCCCAGGCTCGACCCGTCGCGGGGTTAATTTCCTTGGGGCTGGTCGAGCCCATGCAGCCACCGAGCACATTGGCACAAATCACAAAATACCGGTTGGTATCGATGACCTTGCCGGGACCGACAATATCGTCGCCCCATCCAGGCTTGCCGGTCATAGGATGTGTGCCGCAAACGAATTGGTCCATGGTCAAGGCATGACAAAGGACAATCACGTTCGATTTGTTGGCGTTCAAAGTGCCATAGGTTTGATAGGCGACCGTAACGCCCGACAGAACCTCTCCTGACTGCAGCACCAATGGTTCGGGCAGCACGATCTTCGGCTCTAACGCCGGGTCGTTGGAGATCGTGCGAGCTTCAGGAGGTGCCGTCGCGGTCATGGCCATCAACGAAATGGGGCAGGGCAACCTTGCCATGCTTGAAACCCCAGGAAATCAACCCCTTAACCAGGCTGTGTCAACGTTTTCTTTTGATTTGGGCTTTGCTTTCTAAGGGCTTAGAAACTATGACTTCCCCGCTTTTGTGGGGTTGTCCTTTGCCCCAATCATCGATGTTGAAAGCCGTTCGATATGACGTTGCCCCAACCGCGGCCCGGGGTGATGGATATTCCTCTGTATGAGGGCGGAAAGTCCCGCATTCAGGGGGTCAGCCGGGTCATCAAACTGTCATCCAACGAAGCCGCCTTGGGGCCCAGCCCCTTGGCGCTTGCAGCGTTTGCTGAACGTCAAAGCGCGCTCCATCGCTATCCGGCCAGTGACTCCAGTGAACTACGTGCGGCCATCGCTGCGGTTCATGGGCTTGATCAGGCGCAGATCATTTGTGGGGCTGGGTCAGATGAAGTCCTGGGGCTGTTATGTCGCGCCTATGCAGGGCCAGGCGATGAGGTGATTCATACAGCACATGGCTTTCTCATGTATGGCATCTATGCGCATGGCGTGGGGGCTAAAGCTGTTGCTGTGTCAGAGAGCAATCTCACGGCCGATGTTTCAGCAATATTGGCGGCTGTAACGCCGCGCACCAAAATTGTGTTTCTGGCAAATCCCAATAACCCAACAGGCACGTACCTGCCCAAGCAGGCCATAAATGGTCTGCGTGAATCACTGCGGGAAGACATTCTGCTGGTCCTTGATGCAGCCTATGCCGAGTTCATGGATGCCGCAGACTACGACGATGGGACAACATTGGCAAAGACGACACCCAACACCGTCGTCACTCACACATTCTCAAAAATCTATGGCCTAGCAACTTTGCGTTTGGGTTGGGGATTTGGGTCCAAGGCTATCATCAATACGCTTGAACGCTTGCGAAATCCCTTCAATGTGTCAGGCCCCGCTCAAGCGGCTGGCATTGCTGCCGTTCGTGACCAAGCACATATCGCCAAGGCTAAAGCGCACAACACCAAATGGATGAAAATCGCGCTGCAACGCCTGCGCGGACTGGGCCTGACAATTGTTGGCGACTCTGGCAATTTTCTGTTGCCGCTGTTTGACGGCAAAAATGGCAAAACGGCTGCGGCCGCTGACGCCTTTCTACAATCGCGCGGTGTCATTGCCCGGCGGATCGAGAACTATGGCCTGCCGAACCATTTGCGTATGACCATTGGCGCAGATGATGAGATGGAGTTGGTCTTGAACACGCTCAGCGAATTCATGGGCTCATCCCATGGTTAACCAGCCCCTGTTCAATCGCGTCGCGATCATTGGTATTGGCCTGATCGGGTCGTCCATGGCGCGTGTCATGCGCCGCGACAAATTAGCTGGCAGCATTGTTGCGTGTGCCCGGCGCAAAGAGACGCTAGAGGCGTGTCTAAGGCTTGGTATTGCAGATGAGGTCACGCCCGATTACGCCTTGGCCGTAAAGAATGCCGATTTGGTCGTCATTGCCACGCCTATCAGCACCAACGAAGCCATCGCTAAAACCATCGCGCCACACCTCAAAAAAGGCGCGATCATCACTGATGTGGGTTCAGTAAAGCAGGCGGTTATTGCTGCGATTGTACCGCATTTGCCGCCAGGCGTTCACTTTGTTCCAGCCCATCCTTTGGCCGGGACCGAGCATTCCGGCCCTGAGGCGGGCTTTGCTGAACTTTTCCAAGGCCGCTGGTGCATTCTCACACCATTGCCTAATTCCGACCCCACTGCCGTGGTCAAAGTCACTGAATTCTGGCGCAGGGCTGGCTCGAAAATCGAGACCATGCAAGCCGATCACCATGACAAAGTGCTGGCGATCACGTCGCACTTACCGCACCTCATCGCTTTTACAATCGTTGGCACAGCCGATGACCTGGCTGATGACTTGAAGCAAGAAGTTATTCAATACTCGGCCTCAGGTTTTCGCGATTTCACACGCATTGCTGCCTCTGACCCCGTCATGTGGCGGGATATCTTTTTGAACAATCGCGATGCAACCTTAGAGGTGCTTCAACGCTTCACCGAAGACCTTACGGCACTTCAGCGGGCTATCCGCCGGGGCGATGGAGAAAGCTTGGAAAAACTCTTTGCACGAACGCGGGCCATCCGCCGCGGTATTATCCATGCCAAACAGGCGTGAGTTGGCAGAATTTGACGCTTGATTGTCATGTGCGCCGGCGTGCGATTTGATACAACGCCGCCATTCCCAAACCTCAAGGTGTTTTATGTCCACCGAATTGCATCTCATCATCGGCAATAAGGCTTACTCATCATGGTCCATGCGGCCATGGCTCGCGATGAAAGCGCAAGGATTGCCGTTCCGTGAAACGGTGCTGCCACTGTTTGAGCCTGACACGCTGCCGACGATCAAAAAATTCTCCGGCGCCGCCAAGGTGCCGGTCCTGGTGCATGGCGGGATCACGGTATGGGAATCACTTGCGATTCTCGAATATCTTGCCGATGCGTTCTACGACAAGCCCTTGTGGCCGGCAGACCCTCATGCCCGCGCAGTCGCGCGCGCTATTTCGTCGGAAATGCATGCGGGATTTCAATCCTTGCGTCAGTCGATGCCGATGAACCTGCGCAAAACATTCCCTGCCAAGGCCGTAGCGCCGGACGTGCAAGACAATATCACGCGCATTCAGGCGATCTGGAATGAATGCCGGGTAAAATTTGGCAATGGTGGGCCGTTTCTGTTCGGGGCATTTAGCAACGCCGATGCGATGTACGCGCCTGTTGTAACCCGCTTTAAAACTTACAGCGTCGAGTTAGATCCAATCAGCCGCGCCTATAGCGATGCCGTCTTGAATCATCCTGCGACCAAGCAGTGGTACGCAGATGCTGCCCAAGAGAAGTGGGTGATCGAGAAATACGAGGTTTTGGCTTAAGGCAGGGTCACGGCCGCAGGCCACTCGACCCTTGGCAAATCCAATAATGGAAGTGGCCCAGTATATAGCTTTTGATTTTGGACCGTTACCGCAAGGTTGATTTCCGGCGGCCCCCCGGCATCGGGCTTGCGCGAGAGCAAGCCCAAGACAATACGCGCCATGCTCGCCTCGCTTGACCGCACCAAGCCTTGGCTGGCCAGGGTGGCGACTGTTTCAAAAAATCCGCGAAATTTGGCACTTAAGGCACCAATGGGTTGCAGATTGCTGTCAACCGCCACGGTGCCCGAGGCAGATATCGACAGCGGCGGCCAATCGAGAGTGAACTCGCGCAATTCCAACGTGCCGCCGTCTTGCCGCCAGGCTTCAAGCACGTTGGGCAGCGGGCCAGACCCTACTGGTCGCGTCATGTCTGCGGTTATGCGCAATGACTTGATCGTGGGAGCAAAGGGGCCAATCTGGCCGAGACCAGAAGCACTCGCGTTTGTCACAGATATCACTAATCGCCACAGTGTCGGTTCATTG
Source organism: Rhodospirillaceae bacterium (assembly GCA_009693785.1). Taxonomy (GTDB): domain Bacteria; phylum Pseudomonadota; class Alphaproteobacteria; order Rhodospirillales; family Rhodospirillaceae. The sequence goes on from SHWP01000006.1 coordinate 7,114, forward strand.
GTATTAGCGCTGGCCTGCTTCGTCATACTCCAATTCGCTGTCGCGACTGACGCAAAAGCAGTGCTATCGGGCTCATTCGCGACCGATACCTCTGCAAGCTCCACCGCGATTTCGGCTACTTGTCCGGAGGTTGTAAGCACAGGTTTGATGTCAAATTGCCGGGCGGTAATCCACGCCGCGATGCCTGGCGGTGTCCACAAGCCTGACAGCGAATGCTGCCCGGCCAGATCGACCGTAAAACGAAATGGCGCCCATGGTTCGGCTCTCAGACTTACTGTTGCTGTGCGCCAAGTCCATCCGCCACTCGTCGCCGGCACAGCGGTTTCCCATTCCGGGTACGACACAACTACACGTCTCGGAAACCCGCTAAGCAAGGGGTCGCCGTGGCTCACTGATAAACCCGACGATCTTTGCGCCTCGATCCAACGCTGGGCTTGATTTTGTAAAACAGTGGCGGCCCCGAACCATGCGGTGCAATACAGAACAAACGCGATGACAAGGCCCAATAGGGGCCACACCACAAATTGGTTGCGCAAAAAGCGCTTAATGACGAGGCCATTGTTCATAGGCAGACCATAGCATGCGAAGCTGGCTTAGCGACGCCGATTGACGCGACTACAGCGCCATGAGACATGGCCTTTATGGCAAAATCATACCCTCTCGTTCCCGCCAGCGACCCACCCATGGATCCTCAAAATATATGGGTGTTTGGTTATGGGTCGTTGATGTGGCGGCCGGGATTTCCATTTCTCGAAAGCCGCCCGGCCAGGCTGGATGGATTCAGCCGCGACATGTGTCTGGTGTCCATCCACTACCGCGGCACGCGCGACAAGCCAGGCATGGTTTGCGGCTTGCGTCCGGGCGGTGAGTGCCGGGGCCGTGCCTTTCGCATCGCCCCAGATCAAGCCACCCAAGTGATCGGGTACCTCGATGACCGGGAGTTGATCTCGTATATCTATATCCCGCGTCACGTTGCGATCGAACTCGACAGTGGCGCGCGCCTTGTGGCTCGTGCTTATGTGGCAGATGCTGCTCACGATCAATTCGCGGGGCAGTGGTCCGACGAAGTGAAGGCTCAGCATATTGCGCAAGGTGAGGGGAGCGAGGGACGTAGCCTCGATTATCTTGCCAATATTATTGAGCACTTGCGTGAGTTGGATATCGTCGATGCGAATTTGGAAACATTATTTATCAAAGCCAAGGCGCTTTCTTAACTGGCGGGCGCTTGTACACAGTTGTCTTGAAGTTTGGATCCAAGCACAGCCGATTTTAATACAAACTAGGCTCGGTTACGGCCTGTTTTTGAGTTTCGCTATCTGGTGCCAACTTAATGCGTGATGGCCTTGGCGGCCGCAGCTTGCCGCCTCAACAGTTCTGCGTCGGCAGAAGAGGCGGCCCCAAATAAAACCTTGCCGTAGGCGGGACCGTTCACATCCCAATTTAAAGCCCGATGCGCCGCACCAGCGAGAGTATCGGCAAAAGCGATTTGCACCGGGTTGGAATCAGATACTCCGCCCGCCCCCATGGCCTCAATCAAACGCATGGCCGCACGTTTTGCCAGGGTCGAAACATACGAACAATTGCGCTTAATGCGCGTGATGTCGGCTTGCGACAGGTCGCGGTTGGCCTGTGCTACGACCCGCAAGAACGCCATGTCAGTATCGTAAAGCGCCTGAGCTGCATCAATCTCGGCTGAGGATTCCGACACGCGGGCCTGTAGGGTGGGGTGATCGGTAACTTTGCTGGTATCGAGTGCCGTCCGCCCGGTCATACTGGCGATGAAGCCATCTAAGGCGCCGCGCGCGCAACCCAATGTTGGGCCTGCCACCGAGTAGCCGAATACATCCAGCATTGGCAGTTTATAAATCCAACTGTCATTGAGTTTTTGGCCCGGTGAGGCCTTGTTGTTGAGTTCGGCGACGCGTGTGACGCGGTGTTTGGGTACAAATACTTCGTTTGCAACCACGTTGTTGCTACCAGTTGCCTTCATGCCTGGCACGAACCAGACATCTTTCACGGTGTAATCGCCACGTTTGAGCAACACCATCACTAAATCTGGTGGTCCGCTAGGTTGAGGCACCGGCGTCATCAGCGAGCACCAACCACAATGATCGATCCCGCTACACCACATCCATTCGCCCGTGACGATGTAGCCGCCGTCAGTTGGCACGGCCTTGCTGCCGGGGTTAGAGGCAAACGCCGCCGCCACAAGCGCGTCGGGGTTATCGCCCCAGACTTCATGTTGGGATTCGATTTGATATTTTCCAAGCCACCAATTGTGACTGCCAATGATACCCGCCACCCAACCGGTCGATCCGCAGGTGCGGGCCAATTCCATGGCGACATCGGTGTGGGTCCCGAACGGCAGCTCATGTCCGCCAAAGCGTGCGGGCATGCAGGCGCGCAGCGCCGTGGTAGCGACAAGGTCTGCGATGGTCTCGTCAGGCAATCTACGTTGCAGGGCGCCCTTCGCGCGGCGTTCGATGAGCTTGGGGGCTAGCGCCGCAACTCGGCCTACTAAAACTTCGCTTGTAACTTTGCCTTGAGATGTCGCAACAACGCCCATTCTCTCGCCTCTTCTAAAATCCTAAATCAGGCCTTTATGCTCAATGCCTAGCAGATATTTTCCGTAGGGCACACAATTCGCGTCCCAGCCCATCGTTAAATGAGCGCACACACCCTTCAAATCTGCCTGATTAAGCTGAACATCGTTGTCATCGCTTAGTCCACCAGCGCCTGAGGCCTCGACCAAACGATTAACTGCGTTTTGACACAGGCGGCCCACATACGCGCAGTCACGTTGCAATCGCAGTAAGTAATTCTTGCTCATACCGCCGCCTGCTAAGGCCGCATCCTGAAGGGTTTTGAGATGGTGGTCTGCTAAAACTTGGGCAGCGTCGATTTCCGCCGAGGCCTCGGAGGTGCGGATTTGGATGTTTTGCAGTTCTGGAATCTTCGAACCAAATACATTGCGGCGGTGTTTCATGCCTTCGGTAAATGATTTCAGGGCCCCGTGCGCCAAGCCCAAGGTTGGCCCAACACCTGTAAGATTAAACACGCCAAACGTTTGTAGACGGTACGTGGGCCCTGTGTTTACTGCTGTGCCGGGGCTGGTAACGCGGTCGATCTCATCAAAACCGATAGTGCGGTAATTGGGAATAAAGGCATTGGTGATTGTGATGTCGTTGCTGCCCGATCCACGCAATGCCACGGCGTGCCAGTTATCGAGCACTTGGAAATCACTGCGAGGGACGATGGCGAACTTACGGCCCAAGGGCCCATCTTTGGACTCAATCGGAATGCCGATCATCGCCCAGCCTGCCGCATGAGAGCCGCTGGAGAATGTCCAACGCCCCGAAACTTGGTAGCCGCCAGCAACGGCGGTCACTTTAGCCTCGGCAAATCCGAAGGCAGAACAGACAATGGTATCTGGGTCTTTTCCCCAGACATCGGCTTGCGCTTGCGGGTCGAACTTCGCCAGCATCCAATGATGCGTCGCAAATACCGAGATCAACCAGCTTGCCGCACCGCAGCCCATGCCCAGCGCTACTGAAATTGGAACTTGCGCGCCATAGGGTAATTCGAGCCCACCGAACGCGGCTGGCTGCATGATTTTAAACAAATCCGCCTTAATCAAGTCGGCGATAGTGGCATTGGACACTCGCCGGTCCTGCAACGATTGCGCGCGGCGTTCCCGCAGTATCGAAACCAAAGATTCCGCGCGTCTAACCATCTCGGCCTGGTCGACTTGTTCTCGCGCGGTCCTGCCCTCGGGCATCGCTTGCTCCCTTACATTTGCGGCTTATTGTGCCTCAAGCCCTCGCTGAGCGGGAGAGACGAAACCAGCCACTGTTTGGGTTAGATTCGGTGCAAATCTCAGCCAGTGATGGCTTTTTCGAAGCCTTTAACGTCGTCGAGGCCAAGCTTGGTGTTGGTTTCCGTCAACGACGCCATGCGGTCAAGCCAGGGCCGCGAATCCCCCGTGGACTTTAGGTGCTTGAGGAACTCCGACACCTGACGCACGGCAATGCGCGAGGTTGTCGAAGGCCAAATCGTCAATTTAAAGCCAATCTGTTCCAGTTCCTTGGCCGAAAGAATCGGTGTCAGGCCCGTCTCGGACATGTTGGCCATTTGCGGGCCAATGTTGGCCTTGCAGATTTGATGTAGTTCCTCCAGCGATTTCGGCCCATCGAAGAAAATCATGTCCGCACCCACATCCATGAAGGCCTTGGCCCGCGCCATGGCCTCTTCCATTCCATGGGGTCCACGCGCATCGGTGCGTGCAATGATCAACAGATCTTTATCGGTGCGCGCGGCCACGGCTGCCTTAACTTTACGAATGGCGACATCACGTGGTTCGACAAACTTGCCTTCCATGTGGCCACATTTTTTGGGCCATACCTGATCTTCAATTTGCACGCCTGCTGCGCCCAAAGCTTCCATGCCTTGAACGGTGCGCTTGACGTTGGCGATGTCTCCATAGCCTGTGTCGCAGTCCACAATGAGCGGGATATTGCTTACCTGACGCATGGCGCGCACGGTTTCTTCAAGCTCGCCGTAACCGGTTAGCCCGATGTCTGGCACGCCATAACGTACACATGCGGTGCCATAGCCGGTCATATAAGCGACATCAAAACCGGCCTGCTCGATCAGGCGAATATCAAGGGGTGTGCCGCCGCCAGGGGCCATGATCATGCCGGGCTTGGCCATCAATTCACGCAACTTTTTGCGATGTTTGTTCATGTTGGATCCTTCAGGTGCCAGGCACCAATAACTTTTCCATCGCGACGCGCATTTTGGGCGGAATCGGTGTTGGGCGATTTTCGGGGCGCTTCACAAAGACATGCACGAAATGGCCATGTGCGGCACACTCGTTGTCGCCCGAAATGAAAATACCGACCTCGTAACGCACCGATGAATTGCCAAGTTTTCCGATACGCAAGCCCGCATCGATGACCTGTGGAAACTTGATCGGCTTATGGAACTTGCATTGAGTTTCAATGGCCAGGCCCACGATCTCGCCATTTTGATAATCGAGCCCGCCTTCACGGATCAGATACTCATTAATCACCGTGTCGAAGTATGAGTAATACTCGGTGTTATTGACGTGTTGATAGACGTCATTATCGCGCCACCGGGTCGGGATGGTGAGGAAGTGCTTGTAGCTGGAGCGGGTTTCTGATGCGTCTGCCATATCGGTCTCGTTGAAGGCGGCTCCTATAGCCAGGGAATCTTACTCCCGCAAGCACCCCGCTATCTTTGCCCGATCGGCGGGTGAGTCGGTGGAAATGATCTCAGCTAGGCGTGTGCGGTGTAGCCATGATACGATACATCGAACGTTTATATCCCTCGTTTCATAAGTCCAACGCAACCGATGCCTGATCTCAGGCCTATCCTTCACATCAACGGGCTCTTACTCACCGGCCTCGCGGTCCTGATGCTGATTCCGGCTGCGGTTGACCTTGCCTCCGGCAACCCAGATTGGTTCGTTTTCTGGGCCTCGGCCGTGGCAACCGGGTTTTTTGGCATAGCCCTCATTCTGGCCAACCGGCGACCCAACATGGCGCTTGATATCAAACAAGCGTTTCTATTGACCACGCTCTCTTGGGTTCTCTTGGGTATGTTCGGCGCCTTGCCATTCAAATTCGCCAAGGTGAGTTTGAGTTACGCGGGCAGTTTCTTCGAAACGGTGTCAGGCCTGACCACCACCGGGTCCACAGTTCTTGTGGGGCTGGACACGATGGCCCCTGGAATTTTGTTGTGGCGTGGCCTGCTGCAATATCTTGGCGGCATTGGGATTATCGTCATGGCGATCGCCATTTTGCCGTTCTTGCGCGTCGGCGGCATGCAACTTTTACGCACTGAATCGTCCGACCGCATGGACAAAGTTTTACCCCGGGCCCGCGAGATATCCATCGCGACGGGCGGCACCTACTTCGTATTAAGTGTGCTGTGTGCGTTCGGCTATTGGTTCGGCGGCATGAGCGGCTTTGATGCCATCATTCATTCCATGGCGACGATTTCGACAGGAGGTTTTTCGACCTCAGATTCTTCCATTGCCAAGTGGCCCAGTGAAATCGTGCTGTGGAATGGCATTATCTTCATGACGCTCGGCTCGTTGCCATTCACCCTCTACCTGCGGGCTCTCAAGGGAAACTGGAGTGAGTTGTTTAAGGATGAACAGGTGCGCTTATTTGTCACCATCACAGTTGTCGCTGCGATTGCGAGTGCGATATGGCTGAACAACAAAGATCATATGGCGCCGTGGGATGGGTTCCAACACTCCCTGTTCAATATCGTCTCGGTGCTCAGCACCACGGGCTTCATGACCAAAGATTACGCGCTGTGGGGCTCGTTCCCAGTTGTCTTGTTTGCGATTCTTCTATCGTTTGGCGGCTGCACCGGGTCCACAGCGGGTGGCATCAAGATGCTGCGTTTCGTGGTGTTGTGGGAAATGCTGAAAAGCTATGTTCGCCAACTCGTGACGCCGCACGGCGTGTTTCAACAACGCTACAACGGCCTGCCGGTGCCTGCTGACGTGCCATTATCGGTGGTGGCGTTTGTAGCGGCTTATATTGCGGCGCTCGCCTTGATGACTCTTGTGCTGGCAGCGCACGGCCTTGATCCGATGACCAGTTTTACCGCAGTGGCCGCATGTCTGGGCAATGTCGGTCCTGGCTTGGGCGAAATCGTGGGCCCAGCCGGAAATTTTCGGTCGTTGTCCGATAGCGCGATTTGGACGCTTGCGGTGGCGATGATTCTCGGGCGTCTCGAACTCTTCACCGTGCTGGTTCTTTTCACCCGCCACTTCTGGCGGGCCTAAACGAGCGGAGATCGCAACTCATGTGCCGTTGGATTACTTACCTTGGGCCGGCGATTTATCTCGAAAAGCTCATCTACGAACCCGAAAACTCGCTCGTCCGGCAAAGTCTTTCGGCGCGGCGTGCCCGCGTGCCCACCAACGGCGATGGCTCGGGGGTGGGCTGGTATGGCGCACGCGATCTGCCGGGCTGTACCGTGAAACACGGCCTGCCTGGAACGATCCTAATCTGCGCAGCCTTGCCCACCAGATTCAATCACGGCTGTTTTTTGCCCATGTGCGCGCGTCCACCGGCACGGCCACATCTGTGGCCAACTGCCATCCTTTCGCGTTTAAAAAATGGATGTTCATGCACAACGGCCAAATCGGCGGCTACGAGAAAATCCGTAGACCTTTGGATGCCTTGATCGCCGATGATGTTTACAACGCCCGGGTGGGTACTACCGACAGTGAGGCGTTTTTTTACCTGCTCTTTAGCCAGAATCTCGACAAAGATCCGGTCGGGGCACTGTCGAAAACCGTTGGCACGGTGCTCAAGGCCATGTCCAACGCTAAGGTCGACGAGCCCTTCCGCATGACGGCGGCTCTATCTGACGGGGATACCATTTATGCCCTGCGCTACGCGACAGACCCCGAGCCCCCGACGCTCTTTTATTCGCGCATGGGCGAGCAACTGATGGTGGTGTCTGAGCCTTTAGATGCGGAAGAAGGTAACTGGACAGCGGTGGAAAACGCACATGTCCTTGTTGCCCGCGCAGGTGCGAGCCCAACCGTCGTGCCGTTCCATCCGCACTAACCTGGCGCAAGCTCCGCGATACGAGCAAGCAAGCGCGGCAAATCGACGGGCTTGGTTTCAAAGGCATCGCAACCAGCCTGGTAAGCTTCGTCGCGGTCGGTTGCAGTCATCGCGCTGGTCAACGCCAAGACAGGGATAGACGCCGCCGTCGCATCTGCCTTGAGTTGGCGCGTGGCATCCCACCCATTCAGTTTAGGCATGCTCAAATCCATGATCACCAGCTGGGGCGGGCTAGCCTTGGCCTGAGCCACTCCGTCTTTGCCGTCTTTGGCCACGGCCACGGTGTGGCCCGCATCTTTCAATGCGCGTTGGAGGAAGGCCGCGACGGATTTCTCGTCCTCGACGATCAGAATACGTGCCATGGCCGGGATTACTGCGTGATCTCGACGTTCATGCCATCGCCTTGCTGCTGCAAGGCATCTAGTTCGTCTTGAACGCTTTTTAGGACCCGCGCGATGTAAGCGGCCCGGCGTTCACCCCTGATTTTATTGACCTCTTCGGTGAGTTCGTAGTTCTCAATGTCGTCAAGCTTAAACACACCCTTTTTCTCGGCCAACCGCTCAACCGTATCGAGCCGGTCACGCATCACCGACAACTCGCCCATCAGCGTCAGCACCATCGACAATAGCTTGTCGGTGGTGCTGTCGAAGTAGATCGGCTTCTTGCCCTTGGCAGTTCTGGGCAGCTTCACTGGTTTCTTATCATCGGCCATGTCATGTCTCCCGAATTTACTTGAGCGTTTGCTCAGCTGAATTTATTTCACGGCCACATAAACCGGGAACGTGAAGTTTTCATTGGAGTAGGGTGTTTGCCCGTCGTCCCACGTGCTCGCAACTTGATGAATCTTGAATTTCGCCGGGTCGAAACCGGCCTTGGTAGCGACATCGGCCGTGTCGAGCTCACGTAGTTGGCCATAGAAATGTTCGTTGTTATTGTAAATTTCCCATTCCCACAGAAAGCCCTCCAGTGGGTTCTGGCCAAAAGCTTGCGGGAGGTCGAGGTGCATCATCACACCGCCCGGTTTCAACAGGCGGTAGCACTCTTTGAAGATATTCTGAATTGCCTGTCGCGAGGTTTCGTGCAGCAAGATGTGCGATGTCACGACGTCGAAACTTGCGTCAAGGAAATTCGTTTTCTCGGCGTTCTGTTGGCTAAAGTGCACATTGGCGCCCACGGCTTTGGCGCGGGCATGACCATATCGAAGGCAGGGCGCGCCCACGTCGATGGCGTGAAATTCAGTGCCGGGTTCTTTGGTTGACCAAAAACTGACCGAGCCGCCGATGGTGCAGCCCATATCGAGCACGCGCTCTATTTTCTTATCTGGGTACTGCTTGTGAAAAAACTTTTGCAAGATGCGGCCGAGGCCATCATTCTCAGCACCGAGGCCGCCCATGGAATAAATATACGTGCCGCGGTCATAAATGGCCCCGGCGGAAAGATCGTCAGGCGCGACATCGGTGTGATAAGCGCCGGGTTGCAGGTGAATATCGGCCGCATTGTGATACTTCGGCACCTCGACATTGGGGTTGAGTGTCAATGAACCCTTACCCTTGAGATCCTTGGCTTTCTTGAGCAGATCAGGCAGTTGACGTTCCACTGCATCAATAACCGAATCCCAGATCATCTCTTGGCTGTTGCGCTGCATAGCGCTCCACAGCTGATAGTAGGGGTCTTTGGTCATCACTTTGCGCACTTCGTGCCGGTCCTTGGGCTCGCGGCCTTGGGCTTTGATGAAGGCAGGCAGTACGCGCCCGAAATAGGCAGGAAAATTGCCGGGGAATACCTTGCTGGCCAAATGCACGCGGAAATCGTTGACAAAATTTTGCCGCGAGGCCTCATCGTGATTTGGCTTGGCGAAAATCGAATGCATGGTTTGTGGAATCATGTCGTACTCCCAACCTCGAATAGGGGATTCATATTAATCCGTGAGGGGCTGCGGCAACATCGTTTGTGCACCACGCCGGAGCCAGTTTCCTTTCCTAGCCGATCACCTGTCGGTCAACGCTGACGCGAGTCAGGGGGCTAACAGCCGCGTCAATTCTGTCATATCGGCAACATTCTCAAGCGAATCGATCAGCCGAATCAACCGCTCACCGTTGGCGCGGGGCAAGGCCGTGGGGGTGGCCGCCCAGCAACGCCAGAATTTTTCATCCTGCCGGTCGCGTGTGAAGGGGTTCTTGGGGTCGCCGATGGCGGCAGTAATGGTGATGGCATGTACCACACCTGATTTTAAGGTGACGGTAATGATCTGCGGCCCGAAGGCATTGGGGTCGGGATTGGTGTCCTCGATCACCTCAACCCTAGCGGCCAGTTCGTGGATGTCTTTTCGTCCCAAGGCCTCGGGCAGGAAATCAAACTGATCAACGGCGCCTTTAATCAGCGCCGTCGCACAAACATACCCCAGGCAGAGTTTTGCGTAGTTGGGCGTGGGGTCTGCGATATCGAGACGGCCCACTAATCTTTTGGGCAGGGGCGGGACTTGGCATGTCACGGCCGCGACATCTCGCGCGTCAAAGCCATGTTGTTTTTGCAAACGCTGCAACCCATCAACCGCATAGTGAGTCAGCCGGCCCGAAGGGAACGGTTTATGCGCGATTTCGGTGAGGCGATAGATCTTGCCGAACTGCGACCATGTAGGTTGTAAATCGTAGGCCCCTTCAAAAAGCGGCAAGTACCCCCACACACCGGTAATGATGTCCTTGGGGCCTTCGACGCCCGCGGCCACTAAATCGCAGCTTGTTAATGCACCCCTGGCGGCGAAGCCCACTTGCAGGCCTAAGAGCTTCGATCCCTCGACATGGGCTTGCATTGTGCCTGAGGTTTGACCGTACATCACACCCAAGGCGTTCCAGGTTTGGGCATGATCAAAGCCACGGATTTTTGCGCAGGCCGCTGTGGCGCCGAACCCGCCAACGGAGGCGGGCCGAAAGAACCTCATCGGTGCCTTGGAGGCCACAGCGATCGAGCAGGATACGTCAATGCCCACGGCGACGGCGGCAAGAAAGTCTTTCCCTGAAATTTTCCGCCCGGTGATTGTTGTTTGCCGCTCAACCTCGGCCAGCAACGCTGACATTAGTGACGACATAGGGTGCAGCACGCCCCTCTCATGGACACAATCAAACTCAAGGCAATGAATTTGATATGCATTCACCAAGGCCGCGTGGGGGGCGGGTAATCGCAGGCCATGTCCCCACACCGTAGCATCCTGGCCGGCCCCCCAGCTTTGCGCCGCAGTCAGAATATCGTTTGTCGAGGGGCCGGTTGATCCAGCTAGTCCACAGGCGAAGGTATCGTAGATGAAAACTTTCGCCGCCCGAATGGCCTCAGCGGGCAAATCGCTGTATGTGGTGCCGACAACGTGATTAACGAGGGTTTCGACCGAATTCACGGGCGCTACTTACGGCGCTTTTTCGACTTTTCTTTCGGCGCTGGCTTCGCTTTCGATTTCACTGCTTTTGGCAGTGTCGTATTTTGGTGCATGCGGAAGACGCGTTTTAAATAACCATCGCGTCGTGCCATGCGCTCTGATTCGACCGCATCGGGTGCCCGGTAATTTTCGATATCGGTTCGCGAAATCGTGCCCTTGGAATCAAGCAAACGCTCAATTGTATCGACCCGGTCATAAAGCACCGAGACTTCGGCTGACAATTCAATAATGAAAGTCATCATTTGATCGACGGCAGGGTCATCGAAAAATTGCGGGCGTTTGCCTTTGGCAACGCGCGGCAAGCGAATTTGGGTTTCGGGCATGGCTGATCCTCAGGATGGAATGGCGGCGGCAAGATGCCACGTTTTGGCTCGCAATCTCAAGTCACGCTGATCGATTCAACCTTGATCTTGATCAGAAAGTTGTGTGCTAGGTATCACACGGCCACAGTCGCGGGGTTGTAATTAAACAAGCCCAAGAATTCCTCGTTTTTGTGTTCTTTCTTGGTGTAGGCGTCCACCTTGCCACCCTGGAGCCGTCCCTGGGCCTCGCGTGATGCAAGCTGAATAAAAGTTGCACGTTCGCGCCGGGCAGCTTCGTAGCGTGATAATGCTTCGTCGAGGGTTTGGGCAGCCTGGAAGGCGCGCGCCAAAACCACGGCATCCTCAATGGCGCTAGCCGCGCCCATGCCAAGGAAAGGCAGCATCGGGTGGGCGGCATCGCCTAGCAAAGTCACGCGGCCCTTGGTCCATTGGGGCAGGGGGTCGCGGTCATGAATCGCCCACTTGAAGCACAATTCGGGCGGCGTGACTGCCAGGAACGTACGGAACGACTCGTGCCAATCGTGAAACTCGGCCATCAATTCCGAGACCTCGGAGCGCACCGACCAGCTTTCCACTTCCCAGCCGGTTTTCTCCGCGAAGGCAACATAATTCAGCAAGGTTCCGTCGCGAACCAGGTAGCGCGCCATGCTGTGCTTCACGCCAACCGCTGCCGCCGATGGTGGATCGATCTTGAAACCTTTGGGCAGGCGCTCGATTGGCACCAAGCCGCGCCAAGCTATGTTGCCGGTAAAGCGTGGCGGAACATTGCCCCACAGTGCAGCACGCACCTCGGACTTAATGCCATCGCAACCGATGATGACATCACCAGATGTTTTCATACCGTTGGCGAAAATAACTTCGACTGAAGAGCCGTTCTGGCTCAGCCCGATAAACGATTGATTAAGCTGAATTGCAGTTGGATCGTTCGACCTAACAACGTCGGCCAATAGGCCATGCACATCGGCACGGTGAATTTGATAGTAGTCGGCGCCGTATTGTTTCTTAGCCAAGTCGCCGCGCTGCTCTTTCACCAAAATCTGTCCGGTGCGGTAATGCAGGACTCCTTGACGTGAGGGCCGCGAGGCCAGGCGTGCGAGCTCGCCGCCAATGCCAATCGATTCCAGCGCGTGGGTCGCATTGGGGCTGAGCGTTAATCCGGCACCAACTTCGCCTAACTGCGGCGCTTGCTCGTAAACGGTGACCTTGAAGCCGCGCCGCTGCAAGGCCAAGGCCGCGGTTAGCCCGCCGATGCCAGCACCGATCAAAATAATTTTGGCGTCTTTCATCAAGACGGTTTGCCCCAGTCAAAATCCAGCAGACGCCCCAACGCCTGGGCTGGAATATGGCTAAACCAGCACACTGCGGGCTTGGCCGACAACGCTCTGAGGCAAGAGAAACCACCAAGTGGTGAATAGTGCGGACGAGAAAAAGAACTAGTCTAAGCTCAGTTAACGCGGTTCAATTTGCGTAAATATGCAATGACGTCACCCTTGCTTTTGACTTCCGCATACTTGGCTTGGAGGTCGAACAGATTGGCTTCGTGGGGGGCGGCATGGCGGTCGCCGACCGCATCGCGGATAACGATGGGAATAAATCCGCTTTGGCAGGCATCAAGTGTCGAGGCGCGGATGCACCCCGATGTGCTCCACCCGGCCAACAGCACGGTATCAATGCCAGCGGACGTTAAGGTTGAGGCCAGGTTGGTGGCGAAGAACGCGCTGGCGTATTGTTTGGTGATCACCACTTCATTGGGCAGTGGCTCTAGGCCCTCGACAAACTCACCATAACGGCTGCCGCGCTCGAAATTCTTGAGGGCGGGAACTTTGCGAAAGAAAATCCCGCCATCAGCGCCGCCCGGTGTGAATTCCACCCGAGTGTGGCAAATCAAGATACCCGCCTTACGCGCCTCGGCTAAAACTTCTCTCGCTGCTTGGGCCGAGTCCTCAACACCGGCATAGAGCCCGCAGGTCTTATCGATATAGGCGCGTGCGAAATCGACATGAAGCAAGCAGGGCTTCTTGCCAAAATCCAAGCGGCCGCCAAAACCGGCTTTGCCGTAATCTTGGTTGAGGTGGGCTTGTTCGCTCATGGCCGCTCTCCGCGTTTGAGATGAGGACGGAACTTAAATAATGCCCCGTTCTTGGTAGTCTTTGATCGTTTTATCGTCCATGCCGAGCAGATCCTTGTAAACATCATCATTGTGTTCACCTAAATCCGGCCCGGTCCAACGCACCTTACCCGGTGTACTCGATAACTTCGGAAAGGTATTTTGCATCTTGAGTTTGCCAAGCGACTTGTCCGCGATTTCGACAATCGCTTCGCGCGCCTTGAAGTGTGCGTCTTGCAACATTTCTGGCGCGCGGTAGATCAAGCCTGACGGCACGCCCGCTTTATCCATCAGGTCCTCAAGCTCTTTTACCGTTTTGGTCTTTGTCCATACACCAATGATGTCATCGAGTTCTTTTTGCCGTACACCGCGCGCTGTGTGGGTGGCGTACTTGGCATCGGAGCTCAATTCAGGCTGGCCCATGGCTTCTGTGAGGCGCTTGAACACCGTGTCTTGGTTGGCTGCAATAATGAAATCTCCGTCTTTTGCGGGATAGACATTCGAAGGCGCGACGTTTGGCAAAGTCGAGCCCGTGCGCTCGCGAATGTATCCAACTTTGTCATACTCCGTGATGAGCGATTCCATGAGTTGTAAAACCGATTCATAGATCGCGGAATCAACCACTTGGCCGCGGCCGGTGACATGGCGGTGATGTAGCGCCATCAATGCGCCCATACAGGCGTAGGTGGCCGCAGCGGTGTCGCCCAAGGATATCCCGACCCGGCTTGGTGGGGTCGAGGGGTCGCCCACGACATAACGCAACCCGCCCATGGCCTCGCCCACGGCCGCAAAGCCAGCTTTGTGCGAATATGGTCCGGTTTGGCCATAACCCGACACGCGGATCATGATGATCCCGGGATTGATCTTGGCCAAATCCTCGTAACCTAGCTTCCATTTTTCCATCGTTGTGGGGCGGAAGTTTTCAAGCAGAAAATCGGACTTGCCGACCAATTTTTTGATGATCTCTTGTCCTTCGGGCACGCGGGCGTTGAGCGTGATGGACTTTTTGTTGCGCGCCACAATTGGCCACCACAACGACTTGCCCGCGGCTTTCTCCCGGCCCCACTCACGTAAGGGGTCGCCCACCTTTGGTTGTTCGATCTTGATGACCTCACAGCCGAAGTCGGCCATTAACTGACCGCAGAACGGTCCTGCCAACAATTGGCCCATCTCGATCATCCGCAAGCCCGTCAACGGGCCATTTTCTCCAACCATGGTCCTTATCCCTTACAGTTTTCCCAGTCTGGCCCTGTTGAGCGTTTTGCCCTTTGCGGCCTGCAACCTATATAAGTTTAGGCTAAGTCATATTCCGCCTCGGCCTATAGCGGGGCATGATATCGCTGGCAAGCGCCGGTACAACTCCTTGTCGAATGCCGACACAGGGCTAGAATTCGCTCACATCGCCCACCAAGCTTAAAGGACGCATGATCATGAAGAAAAAAGTCACCCTGGTCGAAGTCGGCCCCCGCGACGGCCTGCAAAGCGAACCGAAAATCATGCCCACCGAGGAGAAGGTCGAGTTTATCAAGCGCGCCATCGACGCGGGCGTTACCCGCATCGAGGTCGCCAGTTTTGTAAATCCTAAGCGTGTTCCGCAAATGGCTGACGCCGAAGCCGTATTGTCCCAAGTGCCGCGCGATGGCCGTGCCTCGTATATCGGCCTGATCCTGAATATGAAGGGCTTTGAGCGGGCCCGCGACGCTAAGTGCGACGAAATGGGCTATGCGGTGGTCGCGACCGATACCTTCGCCATGAAGAACCAAGGCATGACCTCGGCCGATACCGTCAAAGCATGGCAAGAGGTTGGCTCCGTGGCCAAAAAAGAGGGCTTCAAAACTTCGGTAACCATTGGCGCCTCGTTTGGCTGCCCCTTCGAAGGTGAAGTTCCTGCCGAACGCGTGGTCGATATCGCCAAGCGGTGCGCTGAAGTGAACCCCGATGAAGTTGCTCTGGCCGACACCATCGGGTGCGCCGACCCAGTCAGGGTCAGCGAACTCGTGACCCGCGTGAAAACTGCCCTGCCGGGCATGCCAATCCGGGTGCATTTGCACAATACCCGCAATACGGGTCTGGCTAATGCCTATGCGGCGGTCATGGCCGGGGTAGATTTTCTCGATGCCTCCACCGGCGGAATCGGTGGCTGCCCCTTCGCCCCCCGTGCGACCGGGAATATCCCCCTGGAAGACCTCATTTACATGCTCAACCGCATGGGGGTTGAGACCGGCGTCGATATCAAGAAAGTCATAGCCACGGCGCAATGGGTGGAGGACCGACTCGGCAAGCCCATCCCTGCCATGCTGGGCCGCGCCGGGGTATTTCCGGATGTCGCTAAAGCCGCCTAAGGGCCCCCACCGACTGCCGGAAAGTACTGGCAAAGCCACTAGAATTACGCTACCTGAGCGCCGCCGTTGGCCGGGGTGCGGGGATGTGGTTTTTCTGAGTCGCCTTTGCCAACCTGTTTGTCTAGGCTTGCACCGACAGGCGGGGTGAAGGGCGGGTAACCGTCCAATCCAGCCTCATGCGGCGAAAGCCCATTCCATAAAATGCATAGCGAGGGACGCGCGACATCATGACGTATCGTTTGGGATGTGACGTTGGAGGCACCTTTACCGACCTCCTTTTGATTAACGAAGCCACTGGCGAGACGTATCGCGCCAAAACCCCCTCGACGCCGCAAGACCAGTCGATCGGCGTCATGACCGGCATCGAGCGCATCTGTAAGGATGCAGGCATCGATCCCTCAAAGATTACCGAGTTCATGCACGGCACCACCGTGGCTACCAACGCGGTGCTGGAAGGCAAAGGCGCGGTCGTCGGTTTGATTGTCACCCAAGGCTACAAGCAGGTCCTGCAAATCGCCCGCTCATTCGTTCCTGGCGGCTTGGCTGGCTGGATCATCTGGAACAAGCCGCTGCCGCTCGCGCGCCTGGAAAATACCTGCGAAGTGAAAGAGCGCATTGGTGCGCGTGGCGATGTCGTCCGCCCGCTCAATGATGAGTCGGTCCGTGAGGCCGTTCGCAAGCTCAAGGCCAATAAAGTTCAGGCCATCACCGTGTCGTTGATCAACTCTTTCGCCAACGGCGATCACGAAAAGAAAATTCGCGACATTATCAAGCAAGAATTCCCCGAGGTTCCCGTCAGCCTCAGCCATGAAGTGCTGCCGGAAATGTACGAATACGAACGTACCTTGACTGCTGTCGCCAACTCCTATGTTCGCCCCACTGTCGGCCGCTACCTCAAGAACCTCGAAACGACGTTTGCCAATCGCAAGATGCAGGCAAAGTACAAGGTTCTGCGTTCCGACGGCGGCTTGATGGCGTTTGGCACCGCAGCCGACCAGCCCGTGGCGCTGATGATGTCGGGCCCAGCCGGCGGTGTCGCCGGTGCCTTGTGGGTCTCGCGCCAAGCAGGTTTTAAGAACCTTCTCACCTTCGACATGGGCGGCACCTCCACCGACGTGGCCCTCATCGAAAACGGCGAACCACAATTGCGTCGTGAAACCAAGGTTGGCGACGTTACTGTGCGCGCCTCTTCGCTTGATGTCAGAACGGTTGGCGCAGGCGGTGGCTCCATCGCCCGCGTGCCCGAACTGACGGGCGCGCTTCGTGTCGGCCCTGAAAGTGCCGGCGCTGCACCTGGCCCCTCCTGCTACGGCAAGGGTGGCACGGAACCCACGGTGACAGATGCAAACGTCGTGCTGGGCCATTTACCGCCCTCGCTTATTGGCGGCGAAATGAAGCTTGATGTGGCGGCTGCTAAAACGGCCTGCAAAAAAGTCGGCGATGCTTTAAAAATCTCAACCGAACTGGCCGCCGAAGGCATGGTTAAGATCGTCAACGAAAACATGTTTGGTGCGTTGCGTCTGGTGTCGATTGAGCAAGGCTATGACCCGCGCGATTTCGCGCTGGTGGCGTTCGGTGGTGCTGGTCCGCTGCATGCCAACGCGCTTGGCAAGTTGTCGAGTTCCTGGCCGGTGATTATCCCGCCAGGTCCTGGCGTGTTGTGTGCCTATGGCGATGCCACGACACGCGCGCGCAACGAAGCGTCCCAAACCTTCGTGCGCCGCTACTCCGAGACATCCAATAAGGACGTTACAGCGATCCTCAAGGGCCTCTCGAAGCAGGCTCAAGACAGCCTGATTAAAGAAGGCATTCCAGCCAAAGAACAGACCATCATTTGGGAAGTGGACTTGCGCTATACTGGCCAGGGATTCTCAGTTCCCATCGCCTGCAAACTCGAAGGCTTCGAGAAAGACGGCCTGGCGCGGGCGGCCAAGGACTTCGATACCTTCCACACCCGCCAATTCACATTTGCGCTCGATGCCGAGCATGAAATCGTCAATTTGCGCGCAGTGGTGGTCGGTGAGTACCCCAACGTCAAGGCGATCCGCGTGGCCAAAGGCGGCAGCGATGCCTCCTCGGCGGTGATTAATTCCAATCACGAATTCTGGGACGAAGGCAAAAAGTACAAGGCCAAGATTTACGATCGCGCCAAACTGAAAGCGGGCAACATCGTCCAAGGCCCTGCCATTGTCACCGAGTTCGACTCAACGACGGTGATCTTGGCTGATTGCATGGGCACGGTTGACCATGTTGGTTGTATTCTCATCACGCCCAAGGGCATGAAGCCCAAGGCCGGGATGTCGGCGCCATCAGCAGGCAAGGCCAAGGCTAAAGCCAAGCCCGCGGCCAAAGCTAAGTCGAAGAAAAAGCGTTAACGGTCGAGCAGGAGATCAAAATCATGACGATTAAAGCGCAAATCATCGAGACCAATAAAAAGCCCTTCAAAAAGGTTGCGATCGACCCGATCACGCTCGACATTATCGAAAGCGCGCTGCGCAACGCGCGCTTCGAGATGGACGCCACCGTGTTCCGCACGGCCATGTCGCCCGGCATCCGCGAGCAGCACGACGCCTTCCCCCTCATCGCCAACAAAGACGGCAAGATGGTGGTGGGCCAGTTCGGCTCGTTCATCGGCGGCTTCCTCGCCAACTACGACGGCACCATCGAAGAAGGCGATGTCTTCTTCACTAACGATCCCTACAAGGTCGAAGGCGCCATCAGCCATGCCAACGATTGGCTCATCATCGTGCCGATCTTTTTCTCTGGCCGTCTAGTTAGCTGGTCTTGCCACTTCGGCCACATGACCGATAACGGCGGCAAGGTGCCCGGCTCCATGCCGACCGATGCCACGACCATCTTTGAAGAAGGTCTCGTGACCCCGCCCACCAAGCTCTACAAAAAGGGCGTCCTGCAAGAAACGATCCTGGAAGTGATGCTCAACCAGGTGCGGTTGCCGACCTGGAACCGTTCCGACCTCAATGCCGTGCTGGCCGCCTGCCGCGTCGCTGAAAAACGCGTCAAGGAAATGTGCGTGCGTTTTGGCGACGAGGTGTATGTCGCCGCCTGCCAGGCCGCCCTTGACCGCAACAAGCGCGCTGTCGGTCATCTCATCGACAAGGCCATCAGCGAATCACCGGTGTCGTTCGAGGATTACGTTGATGACGACGGCCGCGGTTACGGCCCCTACAAGATCAAGTGCACGATGTGGCGCGAAGGCCACAAAGTCATTCTCGATTGGAAGGGCACCGACCCGCAAGCCATTGGGTCGATCAACTTCTATCTCAACGAGAACATGCTCAAGATGTTCTGGGGCATCTACATGATCATGGTGTTTGATCCCCA
Organism: Rhodospirillaceae bacterium; assembly: GCA_009693785.1. GTDB lineage: Bacteria > Pseudomonadota > Alphaproteobacteria > Rhodospirillales > Rhodospirillaceae. Next base: position 26,271 of record SHWP01000006.1, read on the forward strand.
GATCCTGTTCAACGATGGGTTCTATGACCTCGTGGACGTGCGCATTCCGCAGGGCACGCTGTTGAAGCCAAACTTCCCGGCCGCTTTGTCATGCCGCACCCATGCCTTGGGCCGCATCTTCGATACCTTTGCTGCCCTGTTGGGCCAAAAGACCCCGGATTTCTTGTGCGCTGCGGGCTTCTCGTCCTCGCCGCACTTCATGTATTCGGGCACCAATTCCAAGGGCGAATGGTATCAGCTCTACCAGATCGGCTTCGGCGGCATTCCAGCCAAGCCGTTCGGCGATGGCCCTGATGGTCACTCCATGTGGCCGTCGTTCACCAATGTTCCCCAGGAATACTTGGAAGCCTATTTCCCGCTGCGTATTGAGCGTCATGAAACGACGCCGGACTCGGGCGGGGCTGGCAAAAACCGTGGCGGCAATGCGCTACGCGTCGATTACTGCTTCTTGGAAGACGGCGAAATCTCCATCCATGACGACCGTTGGCTGACCTATCCGTGGGGCGTCAACGGCGGCACGCCAGGCAAGCGCTCTGAGAAGATCCTTTACCGCACCGATGGCAGCATCGAATACCACCACTCCAAATGCGACAACGTTAAAGTGAAGAAGGGCGATATCCTGGCCTTTATCACCTGGGGCGGCGGTGGTTGGGGCAATCCGATCGAACGCGATGCAGCCCTGGTATCGGCTGATGTACGCCGTGGCTTGGTTACCCCCGAGGGTGCCAAGCGCTATGGTGTGGTTGTCAACGCCGATGGCGTAGTGAACGAAGAAGAGACCAAGCGTTTACGCGCCGACATCAAATCGAAACAACCAGCCAAGATGCCTGTGTTCGATTTGGGCCCGCCGCTGGCCACCACACTGGCTAATTGCGAAAAGGAAACGCATTTGCCCGCGCCGCGCCCGCCGGTCTTCCGGCCAAGCGTCGAACACGCCAAGGCCGCCGAATAATCAGATTTTCATCGCGATTTAAAAAGGGCGATCCAGTGGATCGCCCTTTTTTATTGGCATCAGATTGTGCGCGCCGCTGTGACTAGAGCAAGCAGCGTTAAGTTGGAATCGGGCTGCTTGCTCTAAGTTATTGTTTGGTCGCGCCGTTGATGCGGAAAACCGGGTTCCAATTTTCCGCACGACGCTCTAGGCGGCCATGCCAACCGGCTGGTTCGTCTTGATTGGTTTGAATGCAGGCTTGCTGTGCAATACCGCATATAAAGAACTGCGAAGTTGAGCGCAGGCGCCTTCAACGTCGCCGGTGCGCCGGGCATGATGGGCGGCCGCGCGCGCCATGCCATCGGCCATCGCCATACAAAGGTCTGGGTCAGTGCCGCTAACTTGTAGTAGTTGTGAAAAAGATTCGCGTAGGCACGCAATCACTGGCGCGCTTGATTGCAACATGGTGTTGCGCAACTCTTGCTTCATGACCGGCACACGGTAAAGCATCTCGACCATTTCATGGGATGGCCCAGTGATGAACCGGACGATTTGCTTCATCCATTCCTCGATTCGGGCTGCCGGGTCAGCGATGCCACGTAAGGTTTGCGTATTGGCCGCCATGACAGTCTCGAAATTGCGCATCACGCAAGCGAACATGATATGGTCTTTGTCGGGAAAATATTTGTAGAGAGAGTTGCGCGCGAGTCCGCAGGCTGATGCGATATCGGTCAGTTCCACGCCCTCGGGGCCATGCTGCCGGAACAAGTCGAAAGCCGCGTCGAGAATCCGTTCACGTTGACGGCGGACATGTTCTTCTAGGTTCGCAGCAGTGATTCTCGGCATTCTTATCCCCCCGTGGCGGTTCTTTCGCCATTCAACCGGCAAGACACTTGTCTCAAGACATATGTCTCGACCGATCGTTGCAATACTCGGGCATAGAGTCGCCCAATCATAGTCTTAATGGCCGACAACCGTCGCTTTGCTTGTGCCTTCACAAAACCCATTGGGGGTAGTGCCTGAGGCACTGGAATTTAGATGATTTCTGCCTACTCCAGGGCTTTGCAGAAAACCTGATTCTAACCCCAATCAGAAGGTTTAGCTGCTAGCGGCCAATGCGCGGTTGACCGCGTCTTTGACCCATTCGGCGAAGCCCGGGTGATTGGACATGCCCTTTTCGTTGTAGGTGAACGTCAAACTATCCAGGTCGCTATAAAGCTTCTGCTGAATGCCCTTGGCTTGGCCGACGGCCACGACAATCAGCGCGTCCTTGCCTTGGCGCCGGGCGACCTCAATCCACCGCCGCAGTTTTTTCACGTTGCCTTGGCGAATGGCGGGCAGGGCGTCGTCTTGCAGGTTCAGCGCCTTGGCGTCGGCGAAGCCGCCCTGGGCTTTCACAAAATCTGCGTACTTTTGCAGATTGGCTAATTCCGGTTCGTTGTCCGATGGTTCTTCGGGGCCGTGCGAGACAATGTAGACCACTTCGTGGGCGGGGGCCTTGCTGATCTCCTTGGCATGATCGAGCAGAATCTGCGCCATGATGGGGTGGAACTCATAGCTCGGAGCGATCACCAGTTTCGCTTTCGAGGTCACACGCGGCACGGTGGCATAGGCCACTTTATCGCCCTTCGAGAAAATGAAATCCCATTGCCGCTTGAGCGAGCTGAAATCCGTCGCCGTGGTTGGCACAACGACAATGGTTTTCGCGCCTGCTTGTTCTAGGTCGTTGATGGCGGCTTGCAAGTGGTCCGAGGCCATCATCGCCATGCCAAAACCCAATGCGGTGGGCATGGTCTTGGCCAAGGGGTCGAGGGCATCGCGCATCACCCGGTCGCCACCACCACCAGTGCCGTGGACCAGCACCAACACGCCAATCTCGCCCTTCAGCGACTTGTCGCTGACATACCACTCCATGTCATCGCCCATCATCCCCATGGCTAGGTCCATCTGGTTATCCGTGAGCGCCCGGTAGGTGGGGATGTTGCGGCGCATTTCCTCATAGACCGCGCCGCCCATTTTATGGCCGGTGGAATGCGCCATGGCCGACTTGCGACGGCCTTCGGCATCCATGGGCTGCGTGCCCATGTCATGGCCCATGGCGCCGTGATCCATCTTGGAATGATCCACTTCGCCCGGGCTGGCGGGCTGTCCATTGGCAAAGTTTGAAGCCAGCGCCAATGCCAGGGCAGCGGTACCCGCCAACAGATTGAGTCTAAACGAGGCCATGGTTGTCCTCCAAACTTGACGTCTTACTGCGCGGCGGTTGCCATAGGAGATGACGCTGGCAGCACGCGTCCATCCTCCATGCGCAGCACCCGGTCTGCCCAGCTCAACATACTGGCGTCGTGTGTCACCATCAGGGTCGCCACGCCATGTTCTTTGGTTTGGGTCGCGAGCAGTTTAACGATATCCGTGCCGCGATTGTGGTCGAGCATCGAAGTCGGCTCATCGACCAGCAGCACGTCGGGGCGGTTCATGAGGGCTCGGGCGATGCCAACGCGCTGGCATTCTCCGCCCGAAAGTTGCCCTGGTCTGCGCCGGGCCCGGGCCGCCAGCCCCACACTGTCGAGCAGCTTCATGGCCCGGTTCTCATCGGCCTTGGTGGGCGAGCCATTCACATGGGCGATCAGCATGAGTTGATCGAGGGCCGATAGCGACGGCACAAGATTGGATTGCTGGAACACAAACCCGATTTTAGACCGGCGCACACCTGTGCGTTGTGAGTCTTTGAGAGCTGTTAAATCAGTTTCGCCAATGCGTATGCGGCCTTTTGTCGGAGCACGCAGGCCGCCACAAACGGCGAGAAGGCTCGATTTGCCGGACCCCGACGGACCTACTACAGCAACACATTCACCCTTCGTTATTTGTAAGCTCACATCGTTGAGGGCCGTGATTTGCTGATCGCCGTCACCGAGAACCAGCGTGACGTGCTCTGCGGCTAGCCCGATGGCGGCGCTCATCGTTCGGCTCCAAGCGCGATGATCGGATCGACACTGCCGATGCGCCGGATTGAGAGCGCAGCGCCGATCAAGCCCGCGACCAACAGCAGGCCAATATTCAAACCGACGGCAGCACTTTCCAGTTTGAACGATACGCCCGTGGTGTCGATATACCTGCCTAGCATATAGCCAATGACGCCGCCAACCGCGATAGCGCTGGTCAGTACCACCAACGCTTGGGCCAGGGCATCGCGCATGAGGTAGCCAGTGGATGCACCCAAGGCCTTCACCAGGCCAATCTCGGGGGTGCGTTGGATCGTCCACACCGCAAAAAACGCGCCCACAACCATGGCCGAGACAAAAATCATGAACCCCTGAATCAGGAACACCGTCAGGACTTCCTCACGATAGGCAGGAGCTGCATTAAACGATTCTTCGCGGCTCAGCGTGACCGTGCCAATTTCGTCGTCGGCTTTTTTCAGCTGGGCAGGGTCTGAGACTTGAAGGGCAATGACCGAAGCATAATCGAATAGCACCTTGGGTAATTCATCGCCCGGCGGTGGGCCACCCGGTGGTCCGTAGGTTGCTTCCTGCCACAAGGGTAGCGGGGCGTAGGCGATGGGAACGTGGCCGATGTTGGCGTGGGCGGCAGTGCCAATGACCTTTAGCTCTGTGAGCACGCGATCAAGCCGGATCACATCGCCGACCTTCACGCCCTTCTCGATCAATTCATCGGAAATAATCACCCCGCGTGGGTCCGATGCGAAGGTCGCGCCCGCAAGGACATTGGGTTCCATGAACGATCCTGGCACGACGCCCATCAGCGCGACCGTAAGCGCTGTACCGTTTGAGTTACGAGCATTGAAGGCGGTAATGCCCGTGGGCGTCATGGCGCTCACGCCGGGCACCTTGGCCCAGGCTTCCCACATTTCCTTGTCGACGAAGCTGTTGGTGTAACTGGGGATGTTATCGAGCTCGAAGGCGATATGCGTCGCCTTCATCAATTTGATCCCCGAGACATTGCGTTCGATCAGGCCTGACGACAGTCCTGACAACAGAACCATCAAGAAAGCCACTAGCAAAATGACCGTCGCCATGAGCGCAAAGCGGCCTTTTGCAAACGCCAAATCTCTCAGTGCTAGAAACATGCTCGCTCCCTGACCGAATACACCCCATGACTATGGGGCGCGTTCTAGGGAATTCAATGGTGAAGCCAAGATTCAGGCTTTCAGATGCCTATTGGGTGGATTCAGTGAACAAGAATACGCCGGGGTGTACTCGAATCGGCCCCCTCCAACCCCGTCTTACATCCCTGCCGTCTGTTCAGCGACGCTGGCCCGAATCCAGGCGGTGAAGTTGGGGTGCGCGCTGAGGCCCTTGGTTTGAAACTTATAGGTCAACCCCTTCAGGTCTGCGGCAATCTTGTCTTGAATGCCGCGCGTGGAAATAAGGTAGCCCACGACGAGTGGGGTTTTGCCAGCCTTGTTGGCGTCCTCAACCCACGAACGCAACTTGGCCACATTGGCTGTGCGCGTCGCAACGGGTGCGTCGTCTTGCAAGGTCAGCCCCTTGGCATCGAAGAACTTGCCGCGGTCTTTCAGGCGAGCGGCATGGGTGGCGATGTGCTTCAGTTCGATCTCGTTTTCACTGTCGAAGGTTGGGCCGTGGCCCAGCACGATCAGAACCTCGTTGGCCGGGTCGGTGCTGATGGCCTTGGCGTGATCGTACAGAATATCGGTGATGAGCTGATGCTCATCCATGGCGGGCGCCATGATAACTTTGGCCAAGGTCTTGACGCGCGGCACATCGAGGTAAGCGGAATCATCGCGCCGCCCAAACAAATAAGCCCATTGGCGATAAACCGAGGATTGCTCGGTGACAACGGCAGGCACCACGACAACGGTTTTTGCGCCTGCCGCGGTTAATTTATCGAGCGCCTCTTGAATATGGTGCGAGCCCATCATCGCCATGCCAAAGCCAATCGCGGTGGGGTGCTTGCTGGCGAGTGGCGCAACTCCATCTTGCAGCACCTTGTCGCCGCTGGTACCCGCCCCATGGGCCACCACCAGCACACCGACGCTGTCCTTCACCGTTTCGGCGCTGCCATACCACGCCCAATCGGGAGGCATGCGGCCCATGCTTTCGTTGATCTGAGCATCGCTCATCTCGACGTAGCCCGGCACCTTGGCGCGCAAGGTCGCTAAGCTCGCCTTGTCCATATCGTGCGCCATGCCCGATGGCGCATGGTCTTGGCCAAGGGCTGCGGGTCCAGTGGAGACCATGCCCATCAATGCGATCGGTAGCAAGACAGTGTGGCAGATGTTGATCATGGCGAGTGCTCCGTCCAATGCATGTGCCGTTAGATTAGCATTTCTAGGCCGTGAAGCTCACCTCAAAACTCGCATTGCGAGGCAGTTATATGGGATAGTGGAGCGGGGCTGGGCAGGGGGAGCTTGCGCCATGAATAACACCGCCGAGCGCTGGGGTTGGCTGTCAAAATCGTTCCATTGGATCATTGCGCTAATGATCGCTGTGATCGTGCCCGTAGGCTTTGTGATGAGCGCCACCTACCAGTTCAAAGTCACGAATGAACAGATGGAAACCGTGCATGTGTGGCTCTCGCGCATCCATCAGTCGGCGGGGCTGATCGTGTTGATGCTGGTGATCGCACGGTTGGGCTGGCGTTTGTCGAACCCTGGTCCCAACGTACCGGCGAGCTTGGCTGCCTATCAGCGCCTACTCGCCAAGATCAATCATGCGGTCTTGTATGCGCTGCTGTTTGCCTTGCCGCTGTCGGGTTGGGCAGCGATGTCGGCCTTCGGTGAGGCGCCCACTTATTTTTTATGGCTTGATGGTTTGCCCAACCTCGTGCCCAAGGTGCCGCTCAACGATGCCTTTGGCTATGGGTTCTATGCGCGGATTCACCATTATGGAATCTATACCGGCGGGGTTCTGCTGAGCCTGCATATCGTAGCAGCCCTCTGGCATCAGTTCGTGGTCAAGGACTCGGTCTTGCGCCGGATGTGGCCGTTGGCATCGTGATAAGGCCGTCATAAAAAAATTGCATAGCGGCTTTTTTCGAAATTTGCCCCATCCCTGTTTTAACAGGTGAATTAACAGGGATATTTATACCGTAGCGGTATGAGCACTAAAATTTTTGCATAGCCCATACCGGGCGTGAATAATCAGGGTACCGGGCGTGAATCATTTTACTGCACGCTCGTCATCCAATCGGCCACCAGTTTAGCGAACTGAATCTTCTGCGCCTTGCCCGCCACCACGTGCGCGAAGTCAACCAGGTCGATGCCCTTGGCGCCCGGAATGGCCTTCTCGATGGCATTGGTCATGCGCGGGCCAGTGACAATATCCAAGTGGCTGTGCACGATCAGCGTCTTGGCTTTCACGGTTTTGAGTTGCGCGGTGACATTGTGCGCGAGGCACGCGGTGATGAAGCGGTCGTGGGCGGCGAAGCGGCCGTTCAATTCGCGCCAGGGTCCGTTGGGGCCGAGTAACCGCTTGTGGTTCTCGTTGTAAAAGTCGGGGCGGAAACTCATCACGCAAACCAAGCGCTGGAACGTGGCCCAGCCCGCGTCGCGATGCACGGCGCGGAAGCTGTCGATTTGGTCATAGAAAAACGGGTCGGAGGCATCGCACCAGGCGCCCATGTTCATCATCGATTTCACCATCTCCGGGCGCTTGATGGCGATGACCTGTGAAATGCAAGCCCCCATGCCGACCAGGCCGATCAAGTGCACATTGGTTTTAAAGCCCAAGTGTTCCAGCAATTGAATGCTGTCATCGGCGTACAGGTCGATGGTGGGGTTTTTGCTCAGGTCGTCGTCGGAATCGCCGATGCCGCGATAGTCGAGGATGACGACCCGGTGGTTATCGGTTAGCCCCCACGGCAAATGTTTCTCGCCGCCATGGCAGAAAGTGCCCCAGCCGCCCATCAGCAGCACCGGGTCGCCTTTGGTGCCGTGAATCTCGTAATACATGTTGTGATCGTTAATGCGGGCGATGGGCATGGGCGCGCTCAATATGATGACACGGGAGGACTCAGGTGGGCGGCGTTTTGCCTTGATTCACGTGAGTGGGCAAGGGGCGCAGGGGCGATAAATCAGTGACCGCCCCGACCGCCGCGATGCGCATCATCCGTCAGCAGCATGCCTTCCATGGTGGTGCGATAGAGGCGCTTGAAGTCGGGGTCGTTGCGGTACACCCGCACCACATCAATCGCACAGCGGGCGATCAAGCGCTGGGTGTGCGGCGATGACCCATTGCGCAAAATGCCCGCCGCCTCCACGCCGCTGAACACCTGGCCAATCATCGCCACATATTGGTTGTGGGTTTTTTCGATGAGCTTGAACTCGTCACGGCCGATGCGCAGGAACAACGCTTCGCCGAAGCGCTCCCACAGCATCGGGTACATGTCGATCACGCCGTAGACCATGTCGGCGGGCGCCAAGCCCTTCAGGCCTTGCATGTGCGCCACGCCGGTTTGGAAAATCGGATCGAGAATATGAAACAGCAAATCGCGCTTGCTAGTGAAAAAACTATAGAACGTGCTGCGTGCCAGGTTGGCGGCGTCTAAAATTTCTTCAACGCTGACGTTCTCGATGCCCCGCTCGAGAAACATCTTGGCGCCCACCCGCAACACAGTTTGGCGCATACGATCGCGCCGTTGGGCCACACGCGGGCTGCGCGGGGCGGTGGCACGGTGTTGCTTGGTCGCGGCAGGGCTCATCGCTGACTCATACAGCTATGTCTGATTTCAGACGAGTATGTATGAGCGCATAACCCTAGGTCAAGTGGGTCTAGAAACCGCCGCTAAAGCTGACTTAGGCCGTCAGCGGGATCATCCGCTGACCCAAAATCTTGCCATAGGTGATGGCGGGCATGACGTTCATGCCGCCGCAGAATGCACTGCCCATCAGCTGTGCGGTGCCCAACAGTTCTCCGGCGGCATACAGCCCGCGGATCGTCGAGCCGTCCGCGCGGATCACTTGCAGGTCTTTGTTCACCGCCAGGCCCGCCGTCGAAGTAATGGAATAGCCTTGAACACGGACGGCATAGAAGGGGGCCTTCACAATCGCTTTGGGCATGTGTGTGCGGCCGAGGGCATCTTTGCCGCTGGCTTGGCCTTGGTTGTAGGAGGCTACGCTCGCGGTTAACCCAGCTCCATCCACGCCAGCTTTGGCCGCCAATTCTTCCAGCGTTGCCGCCTTGAAGAACATCGGCTCACTGGTGAAGGCGGCTTCGTATTTGGCGCGATCCCATCCCTCAATCGGATTGGGCGCGGCTTTAAAAATCTCGTCGTCGAATACAATCCAATAGCGGAAATCGGGCTGGGCCAGTAGCGCGTGTTCGCGCTTATCAACGCTGGGAATGTCCTCCTGCACGAAACGCTTGCCCGCCACGTTCACATAAATCTCCCAGGGCTGGCGGCGCTCGGGGTAGGTCGTGAATCGCCCTATCACGGTCGATTGCGGTTCGTCGGCGGCCATGATGCCGCCGAAGTTGCACAGGTACTGTTCCTTGCCACGCAAGTAGCCGCCTACCGCCAGGCCCATGGTGATGCCCTGGCCCTGGCTATAGGGGTACGACATGCGGGCGTACTGTTTGCAGCCTGTCAATTTTTCGAACATCGCCGGGTTGGCGGCATACCCGCCGCTAGCGAGCAGCACAAATTTGCCCATATTGCGGCTGGCTTTGCCGTTCTCGCCTTGCGCGATCACGCCTGTGACCGCGCCGTTCGTCACGATCAACTCCTTGGCTTCGTGGCGTGCGAGAAACGTGATGCGACCGTTATCGATCAGGGGCTTGGCAAGTTTTTCCAAGACTTTCACAATCGAAATGCCCTCTTCGATGCCCCAGTAATACCGGTTCTGCGAGTACGGTTCGTGCGCCCGGCCCTTCACCGGATGGCCTTCGATCATTTCGAAACCATTATCCATCAGCCAATCGTAGGCTTCGGCCGCGTTGAACACCGCGAGTTTCACCAAGTCTGGGTTCACCGTACCTTTGCTAATGCGCCAAACGTCGTCGAAATGTTCTTGCGGTGTGTCGACGATGCCCTTTTGTTTTTGAATCTTCGTACCTGCGGCGCTCATCTGGCCCGTCGATAAATGCAGCGTGCCGCCCAACTGAGCCGAGGCCTCGATCAACAACACCTTGGCGCCGCGCTGGGCGGCGAAGATGGCCGCTGGAATGCCCGCCGCTCCGGCCCCGACCACGATCAGGTCCCATGTTTTGTCCTCCTCGGCGCGCGCCAATTTCGCCGCGGCTAGCCCCACGGCGGTCGATCCGGCGCCGATCATAAATTGGCGCTTGGGCAGTTCGGCTTGCGTCCAAGGTAATTGAACAGTGGTCGTTGTCATTTTCATCTTCCCCTTATTGAAAGGTCTATTCGGCTGCCGCAGCCTGACCTTTGCGCGCACCCAGCCGGTTGAAATAGGCCAGCACCTCGGCGGAATTCATCACGTCGCAATAGCGCCGCCCGCAATCGGTGAGGTTGGATTGATGCGGGCCGATATCGACATCGCCGCAGCAATCTTCGGGCACGATCACACGGTAGCCATAAGAAAACGCATCGACGATGGAGGCACGCACGCAGCCCGAGGTGTTGCAGCCGGTCACGATCACGGTATCCACGCACTGCTTGGTGAGGAAGCTCATTAGCGGCGTGGCGAAGAAAATGCTGGGTGCGTTCTTCCAGAAATTAAAATCATAGGTGGGGTCGAACACACGCTCGTCCATCTCGGTGGTGGGATCGCCATAAAACCAGCCGGTGTGCAGACGGGCGATTTTCCAATAGCCGATGTCTTTCTCGCTGCCCCAGCCCACGCGGCAACTGGCCACCGGCACGTTGATGGCGCGGGCGGCCTTGAGCAATTTCGAGGTTTGCTCCACGGCCTTGTGCACATAGGGGCTGCGGCCCAACTCGAAGCGCGGGTCGGTGAAGCCCTTTTGGAAGTCGACCACCACCACGGCGGGGCGCTCGCCAAAACCCACGCTGCGCGCACCGAAAGATGCTTCGGAATACTTATCGGTCATGGCCTTCTCCCAGCGGTTTGACCCCTAAGTTTAGCCACATTCATGGCCCCTGCGCCATGCCGTCTTTGACCTTGGCTGCGCGGGATTCCATAGTCGGGGCATGAGAATTTATATGACCCTTTTATTGTTGCTGCTGGCCGCTGCCCCCGTGGCGGCCGCCGAGCAACAGCTCAGCGTCATCACCGCCTGGTCGAAGAACATCGAGTTCGCCGAGGACTTCACCCGCTTTGTCGCGGATGTGAATGCGGCCGGACAGGGCGTGGTGCGGCTGAAATATTTGGGTGGGCCCGAGGTGATTCCCCAGCGCCAAATGGCCTATGCGCTCAAGCGGGGCATTGTGGACATGTATTTTGGCGCGGCCACTTACACGATTGGGTTGGCGCCCGAAAGCGATGTGTTTTTGGGTGCCTCACTGACACCGATGCAGGCGCGTGCGCGGGGTGCCTACAGCGCCATCGAGGAAATTTGGAACAAAAAACTCAATGCACATTTTCTGGGCTGGCACCAAACCGGGCCGCGCTTGCATATATTCATGCGTGCCCCGCCGGCTTTGCGAGCCGATGGCTTGCCCGAGGTGACGGGCTTGCGTATTCGCACCACGCCCACCTACCGCGCGTTTTTGGACGCCATGAAAACCACGCCGATCGATATTCCCTCGGGCGACGTTTACACCGCGCTCGAACGCGGCACGGTGCAAGCCATCGCCTGGACGGGCACGTCACTGTCCACCGAAGGATTTCAGAAGTTCGTGAAAACGCGCATCGACCCGGGCGTGCTGGGTTATGCCATGACCCTGCAAGCCAACTTGCCGCGCTGGAACGAGCTTTCATCCGAAGCCAAAGCCATCATCGAGCGGGAAGCGGAAAAATACGAACGCGAATCGCGCGAGCGTTTTACCACCCGCGCCGAAGAGGAAAAGCGCGTGCTCGCCGCCGAAGGCGTGAATGGTTTTGAATTGGCGCCCGAGGCCGCAGCGCGCTATCAGGCGCTAGCCGTTGAAGCTGTATGGGCGCGCATGGCCGAAACCGCGCCCGAGGCGGTGGCCAAATTGCGCCCGCTGTTTGATCCGAGGTAAGGATGCCTCCCATGACCCACTTGCGTTTCGGCACCTTCATTCCGCCCATTCATCCCGTGCACGAAAACCCCACGCTGTGCATCGAACGCGACATGGATTTGATCGTGCACATGGACAAATGGGGCTACGACGAAGCATGGATTGGCGAGCATCACTCGGCGGGCACGGAAATCATCGCCTCGCCCGAGTTGCTCATCGCCGCCGTGGCCGAACGCACCAAGCACATCAAGCTGGGCACCGGCGTCAATTCACTGCCCTACCATCATCCGTTGATCCTCGCTGACCGCATCATGCAGTTGCATCACATGACGCGGGGCCGGGCGATGTTCGGCGCGGGGCCAGGGGCTTTGGTATCCGACGCCAAGATGATGGGCATTGAGACGGCCAAGCAACGCGACATGATGGAAGAAGCACTCGAGTGCATCTTGCGTTTGTTCCGCGGCGAGACGGTGACCCACAAGGCCGATTGGTTCGAGTTGAACGAGGCGCGGTTACAACTGCGTCCCTATGGTGGCGGCCAAATCGAAACCGCAACCGCCTGCATGGTTTCGCCGTCGGGCCCGCGCGCGGCGGGCAGGCTTGGCACGGGCTTGATGTCGCTCTCGGCCACCGCGCCCGAAGCCTTGGCCTCGGCGGGCAAGAATTGGCAGATCGCGGTCGAGATGGCCGCGCGCCATGGGCACACGATGGACCGCAAGGATTGGCGCATGATCGGGCTGGTGCACATCGCTGAGACGCGCGAGCAAGCCTTCAAGGACGTGGCGTTCGGTATTGATGACTGGGCGCAATACTTCGAGGATGTGGCCGTGCTGCCGATGATTCCGCCCGACCGCAAGGGCGACCCCGCGCAGTTTTTGGTTAATACGGGCCGCGCCGTCATTGGCACGCCCGATGATTGCATCCGCCAAGTCGAGGCGTTGGAAAAAGCCTCGGGCGGGTTTGGGTGCTATCTCATCACCGATCACAATTGGGCGCGGTTCGAGCGCAAGCTCAATTCATACGAGATGGCTGCGCGTTATGTGTTTCCGCGATTCCAAAATCTCAATGCGAACCGTGAGCTTTCGAATACCTGGGTGCGCGAGCGCCAGAAAGATTTCAAAACGTCGGCACAGGCCGCCACCCAGGCGCAGATCGAGCGTCATGCGCAAGAGCAAGCGCGATTGGCCGCAAAAAAATCCGCCGCTGAATAGGTTAGCGGGCAGGTTCCAGCGCGCCGAGTTTATTAGTCTTGGAATAAAATAGTTGATGAACCAGGCGAGAGCTGCGCCGCTCAAGGCCCCGGCACATGGCAATGGGGTCTGGCCCACTGCGGCTAACGCGTGGCACTCGCTTAATATCGGGAAAAGTCTGCTGAGCAGGTTCTGGCTTTTGCATCGTACATCCCCACGTTTTACCGGCTTTATCGTGATGCTTCTGTGAGCATTCAGCCGTTGAGGGGACGAAAGTCGCTTTAAAACGTAAATATTTGCGTAAGGCGTGATTTTCCTTAGTTTTGGCCGCGAATAAAGGCCCCCAGCACCGCCCCGGCAAACCCCATTCCGGCCGCCAGGCCTGCCGAAACAATCGGGAACCACCAGCGGCGGTCCTTCTCGTGTTCGAGCGCGCGCGAGTGCATGTCGATGGCGCTTTTAATCAACGAGGTGATCTCGTTGCCGCCCAAGGGCGGACGCGACAGCCGGGTGCCATCAGGCGAGGCTTTGAGTTCATCGGGCGTCAGGCGCACTTGCCGGTCGACATCGTAGGTTTTGGGGTAGCTGCGCCGCCACACCAACGAGGCGCGCTGGCCGGATTTATCGACGCGGAAGAATTCGGGGTGATCGCGAAACAACCGTTCCCAATGCGTGGCTTGAGCGCTGTCGCCCTCGATCATGGTCGACCACTGCGCAAAGCTTTGTTTGTAGTACTTGTGCGTGCCCATCACCTGAATGGCGGCGATGACATCGGCCAAGCGGTTGGGGTCGGCGAGATAGGCGGATTGTTTGGCCATGGCACGGTTTCATCTTTTGCTTTGTCTGACGCTAGCGTAATCCTGTGGCCGGTCCAACACCAGCCGAGCCGCACCGCCACATGGCCTCACTTCTCGCCCGGGTCTATCGCCTGATCCCGCGCCCCTTCACGCGGTTTTTGTTATGGGCCCTGAACGCCAAGTTTAACTTTGGCGCGGTGGGGTTGTTCCTGACCCCCGATGGGCGCTTGCTCGTGCTGCGGCATGTGTACCGGCACAGATATGCCTGGGGCCTGCCTGGAGGTTACCTCCATCGCGGTGAAACACCCGAAGTTGGGCTCTTGCGCGAACTGCGCGAAGAAACAGCCATGGTGGCCAGCATCACGGGCGTGTTGTGTGTCGAGGAGGTCGATGCCTTTCAAAAAGAGGCGGTGTTCGTGGGAACCATTGACCCAGCGCAAACACCGCAGCTTAATCACGAAATTTACGAAGTAGCTTTCGTGCCCCTCGATGCGTTACCCGAAGACATGCTGCCCCGCCACGCGGCGATTATCGCGCGTTACTGCGCATCAATTCACTGACGGCTTGGCTGTTGGCATCTTCGCGTGCCGCCATACCCGCCACCACGCCCTGGCGATCAGGTTCGGCGCGATTTTGACTGAGCTTCCATTTGCCCTCGATGCGCGTGACAGTCATCTCTAGTCCAACGATGGCTTTGAGCATTTTATCGACGTAATCCACAGGCGCGTCTGTCACTGCCCACTGGTGCGCAAACGCTGATTCATGCCGTGCTGTCAGCGCGCTGACATGGCGATACAGCCAGGCCGCATCGCTGACAGAGCGCACGTGCCCATGCACATGGGCCACAGCGTAATTCCAGGTGGGCACGACTTTGGCGTGCTCAAGCTTGCTGGGGTACCACTGCGGCGTGACATATGCTTGCGGTCCATGAAAGATGGCGAGCGCGTCGATACCCTCGCCTATTTCTTGCCAATGGCTATTGGCGCGCGCGATGTGTCCGCGAAGTGTTGCCGGTGCGTCATCCACGCCAGCTTCGAGAATCATCGGCAAATGGCTGACACTCAGCCCCTTCGCGCCAGTTGAAACAAGCGTGGCAAAAGGATGCGCATGGATAAACGCGCTGAGTGCGGCGTGATCGTCAACGCGGTAATGGCTCGGGTTATAGAGGTCGGGCATCGAACGCGCTCCTGAATTGGAGCGCGTCTCATCTCCCCGCTATGGCCGCATGTCAATGCCGGGTTAATTCAACTTCGCCACAGTCACGCAAACCACATGGCTCACCGCGCTGCCGGACTCGGTGGTGAAGGGAAAATCCGCCGAGACATAATCAATTGGTGACGTATAGGGCGGGTTGATCGTGCCTGTAGCCACTTGAATATCGGCGAGGTCGACCGTGGGCCGCGCCCGGCTGTACCAATCGATGTCACCCAACACGGGTTTGACCGGACTGACTTTCGAGCCGGTCAAGTCTTCACCAGCCAAGGCGGTGATGGCCGAGCCCACAAACTCCACATCGAAGGATTTCTCGCCCCGGCATTTCAGGATGGTGAGGTAGGGCAGGGTATCGCCCACATTCGTCATGTCGAAGCTCGACCAGGGCGGCGTGCGGCCTTCCGCAAGCGTCAACCAGCGCTGGGTGAACGCCAAAATCGGCGGCGGCAAAAGGGGGTGACGTGGCTGACTTGCTGTACGGGTTTGCGCCACGCGTCGAATGTCCAAGGTGTTGATTTGCATCTGTCGTCCTCTCCCGGCTCAAACAATGAGAGCGGGACCCCAACCCAGCACTCTTAACGGTGCTGTCCATTACCGCAGCGCAATAAGATTTTAAGTCGAAACTAATTGCAAGTTCTATCCACAGGGGCTCTAAGTCCCTAATATTGAACCCTATTTCGCACGAACACGGATAAATAAGGGGACCATGTAATGCAATTTCAATACGACTCGGGCTTTAGACGGTGCGCTTTCTTTGCCGTCCTGGTTTTGGCCTATGTGGGGCCAGCCTTGGCCGATGAGGCGCGCCTATCGCCGATCCGGCGCACCACCATCATGACCGCCGCCCCCGAGGCTTCTTTGCGGTTCTATCGCGATCTCCTGGGCTTTAGCGTGGAATACGACCGTGAGGTGACGGATGGGGGCCAACTGGCGCTGATTTCGCCCGGGGCAAAAAAAGGCCGGGCCATTGCATTGCGGCAAGGTGCAAAGCTGGGTGGTTCGGTGGGCTTGTCGTGGGTGGATAATATCAAGCCGCGCGCTACGGCTTGCGATGACGCTGCCGTTGCGGGCGCTGCGGCCATGCTCATCCTCACCGACAACCTCCAGGCGGTGTATGCCAAACTCCGCGCTGCCAAGGTGCCCTTCGTTTCCGTGCCCGTGACGTATGATCAAACCCGGGGGCCGACAGATGCCTTCACGGTATTCGATCCAAACTGCGTGCGTGTCGCGTTCGCACAAATTCAAAACGAGACGTTCGAGCAAAGCATCAACAAATAATCCGGGGAGATCACTATGCTGCGGGGATCGCTTTTCGGATTGATTGCTCTGGCGCCCGCTTTGTCGCTCGCCCAAGTGCCAGGCGCAAATCCTGGCCAAGCCAAATGCCAAGCCGTGATGGCGCAAGATTTTACCCAACTACCCGATGCGGCAACGGGAATTAACGGCGCAACTTTGGTGGCGCCGGAGCGCGACTTGCCAGAATACTGCCGCATCCAAGGCGTTATCGCCCCTGACGTGGTGTTCGAGCTGCGTCTGCCGACCACAACCTGGAACGGCAAGTTCTTGATGCAAGGCTGCGGCGGTATGTGCGGCATTCTCAACATGGCCGCTGCCGAGGATTCACTCGTGCGCGGCTATGCGGTGGTTAACACCGACATGGGCCACACCGGCGCGGGCTTCATCGCCAATTGGGCCTATAACGATCTCCAAGCCGAGGTGGACTTTGGCTACCGCGCCACGCATGTGGTCGCCGTCGCGGCCAAAGCCATCGTCGGGGCGTACTACGGCAAGCCCCCGGCTTATTCCTATTTCAACGGCTGCTCCACTGGCGGTCGTCAAGGCATGGTGGAGGCGCAGCGCTTTCCCGCCGACTTCGATGGCATCGTCTCGGGCGCGCCGGTGCTCAATGAAATCGGCGATGGCACCTTGCATTTGTTATGGAGTGCCCGCGCCAATGCAGGCCCCGACGGCAAACCGATTCTCGATGCGCGCAAGCTTCCAAAAATCCGCGATGCGGTCATAGCCAAGTGCGACGCACTCGACGGCGTGACAGACAATGTGTTGCAAGATCCGCGCCGCTGCGGCTTCAAACCCGAGGACATGCAATGCAAGGGTGCCGATAAGGCCGATTGTCTCACCACTGCCGAAGTGGGCGTGGTCAATCGTATCTATAACGGAGCACATAATTCGAAGGGCGAGAAAATATTCCCAGGTGGTATGTCGCGCGGCTCGGAATACGAATGGTCCCCGCCGTTCGTTGGCCTGACCCAGGCCGGTGGCACCAAGACCCATGGTGCGATCCTCAACCGCAACTCAATGATCTATCAATTCACCCAGTATCTGACGTTCTTCAATGATCCCGGCCCCAGCTACAACCCCATGACCTTTGACTGGGACCGCGATCCGTCACGCCTGATGCTGACGGAAACCATTTACAATGCGCAGAACCCGGATTTGCGCAGATTCAAGGCGGCGGGAAAAAAACTGATTCTCTATCATGGCTGGGACGATGCAGAAATTCCGCCGGGTTTGAGCGTCGACTATTACGAGACGGCCACCAACACCATGGGCGGACCCGCGGCGACGCGCGAATTCTTCCGCTTGTTCATGATTCCAGGCATGGCTCATTGCCGCCGCGGTGTCGGGGCCGATGGCTTCGATCCGGCGATCTCACTGGAAGCATGGGTGGAAAAGGACCAAGCTCCCGATTCCATTCTCACGCACAAGATGGCCAAAGATCAGCCTTACGCGGGCCTTCCCCGCTTGCGCTTTCCGCTCAAGCGCGAGGACTATACCTGGACGCGGCCGGTGTACGCTTACCCCGATGTGGCGGCATGGAATGGCCAAGGCGACTGGCAAGACCCAGCCAATTGGATCAAAACTTCGCCCAGCAAGTAGGAACACGCGCATGAAACGTTTTATTTTAGCGCTGGCGATGTTGCCGTGTGCTGCATTGGGCCAAACGCCGGCATCTGCACCCATGGCGCCCGAGCAGATCAAGCAAAAGCTTGAGTGGGTGAAAGAGATCGAAGCGCAGGATTTTGCCTTCTGGCAGCGCTACGCCAACATGCCCGACTCCTCGGCGTTTCGTCAGGCGCAGGAGTGGTACAACCCCATGGCGCTGGTGGATGGCGGCTTGCGCGCGTATCTGCCTATCGCGGCCAAAGACGAAAAGCCAACCATTGATCCAGCCGCGCTGGAAGCTGCGGCGGCTTATGCGATGGAGCGCGAGACCCAGGCTTTCATCGTCTATCACAAGGGCAAAGTCCGCTATCAGCGTTACATGGATGGTTATACCGACACTTCGGCCATTAGCTCGCACTCATGGGTGAAAACTCTGCACGGCATTTTGATGGGCTTTGCACTGGCTGACGGCAAAATCAAAAGCCTCGATGAACCTTCTGAGACCTATATTACTGAATGGAAAAACGATCCGCGTGGGAAAATCACCATCCGTCAACTACTGTGGAATATTTCGGGCCTCGAGGACGCCGACCCGCGCAACCCCGATCCCACCACCAATCTCGGCATCCAAATCGTCGAAGGCAGCGACGTCAATGGCGCGGTGCTGGCGCATAAACTCAAATCCGAGCCAGGCACGGCGTTTAACCATAATAATGTGACCACACAAATTCTGGGCATCATCCTGACGCGGGCTACGGGTGTGCGGATCGATAAATATTTATCCGAGAAACTTTGGCGGCCGATGGGCGCGCAACGCGGCGCGATGCGGTTGGATAAAAGCTACGGCGGCAATGTGATCTCGTACTGCTGTTTCCTGGCTGCGCCATCGGACTGGATACGCACGGCACATCTGTTGAAGAACGACGGCAAGCTGCCCGATGGCACACAGCTTTTACCGATAGGCTGGGTGGCTGAAATGAAAAAGGGCTCAGGGCCCAACCCCAACTATGGCCTGCACATTTGGGTCGATGCCAAGTTCGAAAAACTGCGGCCCTATAACCCGGCGTTTCCCGTGCAAGCTCACAATACTCACTCCGAACCATTCGCAGTTGATGATCTGTTTTATTTCGATGGCGGCGGCAAGGTGCGTATCTGGATCAGCCCGAAGCTTGATCTCATCGTATTGCGCATGGGTTTTCCACCACCCAAGGGCAAGGACTTCGACGAGGCCTTCATGCCCAACACCATCATTCGCGGCATCAAGAAGGGCTAAGGCCGCGCTAGAAAAAGGAGACCGTTGATGTCCGACTACGTTGTTCATGGGTGCCAAGAAGCGGTCTTTAGCGTCTCGCAGCTCTCGCGCATGGCGAGCCTGTATGTGGATGCCGGCGGATGGGAGGTCGTGCGGCGCGGCAATTCCGACGTGCGTCAGGCCGCAGCCTGGGGCTTGCCCGACCGCACGACGATTGAAGAAACGCTGCTACGTGCCAAGGGCACGGCCACCGGATTTATCCGGCTGGTGAAGTTTCCCAACACTTTGGCCCAACGCCAAATCCGCTCGGGTGGCCAAGCCTGGGACACGGGTGGAATTTTTGATGTGGATGTGCGGGTGCGCGATGCCCAGGCTGCCATGGTGGCATTGCAGGCGCGAGGGCAAAACGCGCTGCACGACCCGGTGGTGTGGGGCTTTGGGCCCATGTCGGTGCGTCAAGTGTTGATGATGCTCGATGATGGTATTTGCCTTGCCATGATCGAGCGTGTCAGTCCGCCGTTACCCCCAGCCCAAGTTCCATCACCCAATACCTTCGGCCAAATTTCAATTCAAGCCTGATTGTCGATGATATTGAGGCCACGACCCAATTCCTCCGCGATGGGTTGGGGTTCAATGTGATTGTGGACATGATCTGGAAGGGCGAGGCCGACAACGGGAATAATATTTTTGGCCTTCCCGCCAACATCGCACGCGGCACCGAGGCCAAGGTGCGCATTCTGCATCCGCAGAAAGACTTTAACGGCACGATTGAGCTGATTTCATTTCCAGGGCTTGAGGGGCAGTCGTTCGCCGGCCATGCCAAGCCGCCGAACCTAGGCGTGTTGATGATGCGCTTTCCGGTGGAAAACGTTGCGGCCTATGCCGAAGCGGTGAAGTCGCGGGGTATCGCGCTCAACATGCCGCCTATGCCCGTGACCATCGCGCCCTATGGGCAAACCAGTACCTTCTCGGTGCGCACGCCCACGGGGGCGTGGCTGGAATTTTATGAACGCGGAAAATAAGGAGACTCGACCATGACCACTGCCATGACACGCAGACAAACGGTACTAGCGGCGGGCGCGCTTGCGGCTGCAAGTGCCGTGCCTGTCCAGGCCAAATCTCTCAACCTCGATCTGACGAAGACCGTCGATGCCTACCGCGCCTACATGAAAATGCGTGGCGCGGGCGAGGGCAAGCTCGCCTTGTGGTGGTACACGGGTACGGTGTGGTTGAAAGTCGAGGAACAACTTCCGCAACAAGTCATGACCATCGATGGCTTTAGTTTTCAACGCTTGTCGATGAAACCGGATGGCTCGCTGGTGCAACTCATGGCGGAAGCAGGATATTTTAAAGACGCGCAAGGAAACGCCATTCTCGATAGCTGGGTCAACCCATTCAACGGCGAGACATGCAAACCCCAGCATTACAAATCAAAACAAACCATCATTGCTAAGCCCGATACCTCGCTGACGGGCGAAGAAGGCGCGCGCATGGATGGCAATAACATGAAAGGCCGCATTGGTCCGGCATCCGTGAACGGCGATCAGGTTTGGATCCCGGAAAATTTTGGCGCGCGCTTTACACTGCCAAAACGAGAGAACGTCGACCCCAAGGAAGACATGGGCAACGTCTTGGCGAACGCGTCCTTGGCGGTGTTCTCAGCCAAGGTGTCGGATGTCCAAAACGCCGACATCGAATCTGCGCCCAGCACGATGCACTTTCAAAATCTTGGCGGTTGGCGGCCGTGGATGCGGTTTGGGAAAACGCCGGGTGCACAAACTTGGCAACTGTTTGGACACAAAGTAGCCAACGTCGATGCTATTCCGGCAGCGTTACGCACGCGCCTTGAGAACGACTATCCAGGCTGGCTGAAAGATCCGGGGATCTGATTAATCCTGCCAGTGATGACAGGCGATCTGGTGGCCGCCGCTCAGCACTTCGACGGCCGGAACCTCTTTGATGCATTTGGGCGAGGCTTTTGGGCAGCGCGTGCGGAACACACAGCCTGAGGGCGGGTGCAAGGGCGAGGGCAAGTCGCCCGAGAGTATTAACGGCTCTTTGGCCCGCTCCAAGGCCGGATCGGGGATCGGTACGGCCGACAACAATGCTTGTGTGTAGGGATGCAGCGGCTTGGCGAATAGCGCATCACGGTCGGCAAGCTCCATCATGCGGCCCAAGTACAGCACCATCACCCGATGGCACAGGTGACGCACAACGCTGAGATCGTGACTGATGAAGATCAGCGATAAGCCATGCTCGCGTTGCAGTTTGCGCAGCAAGTTGATGACTTGGGCTTGAATCGAAACATCCAAGGCGCTTACGGGTTCATCACACACAATCAATTTCGGCTTCAATACCATAGCGCGTGCGATGGCGATGCGCTGGCACTGCCCGCCCGAGAATTCATGTGGATAGCGGTTGCGCATCTCGGGTAACAAACCAACATCGCTCATGATCTCATCGATGCGTTGGTCGGCTTCGCCGCGGCTGATGCTGGGGTCGGCGGCATATAACGGCTCGCGGATGATCTCGGCCACGCTCAGGCGCGGGTTCAAGCTCGACAACGGGTCTTGAAACACCAACTGTAAATCGCTCCGCTTCTGGCGCATGGCTTCGGGAGCTAAATCACACAGGTTTTCACCCAGCCACAGCACACGGCCATCGGTGGGCTTAATCAATTGCAGAATGGCACGGCCCAAGGTGGACTTACCGCAGCCGGACTCGCCCACCACGCCCAAGCACTCACCCGCGCCCACGTCAAAGCTGACACCATCGACGGCCTTAAGCGGTACTACGGTCGAATTTAAAAACCCGCCGGTCTTGATGGGAAAATGAACCTTGAGGTTCTCAACTTTCAACACGGCGCTCATGCCGCCTCCAACAGGTGACATGCCGCGCGGCGAGCGGACGAAAGTTCTCGCAAAGCAGGCCGTTCGTTATGGCATCGTGTATTCGCATTCACGCAACGTTCGGCGAATGCGCAACCATTGGGCAGGTTTTGTAAGTTCGGCGGCTGACCAGGGATCGCATCAAGCTCGGCATCTAATAATTGATCAAGACGCGGCATGCATTTCAGAAGCCCCTGTGTGTAAGGGTGTTTTGGGGCTGCAAAAATATCGGCCACGGGTGCTTCTTCGACGATGCGCCCGGCGTACATCACAGCTACGCGGTCGCACAGCCCGGCGACCACACCAAGATCATGGGTGATCAGCACAATAGCGCTTTTGGTATGGCGTTTGAGTGCGCGAAACAGGTTCAAGATTTGCGCCTGAACCGTCACATCGAGGGCCGTGGTTGGCTCATCGGCGATCAGCAGATCGGGCTCGCAGACCAGCGCCATGGCGATCATCACGCGCTGGCGCATACCGCCCGAGAATTCGTGCGGGTATTGCGTCAGGCGCTTCTCGATCTCTGGAATGCGCATGGATTCCATCACTTCAAGCACGCGTTGGCGCGCGGCTTGGCGGGAATGGCCCTTGTGTGTGGTTAATACCTCGATCAGTTGATCGCCAATCCGCATGTGCGGTGTTAGCGACGTGCCAGCGTCTTGGAAAATCATCGCCATGCGATCGCCACGGATTTTATTCAGCGCGGCGCGATCAAGCGTGAGCAAGTCTTGCCCTTGAAACACCACCCGGCCCGTTGCCGTGCCGTTGTTGGCCAGCAACCCCATGGCACCGAGGAAGGTTTGGCTTTTGCCCGAGCCGGACTCACCCACAATGCCAACGCATTCGCCGGGGGTGATGGATAGTGATAAGTCGCTGACGGCAGAGACCTCGCCATTATTTGTGGCGAAGGACACATTTAAATGATCAAGCGTGAGAACCGGATTCACTGTTCAGCGGTCCTTAGGGTCCAGCGCATCGCGAAGCCCATCGCCGATGAAATTGAAACAGAACATGGTGATGGCCAGGAACGTGGCCGGGATAAGCAACAACCAAGGAGCGGTTTCCAGTGAGTTCGCCCCACGTGAGATCAGCACGCCCCAACTGGTCAGCGGCTCTTGCACACCCAAGCCCAGAAAGCTGAGGTAGCTTTCCACCAAAATGTTGGTGGGTACCAGCAGTGTCACATAGACAATCACCGGGCCGATGACATTGGGAATCACGTGGCGGCGGATAATGGTACCGGTGCGCACGCCTGAGGCCAGCGCCGCCTCGATGTAGTCCTTGCGTTTGACCGATAGAGTTTGCCCACGCACGATGCGCGCCATGGTCAGCCATTCCACACAGCCGATGGCCAGAAACACAAGATAGATGTTACGGCCAAACACAGTCACTAGAATGATAATGAAGAACAGCAGTGGCAGGGCGTAGAGCACGTCGACGAAACGCATCATGGCGTTGCCAGTGCGCCCACCTGCGTAGCCTGCCGTGGCCCCGTAGATCACGCCAATGCTCATGGCCACGATAGTGGTCATCACGCCGATGGTCAGTGACACGCGCGCGCCCATCCAGGTTAGTACCCACAAATCTCGGCCGGTATCATCGGTGCCAAACCAATGACTGTTGGTCATGGTAGGCGCGATGCCGATGGCCTCCCACGATAAGTCTTCCAATGTATAGGGGCTGATGAGCGGGCCGATCATGGACATGAGCGCGATGAGGCAAAGCACAATCACGCCGCCCATGGCGGCGGTGTTGCGCCTGAAGCGTTCCAGCGCGTCTTGCCACAGTGAACGCCCGCGCATGCGGACCGCGGCATCCATGAGTTTAAGCTGCGCGTCGCTTTGGGATTGGAACAGCGCCATCAATCCCCGGCCTTCACTTTGGGGTCGAGCACGCCATAAAGCAGATCGACAATCAAGTTCATCGCAATCACGGCGGTGGCAAAGATGATCACGATGCCCAGCACCAGCGGGTAATCGCGGTTGATGGCGCCTTGAACGAAAAATCGCCCCATGCCGGGCAGTTGAAAGATGGTTTCCACCACCACCGCGCCGGTCACAATGCCCGCGATGGCGGGGCCGAGGTAACTCACCACGGGCAGCAAGCCTGCCTGCAGCGCATGACGCCACACCACGCGCCGTTCGGCCAAACCCTTGGCGCGTGCTGTGCGAATGTAATTTTGCCGCAGAACTTCAATCATTGCTCCGCGTGTCAGCCGCGAGATAATGGCCACTTGCGGAATGGCCAGCGCGATGATCGGCAGAATGTATGGTGTGAGCGGCGCAATGGCAGGAAATGTCCGCGCGAGGCTGCCGCCTGGCTCAAGCGTGGCGATGGGCAGTAATTTTAAGATCACGCCGAAGATCAGGGTCATCAGCGGGGCCAGAACGAAGCTCGGCACCGCGATACCGGTCATGGCCACACCCATCACCACATAATCAGTGGTTTTGTTTTGGTTGAGCGCGGCGGTAATCCCCAACGAAATACCAATCATCGCCGCGATGAATATGGCCGATAGCCCAATGCGCAAGCTGACCGGCAAACCTGTGGCGATGAGTTGCGTGACACTGCGGTCTTGGTAGCGGATCGAGGGGCCAAACTCGCCCTGCGCTACCTTGCCCAGGTAAATCAGGTACTGTTGAAAAAGCGGCTTATCGAGGTCGTAGGCCGCCTTGAGGTTCGCGATAATTTGTGGTTCTAAATTCGCCTCGGCGTCGAAGGGGCCGCCCGGTGCGGTGTGCATCAGGAAGAACGACAGCGAGACGATGATGAACAGCGTAGGCGCGGCTATGGCCAGGCGCTTGAGCGCAAAGCTCAGCATCAAACACGGCCCATCATTATTCCGCCGCCGCCGAGAGGGCGCGCGCGGGCCGCAGCAACACCGGGTCGAGCACCCAGTTTTTGGGGTCGGCGCCACGCGCGGGGCTGGGAATGGCGCGGGCCACATCGTCATCGGCGGCCATGGCCTTAGTGTCGATCCGCCAGCCGCGCGCCTCGTAGTCTTTGATCATCTTGCGGAAGGCAAAGCCCATGGCGTCGGGGTAGATGGTCAGATCACCACTCAGCGACTGGGGCACATGCACCGGCTTGATGTGGTTGACCACATCGCCGTCCTCTTGGAACACCGTCAGTACGCGCCTGCGTGAATCGGCGTCGTACTTTTCCTCGGTGAAAAAGTTACGTCCCTGAATCCACCAGCTCAGTGTTTGCTTGTCGTTGATGGGTGTGTAGGCCGAGACGATGATTTGGCTCATGGGCGGGCGCAAATGCATTTGAATACGCACCGAGGGGCCCGAGGCATGGAATTGCAATTCGGTCTTCACGTCGGGCCGGTCCTTGGTGATCTTCTCAGCCCACACGCCGCGTTTCTCGACGGGCTTTTGCGTGCGCGTCATGTACGAGCCGAACGGGCGGTCTTGAACATCAATCGGATCGACGCGGGGATGGTCGGGGTTGCCGAAGTCCCGGTGGACAAAAAACGGATGGGCCGTGTCCAGTCCATTCTCCACCACGCGCGTCCAAGCGGCATCAAACACATAGGTGCCGCGCACAAAGCGCCAATCGGTCGATCCATTTTCAAACGCGGCATACTCGGGGAAAAAATCGGGCAAGGGCGGGCGGTCTTTTTCTTGCAGGTCGCCCAGAAACACCCATACCCAGCCCCATTTTTCTTGCACGGGGTAAGAGTCCACCCGCGCGCGTTTGGGAATCGAGGCCTCGGAGCCGAGCGACGGAATCTCGACGCATGCGCCAGCGTTATTGAAACGCCAGCCATGATAGGGGCATTGCACGGTTCCTTCCACGACCTTGCCGCGGCACAACGACCCACCGCGATGAATGCAGGTGTCCGACAGGCAATGGGCCGTGCCCGCCTTGTCACGGAACACAACGAAGTCTTGACCCAGCATGGTCACGCCCACGGGCGCATCCGCAACGCTGGCCGATTCAGTTGCGACATACCAAGTGTTGATCAGCATAGTGAACCCCGTTCATAGGTTCGCGAACGCGCGCCGGAAGGTTATGCCCGGCAGGGTTCCAATTCAATGCTGACAATGGTTATTGCGGTCTTTCGATGGTCAAATACCGTGAGAGATTTTGATTGCGCGGGTTATCGACCCAGCCCTTGACGTACTGGTGCACCAGCCTGCGCCCGGCATAATGATAGACCGGCATGATGGTGTAATTTTCCATCAGCACTTCTTCGGCCTGGCGCATGAACGCCGCGCGCTGGGCCAGATCGCCAGTGGAATTAGCCGCACTCATAAAACGGTCATAGTCGGTGTTAGAAAACCCCGTGTAATTGCTGGCATCCTTGCTGCGGTAGAGGTTGAGGTAGGCCGAGGCATCGGCGAAGGGCGAGAAATAAGCAAATCGCATGAACTCATAATCGCCGGTGCGCGCCCGGCGTTGGATGTCGCGGAACTCGCTGTTGGCCAATTCGACCGCCACACCCAAGGGCCGCCACATCGCGGCAATAAATATTGCCATCTTGCGGTTTTCTTCCAAGGTGTCGTAGCGCAACGTGAATTTGAGCGGATTATCTGGACCAAAGCCTGCTTCCGCCAAAAGTCGTTTGGCTTCGGCCATGCGCTCGGTCATAGGCAGGCTTGCAATCTTGGCTTTGTAAACGCTGTAAGTGGTCACCACCGGCGGCACCAAGCTATAGGCTGGCCCCGCGCCGTTCAGCGCCAGTTTGTCCACCATGCCCTCGCGATCCACAGCCATCGACAACGCCTTGCGCGCGCGCAAATCGTTGAAGGGCGGCTTGGCGTTATTGAACAGAAAATAATAAACCCCAAGGTTGGGCGCGATATGTAACTCCTTGGGCATGTTGGTTTTCAGCCATTCCAGTTGTTCGGCGGGAAAATTGAGCGCTACATCCAGTTCGCCGGCGCGAAAGCGGTTCAGCGCCGTGCCCAAATTTTCGGTGGGGAAAAAATTGACCTCGTCGATTTGCACGTTGGCTGCGTCATAGAACAACGGGTTTTTCTCCAGCGTCACGCGGGTTTGAGGTACGCGCTCCTTCAACACATAGGCGCCGTTCGAGACCATATTGCCGGGCGCGGTCCATTCCTGACCGAACTTCTCAACGACATGACGTGGCACCGGATACCCCGTGAGTGAGGTCAGCGTTTCCAAAATCACCGGATTGGGCACGGTCATGGTCATTTCGAAGGTGCGGGCATCGATGGCGCGCACGCCCAAACTTTCCAATGGCATTTGCCCGCGATTGATCGCCTCGGCGTTTTTAATCGCCCACATCCATTGGGCATAACGGCTCGCCGTTGTGGGGTCCTGCACGCGGCGGAAGGAGTAGACGTAGTCATCCGCTGTCAGTGGCGTGCCGTCGGACCATTTCAAGCCCGGCCGCAGTTTGAAAGTGTACACCAAGCCGTCGGGGCTGACTGTGTAACTTTCCGCAGCACCCAATACGACATCGCCCTTCGCGTCAGAGCTCATTAGACCCAGCATCAGGTCGGCCAACACAATCGAGGCGGTGTTGCCGCTGGATTTATGCGGATCGAGCGTATCGGGTTCGGCCGAGCTGCCGCGGTTGAACACCACCTTGGCATTGGCGCTCGCAACAGCTCCGATAATCCAAATGGCCGTAATGAGAATGCGAAGAAACACGGGCGTTGCTCTTACCAATAGTGCGTCCAGCGCGCGTTTTCTTTGAACACGCGGAAGGCATCGGCGCCATCTTTGGGGATATACTTTTCGTACATGCCCCGGTCATAGCGCTCGCGGTATTGATCGAACACGGGCTTGTACAATGACATATGCACGTCAGGGATGCGGTGCTTAGCGCGGAACTCTTTCATGTTGATCGCCACCATGCGCTTGGTCTCGAAGGCACCCGCTTTGGCCAACTCGATTCCACGCGGGCCATAAATTGCCGAGCGTCCCGGGCCGCCGTAGTTGGTGTCCTCTAAAAATCCCGTACCCCGTCGGCCCACGTTGATCGAATTATTGCAGATCAATGTATAGAGGCTGTTGTGGTAGCTGGTGAGTTTCATATCATCAGATTCGAAACCGCCAGTGGCCACGCGGGCGATGATCTCGGCCCCTTTCATCGCCATGCATCGGAACAGCTCCGGTTCGAACTGCACCGCCGACACGGCGATGTTGCCGATGTCGGTGCGCTCAATCGGTATCACGGCATCGACGCCGTACATCTCCACGAACCGGTCGTACACGTCATAAATGCTGCTGGTGTATTGCTCGGAACCGGGAAACATGCCGCGCACGTTACGTTGCTTCCAATGCGTGGCACGCACTTTGCCGTCAGGGCCCAGCAGCACCATCAGATGCAAGATGTGCCCGGGCCAATTGACCGGGTCCTTGGCGTAGGTACCAAACACGATGTAGCAGTTGTATTGCTTGGCGCGTTGGGCCACGCGTTCGATCTCGGGGCCGTTCACCTCCAGCGCCAGATTGTAATGCTGCTCGCGCGTCCAGCGGCGAAAGCCGGTGATGGGAAATTCATGAAAGCACAGTAAATCCGCCCGCCCGCCATAGCCTTGGGCCGCGTCGATACACTCAATAAAATAATCGAGGTTGCTTTGAATGTCGGGTGCGGGGTTATCGCCACTGACGCCATGCACACGGGTTTGCACCACGGCAACGTTGATATTATCCGAGCGCAAGGGTGAGGTGGGGTAGGTTCCGTCGTGGCGCACCATCGTGGGCGCTTCGGTGCTGGGCATGGGCGTGTCCTGAAAAGGATTTTTGACACCGCCAAGGTGGGGCGGGTTCTATAGCCGGTCAAGATAAAAGGTCATATAACTAGGGCGGTCATTGTTCGCTTATGTTGAGAACCGAATTTCACATGAGAACGAACCGATTCAATGACGAGTTGAGAGGGCGCACAAAATGAAACGTCGCGATTTAATGTTGGCAGCAGGGGTAGCGACCATGGCGGGAACGGCTCAGGCCCAAGACAGCGCGGGGAAATCCAAGACATATGTGTTGGTGCATGGTGCTTGGCACGGCGGTTGGTGCTGGCGCGACATCGCGGCTGGGTTGCGCGCGGCGGGGCATACGGTTTTTGTGCCGACGTTGACGGGCTTAGGTGAGCGTGTGCATCTGATGAATAAGTCGGTGAATCTCTCGACACACGTCACCGATGTGGTGAACGTGTTTGAGTGGGAGGAATTGAGCGACGTGGTTCTGGTGGGCCACAGCTACGCGGGCCATGTCATTCCCCTCGTCGCCGACCGCATTAAAAGCAAAATTCGCCATTTGGTGTTTCTGGACGCCGTGTTGGCGCAGGATGGCAAGCCCTTTATTCCTCAAGCCGTGGGCGAGGAGCGGGCCAAGACGGCCATCGAGGGTTATCTGCAAGAACCGCCCGGGCTCGATTTCTTTGGTGTACCCGCCGATCATCCACTCGCAGCCTGGGTGAAGCGGCGGCTGACCAATCACCCGCTCACCACGCTGATGGAAACGGTTCATTACAAAAACGGCGGGCCAGCGGGCTTGCCCAAAACCTATATCCGCTGTTTGAAGCGCCGTGACATGAGCCAGCCCGATCCGATCGAGCCCACCATCAAAGGCAAACCTGAGTGGACCTGGCTGACGCTCGATACAGGCCACGACGCCATGATCACCGCGCCCAAGGAATTGACCACCATGTTATTGGCCATCGGCTAACAGCGCCCAACCAATCAATAAATTCAAATACGCCACGCATGTTTTCAATTTTCCTGATCGTCTTTGTCGGCATGCTGGGCACCAGTTTGCTTGCACCGCTCATCCCGTTCTATGCCCTCAGGCTTGGTGTTACTCCCGATTACATCACCATGATCATGGCGCTGTATGCGCTTTGCCAGTTTCTGGCCGCGCCCCTCTGGGGCCGTATTAGCGACGCCCGTGGCCGCAAGCCGGTGTTGCTGGTCACGGTGATCGGCGGCGGCATTGGCTTTGTCTTGCTGGGTTTGGCGGACTCGGTGTGGATGCTTGTGCTTTCGCGTATCGTGGGCGGCCTGTGCGCGGGTAACTTGTCGGCGGCTTATGCCTATGTCAGCGACATCACGACTCCGGAAAATCGCTCCGATGGTTTGGGTAAAATCGGCGCGGCCTTTGGCCTTGGCCTTGTCTTAGGGCCCGTCATTGGCGGATTTTTGGCGGGCGGCGATACGGCCCTCACAGCCAATTTTGCACGCCCAGCCTTTGCCGCGGCAGGCTTATCGGGCTTGGCGTTTCTCACCACGCTCGTATTTTTAAAAGAGTCGAGAAAGCCGCTGGCAAACGAACCAAAGAAAAAAATCTCGCTCAACCCCTTTGGCCGCTTTGATGCCATCGCTGGCAATCCTAATCTGCTGCTTGTCGTGGTGTTGAATTTCCTGTTGGCAACGTCGGCAGCACTAAGGGAATCAACAGTGGCCCTGTGGGCGCACGATCATTTCAGCTTGGATTCGCGCGAGCTCGGGTTTTTGTTTGCGTACACAGGCGCTGTGATCGTCGTGTTGCAGGGTGCGGCCATGGGTGTCTTGTCGCGGCGCTTCGGCGACACCACAATTTTGATCAGCGGAATATTGTCTTACGCCTGTGGGCTGGCTTGCTTTGTCGTGGCCGACCACGCCGCGTTTTTGATTGTTGGCACGACCCTGAATTCTTTCGGCACGGCGGTGTTTTCGAATACCCCGTCAACCGTGGCTTCGAAGTTGGCGGGGCCCGACGAGCGTGGCTCAGTGCTGGGTATCAATCAGTCCTCGGCTAGCTTGGGCCGTTTTGTCGGGCCGATGTTTGCGGGCACGCTGTATGCCCACATCGCCATCACAGCACCGTTTATGGCGGGCATCGGCGGCTTGGCCATTTGCTTAGGGATTGCCTATCGGCTGCGGCGCAAGCTTGCCGCACCCACGGCCTAGTCGGCGAGTTGCCGGTCGGCGAGGTCTTGCGAACTCACGTTCAGCGCGTCGTTTTCCAGTGCCTGAAGTTCCTGCTGCACAATACGTAAGATTCGCGCCACATAGGCCGCATGCCATTCCTGGCGTTCACGGGCGGCGTTGTCGTCGGGCTTGAAGGCGTCGATAGCGGCCTTCGTGACCGGTTGGCCCGATTCCATTAGGCGTTCGATCGTATCCATGCGTTCGCGCAGCACCGCCACTTCGGTTGCGACCGCCATGGTGATGGACAACACGCGCTCCACGGCCGGGTCGTCGAAGAAGTAAGGGCGCTTGCCTTTGGCTTTGGCATTGGCCAGCGTGTTGACGTCGAGGTTGGTCATGGAACGTTACTCTTGGTTGCGCCGAACAAATACCAGTGCTCGCCCTTGCGTGCACCATCATTGGCAGCACCAGCCTTGTTCAGCTCGGGTTTATGGCGAGACAATGTCGAAGCCCAGGGTTGATATCGCCCAGGCTCAATGTCGGCTTCGCTGCGGGCCTCAAACTGTGCGTCGCGTGAAAAACCGGCGGTGGTCATCAGCTCGAATACATCCATGGTGTGAAACTTCGCCCAGAAGGGTTCGTTGTTGTACCAGGAATCCCAATCGCGCGTGAAGCGGTCCCACAGCGGAGTATCGGGGGCGAAGTTGGGTTGCTCCACATGCAACATCAACCCGCCCGGTGTAAGCAAGTCATGGGCGCGGCGGAAGATGGTGCGCACGGTCTGCTCGCAGGTTTCATGCAGCACCATCGTGGTTTGCACCCAATCAAAACTGCCTGGGGCAAACTTCAAATCATCGGCATCGGCTTGAACGAATTGAATATTGGTGTAGCCCATGCTCTGCGCGCGGGCGTGCCCATAGCGTAAGACCGGTGCGGCCACATCGACGGCGATAATCTCGGCATCGGGAAAGGCCGCGGCGATGGGCAGCGTGTTGACGCCAATGCCTGCGCCTAAATCAAGAATCCGTTTGGGTTGAAACGTTGGAAAGCGTTCTTTGACGAAATTGACAATGGAGCGCCCGCCCCCATCGCCATAGGCGCTCATGGATCCCGCGGTGGTGACAAACACGCCTGCGTCGTAGCTGGCCCCCGCACCGGCATCGCCTGGCGTAACCTCGGTGTAGTAGCTGCCGGGCATCCAGTGATTATCGACCTGGGAAATGTAGTGGGGAATTTTTACATTGGCATCTAATTGCAGCGTGTTCTTGCCCGCATTGTGTTGTTGGACACGCGCGTTGAGCCGATCAAGTTGGCGCAAGACGATGTGACGACCGGCTTGCTGGCGCATTTCCATTGTGGTGCGGCGCAAGGCCGCCCAGGATTGATAGATAGGCTCAGCGCGCATTGCTTGGCGAATCTCGCGTTGAGAAGCGAACTCGCATTGGCGGTCTTGAATCTGCTTGGGCCGCACGCGCTTTTCATAGGCAAGCTTGGTGCCAGGAAAGACCCGCTGGCCCAGAAAAACATTCAGATTGGTGAGAAAATTAAACCGCGCCGTTTCATCGTGCGACACGTCAGGCGAAGCACCGTGGCGTCCAACGCGGTCATAGGTCGGTGGTAATACGGGGGGCATCGCGGGCGGCTGTTCCAAATCGTTGTGTCAAACAAACGGGTCGTATCATCTTGCGGCGTGGTCATTCCGGCAACGACCCATCCTACCGGGTGCGTCCGCCAAGCGGACGACCCTGTGTGTGCTTTAAATTCTCTTGCCCGTCCATAGCGCGTGCGATACGAGCGGGCGCCCATTAGCCTCGCTTTCGGATACATCATGCCTGCTATTCACGTTGTCAACCGCGCCGGACAAAAACACACCATTCAGGGTAAATCCGGCCAGACCCTCATGGAAATCCTGCGCGATCATAATATGGACGTGGAAGCCATTTGCGGCGGCTGCTGTTCGTGCGCCACCTGCCATGTGTTCGTTGATGACGCCTGGGTAGCGAAGCTTCCCAAACGCTCGGACGACGAGCAAGAATTGGTGGAAGAGACCGAGGCCTATAAAGCGGCCAACTCCCGTCTCTCATGCCAGATCAAGGTCACCGATCCGCTGGACGGACTTTCGTTGACCGTCGCACCGGAAGAATGAGCTAACGTTCTACCGCTGAAAAAATTTTCCCGACTGTTTTCGCGTCGTCTAAACACGCAACGATCAGGCGCGCCACTTCGGCGCGCTGAATGCCGCCGCTGATGGTTGGATCCTCGGTCAAGATGCCCCGCCCCGTGGCTGGCCCGCGCCCTAAGCCGCCGGGGCGGATAGTCGTGTAATCCAGCCCGCTCGCCATCAAATGATTTTCGCCCAGTGTTTTGAGCGCACACACGGGGCCAAGGAATCGCTCGGCTTGAGGCGACAAGGCCGGGCGGCTGTTACCGGCACCAATAGAACTCACCAATAAAAAGCGCTTGATACCGTTGGCTTTGCAGGCCTCGATCACGTTCGCTACGCCGAGATGGTCGACCTTGTCCGGTGCGCTGGCTGTGTTGCCCAGGCTGCACACGGTAGCGTCGAAGGTTCGCCCTTTGAGGGCCGCGGTTAAACTCTGCTTATCGAAGGCATCGCCTGGCAGCAGTGTCGCGCCAATTGATTCAAGCCCACTGGTATCCGCACCCGAGCGTACTATGGCTGTGACCATGTCGCCCCGTTCGCGCAACAGGCGCGCAGTTTCAAGCCCGGTATGACGCGTTGCGCCGAAAATGAGGACATTCATAGCCATGCTCTTGCCTCATAAGAAGGGCAAGATACAACGTCACAGGCCATTACATCCGCTGGACGGTTCTCCAATGCTCCAGATCAGCCGTTTTGTCGTAGCGCTTTGTCTTGCCGCCACGCTGGCGACTTCTGCTGGGGCATCCGAACTGCGCTATGGCTCAAAGGGCGTGCCCGTGAGTTTCGGCAATCCCTACATGGCCAATGGATCGCCCGCCATGTACGTCTGGTTTGCGATGTTCGACGCGCTCACCCAAGTCGACGCGCGTGGCGAACTCGTGCCGGCATTGGCGTTGTCGTGGGAAAATATCGAGCCACGCGCCTGGCGATTCAAGTTGCGTCCGAACGTGACTTTCAGCAACGGCGAGCCCTTCACTGCCGATGCCATCGTGACCGCTTTTGCATGGTTGCGTATACCAGAGGGAAGGCGGTCCATCATCGGCAACGAAGTGCGCTATGTGCTTTCCGTGGAAAAGGAAAACGATCTCTCGGTCGTGTTCCGCACCGAGCGGCCCGACGCCATCCTGCCGCGGCGCTTGTCTGGCGTGATGATGGTCGCGCCGAAGGCTTGGACCACGCTTGGCCCAGAGGGATTTGCCAAGACGCCCGCGACCACAGGTTCCTACGCCATGAAGGATTGGGGCGAGGGGACGAGTCGGCTAATCCTTGAGGCCTTTAAGGGGTCATGGCGGGCACCGGTGATTGACCGGTTGGTGATTGCCAATTTGCCCGATAACGCAGCACGGCTTCAGGCCTTACAATCGGGCCAAATCGACATCGCCGGAAATATCAACGTCGACGATATCGATACCGTCGAGGTCTCGGGCGGCCGCGTCGTGTCGGGCTCATCTGCCTCGATCAGTGCCTGGGCCTTCCGGGTCGCCGACAAGGCCAACACTCCGCTCAAGGACGTCCGCGTTCGCCAAGCTATCAACTATGCGGTGGACAAAACCATGCTCAACGATGCCCTGCTGCGTGGCCTGACGGCTCCGGCGGGCCAGCCCGCTGCCAAGGGTGCCGTGGGCTACGATCCGTCGATTGAGCCTTATCCCTATGTCATAGAGAAAGCCAAAGCCTTGCTCAAGGCGGCCGGATACGAGAGGGGCTTTCCGCTGAAAGTCGATGTGATTGTCGACCGCACGCCTGGCGATGCGGCTGTCTATCAAACCGCCGCCAGCATGTTGGCCAAGGTTGGTATTGCGGTCGAGTTGCGCACCATGCCCTTTCCGAGTTGGATGACCAAGTATCTCACGCATACGTGGGAGGATTCGACCGACGCGTTTTCGTTATCGTGGAACTCAGGGCCCTACAATGATGTCTCCCGGCCCATGGAAATTTATTCTTGCCTCAGGCCAGATGCATTTTTTTGTGACAAAGCACTTTCCGACCGGCTGCAAACGGTCGGCGAGGAGATGGATTTGGCTAACCGCGAGCTCATGCTGAAAGACTTGGGCCGTGCTTACCATGACGCGGCGCCAGCATTGTTCTTGCTGGACTTGAAAGATTTTTTCGGCGTGGGCCCTAGAGTCAAAGAGATCGAAATCCTCAATCGCGTGCCCGAGTATCACAAAATCACACTGGCTGTACCTTAGACTCGCTGCAAAATTTCCATGGCGGCGCGTTCACCCGATTCCATGGCGCCTTCCAAACCACTTTGTAGAAAAGCGGTGTGTTCGCCCGCGAAGTGAATCCGGCCATGAGGCGTGGCAGCGATATTGCCGTACTTCGCGATTTGTCCCGGCCCGCGATAAGCAAACGTGCCGCGCGACCACGGATTCGCCGACCAATTGACAACCGCGATGGGTTCGATACGGCCCTTGGTGCGTGGGCGTGCTTTGTTCAGTTCAGCCGTTGCATACCGGATGATTTCCGCATCGGTTGCGTTACGTACCGCCAAGTTCGCCGCACCGGTCAGGTACATCCAAAGATAATTGCCATTGGGGATGAGCCAGTTGTAGGCCCGCCCGGCCGCGCCATCGGTCCAGAGCGCCGAGCCCAACCCGTCTTTCTCCCAAAACCGTTCCTTGATCGCGAAGAAAATGCTGGTGGATTGGCCGTAAGGAATCGTTTTCACCGCCTCGGCTTGTAACTTTGGCAATACAGGATCGAGCTTGAGCTTGCGCAAGATCGTGGCCGGTGTCGTGCAGATACAAAACTTTGCGCTGAATTGCCGCCCATCCTGGCACGTCACACTCACACTATTACGTGTGCTAGCCATGGCCTCGACGGGTGAATTAAAGATCACTTCTTTTTTCAGCCCGCCCGCCATGGCCATAGGCAATTTGCTCATGCCCCCGACGATGTGATTGAACGGCCCATGGCTGCGGCCCCAGTCTTGTATTTTTTGGCCACGCATGTTCCAGAGGAACGACTCATCATTCAATGAGTCTGCCTGGCATGTCAGCGCGAGGATGCGCAGTGCGGTTTCGTCCGCGCCCTTGGATTTATAAAAATTAAGCATTGAAGGATCGGCTACGCCACGGGCCTCGTCCAACCAGCTGTCGAGCTCTTTCAGACCGCTGTCCTTTGGCAGAAAAGCTGTGTTCAGCGCCATGGGCGGAATTTTGCGCAAGGCATCGGGCAATGTGTTCTTGGGTGAGGTTGGCCAGTCCTTTGCGGCCATGAGCGTGCCGCCAACGTTAAGCGCGAAGTCGAGTTTCTCGATTTGCCAAGGCCGAAGTTCAAGACCAAAGCGCTGGGCTTGGTCGATCACGCGCGCGTAAAGCGGCCCCACTTCCGAGCCGCCACTTTCGGGTGTCTCGGGCTTGTCGAGCAGTGTGCGCACGCGCCCGCCAACGCGGTTGTTGGCTTCGAGCACGGTGACGTTGAGCCCGGCCTCCTCAAGGGTTTGCGCGGCATTCAGTCCGGCCAGGCCTGCACCAATAACAATAACTTCAGCGTTGCTTGCAGCTGTGGCTTTGCCGCTCGTGATGGGGTAAGCGCTGGCGGCGAGTAACAGAGAGCGGCGGGATGTTTTAGCAGTCATGAGTTGGTTTTCAGAACGCAACGGTATTGAGCATCAAGAATATCGCGCGCGTTTTTAGGATTTCCAAGTGCTTGCAGTTGCCACCACTCGCGCAAAGGTCGTTTAGCATTTCCCCACAGTCGCGATAGGGCCATTCCAGACAATATATGTGACAGCTCTGTATGCCGTTCGAGATGTGCGTTAACTTCGGCAGTTGCATTTCGGAATTTGGCCAATGCCACGTTTCCACCTGATTTGTGTGCGATCACATTCAAATGTGCCGTGCCCGGCATGATCATCGCATCGTCGATGGCAAAGCCTGTAGCAAGCAACAGATCAGTCAGGCCCGCGAGATTAAACGAATGCAAGTGGGCGGCATGAAACCGCCGATGTGGCGCGTGGAACCGCGACAATATGTTGGGAACCTCCACCACCAAAAGCCCGTTTGGTTTTAGCCATCTGTGCAATTGCTCTAAACTAACGCGTGGTTCGGGCAAATGCTCCAACACATGATGAATCGCGATGGCGTCGAAATGCGCTGGCGGGAATGTCACTAATTCTAAGGTGGTGGGTAAGATGTTCAGGTCGTAGGAGGTTTTGCCAAACTCCGCATAGCCCGCATTGGGTTCAATGCCCGTGATGTCATAGCCAGCGGACCTCAATAAATACGCAAACTCGCCCCCACCTGCGCCAACATCTAACACCATGGTTGGCGACTTACACCTATTGCGAAGTCGCTGCAGCCGTTCCATGGCGCGCAGGCCCGCCCGCAACACATGCTTGCGTTTGGGCGTGACGACGCCCTTGTATTCGCTGCGATAGCGTTCGGAGTAATATGAATTTAAGTCGGCTTCGCTGGGTGCGGGGTTGGTGAATACATGGCCGCACGCGCGGCACATCACCGTTCTTAAGTCATCGCCGTTGCGGTCGTGCAGGCCAACAACCGTGTAGTCAGCACTGGCGCACAGCGGGCAGGGCCGTTCGACGGCTGATACTTTTAATCCGGCCATCGCTTGTGCATCCACATCCATTGGCCTGGGGCGGCGCGGACCCATTCTTCAATTTTCGCGTTAATACGGATCAGAGCGTTATTGACGTGCTGCGCATCGGAAGCATTACCCTCCACGCTCCACGGTTGTTCGAAAGTGATGCGGAACTGTGCGCGGCCAACCCGTTCGGAATGGGCCGGAATGAGTTTACATCCATGCTTCATGGCAATGCGCGCAATTGCCTTGCCAGTGCGCGCTCCACGCCCAAAGAAAGGAATCTCGGGCCCAGTGTTAGTTTTTTGATCGACCACCATGAATACCGTACCACCGGCTTGAATATGTTCGACGATGCTACGCAAACCATCGGCACCTTTGGGCGCAAGGGCCGCAGCATAACGCTCGCGGACTCGGGCAATAATGGTATCGACAAGCGGATTGTTTGGTGCGCGGTACACGAGCATCGCGGGCTTACCGTAAGAGGCGAGCGCCATGGGAATGAGTTCCCAATTGCCGATGTGCGCGGTGAATACAATCGCGGGTTTATTGGCCAGCACCGCCCATTGCAGGCCATCCTTGCCCTGCACGTCGATGATGTTGTCCCACCGGCTGCGCCAAAGCCGTGGAATGATGGCGTACTCGGCCATGACCCGGCCAAAGTTATCGAACGCATCACGCACAACACGCCGGCGTTCATTGGCGCTTAAATCCGGGAAGGCACGGGAGATGTTTTTTTTGGCGATACGCCACGGCCGCGAAACAGGCCCCAAGGTCCGGCTGAGCCATCCGCCAAAGCCCGAGGCTATGGGCAAGCTCATGCGGCGTAAGGCGAACATCAAGGCATGCACCAATCCGGCCTCGATATAATGCCGAAGCTTGATGGGTTTTGCCGCGGGCGCTGAGTTTTCAGCCGGTGCTGCCGCACCAGCAGATCCTGCAGTGGCTTTGGGGTCCAAATCGGCCATGGCGGCTGGGTAAGCTACAGTTCCTCATCTGGCAAGGCGCAATAAAGCTTAAGAAACTGCGCTAATTTACGGCGTGGATGGAAACCGGCATAGTCGAATACATGACCGCGCCTCCTGCCCTTGTTGCAGCGCTACCCAGCCAGCCACCACCGCTTTCTGCGGCCGAGGTGAAGGACCATCTCAGCTTGATTGCCGAGATGATGTTGGTCTTTTCGGCCTCGAATAGCTTCGATGCCGTCGCCAAGTCGGCTTTGGAACGGATCGCCAAATACGTCGGCGCCGAGGCCTCATCGCTGTTCATGCTCGACGACCAGGGCCAAGCCATGGTGTGCACGGCGTGTTTTGGACCTGTCGATATCACGGGCCTGCGCTTGGCTGCGACCTCCGGCATTGTCGGGCGCGCGGTTCAGCGCCAAGAAGCGCAAATCGTGCGTGATGTGCGCAACGATGCTGACTTTGGCGCCGTGGTCGATGCCAAAACCGGCTTTACAACCAAATCGATCCTTGTCGCGCCATTGTCGGTGGGCCGTGAGCGGCTTGGCGCCATTGAAGTGATCAACAAGATTGCCGGTGATGGGCTGTTCTCGGCGGATGATTTGTCGCTGTTGCATACACTGTCGCGGGCTGCCGCCCTGGCGATCCGCAACTTACGCTTAACCGAAAAGCTTGTGGAACAGGAACGCGAGCGACATGAGCTGGAACTCGCCGCCGAGATTCAGCGCGATCTGTTACCGCAGCCCTCGGCCAAGGAATTCCCAATTCATGGAATCAACGTGCCCGCGCGCGCGGTCTCGGGTGATTTCTACGACATCATGCCCATGCCCGATGGCCGCATTTGGTTCAACATCGCCGACGTCTCGGGCAAGGGCATGAATGCGGCGCTGTTGATGGCCAAGACCTCCAGCCTGTTCCGCTGCTTGGCCAAAAGCGCCGAGCATCCCGGCCAATTGCTGAACGCCATCAACAACGAACTGTGCGAAACCAATTCGCATGGCATGTTCGTAACAATGGTGGGCGGAATCTTCGATCCCTCGACGGGGATTGCCAGACTCACCAATGCGGGCCACGAACCGCCGCTGTTGTTTAATTTGACGCGCGAATCCTTCCTGGAGATTCCAGCCGATGCGCCACCCTTGGGCATCGCCGCCGGTATTGCTGGGCCGGAAGGGTTTCCTGTCGTGGACCTCGACCTCAAGGGCGGCACGCTCTACGTCTTTACCGATGGGCTAACCGAAGCAACCACCTTCGGTGGGGGGATGCTGGGTATCGACGGTGTCCGGGCGCTGATCCGTGATCACTCGGAAGAAACCCTCGATCTGAGGATCAAAAACATTGCGGGAGCAGTGAAATTGCCAGGCAAACCCCTCAGAGACGATCTGACGTTGATTATCGTCGAGGATAATGGCGTCAGGACAACCGAAACCAAGCCACCTGCGGTTGTAGATCTATCGGTAGCGGCGGGGGTGGTGTTGCGTCTGCGGGTTCCAGCCCGAGCCGACCGTTTGAAGATGGTTCGCCAGGCCACCGAGCAAGCATCGGCCTATTGTGGCTGTGGCCCGGAATGGACCTTAGACCTAGTGATGGCCGTAGATGAGGCCTGCCAAAATATCATCCGGCACGCTTATGGGGGCCGCGATGATGCGGGCGATATCGTCGTTGATTTCGTTAAGGAGGGCGATTCGCTCTCGGTCTTGCTGATGGACTTTGCCGAGCCGGTGGATCCCTCCCCAATCAGGTCGCGCGACCTTAATGATGTAAGGCCTGGCGGTTTGGGGGTTCATCTGATCAAGTCGGTGACCGATGACGCCCGATTTTTGCCGCCGCCACCCGGGGTCGGCAATTTATTTAAATTGACCAAACGGTTGGCACCCAAGGTAAACTGAGGCGGGGAGACAGACATGACCTTTGAAGTTCGTGATGTAAACGGCACCGCCGTGGTTGCCTTAACCGGTGACGTGGACTTGCAGTCCTCGCCGACGGTGCGCCAACGTTTGTTGGAATGCCTTGATAAAAATAAGCGTCTGGTGGTTGACCTTGGTGCCGTGTCCTACATCGACTCTTCGGGTGTGGCGAGTTTAGTCGAGGCCTTTCAGGTTTCACGCAAAAGGAGTTCTTATTTTGCGCTCGCCAGCGTTTCGCCCGCCGCCATGCGTGTGCTCAGTCTCGCGCGTCTCGATAAAGTCTTTACGATCCACGCCGATGTGACCGCGGCCACGGCCGCGCAAGGCTAGTCCCATGTTAGACGGGCTCGGCGACCGTATGGAGCGCTTAGGCCGGTCGGCCGCCGCCGGCATGGCCGAGTTTGGGCTTGGCGCGGTTCTGCTGGCGCAAGTCATGTTCTGGATTGTGGCGGGCCCCCGCCGCGCCCAGCCGGTGCGCCTTGAGGCCACATTCGAGCGTTGCATGGAAGTTGGCATCATGGCGGTACCGATCATCACCTTGATGTCGGTGACCATCGGCATGATGCTAGCCATTCAAGGCATTTACTCGTTGCGGATTTTTGGCGCCGAAGAGCAGGTGGTGCTTGGCGTGGGCATGTCGGTGGTGCGTGAGTTTGGCCCGCTTATTACCGGCATTCTAGTTGCCGGGCGGACCGGCTCATCGCTGGCTGCGCGCATCGGCACCATGCGCATCAGTCAAGAAATCGACGCCCTTTCTGTGATGGGAATTAACCCAGTCCGCTTCATTGTCGCGCCAGCTCTGATCGCCATGGTGGTGATGGTGCCGATACTGACATTCTGGTCCAGCATTGTTATGCTGACAGGCGCGGGCTGGTACATCTCGCTTGATCTTGGCATGAGCGCGGGCGCGTATATTGACCGGCTCACCGAAGTTGTCAGGGTCGGCGACGTGATGCACGGCCTTGGCAAAAGCACATTGTTCGGTGTTCTGATCACGCTGGTGGGCGTTATCAACGGCGCCATGGTGTCGGGTAGTGCTGAAGGGGTGGGCAAAATGACCACCCGCTCGGTGGTGTTGTCGATTTGCGCCATTATCGTCACCGACATGATTTTCGCATTTCTCGCGACACGATCATGACCCACGCCGCCGCCGAAACATCGTCTCGCTATAGGCCCTCCGCGGCAGATCTCGCGACGGCATCGCCGATGATCGAAATTCGCGATCTTGTCACTCACTATGGCAAGCGCGAGATTTTGCACGGCATCAATATCGAGGTCCGCCAAGGCGAGATCATGGTCATCATGGGCGGGTCGGGCTCGGGTAAGAGCACGTTGTTGAACGCGCTGCTTGGTTTGTTGCGCCCAACCTCAGGCTCCATCCGCATTCTGGGCCAAGATCTGAACGCAATTACCGATATCGAGCGCACCAAGTTGCGGCAGAAAATGGGCGTGGCGTTTCAAGGCGGGGCGTTGTTCAGTTCGCTGAACGTGCTTGAGAACATCATGCTGCCCTTGAAAGAGCACACCCGGCTAGACCGCAACACTATGCGCATCATGGCGCGCATGAAAATGCAGGTTGTCAGTCTCGCCGGTTTTGAGAACCTCATGCCTGCTGAACTGTCGGGCGGCATGATCAAGCGCGCTGCCTTGGCACGCGCCATCGTGATGGACCCGCGTATTTTGTTTTGTGACGAACCATCAGCGGGCCTTGACCCGGTCGTGTCCTCGGCCATTGACGATTTGATCCTGACCTTGCGCGAGGCCATGGACATGTCGATCGTGGTGGTCACGCACGAGCTTGAAAGCGCCTTTAAAATTGCTGACCGGATTTGTGTGCTAGATAAGGGCCATATCCTGACCATCGGCACGGTTGATGAAGTGCGTCATTCGCCGAACGAACACATTCAAAACCTATTGAATCGCCGGGCCGAGCCAGAAATATTGGATCCAGACGAATATCTACGCTGGCTTACGGCGGTAAATCAGTAAGGCTTATGTCAATGGGGTTATGAGTTAGAGTTGAGGGACGCTAGGTTAGGGGATCGTAGGGACCATGCAAGATAGCCGCATGAATTACGTCGTCGTCGGCAGCTTTGTTGCCGTCGTTCTGGCGATGTTCCTTGTCGTCGTCTCGATCCTCGCAGGACGAACCGCCGCCACCGACGACTATTACACCCTCTACGACAATGTGAACGGTTTGAAGTTCGGTACGCAAGTCCTCTACGAGGGTTATCAAATTGGCCAAGTCGAGAGTATCGAGCCCAAGTTTGATGGGCAGACCGTTTCGTTCCGCGTTAACTTCGCCGTCAAAGAAGGCTGGAAGATTCCTGAAGACAGCGTTGCGCGCGCTTCAGTGGGCAGTTTGCTCTCGGCGCTGACCATCGACATTGATGGCGGTAAAAGCGCCACGGCACTCAAGCCAGGGGCTTTGGTCAATGGCGCTTCGGCCTCGAATTTCTTCGCAGCACTTTCCGAGATTGGCTCGGAGTTTGGCGAAATCAGCGCGGACTCAATCAAGCCATTGCTGGCCAGCTTGAACGCCTACATCCGCGATTTGGATAAGATGACCCAAGACAATGTGCCGGCCATCTTGGGCAATCTGAACAAGATATCCGAAGAATTGGCGCGCGATGTCCCGGCGATTTCATCAAGCCTGAAGCGTACATCGCAATCCGTCGAGACGGGCATTCTCAAGCCCGAAAACGTGCAACGTATCGACGCCATTATCGCCAACCTCGACAAGACATCGGCCAACCTAGCTGGAATCTCTGGCGATCTGGGCGAGACCCGCGAACTACTCGTGGCGTCTATGCAAAACATCAACCGTGTTGTTCAAGACAATGCTGGCAATGTGGATGAGTCTTTTCGCAGCCTGCGCTACACGCTCGATACGATTGCGCGCTATATCGATGACATCTCGCATAACACAGAGGCCACGACGCGCAACTTGGCCGAGTTCAGCCGCGCGATCCGCGAGAATCCTGGGTTGTTGGTGTCGGGTTCGCCGCAATCCGACCAAGCCAAGACCGGGAAATAGAGGGCGCTCATGATTACCTCAACGCGCCGCACGTTTGTCACCAGTCTGACCGCCACGGGTCTGGTAGCCTCCTGCTCATCCGCGCCCGTGCCTACCGACACGTTCTACCGCCTAGAGCCGCGCAGTGCTCCGCCAACCCGAGCGGGTGGGCCCATCAAGGGCATCGCCGAAGTTGCGCCGTTGCGTGGCGAGGGAATCATCAATGAACGTGCGATCCTTTACCGCTCTGGGGCGGCAGAATTGCGCCAATACAGCTATCATTTCTGGGCCGATACTCCGGCGGCGATGCTACAGCGCGCGCTGATCGATGCGCTGCGCTCCGCCCGCGCTTTTGACACGATTGTGAACCCCGAAATGCGGCTCAATCGCGATTACGAAATTTCCGGCACGATCCGTAAGCTCGAGCACGATGTGACGTCGGGCGGATCGCGCTCGGTCATGGAAGTCGAATTGGGCGTGCGCAAGGTCGCAGGCAACCAAATGGCCTTGCTCAAGACCTATACAGCTGAGCTGTCAGCTTCCGGCGGCCAGGTAGATGCGGCTGTTGCTGGGTTCTCGGGTGCGGTGGGGCAAATTTTCACCTCATTCATCACCGACCTCGGCCAAATCGGCAGCTAACTGCGTACCGCAACACGCTTGCTCCTGGGTGCTTTGAAACTTACTATCCGCGTTTCGCGGATCGGGCCAGATCGCCCAAGCCATTGAATCATAAGGAGAAACGGTGCGTTATCAGAGCACCCGAGGCCGGGCGCCAGAGCTCGGATTCGACGACGTTCTGTTGGCGGGTCTGGCCGACGATGGCGGGCTTTATGTGCCTAGCACCTGGCCAACTTTTTCAGCGGCCGAGTGGGCGGATGGCGCGCGTCTTGATTATGCCGCGCTCGCCGCCCGCGTGATCGCGCCTTATGTGCGCGGTTCGGTGATC
Source organism: Rhodospirillaceae bacterium (assembly GCA_009693785.1). GTDB lineage: Bacteria > Pseudomonadota > Alphaproteobacteria > Rhodospirillales > Rhodospirillaceae. The sequence continues at coordinate 70,868 of SHWP01000006.1, forward strand.
GAACGCGATATCGCGGCCATTACCCGGCAGGCTTTCGCATCCTTCAGTCACAAAGCCATTGCACCGCTCGTTCAACTCGACACTAATCTTTGGCTGCTCGAACTGTTTCATGGTCCGACCCTGGCCTTCAAAGACTATGCTTTGCAACTGGTCGGCTTGCTGTTCGATCGTGTTCTCAAAGCCCGTGGCAGCCGCATTACCGTGGTTGGCGCTACCTCAGGTGATACCGGCTCGGCGGCCATTGAAGCCTGCAAGGATCGCGACGCAGTTGATATTTTTATTATGCATCCGGCAGGACGCGTCTCGGATGTGCAGCGCCGCCAAATGACGACGGTCCAATCGGCCAATGTTCATAACATCGCCATCGCCGGAACCTTCGACGATTGTCAAAATCTCGTCAAAGAGATGTTTGCCGATGAGCGCATGCGCACCGAGCTTAATCTGTCGGCGGTGAATTCCATCAATTGGGCGCGCATCATGGGACAGGTGGTGTACTACGCCTGGGCCGCGCTGCGTCTGGGCGCGCCGCAGCGCCAGGTCGCATTCTCCGTGCCGACCGGAAACTTCGGCAATGTTTTTGCAGGCTACGTCGCCAAGCAAATGGGCCTGCCCATCGTGAAATTCGTCGTGGGCTCTAACCGCAACGATATCCTGACCCGCTATTTCGAAACCAGGTCCATGACGGCCACCGCGGTGGCGCCATCGCTTAGCCCGTCGATGGATATTCAAATCTCGTCGAACTTCGAGCGCCTTTTGTTCGATGCCTATGGCCGCGATGGCAAGGCGGTGTCGGGCATGATGGATCGCTTCAAGCAAAGCGGCCAGTATGCCGTCGATGCCAAGGTCCATGAGCGGATTCTGGCCATGTTCTCGGGCGCGCGGCTCGACGACGAAGGCACCAAGAAGGTGATCGGCGAAATTCATACAGCGACAGGGCAGATCGTTGACCCGCATACTGCGGTGGGTATTCATGCCGCGCGCGGCGTTCAGCTGGCGCCCGGCACGCCAATGATCGCCATGGCCACGGCCCATCCGGCTAAGTTCCCCGATGCCGTTCACGCGGCCATCGGCCTGCGGCCTGCGTTGCCAGCGCACATGGCGGGGCTATTTGATAAGACCGAGCGCTTTACACAGCTTCCCAACGACCTAGATCAGGTCAAACGTTTTGTGCGCGAACGCGCACGCCGCATATAAGCATCGGGAATTCATGTCTGTCCAAGTCAGCACGCTGTCGAATGGCCTACGCATCATTACCGACCGCATGGAGTCGGTGGAAACAGTTGCGCTGGGTGCGTGGGTCAATGCCGGGACACGCAATGAGACCGCTGAGGTCAACGGGATTTCTCACCTGCTGGAGCACATGGCGTTCAAGGGCACCGCCAGGCGCAGCGCACAGCAAATCGCCGAGGACATGGATAATGTCGGCGGGCACCTCAATGCCTATACCAGCCGCGATCACACCGCTTATTTTGCCAAGGTGCTGAAAGAAGACACAACACTGGCGGTAGATATCATCGCCGATATTCTGCTCAACTCCACCATGGATGCCGAGGAGCTAGAGCGCGAGAAGCACGTCATTGTGCAGGAGATTTCGCAGGTCAACGATACCCCCGACGACATCATTTTCGATAAATTCCAGGCCAAGGCCTATCCCGATCAACCCATGGGCTGGCCGGTGTTGGGCTCGGAAGAGCTTGTGCGCTCGGTGACCTCACAACGCTTAAAGTCTTATCTCAACGAACACTATGCCGCCGAACATACGATCCTGGCTGCCTCGGGCAACATTCAACACGACCGGTTTGTCGCCGATGTCGAACGCTGCTTTTGCAGCTACAAGCCTAAAGCCAAAATCAGTTCGGTCTCAAGCAAGTATGCAGGCGGAGAACACCGCGAAGCGCGCGAGCTTGAACAGGTGCACCTGGTGCTGGGTTTTCCAGGCGTGGCCTACGATGATCTGGATTTTTACAATATCTCGGCGTTGTCGGTATTGATGGGCGAGGGGATGTCCTCGCGGCTCTTTCAAGAGATCCGCGAAAAGCGCGGCCTGGCCTATTCGGTGTTTTCCTCCACGCAGTCGTTCTCCGATACGGGTCTTTTCACGATCTACACAGGTACGGCCCCTGATGAGTTGCCAAAGCTAATGCCTGTGCTGTGCGAAGAAATTCGCAAGTCGGCGGGTTCCATCACGCCCGAGGAAACCAAACGCGCCAAGGCACAAATTAAATCGAGCCTGCTGATGTCGCTTGAAAGCCCATCAAGCCGGTGCAGCGCGCGTGCGCGTCAACTGGTCGTCTATGGCCGTCCGCTGACGACCGATGAAGTGATCGAACGTGTCGAGGCGATTGATACTGCAGCCATTCGCGCCACGGCGGCGCGGATTTTTGCCGGCACGCCCACGATGGCGGCCATCGGCCCGCTCGACAAACTTGCCCCGCTGTCAGAGATTCAACAAAAACTTCAATAAAATAAACTTTCATACCGTTATGTGAGCAAAGGACAACCGATGCCCCGCCATTTGAAAAAAGGTGCCGCCGCCGACACCAAAGCTGCCGATGAAGCCAAGGTGCGCGACATCGTCACCGGCATTCTGGCCGATGTGAGCAAGCGCGGTGATGCGGCTGTGCGTGAGCTGTCGAAGAAATTCGACAGCTTCGAGCCCGCCAACTTCAGAATGTCACAGGCCGACATCGAAGCTTGCGTGAAGTCCTGCTCGAAACAAACCATCGACGACATCAAATTTGCGCAGACTCAAATCCGCCGTTTCGCCGAAGCGCAAAAAACAGCGCTGAAAGATATCGAAGTTGAAACGCTGCCGGGCGTGAAACTGGGTCACAAGAATATCCCCGTGAATAACGTTGGTTGCTATATCCCCGGCGGGCGCTACCCTATGGTCGCCTCGGCGCACATGAGTGTGCTGACCGCGCGCGTCGCCGGGTGCAAGCGGGTGATCGCCTGCACACCGCCCACCAAGGGCCAACCCCACCCAGCCACCATTGCCGCCATGCACATGGCCGGGGCCGATGAAATTTACCTGCTCGGCGGCGTGCAAGCCGTGGCCGCCATGGCGCTGGGCACCGAGACCATCAAGCCCGTCGATATGCTGGTGGGTCCGGGCAATGCCTATGTGGCCGAGGCCAAACGCCAGCTCTATGGGCGTGTTGGTATTGATCTGTTCGCAGGCCCCACGGAAATTCTGGTGATCGCCGATGACACCGCCGATGGCGAAATGTGCGCCACCGATTTGCTGGGCCAGGCCGAACATGGGCCAACCTCGCCCGCCGTGTTGTTGACCACATCCGAACGCGTGGCGCGCGACACGATGAAAGAAATCGAACGCCAGCTCAAGATTCTGCAAACCGGCGATATCGCGGGCCAAGCCTGGCGCGACTATGGTGAAGTGATTCTGTGCGACACGGTCGATGAACTGGTCGCCGAGGCAGACCGGATTGCCTCGGAGCATGTCGAGGTGCTGACCGAGAACCCGCGCTATTTCTTGCAAAAGATGAGCAATTACGGCGCGCTGTTTTTGGGCAAGCAAACCAACGTGGCCTATGGCGATAAAGTGATTGGAACCAATCACACGCTGCCGACCAATGGAGCCGCGCGTTACACCGGCGGATTATGGGTGGGCAAGTTCATGAAGACCTGCACCTATCAAGAAGTCACGGAATCTGCCTCGGCCTTGGTAGGCGAGTACTGTTCGCGGCTCTGTGCCATCGAAAATTTCTGGGGCCACAAGGAACAGGCCGACTTGCGCGTGCGCCGATACGGCAACGCTAAGGCTGCTGAGTAAAGTTCCCAATTTAACATGGCACCAGACCTACCCGGCGGCAGTCGACAACCTATCGCCGTTATTGGCGCGGGTCTGGTGGGAGCGGGTTGGGCGATTGTCTTCGCCCGTGCGGGTCATGCGGTTCGCATTTATGACGATAGCGCCTCGGTGCGCGATGGCGTCATGGCGTTGATCGCGCAGAATGTCCGCGATCTCAAATCATTCGACCTGATCGACGAATCACCCGAAGCGCTTCTTAGCCGCATCGCCGTTCACAGTACGCTTGAAGCGGCGGTTTTAAACGCGGCTTACGTTCAAGAATCCGTTTTTGAGACCGTTGAGGCCAAAACCAAAATCTATGGGGCACTCGACCGCCTCGTTCCTGCCACTGCGGCCATCGGCAGTTCGTCATCGGGCATTCCGGCCTCGGCGTTCACCGAACGCTGTACCACACGCCAGCGCATGCTCATCGCCCATCCGGTCAATCCGCCCTATCTCGTTCCGCTGGTCGAGCTAGTTCCAGCGCCCTGGACAGACGCTAAAACAGTCGATGCAGTTTTCGCCTTCATGAAGGCCGTGGGCCAAGAGCCCATCCGGGTTCGGCGCGAGGTCGAAGGCTTCGTGCTCAACCGTCTGCAAGGCGCGCTGCTCAATGAGGCCTGGGCGTTGTTCGACGAAGGCTACGCCAGCGCCGAAGATATCGACAAAACCGTCGCCGTCGGGCTGGGGTTGCGCTGGTCGTTCATGGGCCCCTTCGAGACCATTGATTTGAACGCGCCAGCCGGTGTGGCCGATTACGCCCGCCGTCTTGGCCCGCTGTACTATGCCGTGGCACAGTCGCGCTGCAGCCCAAAAGCGTGGAGCGCGAAATTAATTGACAAGGTCGAGGCCGAACGGCGGACAAAGCTTTCAGCCAGCGCGCTCAATCAACGCCGGGCCTGGCGCGATCGTAGGTTGATGGCCCTGGCCGCGCACAAAGCCAAGGCCGCAAAGGACGTGGGCTCATGACAGCATCTGTCGCAAAGTTGTTCGATCTCACCGGCCAGCGCGCACTGATCACCGGCGCATCGCGTGGGCTCGGGTTGGGGTGTGCGGAACTGCTGGCCACTGCCGGCGCGGAAGTCATTTTGACTGGTCGCGGCGGGCCCGATTTGGATACTGCGGTTAAGGCCATTATCGCGCGCGGCGGCAAGGCGCGCAGTTGCATCTGCGACGTGACCGACATTGAACAGATGCGCCAGGTGATTGGCGGCTTGCCCGACATCCACATTCTCGTCAACAACGCGGGCACCAACATCCCCGAACCGTTTGTCGATGTGTCAGCCGATCACTTTGATAAAATTTTTGACATCAACGTACGCGCAGCTTTTTTTGTAGCCCAGGCCGTTGCCGCCAAAATGATGAAGGCCGCCATCAAGGGCAGCATCATCAATATGTCATCGCAGATGGGGCACGTGGGCTCGCCCAACCGCACGGTCTATTGCGCCTCCAAGCATGCACTTGAAGGCCTGACCAAGGCCATGGCGGTTGAGTTGGCGCCCCATGGTATTCGGGTCAACGCCGTGGCGCCGACGTTCATCGAAACGCCTATGACCAAACCGATGCTCGATAAGCCGGAATTTAAAAGTTTTGTGCTCGATCACATTCCGCTGGGGCACATCGGCGAAATCAAAGACGTGGCAGCAGCGGTGCTGTTTTTGGCCGCGCCTGCATCAGCGTTGGTGACGGGGACTAGCCTTCGAGTCGATGGCGGGTGGACGGCGCAGTAGCGCTCTCAGGCGTGCCCGGCGACACCCGAGAGCAGGTGCGGGCTAACGCCAATTTTGGCCAGCACACGCTCCCACTTCTGATCGAAGTTTTCCGAGAACAATAATTCATCATCGCCGGGCACATTTAGCCAGGCGTTTTGTTTGATCTCTTCGTCCAGTTGGCCGCGGCCCCAACCCGCGTAGCCCAGCGCCATCAGGCTTTTGCGCGGGCCCTCGCCCGAGGCGATAGCACGCAGGATTTCCGTGGTGGCGCTGAGACAAATCTCGGAGTTGACCTTCAGTGTCGCGCCCTCTTGGTGATAGTCGGCCGAATGCAGCACGAAGCCCCGTGCTGTCTCGACCGGCCCGCCACGATGAATATGAATCTTGTCACAGGGCGTCTTGGGCTCGATGCCCAACTGGTCCAGAATTTCGGGCAGCTTGATGTCCTTGAGCGGCTTGTTCACGATCAAGCCCATGGCGCCGTCGGCGGAATGGGCACACAAATAAATCACACTACGCTCGAAACGCGGGTCGGCCATCGCCGGCATAGCGACGAGGAATTGACCAACCAAATATCCAGAGTCCACGGGTGGTTTCTTTGCTGCCATAATTGAAAAATGACCTTATCTTAGTGTCAACGCAAGACTTGACATCATCCTAAGCGAACCTTGTGACATGCCTATTCAACCGGGAGCTTTGCTTCCCGACATCAGTCTTAAAAGCACAATGAATGGCGCGGTTTACGACATTGCCATTCGGGATTTTCGCCACGGGTAAAACTGTGATTTTTGCCGTCCCCGGCGCGTATACCCCGGCCTGTTCAGCTCGCCATTTGCCAGGCTTTATCGAGCATGCCGCCGCATTGCGCGCCAAGCACGTGGATCGTATCGCTTGCATCGCTGTGAACGATGCGTTTGTGATGGATGCCTGGGTGCGGGCCAATCATGTCAGCGATAGCATTGTCATGCTGGCCGATGGCAACGCCGAATTTACCCGTGCCGTGGGTTTAGACAGCGATGCGCGGCCCTATGGCATGGGTGTACGTTCACAACGTTATGCCATAGTGATTCAGAATGGCTGCGTGGTGAAAGTTTTCGTCGATGAGCCTGGCGCGTTCGAAGTATCTGCCGCGCATTACGTGTTAAGCCAACTTTAGGCGGCTTTGTTTGGTTAGCGGCGCTTCTCGGCCTCGGTGCGGGCAAGAACGTCAACACGCTCGTTCTCAATGTGGCCGTCATGCCCGCGCACCCACGTCCATTTCATCGTGTGGAAGGCACTTAATTTATCTAGCTCTTGCCAGAGGTCGACATTCTTCACGGGCTTTTTATCGGCCGTGCGCCAATTCTTTGCTTTCCATCCATCCATCCACTCGGTCATGCCCTTTTGCACATACTGACTATCGGTTGCGACGGTCACACGACAAGGACGCGTTAGCGCCTTAAGGCCCTCAATGACCGCCATCATTTCCATACGGTTGTTGGTGGTGGCCGCTTCGCCGCCGCTCAATTCTTTTTCTGTGCCATTGAAACGCAGAAGTGCGGCCCAGCCACCAGGCCCCGGATTGCCCAAACAGGCCCCATCCGTGAAAAGTTCAACGTGTGCTGGCTGATCAGGTTTAGCTGAGGCCATAAGCCGAAATTTCCGTCACGCCGCGATGAAACTTGAGTTTGCGTAAGTACTCGCGCGGGTCCTTGGGCTTCACCATTGCCCCAGCCGGCGTATTCACCCAATCGTAAAGCCGCGTGAGCAAAAAGCGCATGGCCGCACCCCGGGCCAATACAGGAAACGCTTGGCGTTCGCTTGGTTCGATGGGGCGCACACTGTCATATCCGGCGAATAGACGGCTGGCCTTGGTGACATTCAATGCGCCATCGGCTTCGAAGCACCATGCGTTTAAACAAATGGCGATGTCGTAGGCGAGAAAGTCGGTGCACGCGAAATAGAAGTCGATCAGGCCCGAGCATTGGTTGTTCATGAAGAACACGTTGTCGGGGAACAAGTCGGCGTGAATCACGCCCGTTATCAGGTTGCGCGGCCAATCGCGCTCCAACTCATTGAGTTCCGCACCAATCATCTTCGATAAACCGGCCTCGACGTTTTCCGCAGAATCGCCAACCTTAGAATAAAGACCGCGCCAGCCCGCGAGCGATAGGTCGTTCTTGCGCTGTTGTTTGAAGGAGTTGCCTGCGATGTGCAACGTGGCCAGCGCCTTGCCCAACTCATGGCAGTGCCAGGCTTCGATGCGCCGTGGCCACATTCCATTCAGGAAAGTGATAATCGCCGCCGGGCGGCCGCACAGTGTACGCAATGACTTTCCATCGTTGGCACGGATAGGCACCGGGCATTTTACGCCAGTACGCGCTAAGTGCTCCATCAGGTCGATGAAGAACGGCAAGTCCGACGGGTTCACGCGCCGCTCGTACAGTGTGAGGATAAAGGGGCCCTTGGCGGTCTGAAGCAGATAATTGGAATTTTCCACGCCTTCAGCGATGCCTTTGCAACCGACAACCTCGCCCACATCGTAGGACGCCATGAAGGATTTTAAGTCGTCGTCGGATACTTCTGTGTAAACCGCCATCGAGGGCCTATGTCGTCAAGACGCGCGGCAAGCTGAACTTCACGGTTTCTTCCGTCACCGTGATCAACTCGACCATGACATCAAATTTTTCGCGCGCAAGACTGATCACTTCCTCGACCAGCACTTCGGGCGCCGATGCGCCAGCCGTTACACCGAGGGTTGAGTTTGGCCTCACACGTATCCACGGAATCGCCGCCGCCGTTTCCACCAGAAACGCGTCGTTACAGCCCGAACGTTGCGCCACCTCGACCAGCCGGTTGGAGTTCGATGAATTCGGCGCACCGATCACCACAAAGGCGTCGCATTTGGGTGCAATGGCTTTGACTGCATTCTGGCGGTTGGTCGTGGCGTAGCAAATGTCTTCTTTGCGTGGCGGCGAAAGGCCAGAGAACCGCTGTTTCAGGGCTGCGATAATCTCGGCGGTGTCATCAACCGATAAGGTCGTTTGCGTGACGTAAGCAAGCGGCTTGCCCGGTGGCGGAACGACCGTTTGGGCATCGGCCGCGGTTTCAATCAGGGTCATGGTGCCGGGCTCGACTTGGCCCATCGTGCCGATCACTTCCGGGTGGTTGCGGTGGCCAATCAGAAAAATGTGCCGCCCATCGCGCACATGTCGCTCGGCCTCCACGTGGACCTTACTCACCAACGGGCAAGTGGCGTCGATATAGGTGAGCTTGCGTGACTCGGCTTCTGCGGGAACGGACTTGGGCACACCGTGCGCCGAGAAAATAACGGGCACGCCATCAGGAACCTCGGTTAACTCGTCGACGAAAACCGCCCCTTTGGCCTTCAATGCATCAACGACATACCGGTTGTGGACAATTTCATGGCGCACGTAGACCGGCGCGCCATATTTCTCGAGCGCCCGCTCGACGACCAGGATAGCCCGATCCACGCCCGCGCAAAAACCCCGGGGCGCGGCTAAAAGAATCTTGAGGGCAGGGCGAGTCATGTCGATCAAAAGGGGCCATTTTTATGGTCGAGTTCGGTCTAGTGTCGTGCGACTTCACCGGATAAACTGCGGCCAGACCCAGCCCCGACGACGGCACACATAGCAAATCCACCGGGGCCATGAAAGCCACACAGCCAAAGGACCTAACCCATGGCCGACGCCACGCCTGCTACCCCCATTGTCGCTCAGAAAGCGCCCTATGGAATCGATGTGGAGGCCGGTAAGACGTATTACTGGTGTTCGTGCGGACGTAGCGCCAAGCAGCCGTTTTGCGATGGCTCGCACAAAGGCACCGGACTAACCCCAACGGCCTATACACCCGAAGCGGCTGGTAAGGCGTGGTTTTGCGGCTGCAAGGCGTCGGCGAAATCACCCATGTGCGACGGCACACACAAGAAACTTTAAGCTCGATCTCATAAAATTTGCCCTTTAGCGCGGTTGATTCACTCCATGAAGCTTTTGTCGTACGTTAATTCCACTGCCCTACTGGTTGCCTTGGCAATGGTGGTGTCTGGTTGCACGAATAAAGTTGTGCCGCCGTGTCCTCCTGTGCGCATCGATAGTACGACCGCCCAGCTAACCCAATTCAAAGAGGGGCCCGGCCGCGACATCACCGATGTCGAGTACCAAGCTGAAATCATCGCTTATCAAGGCGAATGCAAGTATTCCGACGAGGGGGTCGAGGTGCAAATGGACCTCGACTTTGTCATCGCCACGGGGGCCGCGGTCAAAAAAGGCCCAGCGTCGATCTACTACTTCGCCGCGGTGCCGCAGTTATTTCCCGATCCGGTTGGCAAGCGGGTCTTTCAACTCCGGCACGACCTAGCCTCTAGTCCGGGGGTGCGCGAGCGGACGCAAGAATCGAATATTCGTATTTTCATTCCCCTGAAGAAAGACGAACCCGGGGCTGCCTACGACGTCTATGTGGGTCTTCAACTCAACAATGAGCAGCTTGAGTACAATCGCGCCCAACGCCAACGATAGGCGCGGGTTGAAACAAACTTATCCACAACAATTCTCGACTTCGTGATTGATCGGCAATTGACCCGGATGGCCGACTTCGCCAGAGTCCGCGCCATACCGTGCACCCCCACGGAAGAGACCGCTCGTTGATGTGTCATCAATATTGAGCGGCGCCGAAGGAGAAACCGCCCTCGGAAACTCTCAGGCAAATGGACCGCGGGGGGATTGGTACTCTGGAAAGTAGCCGCTTGGGTCATTCCTCAAGCGTCTCACCGAAGATGTAAGCCGGGCCTGTTCAAGCAGGGACTTCCCGGTGAATCTTTCAGGTTCTCCGACAGAGGGGGGCGCTCGACTGCCGGACTCTGAGTCCGCGCCGGGCGAACCCAAGATATTCGGAGAACCCATTGGCCGATCCAGCCGCCGCAGACCTGAAAACCACGCCGCTTCACGCGCTGCATGTGTCCTTGGGCGCGAAGATGGTGCCGTTTGCTGGCTACAGCATGCCGGTGCAATACCCCTTGGGTGTGCTGAAGGAGCATCTGCATACCCGCGCCCAGGCAGGGCTATTCGACGTCTCGCACATGGGACAAGCCGACCTGACAGGCGATGACGTTGCTGCTGCCCTCGAAGAACTCATCCCTGGTGATCTCAAGGCATTAGCCGCCGGCCGCATTCGCTATTCCACACTGCTGACGGAAGCGGGCGGTATTATCGACGACCTGATGGTTACGCGGCCCGCTGAGCCTGGCTCGGAAAAGCGTTTGTTTTTGGTGGTTAATGCCGCCTGCAAAGAGGGCGACTTCGATCATATCGTTCGGCGCTTAGGAAGCCGCGTGCAGCTTAAGCGCCACGAAGATCGCGCTCTTTTAGCGCTGCAAGGCCCTGCCGCCGCCGGTGTTTTGACGCGCTTCGTGCCTGCGTGCGCGGCCATGCCCTTCATGTCGAGCCGGGTCGACAGTTTCGCGCTGCCCGGCGGTGCAAAAATCGAGGTCCGCTTGTTCCGTTCCGGTTACACCGGCGAGGACGGTTACGAAATTTCCATACCCGCCGATAAAGCCGAAGCTGTGGCCAAGGCTTTGCTCGCTCAAGCCGAAGTGCAACCGATTGGCCTTGGCGCTCGCGACTCACTGCGCCTTGAAGCAGGCCTGTGCCTGTATGGCAGCGATATCGACATCAACACGACGCCCATCGAGGCCAACCTGTCGTGGATCATCAGCAAACGCCGCAAGCTTGAAGGCGGGTTTCCGGGCGCTGGAAAAATCATCGAGCAAATCAATACGGGCACCGAGCGTTTACGTGTTGGCATCAAGCCGCTGGGCCGCGCGCCTGCCCGCGCGCATACGGAAATTCTCGATGAGCTGGGCGATAACATCGGCGAAATCACCAGCGGTGGCTTTGGCCCCAGCGTCAATGGCCCGGTGGCCATGGGCTACGTGAAAACTGCCTTCGCCAGCCCCGGCACCCAAGTTCAACTGGTCGTGCGCGGCCAAGCCATGCCAGCCGAAGTCGTGGCGCTGCCATTCGCGCCGCATCGTTATTTCAAGACAAAACCATAAAGGGACTAGCCATGAGCCAGCTTCGCTTCACCAAAGATCACGAATGGATCCGCGTCGACGGCGTCACCGCCACGGTTGGCATCACGACCTATGCCCAAGGCCAACTGGGCGACATTGTGTTTGTCGAAGTCCCGGCGAAGGGCAAGGCGCTCAAGGCTGGCGGTGAGGCTGCCGTGGTGGAATCGGTGAAGGCGGCGAGCGAAGTCTATGCGCCAGCCTCGGGCGAAGTGACCGAGGGAAATGCCGCGCTGCCCAATGCACCCGAGACGGTCAACAAGGACCCGCAAGGGGCTGGATGGTTCTTCAAGATGGCACTGTCGAACCCGGCCGAACTGAACGGCCTGATGGATCAAGCTGCTTACGACAGCTATGTCGCGAGCCTTGGTGCTTAAACCTTAGGAGTGGATGATGCGCTATTTACCCCTCAACGACGCTAACCGTGCCGACATGCTGGCGGCCATCGGTGTGAAGTCGGTGGATGATTTGTTCGCCGATATTCCCGCACCGGCCAAGGCCAAGGCGGTTTTCGATTTGTCGAACTCCATGAGTGAGATTGAAGTCGAGCGGGTGTTGTCAAATCTGGCGGCAAAAAATTTGAACGCCTCAACAGCCCCGAGTTTTCTGGGCGCAGGCAATTACCGCCACCATACGCCGGCCTCGTTGGACTACATTATTCAGCGTGGCGAGTTTTTGACGGCCTACACGCCCTATCAGCCCGAGATCAGCCAAGGCACCTTGCAAGCTATCTACGAATTCCAAACGCAAGTAGCGCTGATCACCGGCATGGAAGTGGCCAATGCCTCCATGTACGACGGGGCCACGGCATGTGCCGAGGCCGCCGCCATGGCCTGCCGCGTGGTCAAGCGCGCCAAGGCGCTAATGTCGGGCAATGTGCATCCGCACTACCGAGATGTCACCGCCACGGCGATGCGGTTCATGGATATTCAAGTGGAGTGTTTGGCGCCCGATCCCATGGGTATCGAGGATCTCGTGGGTCGCATCGGTTCTGATCTGTCTTGTGTGATCGTCCAAACGCCGGGCTTCTTCGGGCATTTGAATGACTACACCGCTCTGGCCGCCGCCTGCCACGCGGCAGGCGCGCTACTGGTCGTGTGCGTCACGGAGCCCGTATCGCTGGGCTTGCTCAAGTCGCCGGGCGCCATGGGGGCCGATATTGTCGTAGGCGAGGGGCAATCCATTGCCACGCCAACCTGCTTTGGCGGCCCGGGTGTGGGACTGTTTGCCACGCGCGAGAAGTTTATCCGGCAAATGCCTGGCCGCGTGGCTGGCGAAACGGTGGATGAGAACGGCCGCCGGGGTTGGGTGTTGACGCTCTCGACCCGCGAGCAACACATCCGCCGCGAAAAGGCGACCTCGAACATCTGCACTAACTCTGGGCTCATCGCCTTGGCGTTCTCCGTGCACATGACGTTGCTGGGTGAAGCCGGGTTCCGCCGTTTGGCCGAACTCAACCACGCGCATGCGGCGTTGTTGGCCGATAAGTTGGAACAGATCAAAGGCGTGAAAATTTTGCCTGGAACCTTTTTCAATGAATTCGCCGTGCAGCTGAGCAAACCAGCCGCTGGCGTGGTTGAAACGTTGGCCCAGCGCAAAATTCTCGGCGGTGTTCCGGCCTCGCGCTTTTATCCAACCTACCCAGAGCTTGAAAATGTATTGCTGCTGACGGCAACCGAAATGAATTCAGAGGGCGACATCAATGCCTTGGCTGTGGCGCTGAAGGAGGTGCTGTCATGAACGAGCCCATGATCACCACCAGCGGCCACCGCGCCCTGCAAATCGAACAACCGTTGATTTTTGAATTGGATACGGGCGGTTCTACGGCCGTCGATTTGCCCGACCCGCCGAAGGTCCGTATGCGGCTTGGCAATCTGCGTAACGATAAAGCGATTGGTCTGCCCGGGTTATCCGAGCCGGAGGTGGTGCGCCACTACACGAGGCTGTCGCAAAAAAATTATTCCATCGACACGGGGTTTTACCCGCTGGGCTCGTGCACCATGAAGCACAATCCGCGCTTGAACGAAAAAATGGCGCGGCTGCCAGGCTTTGCCGACATCCACCCCTTCCAGCCGCAAAGTACCGCCCAAGGGGCTTATGAGCTGATGGATACCCTGGCCCATTGGTTGAAAACACTCACCGGCATGCCCGCCGTGGCCATGAGCCCGGCAGCGGGCGCCCATGGTGAACTGTGCGGGCTGATGTGTATTCGCTCTGCCCACGACGCCAACGGGCAAGGGTCTCGTAAACTCGTGCTGGTCCCTGAGTCCGCCCATGGCACCAACCCCGCAACAGCCGCCTTGTGCGGCTACCGGGTTGAATCCATTCCCGCCAATGCCGCCGGTCGTGTCGATGTTGCCGCGCTCAAGGCCAAGCTCGGCCCCGAGGTGGCGGCGGTGATGATCACCAACCCCAACACCTGCGGGCTGTTTGAAACCGAATGCATTGAGATCGCCAAGGCTGTGCATGCGGCGGGTGCATATTTCTACATGGATGGCGCTAACTTCAACGCCCTGGTGGGGCGCGTGCGCATCGCCGACTTGGGTGTGGATGCCATGCACATCAACCTGCACAAAACTTTCTCCACGCCTCATGGCGGCGGCGGGCCGGGCGCGGGCCCCACGGTGCTCAGTGCCGCGCTGGCAGCTTTCGTGCCGGTGCCTTTTGTCGTCCATGACACCAAGGGTTACGGCGTGGTCGAACATGCAGGCCACGGCGCGGCCAAGCAATCCTTCGGCCGTATGAAGGGCTTTCAGGGCCAATTCGGCGTCTTTGTGCGTGCGCTCAGCTACATCCTCGCCATGGGTGTCGATGGTCTGAAACAGGCCTCGGGCGATGCAGTGCTGAACGCCAACTACCTGCGCGCCAAGTTGTCAGCCGAACTCACGCCTGCCTTCGATGGCATTTGCATGCACGAGGTGGTGTTCGATGACGGGTTCTTGAAGAACACCGGCGTGTCCACGCTCGACGTCGCCAAGGCGCTGATCGATGAGGGCTTCCACCCCATGACCATGTACTTTCCATTAGTCGTCCATGGCGCGCTGTTGATGGAGCCGACCGAAACCGAAAGCAAAGCCACGCTCGATCAATTCATCGCCTCCATGCTGGCCCTGGCGCGCCGCGCCAAGCAAGGCGATCAAGCTGAGTGGTTCAAGGCTGCGCCGCGTTTGGCCCCAAGGCGGCGTTTGGATGAAACCCAAGCCGCGCGCAAGCCAGTGTTGCGGTGGAAGCCATCAGAGGCCACGCAGGCCGCAGCTGCGCGGCAGGCGGCGGAGTAATTTGATAGTGAGCTAATTCAGCCGCTTGGGCAGTTCGGCGATGGCTTTCTCGACCAGGCCTTGGGCTTGAGCTGGCGAGAGGTTCTCGCGGACCAAACGCTCGGCCGCCGTCATGGCCACGTCGACAGCGAGATTACGCACTTGGGCGATGGCTTGGGCCTCGGTTTGGGCAATGCGGTCGAGTGCTTGCTGCTTGCGCCGATCGATCGCGCGCGTCAGGTCCTCTTCCGCCTCGGCGCGAATGCGCACAGCTTCTTCCTTGGCCTGCTGAATGATCTTTTCAGCTTCCGCCAAGGCGTCGCGCTGCTTGCGTTGGTACTCGGCCAGCAAGGCTTGCGCGTCCTCGCGTAGTTTGCGGGCTTCTTCGATCTGCACGCGAATGTGGCTAGCGCGGCTATCGAGCGATGCGCCAATCGCCTTCATCGCGGGCCGGTATATCAGGGCCACGACGATCACGAAGGCAACTGACACCCAAAATTCTGGCTCGTGAAGGAATTCCACGGGGGTGCTCCTAGCGGGCGTCTTTGAGGGCGGCCATGACGGCGCCGTCAATTTTAGTTGCATCCAACGCCATACCTGAGAGCTTGCTCACGGCCTCGCGCGCTGTCTCGGTGGCGATGGTGCGAATGGACTCCATCGCCTCGGATTTAGCCTTGGCAATGCTGGCCTCGGCGTCGGCGATTTGCTTGGTGATCTCCGTGTTCACGGCGGCGGTCTTGTCGTCGGCGACTTTTTTCATGGCGTTGACCGCCGCGAGCAACGTATCACGGGCTTGGCCGCGCGCATTGGCCATTGCCTTCTCGTAGGTGGCAATCGCCGCATCGGTGTCGGCTTTCAGCGCGGCAGCGCGGTCCAGGTCGTCTTGGATCAGGCGGGCGCGTTGCTCAAGTATCTCGCCAACACGAGGGATGGCGAACTTCGCGATGACCCAGTACAGGGCCAGGAAGCTCACCACCAACCAGAAGATCTGCGACGCAAACGTCGCCGGATCGAATTGCGGCATGAAGGATCGCCTTCAATCAGAACCCTCAGGCCAGGCTATCTGCCCAGCCCAAAGGTTATCGTTCAGGTGAACAGAATGATCAGCGCAATAACCAGCGCGAACAACGCCGTGGCTTCCGACAGCGCGAAGCCCAAGAACGCCGGGGTACGCAGCTTGTCCTCCATCGACGGGTTGCGCGCAACTGCGGTCATGTAATTGGCCCATACGGTGCCCACGCCGACACCGCCGCCAATCACGCCGATGGCCGCAAGGCCTGCGCCGATCATTTTTGCTGCTTCTGTTTCCATGGTGAAGTTCCTTCCTTCGTTCGAGAACTGTTTAAGGGGTTAGTGGAGATTAATCGCGTCGTTCAGGTAAATGCACGATAGCAGCGCAAAGACATAGGCTTGAATCACGGCAACCATCATTTCCAGCAAGGTCACGCCGAATACTGCCGCAAAGGGCACGATGCCAAACACAACGCCAAGCGAGATGACGAAACCCGCCAGCACCTTCAGCAACACGTGGCCCGCCAGCATGTTGGCGAACAAGCGCAAGCTCAGCGACACGGGGCGGATGAAGTAGGACATGATCTCGATGGGCACCAGCACGAAAGCCACCGGCAGCGGCGTGCCAGGCGGGCAAAACAGGCTGAAATAGTGCAAGCCATGGCGCGCAAAGCCAATGATGGTCACGGCCACGAAAATGAACAGCGCGAGCGAAGCGTTGACAATGATGTGCGATGTGAACGTGAAGCTATAGGGCATCAGTCCCAGCACGTTGCCAAACAGAATGAACATGAACAGCGTAAAGATGAACGGGAAATACGCCATGCCCTCATGGCCGACGTTATCCTTCACCATGCCGCCGACGAATTCGTAAGTCAGTTCAGCAATCGACTGCCAGCGCGAGGGCACCATGGTGCGATGCCGGGTCGCCACCCAAAACAGGGCGAACGTGCCCAGAATGGCCAGCGTCATGAATAGGGCTGAGTTCGTATAAGAAACGTTGGCGCCGCCAAGCTGGAGGTTGATGAGCGGTTTAATAACAAACTGCTCCATCGGACCATGAGATTCGCCAGCCACTGCGCGCTCCTTCAATCGTCGCGAACGGATCGCCCGTTCCTTAAAGTTTCATCTTCATCTTGGGGGCTAGCTTGCTTCTGCTCGGCTTCGCGCATCGCCCGGCCTAGGCCGACGGCCTGATCAAGGCCCTTCATGATGCGGAAGATATTCATCAGCGCGGCCGCAAACCCCAACAGTATCATCACCACCATGAACAACGGCTTGGTGTTCAGCCATTGATCCAACCCATACCCGAGCCCCGCACCGACCAGCACCGAGGCAACAAGCTCGGCAGCGATCTTGAAGCCCACCCCGTGCGCCGCACCAACAGCGCGGCGTTGATCGCTTTTCTCCCGCTCTTTGTCTTTTTCGGCGCGATGCGCGGCAAGCCGTGCTTCGACGTCGTCAAGAGATGGCGGGTTGGTTCGGTCCGTCATGGAGATGTTAGACCGCGCGACCCTCGGCACGGGCGCTTGCTAGCGATGGCCAGCAACTGCAGTTCCCGGTTCAAAAATCGCGCGCAACATAGGCACGGGGGTGGGGGGTGTCAAGAATGATTCCCGCGCCGCACAATGGCTTGAAAGCCTTGGAATCCAAGGCTTTGCAGGGTCTTTAGCGAAGCGAAAACTACGCGCTTTCGCGCATCTGTTCGGCCGCCTTGAGATCGACCGAGACCAGCCGCGACACGCCACGCTCGGCCATGGTCACGCCAAACAGCCGGTCCATGCGCGCCATGGTCATGCGGTGGTGGGTGACCACCAAGGCCCGGGTGCCCGTCTGCTTGGTGATTTCAGCCAGCAGCGAGCAGAACCGATCGACGTTGGCATCGTCCAAAGGCGCGTCCACTTCGTCCAGCACACAAATGGGGGCTGGGTTGGTCATGAACACCGCGAACAACAGCGCCAGGGCTGTCAGGGCCTGTTCACCGCCCGATAACAGGCCTAAGTTTTGCAACCGCTTGCCGGGGGGGCTGGCCATGATTTCCAGGCCCGCATCCAGCGGATCGTCAGCTTCTGTGAGTGATAGATGCGCCCGGCCGCCGCCAAACAGGCGCGTGAACAAGCTACGGAAGTGGCTATCGACTTCGTTGAAGGATTTCAACAACCGTTCGCGGCCTTCGCTGTTAAGCTTCTGAATGCCTTCGCGCAGCCGCGCGATAGCGGCGATCAAGTCATCACGCTCCGACGTCATGCCGGTGATTTGTTGGGTCAGATCTTCGGCTTCTTGTTCGGCACGCAAGTTGACCGCGCCCAAATTCTCGCGCTCGCTGACCAGCCGCTGCAAACGCTTCTCGGCTTGGTCCAGCGCGATCATGGGCTCGTCATCTTTAAGGCGGGTTTGGGCGCGTACGTCGGCGGGCTCGCACGACAGCCGTTCGCGGATGGTGCTTTCGACCACACCCAAAGCTTGTTCGCCTTGGGCCACGGCGGCCTCACGGCGGATGCGCTCTTCGCGTACTTCGGCCAGGGCGCGCTCGGCTTGCTTCAAGGCCTTGTCGGCTTCGGCCAGGCGCGATTCACCTTCAGCTAAGGCATCGGCGGCCTTGCGGCGCCCGGCTTCGGCCAAGTTGAGCTGTTCGTTCAGGGCGTCGCGGTGTGCGGCAATCTCGGCAGGCTTACTCGCCAAATTGGCGATCTCAAGTTCTTCGGCTTCTTTGCGTTGTTGCAGGGCGGCATCTTGGGCAATGGAAGATTCCTTGCGAGCGCGCCAAGAGGTTTCTTCAGTCGACAATGTTTGCAAGCGCCGTGCGCGCTCATCGGCCTGACGGGCCAGTGCATCGTACTGGGCGCGGGCTTCCATCAAATTTTGGCGCAAATTCGCAAGGCCGCCTTGTTTGGCGTCGATCTCGGCCCGCAGCGCCAGGCCATCGCCCAGTTCGGCTAGGCGCGCCTCAGCCGAGGCAAGTTGGCCTTTTGATTCATCAATTTCAGCTTCAAGCTGCTGGCGGTTTTCGTGCAAGGCCGACAGCCGCATTTGCACGGCGGCTTGTTTCTGTTTCAGTTCACCCAGAACATCTTTGGCCTTGTTGCGCGCGTCTTCGGCAGCCCGCATGGAGGTGCGGGTTGACTGTTCCATCTCTTGCGCGGAACCGGAGGCGGCTTTGGCGGCATTATTGGCGTCCTCTGCCATGCGCACGGCTGCCGATGAGGTGTCGAGCGCGCCGCGCAGATCACGCAAACGATTGCGCTGTTTCAGGCGCGTGGCGGCTGCCGTGGGCGCGCCTGCGGCAGCAAAAAAACCATCCCAGCGCCACAGATCGCCAAGGGCTGTGACCAAACGCTGGCCCGGTTTCAACGATGTTTGAAGGTGCGAGCCCGCGGCCACATCGGCCACCAGGCCAACTTGCGACAATCGACGGCCTAAGCGGTCGGGGGCTTTGACCACATCGCTTAAGGGCCGCACGCCCTCGGGCAATGGTTGGGGTTCGGACAAGGGTGGTAAGAACATCCAGCGCATGGGCGCGACATCATCGCCCGCCGCCGTCAGGTCATCGCCCAGGGCCGCGCCAAGAGCGGCCTCGAAGCCAGAGTCGACAGACACGGCATCGACAATCGGACTCCAGCCGCCAACGGTGTTGGGTTCGGCCAGAAGTTCTTCCAGCGCCACGGCCTCGGCTTGAATGCGCGTGTGCTCGGCGGCGCGGTTTTGCAGCTCACCGCGTGCGGCGTCGGCCGCAGATTGCGCCGACAGGCGCGTTTGTTCGGCCTGCTCCCAAGCTTGGCGCGATGACACGACGTTGGCTTCGGCTTCTGCTGTGCGGTTTTCCTCTGCGGTGATCAGCTCCGGCGCCAAGGCTGACTGCTGAGCGACGTCGAGTTGTTGAAGAATATCGGCGTGGCGGCGTTCAGCGCGTTGGCGGCGCAATTCGGCCTCGCTTGATTGCTGGCGTGCCGCAGCCCGCGCCGCATCGGCTTCGGACTGGCGCTTGGACATCGCCACCAACTCAGCCTCGACATCCTCAACGGCTTTTGCCGCCGCCATCAGGGCATCGCGCACGCGTTCGCGCTCGGCACCCTCGGCGATCGCCTGGGCATTGAGCGTTTCTTGCTCGCTTGAAATACGGGCTAGGTTTGATTCAGCATCGGTCAGACGCTCAGCTTCGCGGTTTAAGTCTTCTTTGATTTGCGCCAGGCGCGTCTCGGCTGCCGCGCGCGCCTGGGCAATGCGTTCGAGTTCTTCATCCAGCTTGTCACGCGCGATCAGTATGGCTTGCCGTTTGGCGGCAGCCTCGGCCTCGGCCTTGCGCAAGTCGGGCATGACCACCGCTGCCGAGGCTTGCTCGGTGGATGCTGCAGCCGCGGTGGTGGTGCGCGCCGCGACTTCGGATTCGATTTCCTTCAACGCGGCATGAGCGGCTTCCAAGGCGGCCAGGTTCTCGGTGCGCTTGATCAGCAATACCAAGGCTTCGGCGGCGCGGATGGTTTCGCTAATCGTGCGATAGCGCGCGGCTTGCCGGGCCTGTTTCTTTAAGCCTTCAAGTTGCACATGCAGCGCCGTGATGACATCGGTTAGGCGCGCCAAATTGCCTTCGGCGGCTTGCAAGCGCAGCTCGGCCTCGTGGCGGCGGCTGTGAAGGCCCGTAATGTTGGCGGCTTCTTCCAGCAAGTGGCGGCGTTGTTGCGGCTTGGCACTGATGATGGCGCTGATGCGTCCCTGACTCACGAGCGCGGTTGAACGCGCTCCGGTGGCCACATCGGCGAACAACAATTGTACGTCGCGGGCGCGGACTTCGCGGCCGTTGACTTTATATTGCGAACCTTTCTCGCGCTCGATGCGCCGGGTGACTTCCAGGTCGTCGTTATCGTTGAACTGGGCGGTAGCCTTGCGCTGTGCGTTGTCGAGGAAAATCGAAACCTCGGCGATGTTGCGCGCGGGCCGGTCGCGGGTGCCGCCGAAAATCACTTCATCCATATCACCGCCGCGCATGGACTTGGCGGACGTTTCGCCCATTGCCCATCGTAACGCCTCGACCAGATTTGATTTACCGCACCCGTTGGGTCCGACAACGCCGGTTAAGCCCGGCTGAACATGCAATTCGGTGGCATCGACAAATGACTTGAACCCGGACAACCGGAGTTTCGTGAACTGAACCAACTCGATATTCCCCGTTAAATCGTGATGCTTGTGGCAGGGCCGGGTAAGGCCAGCACAATGTAATTATTTTTTATCTTTGATCTTTTCGTCGATTTTCTTGGCCAGCGCTTCGTAGCCCGGATCGCCTTCAACCTTCTCATCGTCGACGAAGAAGGTTGGCGTCGCCTGGATTTTATAAAGGTTGCTGCCGGTGTTTTGAACTTCGCGCACCGTCTTGATGATCGCTTCGTTTTTCAAACAGGCCTCGACATCGTCAGAACTCATGCCCGCCAGCAGCGCATAACCTTTGAGCGGTTCGAGAGGCTTTTCAGAGCGAATCCAAGTGTCTTGATTCTTGAACATCATATCGATCAGCTTGAGGCCTCGGTCGCCTGGCGCGCAGCGTGCGATCACCGCACCTGCCGTGGCCAGTCCATCAAGCGGGAAGTCGCGAAACACAAACCTGACCTTGCCGGTATCGATGTAGTTTTTCTTCAAATCGCCGTAAGCGGTTTGATGGAAATGCGCGCAATGGGAACACGTCAACGACGCGTATTCGATAATGGTCACGGGCGCTTTGGCATCGCCCAGAA
This sequence comes from Rhodospirillaceae bacterium, assembly GCA_009693785.1. GTDB lineage: Bacteria > Pseudomonadota > Alphaproteobacteria > Rhodospirillales > Rhodospirillaceae. The sequence goes on from SHWP01000006.1 coordinate 92,446, forward strand.
TAAATTCGCGGTATTGCGGCCCGCTGCTTGCCGGAGCCTGTGCGGGCGCTTTGGCGTCTTGTGCGAATGCCGAGGGGGTTATGCTCAGGGTCAAAGCAGAGCTCAGGGCCGCTCCAACCAATAGATGGCGAATGTTCACAACAAACCTCCCGGCGATTGAGAATCTAGATACTGCGGTTGCATAGCAACATCTGCACCACTTGTGGAGATATTTGGGTGATGATGTTTTTACCCACAGGCCGGGGAAAACCCCCTCAGACATGAATCCTATAAACTGGCTTATTATGAGAATAAATTACCTCTGGGCCTGACATTTCCAAATTACATGTGACTCGGTTACTGGCTCTGATAGCGTTCGATTTCTGATCGGCGAGGGATAAGGGGAGCGAGAACCACATGACATTTACCACACCGTTGCGACGCCTAACGCGGACTGCGCTCGGCACCTTGAGTGCGGCGGCATTATTGGCTTCGTGTGCACAACAAGGTGGCATGGCTGCTAAGGAAGCCCCGGCCAAACAGGCTTCCGAAAAACAGGCCATGTCCAAACAAGGCCCCATGGATGCGACCCACGCGGGCAAGTTGAACCCCAATGATCCCAACGATGCCATTCGCATCGATCAAAAACTGAACTGTTCGCTCAAGCAGGGCGATGTGGTGGTCTATTGGTGGAAGGGCGGGGCGTTCAGCCGCGTGCCCGGCGAACGCGACCGGCATTTGTTCGATGTCGAGGGCATGAACATCCGCCAATGCCAGAATGTCCAAGACGACAAGCGCGGCTATGGCTTCCGGTCGGTGTCGCGCGAAATTCTGCTCTATAAGGACGCCGAAACCGGCCAAATCTTGCGCACCTGGAAAAACCCCTGGACCGGCAAAGAGGTCGAGGTGATTCACGTCGCCAACAATCCGGTCAACATGCGCAGGCCGATGTTTGCCATGAGCGCTGACGGCAAACCCCACAAGGCCGACATCCGAATCATTGGCAATCGGGCGTGGAGTTCGGGCGAAGCGCCACTGTTTTATAAAAACCCGCTAGCTGGCGAGTATCAGGAATTCATCGGCAACGATTATCACGCCATGGAAGCCTTGAATGGCTACGTCTACACCGATGATTTGTTGGATGCGACCAAGCCGAAACTGAGTTCCTACACGCTGTCATGGGCGCGTTTCTCGGAGTGGTTGCCCTGGATGCAGATGGGCAGCCGCACGGGCATGATGATCTTTTCGACCGTCGGCGGGCGTGTCGATAGCTTCAAGGATTTGCCGGACTCGATCCGCAAAGAGATCGAAGCCAACTATCCGATCTATAACGCACCGCCCCCGGTGAATGACGACCGGCCCAACGAAACCAGCTGGACCTATATGAAAAAGGTCATCGACGCCAAGCGTGCGGCGGCGCCAAAGACAAACGCCAAGGCAGGGGAGTAACGGCCATGTTGCGCAACATCCTCATTTCGACGGTGGCTTTGGTTGGCCTTGCTCTCAGCAGCGTTGCCTCGGCGCAAACCAAGCTCGACATCAAAAATCCCGACGACGTATTCAAGATCTCTCGCAAGCAGACGTGTTCGCTGGTCGAGGGAACGCCGGTTCTGCATTGGTGGGAAGGCAAGGTCTATGGCCGCCGCCCTGGCGAGAGGGACCGCCCCCTGTTCAATGTGCAGGGCATGAACGTGCGCTCGTGCAAGTTCTACAACGACCCTAAACGAGGGCCCGGCTACAAGTCGGGCTCGCGCGAGGTGATGTTGCACCTCGACCCCGAGACCAACGCCGTGTTGAAAGCCTGGAAGAATCCCTGGACCAACGAGGAGGTCGAAGTCATCAACGTTGCGAACGACCCCGTCAGCATGCGTGCGCCAGTTTATGCGCGCGATGAAAACGGAAAGCCGACCGCCACGTTCCGTTATTTCCAGCTCGATGGGGCCTACCTCAGCGGCGGCGGGGCCGCGCGGCTGTTTTATAAGAACCCCATGGCCGGCGAGTATCAGGAGTACATCGGCGGCGACTACCACGCGATGGAGTTTGGCACCGATGCCATCAACGTTGAGCAACTGCTTAACCCCACCGCCGAACTCACCGACGCAGTGATTTCGTGGGGCCGGGTGTCGAAGTGGTTGCCGTGGATGAAGATGGGCGACCGCGATGGCGTGATCATCTATCACACGGCCGGAAAGCGGGCGTCGAACGGTTATGCTGAGTTGCCCGAACCGCTCGCCAGCGAGATCAAGAATACCTATCCGATTTACCTCGCGCCGCCGCCACTTGACGACACGCGCCCGAATGAAACCACCTGGACGGTCGTGAAAAAGGCCGTCGATAAAAAGCGCGCTGACGAGGCGAAGAAAAAATAGCCCGACAAGTACCTAGACGCAGACAAAAAGAAGAGCGGCCGCTGAAATCAGGGCCGCTCTCTTGATTTCGATTTCGCGCATCCAAAGAGGTTGTTTGCCTGGCGAAACGGCTGTGGCGTATGGGCAACACATGCCGAGGAAATGGGCGCAAAGCACGGCGCTGCTGCGTCAAAATCGGAATTACATTTTATGGTAAACGATTTTATAGGTAATTATTACCTAATAAATTCATTCAAATCGTAATTTTACTATTATTTTTTGGTTATATAAGAAATTGGGGAATGATATTCCCTCAATTTCTGCAGTCGATTGTGTGATAGTGACATGCGTAAGACTGCACAGGCAGCACGACATCCGCACTACTAAAATTGGGGTTAACATGACACGCAATCGTCTTCTTGGAACCGCAGCAGCGCTTGCCCTCGGCGCGGGTCTCAACGTTACAGCGCCAGCCCTGGCGCAGCAACAAAGCGCGCAAGCGCAGCCCATGCTGGAAGAAATCGTTGTGACGGCCCGCAAACGGTCGGAAAACCTGCAAGAAATTCCTCTATCGGTAACAGCCTTCTCGGCCAACGGCATCCGCGATCTCGATATTCGCAGTGTCTATGACCTGGTTAACGCGACCGCCAACTTCTCGTTCGATAAAACCTTTGGCCGCCGCTTCGACCGCCCCGTGATTCGTGGACAGTCGACAATTCAGGGCGATCCCAATGCCTCGTTCTTCGTCGATGGCGTGTTTGTCTCGGGCTCAATCACCGGGACCTCGACCGATGCCCTCGAGCGCATCGAAATCTTGCGTGGTCCGCAATCGGCGCTCTATGGACGCGCCACGTTTTCTGGGGCTGTGAATTATATCTCGAAGCAGCCGACAGATGAGTTCGACGGCCAAATCAACGGCCGCATTGGCAGCCACTCCGATTATAAAGGCGCGCTATGGATGCGCGGCGCAATAGTGCCCAGCAAGCTGCAGTTTTTCATTGCCGGCAACTGGGAATACTACGGCGGCCAATACCGCAATGACCTACCGGCAGTTCCGGTTCCTGCGACCTTCATTACCGCACCGACGCGCTCCGATACCAGCCGCGTTGGCAACGAAGACACCAAAGACTTCACCGCAAAGCTGCGGTTTTTGGCCACGGATAACGTTCAGTTCAATATTAAGGCCAACTATTCCGACACCAACGATGGACACTTTGCCAGCGTCTTTGTCCGCGGCGACGAACTCAATTGCTTCCGCCCTGGCATCGATGCAGGCACGCCCGCGACTGCGCGCGGTTATTATTGCGGCGAAATCAAGGTCGGCAATCGCAAGCCGCATTTGAACCTGCCAGACTTTGTAGACGGCGTGACGACGGCGGCTGGCACCTCTAAGCCACGTAAAGCTGGTAACCAGCGCCAGGTGTGGCGTTGGGTTGGCGACATGCAAGCCGACGTCAACGATTGGAATTTCCTGGCCCAGGCCACCTACAATACCGACACGGCGAACTTTGAATCAGACGGTGACCGCACCAGCTTGCGGCCCAACGTGGCTTTCGTGTTGCCCGCGAACGGTGCGTTCCAAACCCACGTCCAAGAAAACTATGTCGACCATTCGTTTGAAGGCCGGATCGCCGCGCCCGACCAAGAACGAATTCACGGCTTGGCTGGTATCTATTACTTCAAGCAACAATTTAAGACGCATTCGCGTTCATTTACCGGCGCCAACCCGAATTTTTCTCCGACCGGGGCTGACTACACCACCTCGCATGTCCGCAACCTCGCAGGTTTCGCGCAAATAGCTGGCGATGTGACCGACCAGCTCAGTGTCACGGTTGAAGGCCGTTACGCCGGCGACAAAAAGGATGCCTTCGCGGTTGGCGGACGCGCGGCGTCCAAGACCTTTAAGTCTTTCACTCCGCGCCTTACGGTCGACTTCAAAGCGACCGACGATAGCCTAATCTATGCCTACGTTTCGAAAGGCAATAAACCCGGCGGTTTCAATACTGGCTTATTCAGCCCGACCGGCGTTTCAAACGCATCGTTCCAAGCCGCGATCGCCAGCAGCCAGATCGTCTTTAATGAAGAAAAGGCGTGGAACTACGAACTCGGCACTAAAAACACCCTGATGGATGGCCGCGCGACCTTGAATGCCGATGTGTACTACATCGATTGGAAAGGCCAGCAACTCACCAACATCATTAACATCACCAACCCTCAAGGCGGACCAACCACGGCGGCTATCCTCGTCAACTTGGGCGCGACAAAGGTCCGGGGTACGGAGATTGAAGCCACGGTGAGAGCGACGGAAGAGCTGACATTGGGTTTGACCTACGGCTTGGCCGATTCATCGATCCGGGCCTATGACGACGATGAAATTCGCATCACGACCGGCCGCACCGATCCGACGCTTGCCAATGGCGGCAATGCGAAGGGTAAACAACTGCCGTTGTCGCCGAAGCATTCGTTGAACCTAACGGCCAATTGGCGCCAACCCTTGGCGGGCGATGTCGATTGGTTCCTTGGCACGAACATGCGCTATGAGTCCAAGAAGTACACAGAAGTCGCCAATTATCAGTGGACTGGCGATATCTATATTTGGAATGCGCGTTTGGGCGTGGAGAACGAGAGCTGGAATTTAGCGCTCTATGCCAACAACATGCTCGATGACCGCACACCAAATGGTTCGTTGCGTTTCGTTGACGTAACTTTCCCGAACTTCTCGGGTGGCAGCCGCCGTGGGTTCGACCTCGGCCTGCGACGTGGCCGCGAGTTCGGCCTGACCGGGCAATACAGCTTCTAAATTTTTTGCGGTTGAATAGAAAAAGGGCCGGAGAGAAATCTCCGGCCCTTTTTCTTGGGCGAGTGCCGGCATGATGTGTGTGCGATCATACGGCTATGGGTTATTTTGTATTAGGTTGCCGGAGGGAGATCTAATCTGCCGGAAACGTTCCGCTAACTGAGCATTTTCAATGCTATACCGCTCAAATGTGAGCCTGATTGAACTATGACATGTGCTTTTTCAGAATCACAAAAGCCGAATTTTCTTTATAAGCATCGTTCAGCGTATAATTTCCACTTCGATTTGCTTTCTTTGGAGATCAGTCGCATCTTTAAACGAATTTCCAGTGCGTTCGGGGGCTACTTAAGTTATTTGCGAACCGAATAATGCAGAATCCGAGTTCAAGGAGTTTAGTCATGCAAAATCAAAAGTCTGTCAGGATTTTCACCGCTGCTGTGGTGCTGACCGCCACCTTTGCCGGAGTCGCAACCGAAGCGTTTGCGCAAATCGAAGAGATCGTCGTTACCACACGTAAGCGCGAAGAAAATTTGCAAGACGTGCCCATCGTGATCACTGCGTTTTCTGCGGCCTCAATCGAGCGTAAGGGCATCGCCAGCTTGGAAGATGTCGCTAAATACACCAACGGTTTGATCTTATCCGACATTCCCCGGATGAACCCCGGCTTCAGGCAACATGGTAGGCGTAAGGGCCGCCTATTACAACTTCGGGGGTACTTTCCTGGATTTTCCGCCAAGTCCCTTCTGAACGCAGACTTCTCAGCCCGCCGATACCCCTATTTCCC
>SHWP01000039.1 GCA_009693785.1 Rhodospirillaceae bacterium
AACCATAGCTGGCGCTATGGAGGGCTTGGGCAAGGGGGATGGCGTGTTCGGTGACTTTCTTAATTAAGTCGAACTGCCACCTATAATGAGTTCCAATTCCCAATTAGCGCCGACACAATAAACGGCTCGGATTCAATTGGGGTCGCGGCATAGTTAGTAGACTGAAGCTTCGGCTGCCGCTCTATGGGGAAGGATTTGATGACATTAAACTTTGATTCTGGCCGTAGGTCATATGCCGCTGTTCTTGCGGCATGCGGGCTAGCCATGACTCTGTCCGTCGTTCACGCGGCAGATAAAAAACCGCAAATCAAGGTGTTGGTGCCCGGCACAGTCATTCAAACCATTGAGGGCATTTCGTTCGGAAATGACGGGATGCTCTATGGCACCAGTATCCATGCCCAAGAAGTATATCGCATCAACACGCAGACCGGCGCCGTCGAGGTCGCAGTGCCATCCCCCGATGGCGAGTCCGACGACGTCGCGATTGGCCCCGCTGGTACGCCCGCGGCCGGCATTCTGGCCTGGACTGCTCAGGCATCTGGCGAAATCCGTATCTTGCGTCCGGGCGGCAAGCCAGAGGTGGTGATGCGCGATGCACCGCGCGTTAACCCCATCGCCTTTTCGCCCACGGGCCGCCTATTCACCGCGCAGTCGGGTGCGGGGGAGAACGCCCTATGGGAGATTGATATTATCGGAAACAAACCGCCGCGCGTTGTCACCAAAGGCCAGGTCCGTCTCAATGGGTTTGGATTTGGTAGTGATGGCAAACTCTACGCGCCAAATTTTGGCACGGACCAATTGATAGCAATTGATGTCGATACGGCCGCAATCACGACCATTGCCAAGGGCGTTGGTTCTCCCGCTGCCGCCAAGATGGATGCCAATGGAGATGTCATCAGTGTTGATTACATGAAGGGCGATGTGTGGCGGTCGAACCCAAAGACCGGCGAAAGCAAGATGATCACACATGTACCCGAACCGTTGGACAGCCTAGCCATCGCCAAGGATGGCACGATCTATTTAGCAAGCGCTGCAGATAGCTCCGTTCTTGCAGTTGATCCCAAGACGGGCAAAGCACGCGAGGCTGTGCGCGGTTACTTCACGATTGCGCTGGGCGCGGGCATGACAACGCTGAACGGCAAAGAATCGGTAATTGTCGCCGATACGTTTGGATATCGTTTCGTTGACCCCAACACTGGCGCCATCACGCGCCCGCCGTGGGCTGGCAATCGCGGCGCGTCTTCGGCCGTCGCGGCAAATGAACGTTTCATTGCGTTTAGCTATGCCGTGTCGGGCCGGGTGCGCAAAATTGACCGGCAAACCGACCAGCAAGTCGTAGACACGGCCGCCATTAAGGCCCCGCGCGGGGTAGCCCTGACATCGACGGGGGACGTGCTGGTGGCCGATGCCGACGGCAACCGCATTGTCCGGCTTAACGGGAATGATGTTGTCGACGTGGCTACGAACTTGAAGCAGCCGGTGGAACTGTTGTTAGAAAATGACACTTCGGCCTTGATCACGGAATACGAGGCTGGAACCATCAGCCGGGTGGACCTGACCACAGGCAAGCGGGCTGAGATTGTCACGGGCCTTGACCACCCGACCGGCTTGGCGCGCCTGGCTGATGGAAGGCTTGCGGTGGTCGAGCCCGACAAGGGTGCGGTGAGCGCAGTCGATACCAAGACAGGCAAGCGAACAGTGCTCGCCAGTGGTCTTGCTTTGTCATTGGACGGGCATCATCTGCCCAAGAATACCAACACGGGCATTGCTGTCGGGAAAGATGGCGCTATTTACGTCACATGCCCCGCAGACAATACCGTTCTGAAAATACTGTTTTGATAGGGAGCGCCTCGTGTCTCAGTTAAATCGCCGCTCTGCCCTAACGGCCGCAGGCAGCCTCACATTGACTACTCTTTTGAACCAAGCTGTAGCAGCCGACAAAGCAGGAATTCAGGGCCGGGTACCCAAAGGTAAAATGCGGGTCGTTCAGCTTGGCGAGCAGAAGAGCTTCGATACGCTGACCATGGCCGAACGGACGATCCCAGCGCCGGGACCAGGCCAAGCGCTCATTCGTGTGCACTACGCCGGAATTGCCGCGCGCGATCAAGGCATTGCCATGAAGCTGTTTCCAGTGCCGCCGGGGCCGCGCCCAGCCACACTCATTCCTCTCAGCGAGGGGTGCGGAGAGGTGCTGGCGCTGGGCGCTGGTGAAGAACGCATCAAGGTTGGGGATCGGGTTACGGCCCCGCATTGGGCCAATTGGGTCAGCGGGCCGTGGTCGCCGGCAAATTATGTGGCCGACGTGGGCAACACCATCGATGGCTGGTTGGGTGAGTATATCTTGCTGCCCGCCATGGCCTTGGTGCGTGTGCCCGAAAATGTGGCCTCGGAGCACGCCGCGACGTTATCGGGCTCGGGCTTAACAGCGTGGCATGCACTGCACGAAGTGGCCCATGTGCGCTCGGATGACACGGTGTTGACGCTGGGCACCGGCGGCGTGTCGAGCTTTGGGTTATTGTTCGCCAAGGCCGCCGGGGCGAGGGTGGTGGTGACATCCTCCTCAGATGCCAAGCTGGACCAGGCCCGGCAACTGGGTGCCGACATCACTGTGAATTACAAAACCAATCCCCAATGGGGCAAAGAGGTGATGGAGAAGACCGGTGGCCAAGGCGCCAGCGTTGTCCTTGAGAACGTCGGGCCTGCAACCCTCGATCAGTCCATGGCCGCAGCGGCCGTCAATGCCCGAGTGGTGATGATCGGCACGGGCCGCCCGCCGCCCAATCCGCCCAACATGAATGGCATGTACCTGAAGAACCTGATGCTCAAGGCCATCAGCGCGGGCAGCCGCACCATGATGGAGAACATGATTACCGCCATGGCGCAGAACAACCTTAAACCCGTGATTGCTCTGACCATTCCCTTCGCCGAGGCCAAACGGGCCTACACCGAAATCCGCGATGGCGATCACTTTGGCAAGATCGTGATTAAAATCAGCTAGCTCAGCCGTTTACACTTTCACCGTTTGCCATTTACCCGCCTGCCATACGGCGGCAAAAACGCCTGCCGTGATGAAGCGGTAAAACACGAACCACGCCCACACGCCAATCAGGCCAAAGCCCAGCACCGGCCCAATAACGTAGGCCAAGGGCAGCATCAGAACCCATTGCAGGCCAATGCTAAACTTGGCCACGCTTTTGGTCGCGCCTGCCCCTTGCAGGGCGTTGAGAATGATGATGCCCACGGCCTCGATCATGATGGTGCTGCCAGCCAGTTGCAGCGGCAGCTTGGCAATGGTCACCACGGCCGCATCGTGCAGGAAAACCCCAAGGATCGGCGTGGGAAACAGCACCATCGGCAGACCAATCACGGTCATCACCGCCATGCCCACCCGCATGACTTGCCAGCCCCAGCGCTTGGCATCGGCGGGATCGCCCCGGCCCAGCGCCTGACCAACCAACGATGCTGCCGCAAGCCCCAGCCCCAGGCCCGGGAGAAACGCGGTTTGAGAGATGTTTAAAAGCACGCTGGCTGCTGCTAGTTCAGACGTGCCGATGCGCCCGATAATGGCGAAGAGAACCGTGAACCCAGCCGAGAAAAACAGTTGCTGTAGCGAGGCGGGCAGGGAGACGGTGATAATATTTCGCAAGGTTTCGCGACGCGGCAAGCGTTCGAGGAAGCCGTTCCCCCGTGCGATGCTCCAGGCTTGAAAGGCGTACAGCGCTGTGCCGAAAATAATCGACATGGTCGTGCCGATGCCCGCCCCCAAGGCACCCAACTCAGGCATGCCAAGATGCCCAAAGATCAGAGCCCAGCTAAACCCGATTTGCGCGATATGGATGGCGATGATGGTGCGCATGTAAACGCTGGGCCGGCTGGTACCGTTCCAAAAGCCCCGGAAGGCGAAGTTCATGCCGATGAAGGTCATGCCTACCATGCGCGCTTGCAAATAGGGTACGCCGACCTCGCGCACGGCGGGGTCGGTCGATAGGAACGTAAAAATCCATGGCGCCAGGAACACCAAGACGATGCTGGCCGGAATGCCGATGACGGCGGATAAAAATAATCCCCCATTGAGGGGGATCGCGGTCTCGCTGTCGCGCCCTTCGCCCTTGCGCCGGGCGGCGATGGCTTGCACGCCCGCCGACAGCCCGGTGATCAGCGAGATGCACATGAAGTTGGCGAAGCTGGAAATGCCCACGGCCGCCAGCGCCGTGGCGCTGACAAAGCCCATCATGGCGGTGTCGATCAGGTTGGTGATGTTTTGCGACACCATCCCAGCGACAATGGGCAACGCCAGCACCGCGATCGTGCGGCGGCGTTTGGCGGGAGAGAGGGCTGCGGTGGGGGGTAAGGGTGATGACGTTGTCATAGGCCTGTGGAGTTTAAAGATCCCTCCGGGGGATGTCGCATACTCAAGCTAAGCCTCCTGGCCTTTGGCCCATCGGCAAGCTTTCGTAATGCGCCATTGTTCCACGTGGAACAATTGAGCGAGTCAAAAGTTACACAGGCGTGGCATTGTGCACTGCACACCGCCCCACCTGTTCGGCCTGTTCTAACAGGGTTTTTAACAGGCGGCCCCTATACCGCAGCGGTATATTAATGCCGCAGCGGTATAGGCGATCAGGCTTCTGGCTGCCAGTCGACCTTTTGCGTTTCCAGGCTCGCCAACTCATAGACCGACCCCGCCTTGTCGCCCTCGGCCACCGTGAGTTTGACGAACATATGGTCGGGCCCCGAGCGCCAAACGTGCAGGATTTTCCCGAACGACGTGTTCCACACAAAGCGTTCGCACTCGAACGTGCCCGCAGGCACGCTAACGCTCTCGCGGCCATCGAAGCGCGCCTTGCTGCTGACTTTTTGGCCGTGGCCCAGCGAGCTGCCATTCCAACTGTTAGACACCGTATGCCCGAAAATGGGTTGCAGTTCGCGGTGCGAGGTATCGAGAAAACACATCTTCCAGGCATCGTGAAAAATCGGGTGATAGCCGATGTTCATGTTGGGCGGGGCGTCGAACTCGGCGAAGTCCATCGCGCCGTCGCGTGACCACACATAGGATTGCAATTTGTCGCCCACGATGCGCCGCAGCACCGTGCCCTCGGCCTTGTTCTTGAAAAACAGCCGCCCGATGGCCTCGATTGGCCGCCAATTGGCCTCGACGATTTGGTTCACGTCGCGCAGTAAATCGCCCTTGGGTGAGCGCGTCACGGTGCGCAATGTGCGCGTGGCATCGGGGTTGACGGTGAGGATGAAGCGCTCGTAATCGTACTTCACGCCGTTGGGCTCGGTCAGGTCAATGCGGCCCGTGTAGATCGTCATGCTCATGGGGAAGGTCCAAAATTGAACGAGTGAAGCTGAAGGACGCCGCAAGTCCGCCGCCCATGAGGGGCCAGCTTAGAGCGTTTTATGGCCAAGGGGAAAGCGCTTCGCGAGTGCACTTATTTTTGGTGGTGCAGGCGCCGCTTGATCTATTTATAAAATATAGTAATATTGCTATGTATGAGGTTGTGTCATGCCTATCGTGAAGCCGCTGGAGTGGGTTGGCCGCAGCCAAGATGATCTGAGAGAGTTTCCCGCTGCCGTCAAACGTGACATTGGCTTCGCACTTTACTTCGCGCAAATGGGCGATAAGCACCCGTCCGCAAAGCCACTAAAAGGCTTCGGCGGTGCTGGCGTGTTGGAAGTGGTTGAAGACTTTGATGGCAGTACGTACCGGGCCGTTTACACCGTTCGATTTGCCGACGCCATATATGTACTTCACGTGTTTCAGAAGAAAGCGAAGAAGGGCATCGCCACACCACGACAAGAGTTGGAGCTCATCCGCAAGCGGCTCCACCTCGCCGAGATCATGTCTCAAAAGGCAGCAACCAAATGACGAAAGCCAAAAAGACCAACAATGTTTTCGCCGACATCGGCTTGCCCGACGCCGACGACTTGCTGGCGCGCGCCGAGCTGACCCGCCAGATTTACAACGCCATCAAGGATCGCGGATTATCCCAATCGCAAGCCGGGGAAATCCTAGGGCTAAAGCAACCTGATGTGTCCCTGTTGATGCGCGGCAAATACACCCGGTTTTCCACCGACCGATTGCTAAATCTATTGGTGAAGTTGGGGCGAAATATCGAGATCGTCATACGCAACCCACGCTCGGCGAAAACCGACGGCAAGCTGACCGTGGTGGCGGCATAAGTTTTTACCCAGATCTGGAATTCTTTCCCTTACTCAAACCTGCATCGAAACCGCTACAGGAAAAAGCCATCAGCAATTCGCAGCAATTCGGCAGAGCAGCAATTCGGGGTCAGAGTAAAAACTCGCTAAAGCTCTGAATTTTTACTCTGACCCGGAACTCAAGGAGCTTTAGATGCCTCCAGCCGCTTCCACGAACAGCATAGCTAAGCGCATGTTTATAGAAAATGCGGCCGCGGTTGTTGCCGCGCTGGATGATGTGTTGCGGCACGCCGGGCACGAACCAGCGGCTGAGACGGGGCATGGGGCGAGCTCTAGCTTGGTATTGTGGCCTGGGGTAAGATTACCGGCGCGGCGCGCAGGCGTCAATTTTTACTCTGACCCCGAACTCTTCTTACGAACTCTTCTTTTTTTATAGTGGGTCGGGCCGACCGTGGGAGAGTCGCTCTTTCCTGCGGTGGCCGCCGCCAGTGATATAACAGGTAATGTCTCAATTTGGAATCCCCAAGGGACCAATGGCCGAGGTCGGAACGGACCAATTGAAAGCGGCTGTCGAATCCCAGCACGGCGGCACGGCTAACTTTGTCGAATCGGTCGCGGTCAAAGAAACATTTGATGGCAAAATCGTTTGGGAAGGCACCGTGACCGTATTTGACTTGGAAGGCGCTACCAAGGCCACCCGCGCTTACGCATGGTCATCGCCGATAGAGAGCAGCAATAAGCGCCGGTTCTTCGCTGTGCTGCATCTAGGTGGCATTAGAAGTCCGCGAGACGCTGTGAGGGCGGCTATAGTAGCGGAACAAAAGTCATCAAGGGGGAGGAAAAATGAATCTCAATAAAGCTGCCGTAGTCTGTGCGGTCATGTGCCCCCTTCTCGGGTGCGCCATGACAAGCGATGTCATGGATACCGGGAACGGTACGTACATGATTTCAGCCGCTGCCGCGCCTGTCCGGGGCGGCGCAGCCGGGGCAAATTCGGTGGCCTACAAGGAGGCCAATAAGTTCTGTGGGAGCAGGGGCGGCCACGCGGTAGTGATTACTGCGGACTCCCGCGACGTTTATCAGGGAGCGGTGGTGGGATCAGGCGGCAGCATCGGCGGAGGTGTGTTTGCGGCTGGCAATACCAATATGCGATTCCGCTGCGAGAACTAAGGACTCACACGATAAGCCCTTTCAAATTAGGACACTACCCAGCTTCTAGTCAGCTTGACAATAGAGGTTTGCCTCACAGAAATCGCAAAATGATTGAAGTTCAATGACTTGCTGAAAATGGTGCCCAGGGACGAACTACGGTAAGTGAGCTATTTCAATTAAGGGTGATTCGGGTGTCAGAGAGGGTGATTCGGGGTCAGAGTAACAACTTACTTATCCCAGCCCTCTCCCTTCGCTTCGCGCGGGAGAGGGTTCACGCTGTTACTTCCTCCCCCTCAGCCCTCCCATCTTTCCCGGGCTTAAGCGGCCCTCGGGGTCGAGCATGCCTTTGAGGTCTTGCAGCAAACTCAACGTGGTGGGTTCGATGGCCTTGGTGAAGTCGTAAAACCCGCCGATCTGCACATGAATCGCGCCCATGTCGAAAAACAGTTGGCGCAATTTCTCGCGCAGCTCGCGCACAAACGCGCGCGTGTCCGGTTTGCCCGAGAGCGCCTTGAAGCGCTTGGCCTCGTCGGTGGGCAGGGCACGGAAGTGCAGTTCGGAAAGCTCATCGTGCCAATAAAAGCAGGGCTCGCTGAGGAAATAATGCTGGCCGAAGTTGGTGACGTAGGAATGGATCACGCCATGGCGTTCCATCTCGGCCTTATGTGCTTTGAAAAATGCTTCGGTGGCGCTGGCCACTTCCACCGCGCGGCCCAAGGGCCACATGGAACTGGTGGCAATCCAGCGTTCGCCGTCCTTGCCTAGGAATTTGCGGATGGAAAAGCCAATGGCTTCGCGTGCGCGGGGCAGAATGGCCGGGAATTCGCGGCCATGCTTGGCACAAATAGTTTTGACGATGGCCATGCCGTCTTCGGCGGCCCGGTCGGAATGGGATTCGACCTTCAAGTGCATCGACCACTTCACCCCGGCCATGAAATCAAGCCCGCCCGCGGCCATTTCCACCATGGCTTTCAGCCCGCCGGTGAGTCCGCGCTCTTGTCCGGCGATTTTAGCCGCCGCCGCAATGGCGTCTTTCAAACTCACCTTGGCGATGGATTGGCTTTCATAGGGGTCAAGGCCCGTGCGCCGGGTGATGAAATCGTAGGGCGATAGTTCGATCATGGCGGTGGCCATGGCCTCGTACGTCTCGAAGGCGAACGATGCGAAGGCTTGGGCCTTGGCGCGGTGCTTGAGGTGCAAGCCTACCGCAAGCTTGATGCCGAACGTGCCATTGTCGCCCAGGAATAGCCCGGTCAGGTCGGGCCCGAAAATGCGCGAGTAGGGTTTGCCATTGTTGCGCGAGGCCCACGAGCCCGTGCGCACCACATCGCCGTTGGCGCGCACCACTTCCAACCCCAGCACACCTTGCATGCCGCTCGGAACATTTTGCGCCAGGGCGCCGCCCACGGTGGAGTGACTGCCCGACAGCGGCGGGGCGAAATCCACCGCCATGTTGTGCGGGCTCAAGGCCTGCACCACTTGCGCCCAGGTGCAACCGGCCTCGAGCGCGATGAAGCGGTTGATGGGGTCGACCTCGATGATGCGGTTAAGCCCGCTGAGGTCAAGGATGATGCTGCGTGCGGTCTCGGGGCCATAACCGTTGGTGTACGACATGCCGCCGCCGCGCATGTAAATCGCCGTGTCATGGCGTGCCGCGGCCGTCACGATGCCGGGCACTTGGGCGCGGGTGTCGGGTTTGATCACCGCCAGCGGATCGGCATGTTTGTCCCAAAAGAACAAATCATGGCTGTAGTAATCGCGTTCGGCTTGGGCGGTGATCACGCGTTCGGGGCCAACGATGTGGCGCAGCTCGTCGATCAGCGCGGATGCGGAGTGGGGGGCTGTTTCGGTCATGGCCAAAACTACCAGGCCAAGGCCAGGCCTGCGAATATATTTTGGCCCATGGTCGAATCTGTCAGGTTGCCGTCATAGCCCAGGTGCGCGGTTAAATTATCAGTGAGGGTCACCTGTGCCCCGGCCTTGACGGTGGCCCAGGTGCGGCGCGGCGCGATACCTGTGATGGGAAATGACGTTTGAGGGTCGGCAACCAGACTCGCGGTGATGGCATTGGTGCGATTTTTTAACTCGCGCGAAAGAGCAAACGCCACATAGGGGTGGATGCGCTCAGACTTTACCTCGGCACGCAGCGCGATCTCGGGGCGCAGCGAGGAATGCGTTTGCCGGGCCAAGCTCAGGCCTAGGTTTGCGTTTTCGCTGTAGCTGCCCAGGGTCGTGCGCAAGGCATGGATGGCGACCTGGGGCTGGATCAAAGCCTGCGGGGTCTCGAAGGTTTTGCTGGCCGCGAGGAAAGCGCCGCGTGTACCGCTATCGGCGTTTGCCGTGGCGGAAAGCGTTCCATTGGTGCGTGTTGTGTCGATGTCGCCATCACCCCACAGCACGCCAGCGGACACATTGAAGCCCGGTGCGGCATGGGCCGCATAAGCCGAGAAGTAAACTTGTTTTAGATCAGCGTTCGCCGCCACCGTGCGATAGTTCAGGTGCCCGTCCTGAGAGCCGATGGCCACACCGACCCGTGTGCCGGTATCGAACGACTTATCCGCGCCCGCTATCGCGCCGCGCAAATGAAATGCATAGCCGTTGATATCCCCGCCGCTCTCAGGGCCGCCTGTGCGCCGGCCAAGTGTTCCCCACAGGTGCATGGGCCCCGCATTTGGTTGTGGCGCGTTGAGCCGGTCGATCAGCGAGGACACCATGCTTTGGCCAGCGATGGCTGTGGTTGTGGCCACGCCCAGGGGCAGGCGCGGTGAGAGGTGATCGAAGGCCTGGCGTGCGGCGGCCGCATCGCTGCCGTCGAGACGGTCGAACATAGTTTGCAACCCCGGCCGGTTGGCCGCCATGGCGGAATCGATGGCGCGGGCGACACTGGCCTGGGCTTCGCCTTGGGCCACGCTGGCGAACGGGATGCGCGTGAAGGCCAGCGACAGGGTGCGGTTGTCGGGTGAGCGGTTCAGCGTGGCGGCCAGGAAAGTCGAGCCCACGCCGGTGATGCGCGCGAACGAGCCGGTGATGCCCTGAGCCGCCGTTAGAATATCGTAGCGTTCGGTGCCCAGCAGGCGTTGGCGGGTGAGTTGGGTGACGGCCAAGGTGCCGCCCAGTTGCGCCGTTCCCGTGGCGGCGAGGCGGCCGTTCACGCCGGTGGTGCCGATATCGATTTGCAGCGTCGATGTGGCATCCAGCACCACATCGCCGTCGATGGTGAGTGTGGCGAAGCCCGGCCCCGGTGCGATGATGCCGCTACTGAGCACCCGCGCGCGCGCCGTGCCCCGGCCACTCAAGCGCCCATTGGCCAGAATCAAAATATCCCGCGCGCCAAACGTGACTCCATTGGCGATATTCAACTCGCCATCGGAGATGCCAGCGCGATCCGACAGCGTGTTATTGCGGCTGATGGTCCATGTCCCGGCGCCGAATTTCACCAGCTCGTCCATGCCCGTCATGGACCAGTCCAAGGTTCCCTGGCCCTGCAGCACCAAGCGGTCGGAGCCCGCGCCGCCAATCAGGGTGCCCTGAATGCGCGTGTTAGCGTTCATGGTCAGGGTGTCGTTGCCACCGCCCAAATCGACGTCACCTATAAACTCACCGTTATTGAGAATGTTGTCGTCGGCAGCATCGGTTTGCAGGGCCTTGCCGCCGTTGCGGGCGACCAAGCGGCCGTTATTTGTAAAATTCTTCCGGCCATTGCCGCTGATATCAAGCGCGATTCCTCGCGGCCCTACGGCTTCGATCGTGCCGCTGTTGGTAAAATCCAATGTGTCCGTCACGGCCAGGCGCAATCCGGTTGCGTTGCCCGTGATGGTGCCCGAATTGCTCACGGTCATGAACCGGGCGATAAGTGTTGCCGCACTTCCCACATCAACCGTGGCCGAGAGTGTGCCGCTATTGGTGAAGTCAATCGATTGGGTGGCCGTGGCCTGCACGCCCCATAGCGCGCCCAAGACATTTCCCGAATTGAGAATTTTGATTGTCTGGGCCGTGAGGTCGACGCCGCGCCCGTAGGCATTGATCAAGGGAAATTCCGCCGATGGCGCACGGATGGTGCCCGAGTTGGTGAAGGTGATGGCATCGACATCGGCCAGCACGCCGGTGGCGCGTATGCCCAAGGCTTCAATTGTGCCGCTGTTGATGATCGTGGCGAAACTGCCGTTTTGCACAAAAAAATCGCGCCGCACCTCGATACCATGGGCGGCGAAGCCCTCGGTGTGCAGCAATCCGGCATTCGTCACGGTGCTATTTTGCGAAACGAACAGCGCATTGGCCCCCGCGCCAAGAGTTCGGATCGAAGCGCCGCTGGTAATGTTGATCTGCGCGGTATTGCCCGCGAAGATGCCAAAACTTGCTTCCGTTTGCGTCGTTATCGAGCCGCTAAGGGTGACCGAGGAGCGATTGAAGGTATCAATGCCATGAGACACGGGTTGCAGCGTGGCGATGATGCCGCTGCTGATGATGGTCGAATCGCTGCCGGTGACAATTCCGGTGGCGCACGTGCCAAAGCCGGTGATGACGCCCCGGTTGATCACCGTGCTACCCCGGCCGACAGAAATCACCGGCGGCGAGATTGGGCATTCGCCCAGTAATTCACCCTTGGCGATGTTGGAGATGCTGCCCAGCAGGGTCAGCGTGACGGCATCCTCGGTGATGAAACTGCCACGGGTTTCATTCGTGCAGGTCACAACGTCGCCCTGGCGCACACAGGCGGCTTGAGCTTCGCCAGCACTAAGTAGCGCGCCGAACAGGGCGAGGGTCGCGAGTGTTCGCTTATGCGCCAAAATTCTCAATTGAAACGCCAAATTTTACCAGCGATATGAAATTCCAGCCGAGGCTGTGTGGCCGCCGAGGCGGTCATTGAGAATCCCCGACCAGCCCAGCCGTGCCATCATACCAGGAACGATTTCAATATTGGCGCCGATTTGAGTGTTGAGCCAGCCGCGTTTCTCGGCCCGACCGCCAATGACAAAATCGCTGGCGGGCAGGGCGTTGATGCGCGCGCTGGCGGTGCGATCATTGTCCTTAAAATTTTGCGACCAGAAAGCGGCAACGCTGATGTGAACCGGCCCAGGCTTGGCCAAAGCGCGCACGCCGATGTCGCCGCGCAAGGACTTGGCCTCGCCGGCTTGCACATTGAGGCCAAAGGGAAGGTTTTCGTTGTAAGCCCCGATCTTGGCGCGCACATAGGTCAAGCTTGCGGCGGGCTTGATCAGCCACATGTCAGTCGAGAGGGCATAGCTGGTTTGGATGAACGCGCTCTCGCCTCCGGTATCGGCTTGGCCGGGCAGCACCACAGCGCCGCCAATGGTTTGCGTCCGGTTCGAATTCAAAGATCCATCGTTCACGATTACGCCTGCGCCTGCGCGCCATTTTGCCCACGCCTGTGAGAGATAAAGTCCTGCCGAAGTTTGTGAGAGTTTTCCGTGCGCCGGCCCGGCCGCGAAAAACACCTCACCCTCGGCGCGTGCGGCCATAAAGCCGATGCGTGTGCCGTCGACAACAGCATAATCGGCCCCGGCCATGCCGCCCCTGATGTCGTAATCGAAATTGACGGAGTTGGTCTTGGGGCCGCTCTCGCCGTCGCGGGCAAAGATGCTCCCCCATATGCGCCATTGCCCGTGGGGGCTATCGGCTGGGGCTAGCTCAAGCCATGGCGAGACTTGGCTGGCGATGCTGCCGCTGGTCAGAACGCCCCAGGTCTGCGCTGCTGTGGGCATGTCAGAGGAGATTTGATCGAAAACGGCGCGAGCGCCTGCCGCGTCAGACTGATCCAACAGCGCATATAGCGGGGCGGCTGCGGTGCTGGCCAATGGCAACGCGGCATCGAGCCCTTGCGCAACGGCGGTTTGGGCTGGGTTGGTTGCAGTACTCGCATAGGGGATGCGCGCAATCGCAACGCCAAAGCCATTGGGCACGGCGCGCAGGGTCGGTTCTAAGAAAAACGGCGAGTTATCGATCACACGCGGCGGTGCGATCAGGGTCATGATAAAAAACGGCTCGCTCGACGTCAGGAACGTAAACACCTGGCCATTGCGCACCGGCAAGCCCGTGTAATTGACCGCGACTGTTCCGCTAAATGAAAGCGTGCGGCCAAAGATCAAGCGGTCGGCCGCGCCACTGCCATCGACATCGATCTCCAATCGTCCGGCGGTTTGAATGAACGCGCCGGTCAGCGTCAACGTGCCGATGCCTAGGCCTGGCGCTAGCGTGCCGCCGTTTTGAAGATTGCCCACCACCGTTCCGGTCCCCGACATGCGCGAGCCCGTATTGATGAACACGTCGCCTTCAATCCGCCCGGAATTGGTTAGGTTATAGGTTGCGTTCGATGTGGCACGAATGGCCGCCGTGCCCGTGCCACGAATGGTGCCGGTATTGGTGATGATGTGGGTGCCGCCAATCATCAACACCGCTGCGCCCGGCTGGACTGATGCCCGCGTGACCCGCGCCGAAATAGTGCCACTATTGATGAGCTCGTTGTTGGCCCCGCGCAGCAACACGCCAGCGTAGTCACCGGAAATCGTGCCTGCTTCGTTGACAATGCGCGTCGTGCCAGCCTCGGCGGCAATCCCGATACTATCCTCGCCGTCGCGGGGTGCGCCGCTGGGCAGGGCGGTTATGGTGCCGCGATTGGTGACAGTGTTGCCCGCCCCGCGCAGGCGGATTCCCGAGGCGGCAATGCCAGATGTGGTGATCGTTCCGGTATTGGTGATGGTATTGCGCGCGCCCACATCGAATCCGAAGCTGCCATTACCCACCGTCGTGATGCGGCCGTCGTTTGTCAGGGTATTGCCGTCTTCAACGAAAACTGCGGCTGAGTCTGCGCCAGTGGTGTTGATCGTGGCGTTGGCTGCATTCAAAAACCGGCCGGTATTTCCCGCCGCAATACCGGAACTGCCCGTGCTCACGGTGGTCATGGCACCGCGATTGGTGATGTCGAAGCGGTTGGTGGCAAGAATAACGAACGAGACATCGCCGTCGGTGCGCATGTCAGCGTCATTGGTGAGGATCAGGCCGTCCTTAGCGTCGATCACCACACCGCAATTGCCCCGGCCCAGCATCTGCCCGCGATTGGAAATATTGGCGTTCTGACCCACCCTGAGGGCCGAGCGGAATCGTGGACAGAAGGCGTCGGCCTCGCCATCGTATATGCTCTGCACAAAAGCGCCGTTGAGCACATTGAGAGTGAGGTTATCGCCCCCGATGAACCCGTCATCGTCAGGCCCGGTGCAGGTGACAATGCCCCCGGCGAGACTACAAGCGGCCATGGCTGGCGGGGCCCAAAGGGCCAGCACCACAACCAAGCTCGCCATTCCGGCGTAAAACAGAGCGTCTGAGGCCCGGCGCATGTCGCTCTCCTGATCGTTCGGTGGCCTGGGCAAGCGTAATTCATGGGCCCCCACCCTGACAACCAAGCGTTGGGCGCCGATCAGGCCGCAGGTTGTGGCGATCCCGGGTCGACAGGCCCAGGGCCATCGGGTAAAAGCCGCGCCACACAACCTCAATCAAGCGCGGTGCCATGGCGTCTTATCAGTACATTTACGTGATGAAGGGTCTGAGCAAGACCTTCCCCGGCGGCAAAGAGATTTTGAAGGACGTTTGGTTGTCGTTCCTGCCGGGGGCGAAAATCGGCGTGCTGGGCTACAACGGTTCGGGCAAATCCACGCTGATGCGCATTATGGCGGGCATGGACAAGGAGTTCGTAGGCGAGGGCTGGGCCGCCGAGGGCGTGAAAGTCGGTTACCTGTCGCAAGAGCCGCAACTGGATGAGAAAAAGAACGCGCTGGACAACGTCATGGACGGTGTTGGCGAAGTGAAGGGGCTGCTGGATCGCTTCGAGCAAGTTAGCGCCAAATTCGCCGAAGAGTTATCTGACGATGAAATGAATGCCGTCATCGCCGAGCAGGCCGAACTGCAAGAAAAAATCGACGCGGCCAACGGCTGGGATTTACAGCGCAATGTCGAGATCGCCATGGATGCGCTGCGCTGCCCGCCGGGCGATGCCGATGTCACCAAACTGTCGGGCGGTGAGCGCCGCCGCGTGGCACTCTGCCGGTTGCTGCTGTCCAAACCCGATATGCTGCTGCTCGACGAACCTACCAACCACCTCGATGCGGAATCAGTGGGCTGGTTGGAAACATTTCTGGAAGAATATCCGGGCACCGTCGTGGCGGTAACCCACGACCGGTACTTCTTGGATAATGTCACCGGCTGGATTTTGGAACTCGATCGCGGCCGTGGCATTCCCTACGAGGGCAATTATTCGTCCTGGCTGCACCAGAAGAAAAAGCGCCTCGCCCAAGAAGAACGCGAAGAGGCTTCGCGCGAGCGCACCATCGACCGCGAGTTGGAGTGGATCGGCCAAAGCCCCCAGGCGCGGCGTACCAAAAGCAAGGCACGGATCGCGGCCTTCAATGATCTCGTCGCCGAGGCCGCCGATAAGGCGCCCGATACCGCGCAGATCGTTATTCCGGCAGGTGAACGACTTGGCGGGCTGGTGATTGAATTCGATAACCTCACCAAGGGTTATGGCGACCGCCTTTTGATCGACAAGCTCTCTTTCAAGCTGCCACCGGGCGGCATCGTCGGCGTGATCGGCCCCAATGGTGCGGGCAAGACCACGCTGTTTCGCATGATCACGGGGCAGGATAAGCCCGATTCCGGAACCATCCGCATCGGTGAGACTGTGAAGCTGGGCTATGTCGATCAAAGCCGCGACAGCCTGAAGGATACGGCCAACGTGTGGGAGGAAATCTCGGGCGGTCAAGACGAGATCATGTTGGGTAAGTTCAAGGTGGCCAGCCGTGCTTATGTTGGCCGGTTCAATTTCAAGGGCTCCGACCAGCAAAAGAAAGTCGGCCAACTCTCGGGCGGCGAACGCAACCGCGTCCACTTGGCGAAAATGCTCAAGTCCGGGTCCAACGTCCTCTTGCTCGACGAGCCAACCAACGACCTCGATGTGGATACCTTGCGCGCCTTGGAAGTGGCGTTGCTGGAGTTCGCCGGTTGCGCCGTCGTTATTTCCCACGATCGCTGGTTCTTAGACCGTATTGCCACCCACATTCTCGCCTTCGAGGGCGACAGCCATGTGGAATGGTTCGAGGGCAACTACGACGCCTACGAGGAAGACAAAAAGCGCCGCCTCGGCCAAGACGCAGCCCAGCCCCACCGCATCAAATACAAGCCAATCTCGCGGACTTAAGGCCGGTTTTAGGCGGGTCAAACCTTGGCTTTGGCGGGCGTTTTCGTTAGGCTCAGAACGCACTCTTGAACTCAAGGGAGGCAAGATGAGCAGCCAAACATCGACCGTAGGCGATGGCGACATACTTGGACACATCATCAGGCCTCCGTATTTGGGGCTTTTAATCTTCGCCATCATTATTCTCTATAAGCCAATCGCGCACACGCTTTTGGTGCTGCAACATTATGTGTTCACCGGCGATTCAAAATACGCCGTCGGCTTATTGGTGGGTCTCTTTGGTTTTTGGCTGGTGGGTAAGGGCCTGCGCCGCGACGAACTCAGCGCCACGGCCATGGGCTATATGGGCGGTGCGCTGATTTGGATGGGCTGGTTCGAACACACCTTCGAGTTTTTTGGCGAGGTCATGGGTGTCGATCCGGTGATGGCCGATGGCAAAGTCCAGCTCAGCCCGAACCTGGCCCTGATGGAAGCCACGGTGGTTCCGTTCATTGCTATGATGGCTTTGTTTGGCGCCAATCGCGAGACGCGCTGCCGGTTGCTGATGTGGTTTCATCGCAACCTGCATATGGCGCCCCCCACGCCAACCCAGGGCTACAAACGCAATTATGCGTGGGTAACGGCGTGGGAAACTATTTTTGTCACCTGGGCGTTCTACCTCATGATCGTGATGCTGTATGACCCCCGCCTGGCCGGTATAGATCATCCGGCAACCTACATCGCGTTCGGGGCTTATCTTATTTGGGGCACGTATTTGTTGCTCCGGCTGGTGAAATACAACGAACCCGCAGCCGCGATTCGTTATGCCATTCCGACCACCAACGCGTTCTGGATCACCATCGAAATGGCCAGCCATTGGAAGTGGTTCCCCGAGATTTGGGTTAAACCCTTGCAGTACCCCATATCTGCCGTGGCCTTTATGGCGGCGTTCGCGTGTGGGGCGGTCCTAATCTTGAAGCGCGGTAACGACAGCCTTCCAGCCGCAGTGCCGGCAGAGTAAGCTGCGCCAAATCAGCCCACTTTGGCTTTGAGGTCGTCGACCTGCTTTTGCATCTGGTCCAAAAGGCCGGCCATGCCGCCGCTTTGCTGAATAACGGTGGCGTATTCCTGCCGGTAAGTGATGGCCATGCTCACGCCTTCGATAATGACGTCGACCACGCGGAATCCCGTTTCGCGTTTGCGTAAACGCCACGAGACGGCAAAGCTTTGTCCATCGTTACCAAGGATGTCGGAGTTCACAACTGCGCCGTCCTCGCCATCGGGAGTACTGTCTTTTACCTTGAGGGTCTGGCCCTTGTATTCGGCGAAGCGGCGCGACCAGGTGTAGACAATCACGTCTTCGAACAAGGTGCTGAATTTTTGATTATCCTCGGCGCTGGCGGCACGGGCAAAACGGCCCAACACAAAGCGCCCAATGGAGGGGATATCAAAGAAATCCTTGAAGAGCACGCGGAAGCGGTCGGTTTTCTCGCGCCGGCTAATGGCCACGCCAAGAATATCTTTGATCCCCAACTGTGCGAATTGTTCGATCAGTTGATTGGGGCTGTTGCGCCACTCTTGCGCACCTGCGGGTCGGCCACCCACGATACCGATGGCCAAGGACAAACCTGCGAAGTGGCGGCGCGAAATCATCGTGACTAGTCCTCGAAAAGCAAAAGTTGTTATTTTTTCGATGGCTCATCGGCGAACGGGTCGCCTTCGCCATCATCGGGTAACGTGGGCAAGGGCGCCGCGGTGCCATTGCGGATTTCTTTGAACCTGTTTTGACGATAGGCCGAACGTAACGCAGCGTAATAGTCAATCGACGAGGCTTTCAATTCATCCGTCGCGCTCATCGTGCTGGTCTTCAGGTCGACATAGAGGGCACCAAAATAGGCCCACTGTACCCAGCGTGGATTAGCGCCGTAATTGTACCAAGCGACCGGATCAAAGGTGAAATTGTCAAACGCTAAGCCGAACCCATCGCGAATACTCATGGGCCCGAAGCCAGGCAGATAGAGATACGACCCGCTGCCCACGCCCCAGGTAGCGAGTGTCTGGCCGAAATCTTCATACTGATAGGGCGTTCCCATATCGGCCGCGACATCACCAAAACCAAGTATGCCGACGGTTGAGTTCACTAAAAACCGACTCACGGTTTGTCCGGCACGCGTTACGTTGCCTTGCAGCAAGCTGTTGGCCACGGTGATGGGTGAGCGCAAGTTGCGCAAAAAATTCGTCACGCCGCGGCGCGCCGGGTCGGGCACGAATTCGCGGTAGCTCCAAAACACAGGGCGCAAAATCACGGTATCAAGGGCCTGATCCAGCGTGAACATAGTGCGGTTAAACGGCTCAAGCGCGTCGTTGGTTTCTTGGAAAGCTGCAAGAGACGCTGGATCCGACGCCGGGGGCTTGGTCGCGCAACTCGCTATGCCAAGAGCCAGGCCGCTGACCACAAAGCATCGCAAAAAAGGAGCAGAAAAACGGGACAGCATGATGTTCAGCACGCGGGTTCTCAATCTATACGCATCGTTTTTTAATCCAGCCCTTCCCCCTAGTAGGTCCCAATACGAGGCGAGACCCACAGAAGGAAGTCGCGGATGGCTATCATAGCGCAGCCAATAACTCTATACACGAATATGTCAGCATTAAGCCTGTCAGGAGACTTGGTTGTGCTAGTCCAATTGGGCTTTTTACCCACAAGGCAAAAACGCTTAAGCTAGTGGAAAGGTCGCTCGGGTCTTATGGCCCCGAGTCGTTGCTGGTTATGAGGTTGTGGCTATGAGTCCGTCCCCGTCCCAAGGTTTGTCTGCCACCACGGCTCAGCACCCTATTCGAGTGTCATTCGAATTCTTTCCGCCCAAGACCGAGGCCATGACCGAGCAGCTTTGGGCGGCTGTCGAGCGATTGGCGCCGCTCCAACCCAATTTCGTGTCGGTGACTTACGGTGCGGGCGGTTCGACCCGTGAACGCACCCACGACATCGTCGTGCGCATACAGCGCGAGAAAGGATTGCGGGCTGCCGCCCACCTGACTTGCGTTGCCGCGACCCGGGACGAAGTTGACGGCGTGGCCCGGCGCTATTGGGAGTCTGGCATCCGCCATATTGTGGCCTTACGCGGCGACCCGCCAGATGGACTAACCCGCTATCAGCCCCACCCCGGGGGATATGCATTCGCCGTCGATCTCGTCGCGGGCTTAAAAAAAGTCGCCGACTTCGAGATTTCGGTGGCCGCCAATCCTGAGGGGCACCCTGAAGCCCCAACCAAAGCCGCCGACATCGACAATCTCAAACGCAAAATTGACGCCGGGGCCAGCCGCGCGATCACACAGTTTTTTTTCGACGCCGATATCTACCGCAGGTTTAGAGACCAAGCAGTAGCTGCGGGCATCAAGGTTCCAATCGTCCCTGGGATCATTCCGGTCACGAATTATGTGTCAACCGCCCGCATCGCCATTAAGTCGGGGGCGGCCGTGCCCAAATGGCTGTCGGATCGCTTCGAAGGGCTTGAGAACGATCCCGAGACCCGCCGCTTGGTTGCGGCAACCGTCGCCGCCGAACAGGTGCAACTCCTGCGCCAAGATGGCGTGCAAGACTTCCACTTCTATACTCTGAACCGGGCCGACCTGGTTTATGCCATCTGCCATATCCTGGGTGTCCGGCCCGCTCGCGCGCCATAGCCCGACCGTTTCAGTAAAGCCCTACCCTAGGGTTAGAAACTCTACTTTCGCGTGTTTGACGAAACCTATGGTACGGGCGTAAATCCGGTCTTGGGGGCCTACATGTCCAAGCCATAGTTCGAAGCCGAGAATAATGCGGCCGACGCGGCGTTGCGTATTATACGCACGCTCGCGCTCAAGCCCGAGCCATTGAACTACGCGGTGTGGTTTACCTACTGCGCGGGCGAAAGCCTCGACCTCAAGGCCGAGCTCGATCAATACCTCAAGGCCAAGAAACCGATCACGACTGATGTCAGCGAGGCGATGTTTGCCAAGTATATCGCCCAAGCCTTGGTCAGCGTGGCCGATCAGGCCACGCGGCAAAAACTTGATGACGCCAATGACCGGCTCGCTAAAACCCTGAACTCGGTCATGACGCTCGTGACTGCGGCATCCAATGGAAACGATGGGTTTTCAACTGCCCTTGAGAAATTCAACACTGAAATCGCAGGAATTGCCGATCCGAAACTGGTCGCGGCCGTTCAAACCATGGCGACCGAGACAGCCAAGGTCGCCAAACTCAATGCCGAGCTGCAAGGCCGCCTGAGCGCAGCATCCAGTGATATTGGCACGCTCAAGAACGACCTCACCGCCATCCGCAAAGAAGCCTATACGGATGGGCTAACCGGGATTCCCAACCGCAAGGCGTTCAACAAACAAATCGACGAATTAACGTCCGCCCTGAAATCGAAAAGTGGATATCTCTGCCTCTTGATGACCGACATCGATCACTTCAAGGCCTTCAATGATACGCACGGGCACTTGATTGGCGACCAGGTGATCAAGATCGTGGCCAAAATGCTGGCGAATAACATTCGCGATACAGACTTTGCCGCCCGGTATGGCGGTGAAGAATTCGCAGTGCTGTTTCCCAAGACCCGGCTGAAAGACGCGCTGCCGATCGCCGAAAAATCCGCAACGCTATACGCTCGAAGGATATGCAAAACCGCCGCACCGGACAGAACCTGGGCAAGGTCACGGTGTCGATCGGGGTGGCGGAGTTCGCGCTGGGTGAAAGTATCGACGATTTCATCAGCCGCGCCGATACGGCGCTGTATCTCGCCAAGCAAATGGGCCGGGACCGGGTGTGCTCGCAACTGGATTTGCCCCGTTAAATTGGGGCGAGGGCGGCTTTTGCCGATTATGCGGGATGCGGGTATAAGCTGCCTGCATGTCTGACCCTTTCGACCTTGCCGCCAGTGCCGAGCCTGCGTCTAACGCTGCCCCAGTGCCTCAGCGGCTGCCGTGGCTGGACGACCTTAACCCCGAACAACTCCAGGCCGTTGAAACCACCGAGGGGCCGCTGCTCGTATTGTCGGGGGCAGGGACGGGCAAGACACGCGTCTTGACGTGCCGAGCGGCTTATATTCTTGCCAAAGGCTTGGCGCGGCCGTGGCAGGTCCTGGCCGTCACATTTACCAACCGTGCCGCAAAAGAGATGCGCGAGCGGGTCACGGCCTTGGTTGGGCCTGTGGCCGAGGCGGTGTGGCTTGGCACCTTTCATGCGCTGTGCGTGCGCATTCTGCGCCGTCATGGCGAGTTGATCGGGCTCAAGTCCAGTTTCACCATTCTCGACTCCGACGATCAATTGCGGCTGCTCAAGCAACTGATGGAAGCCGACAATGTGGACACGAAAAAATGGCCAGCCCAAGCCCTGATGGGCGTCATTCAACGCTGGAAGGACCGGGGGCTGACGCCAGATAAGGCAGGCCGCGAGGGCACCAGCGAGTTTGCCGGGGGCCGCTCGTTGGCCCTTTACGCCGCCTATCAAGACCGTTTGCGGGCGCTGAATGCGGTGGACTTCGGCGATTTGCTGCTGCTGTGCCTCGACCTCTTCCAAAAACACGCCAATGTGCTGACCGAATACCAGCAGCAATTCCGCTACATCCTGGTGGACGAATACCAAGACACCAACGTGGCGCAGTATTTATGGCTGCGGCTGTTGTCGCAGCAGCATCGCAACTTATGCTGCGTGGGCGACGATGATCAGTCGATTTACTCTTGGCGCGGCGCGGAGGTTGGCAACATTTTACGTTTCGAGAAGGATTTCTCCGACGCCAAAGTGGTGCGGCTGGAGCGCAACTACCGTTCCACGCCCGTGATCCTGGAGGCTGCCTCGCACCTCATCAGCCACAACGAAGACCGGCTAGGCAAAACCTTGCGCAGCGGGCATGAGGGCGAAATCGAGCGCGGCGTGCCCGTCAAGGTCCGTGGCGTGTGGGACGGCCAAGAGGAAGCGCGCTGGGTGGTCGAGGAGATCGAAGCCTTGCAGCGCAAGGGCCAGTCCTTGAAGCAGATCGCGATTTTGGTCCGCGCCGGGTTTCAGATGCTCGAATTCGAAGAACGCCTGATCACGACGGGTATTCCGTACCGCGTTATCGGCGGCCCGCGTTTTTATGAACGCCTCGAAATCCGCGATGCGATTGCTTACCTGCGCTTGGTTCAACAGCCCGACGATGATTTGGCCTTCGAGCGTATTATCAACAAGCCCAAGCGTGGCCTGGGCGATTCCACCGTGCAGAAAATTCATGTGCTGGCGCGCTCTCAGCACGTGCCGCTGTTCGAAGCAGCCCGGCGTATGGTCGAGACCGATGAATTTCGTGCCCAAACCCGCGCCACCGTGAAAGCACTGACCCACGATTTTGAACGCTGGCAAAGCCTGAAGGAGAACATGGCGCCCTCGGAGCTAGCCGCAATGATTCTCGATGAGTCGGGCTATACCGAGATGTGGCAGCAGGATAAATCCGCCGAGGCGCCAGGGCGCATCGAGAACTTGCGCGAATTTGTCACCGGACTTGCGGAATGGGACACGATTGAGGGTTTTCTTGAACACGTCAGCCTAGTGATGGAGAGCGATACCAAAACCGGCGAGGACTGTGTGACCTTAATGACGCTTCATGGCGCCAAGGGGCTGGAGTTCGACGCGGTGTTTTTGCCAGGTTGGGAGGAAGAGATTTTTCCCAACCGGCGATCCTTAGACGAGGGGGGGCAAAAGTCGCTGGAAGAGGAGCGCCGCCTGGCTTATGTCGGGCTAACGCGTGCGCGCAAAATGGTGCATGTCTCCTTCGCCGCCAACCGGCGTGTCTACAACCAATGGCAAACCAGCCTGCCGTCGCGCTTTATCGATGAACTGCCGCCAGGCGCTGTCGAACGTCAGTCTGAGGCGGGTCTTTACGGCAGCGCCTATGGAACGACGGGCGGTTTTGGGGACAATTGGAAGCAACCCTGGTGGCGCGACGGCAAAGCCAAGGCTCCGGTGCAGAAAGTCGACGCTGACTGGGAGGTGACCCCTCACCAATCTGGTGGCGACTACAAGGTCGGCGAGCGGGTGTTTCACCAGAAGTTCGGCTATGGCGTGATTGCCGGAATCGAAGATACCAAGCTCGACATTCAGTTCGAGAAATCGGGCCGCAAAAAAGTGCTGGATAGTTTTGTCGAGCCCGCATGAAGCCGCCGCGCCTTTCCCCGCAATCGTTCTGGGCCGTGCGTTTGGAATGCCCCTATAGCCAGTGTGAAAAGTTTGAAGCCGCCCTGGCCGATATCGCCATTGCTGTCAGCTCCTACGAGGTCGACGAACATGCCCGCCCGGAGCCGATCTGGGGCGTGGAGGGGCTTTTTACCGCGCCTCCCGACGCAGGCGATATCGGCGCGCGCATTGCCCTGACGGTGCGTGCGCAAGCTGTGGCCGAGCCCGCCTGGCGCATGGAGCATGTGCCCGCCCGCGATTGGCTCAGGGATAGCTACGAGAGTTTTCAGCCCCTGACGGCTGGGCGGTTTTATATCTACGGTGATCATATCCAAACCGCTCCGCCGCCAAGTTTGTTACCCATGCGCCTGAATGCCGCGACAGCGTTTGGGTCGGGCGAGCATGAAAGCACCTATGGCTGCCTCATGGCGCTTTCGGCACTGCGGAAAGATAGCGCCTTGAGCCGGGCCATTTCTGCTGGCGGTGGAATGCTCGATCTTGGCTGCGGATCGGGCATTTTAGCCTTGGCCATGGCGAAGGCCTGGCGGCGGCCTGTGCTGGCTTCGGATATCGACCCCGAAGCGGTGCGGGTGGCGACACTGAATGTACGTCAAAACCGCGAGCATGGTTTGGTGAGGGTCGCCCTGGGCGATGGACTGAATATTCAGGCCGTGCGGCAGCGCAGGGGCTTCGCGCTGATCACCGCCAATATCTTGGCCAGGCCCCTCTGCCGCATGGCGGACGGGATTGCCGCGGTGCTGCGGCCTGGCGGGCGATTG
The DNA here is from genome assembly GCA_009693785.1 of Rhodospirillaceae bacterium. Lineage (GTDB taxonomy): Bacteria > Pseudomonadota > Alphaproteobacteria > Rhodospirillales > Rhodospirillaceae. Next base: position 24,464 of record SHWP01000039.1, read on the forward strand.
ATCATGGCAGGGCTGCTCAGCCGCCAAGAAGCTATGGTGCTGGCCGCTTACCGCATGCAGGGCCTAAAGCTTCACAGCCGCATCGTTTTGAACGGCTGGTCCACCCTTGTGCTGGGGCGTTGAAACGCCGCGCGTCAATGAGTAGCTTGCCCCCATGAACCATAGTTCTTCGCAATTTCGATTTGCCGCCCAAGCCCAACGCCTGGCGGCTTTGCGCGTGGCCATGACGGCGGCGGGGGTAGACGCCTACCTGATCCCGCGTGCCGATGAACACCAAGGTGAATACGTCGCCTCCTATGCCGAGCGCCTGCATTGGCTGACGGGCTTTGCCGGTTCGGCCGGAGTGGCCGTCGTCATGAAAGAGAAGGCGGCGATCTTCATTGATGGGCGCTATACTCTTCAGGTGCGCGATCAGGTCGACGGCATGTTGTATGCCTATCGTCATTTGATCGATGAGCCGCCGCAGGCCTGGCTTGGCGAGCAGCTGAAGCAGGGCATGAAAATCGGCTTCGATCCGCGCCTGCATACGCCTGCGGGCCTGACCAAAATCGAAGATGCGGCTAAAAAGGCGGGCGTAGAGTTATTGGGCCTGCCCAAAAACCTGGTCGACTCGGTTTGGGCAAACCAACCGGCGCGGCCAACCGGCGCAGTCGAGATTTACCCTGACAAATTCGCCGGGCGCACGGCAGGCGAAAAACAAAAGCTGATTATCGAATGGCTCAAGGGCGAGGGGCTTGATGCCTTCATGTTTTCAGCCCCTGATTCCATCGCCTGGCTATTCAACATCCGCAGTAATGATGTCGAGTTCACACCCATTCTGTTGGGTTATGCACTGTTGACGGTTCAGGGCAGCGGCACGCTGTTTATCGAACCCGCTAAGATCGCTCCAACGCTTGCGGCGCACCTTGGCAGCCACATCACTTTGGCGCCGCTCAATGCTTTGAACACCGAAGTCGCCAAGCGCGCGGGTCAAGTCGCCACCATCGGCGTTGATCGCGATACCGGTTCGCGTTGGCTAATCGATAGCATCAAGGCGGCGGGTTTCGAGCTTAGGATTGCCCCTGATCCTTGCACGGCCATCAAAGCCAAAAAAACCAATGATGAATTGGATGGTGTGCGCGCCGCCCATGTGCGCGACGGCGCAGCGCTGTCGAAATTTTTGGCCTGGTTATCGCGCGAGGCCCCCAAGGGTGTGCTCAACGAAATCACAGCGGCGGATAAACTTGCGGCATTCCGGGGGGAACATAACCTCTATCGCGGGCCAAGCTTCGCCACCATCGCAGGTGCGGGCGGCAATGGCGCCATCGTGCATTACCGCGCCTCGCCCGAGACGGCCGCGGCTATCAAACCCGATCTGCTGTTGTTGCTCGATTCCGGCGGGCAGTACCTTGATGGCACAACCGATGTAACGCGCACCGTGGTGGTGGGCACGCCCACGGCTGAACAAAAGCGCCGTTTCACTTTAGTGCTCAAGGGCCACATCGCCTTGGGCTCGGCGCGTTTTGTTAAGGGCACGACGGGCAGCCAGCTCGACGCCCTGGCCCGGCATGCGCTGTGGCAAGAGGGCCTTGATTACGATCATAGCACCGGACATGGCGTGGGCACATTTTTAGGCGTGCATGAGGGCCCGCAACGCATTAGCAAGGTGGGCAACACCGTGGCCTTGGAACCGGGCATGGTGATCTCGAACGAGCCTGGCTATTACAAAACCGGCGAGTACGGCATTCGCATCGAGAATTTGGTGGCCGTGCGCGAGCTGACCGCACCCGCAGGATCGGAAAAAACACTCTACGAATTTGAAACGCTAACGCTGGCCCCCATCGACTTGAACCTGGTGGACACCAGCATCCTCACGCCGCCCGAAACCGCCTGGCTCAACAGTTATCATGCCCGTGTGCGCGAAACATTGTCGCCGTTGGTGGATGCCGAGACCAAATCATGGCTGGCACAGACAACGCGGGCGATTTAACCCGCGATCAGCTTTAGGAACTCATCCTCGTCGATGACCTTCACGCCCAAGGCTTCGGCTTCTTTGAGTTTCGAGCCTGCGCCCGGCCCGGCCACGACCAGGTCGGTATTTTTTGAAACCGAACCTGCGACTTTGGCGCCCAGGCTCAAGGCTTTTGCTTTTGCTTCATTGCGCGTTATGGCGATCAGGTTGCCGGTAAACACAACGACTAGCCCCGCGATCTTGGAACCCGAGACATCGGCTTGGACAAAATCCTCAACCTTGTCCATCTGCGCAAAAAGGTCATCGACCGCTGCCATGTTTTGCGCTTCGCCAAAGAAGGCAACCAACTCATCCGTCACCGAATCCCCGAAAGACTCGATGCCCTGCAACTGATTGCGTACCTCGTCATTGCCTTTTGCTGCAGCGACCATCGCCTTGCGCCATTCTTTGAACGAGCCGTAATGCTGGGCCAGCAGCCGGGCTTTGGCTTGGCCTATTAATCTGATTCCCAGCGCGTAGATGAACCGTTCTAACGATATGGTGCGGCGATTGTTGATCGCCTCGAATAGATTCTTAGCCGATAGGGCTCCCCAGCCTTCCTTGGCGCTTAAGGGTGTGAGCGATTTCTTATCGCGGGCTTCAAGCGTGAACAGGTCGGCAGGTGTTTTAATCAGACCATCGGTGAAAAACGCTTCGACGTTCTTTTCGCCCATGCCCTCGATGTCAAAGGCATCGCGGCTGGCAAAATGGTGCAAGCGTTCGACAGCCTGGGCTTTGCAAAACAGGCCGCCGGTGCAGCGCAAGACCGCTTCATCTTCTTCGCGGTGGGCTTTGCTGCCACAGACGGGGCAGTGATTTGGAAATACGAATTTCGCTGCGCCACGTTTTCGCTTTTCCGTCTTCACCTCAACGACTTGCGGAATCACATCGCCCGCGCGCTGAATCACGACGGTATCGCCCTCGCGAATGTCCTTGCGCTCGATTTCATCTTGGTTGTGCAACGTGGCCCGCGACACTATCACCCCGCCGACGTTCACGGGCGTCAGAAAGGCCACGGGCGTCAGCGCCCCGGTGCGGCCCACCTGAATGTCGATTTTCTCCACCACTGTTTCGGCCTGTTGGGCGGGGAACTTGTGGGCTGCCGCCCAGCGTGGTGCGCGGCTAACAAAGCCCAGGCGCTTCTGCCAATCGATGCGATTGACCTTATAGACGATGCCGTCGATGTCGTAGTCCAACGCAGCGCGCCGCGTTTCGAGCTGGCGGTAGGCAGCCAAGGTTTGATCCAACGTTTTGCACAGTTTGGCATCGGGGTTCACCGGAAAGCCCCAGGCCTTGAGTTGTTTCAAAAAATCCCAGTGCGTGGCCCAGTCCATGCCCTCGACTAGGCCCGAAGCATAGGCGAATAATTTCAACGGGCGTTCGGCGGTGATTTTGGGGTCGAGCTGGCGCAACGAGCCTGCGGCCGCATTGCGCGGATTGGCGAAAATTTTGCTGCCTGTCTTGGCGTAAGCCTCGTTCATGGCCAGGAAATCGCTTTTGGTCATGTAGACTTCGCCGCGAATTTCGATGGTCTTGGGCGCATCGCCCATTAAAAAATCCGGCAACCCTTTGATCGTGCGGATATTGGCGGTGATGTCCTCGCCCTCAGCGCCATCGCCCCGCGTTGCGGCCACCGTCAGGCGTCCATGATCATAGCGCGCCGAGAACGAGAGGCCGTCGATCTTGGGTTCGGCTGTCAGTTCAACCGGCTCGGTTTCGTTGAGTTTCAAGAAGCGCCGTATCCGCGCGTCGAAGTCGCGTACATCCTCGTCGGAAAACAGGTTATCCAGCGACAGCATCGCCACGCCGTGCTTAACCTTCTTGAAGCCGCCGGCCGTGGCCGCGCCGACCTTGCGGCTCGGGCTGTCGGCGCGCACCAGCTTGGGGAAGCGCTGTTCGATGGCGGCATTGCGAGCGCGTAGGGCATCATATTCGGCGTCGCTAATGGTCGGCGCATCGTTGCGGTGATAGGCCTCGTCGTGTTCGACGATTTCTTGGGCGAGGGCTTTTAATTCCTTGGCTGCCTCGCTGTCGCTGAGGTCCTTGGCCGCCCTGTCGCGCAGCGACCGGCTCAAGAGGCGGTTCCCGCGATGAGGCGTTGAGCCGCCGCACGCGCCTCATCGGTGATCTTTTCGCCGGCCAACATGCGCGCCACTTCCTCGCGGCGTTGGGTGGCATCGAGCAGACTGACCTTGGTCACAGTCTCGCCCGCCCGCGTGGCTTTGGATACGCGCCAATGGTGGGCGGCGCGCGCAGCAACCTGGGGCGAGTGCGTGACAACTAGAATTTGCACGTTTTTAGCCAGCCGTTCCAAGCGTTCCCCGACGGCATTGGCCGTAGCACCGCCAATACCGGTATCGACTTCATCGAATATCAAGGTGGTAAGGTTTTGTGTACCCGCCAGCACCACTTTCAACGCCAGCATGAAGCGGGCCAGTTCGCCGCCCGAGGCGATCTTGGCCAAGGGTCCAATCGGCGTGCCGGGGTTGGTGGAGGCCTCGAAAATAACTTTGTTGAATCCCCGTGCCGACCAGGCTTCATCGCCAAGCTTTGTCACCGCGCTGCGGAAGGCAGCCTTATCGAGTTTGAGGGGCGCCAATTCCTTGGCCACGGCTTTGTCGAGTTTCGCCGCAGCAGCCAGGCGCGCCTCATGCAGTTTGTGCGCTGTGCCTTCGAAGGCTAATTTCGCCGCCGATGCCTTGGCTGATAATTCGCGGATCGTATCGACGCCGTGGTCGATGGCATCAAGTTGCGCCTTCAAGTCAGCTTGAACTTTGGCCAAATCGTCAACGCTGCACTTATGCTTGCGGGCCACGGCCTTCAAGGCAAACAAACGTTCCTCGGCCTGTTCCAGTTCTTTGGGCTCGGCCTCGATTTGCGCTGCCGTTCGATCAAGTTCTTGCAGTGCATCGCCGACTTCGATCACGGCGCGTTCGAGAGATTTGCTCAATCCGTCGAGTTTGCCACCGGCCTGTGGTGCGATACGCGTCAGACGGCTTGCGGCGGTGCGCAACAGCCCTTCCACATCGGTCTCACCCGATAAGCTCCCGCGCGCTTCGGATAGGGCCGCGACAATATGCTCGGCGTTTTTGAGCAAGGTACGCCGGTCTGAAAGGTCTTTTTCCTCGCCCGGCTGTGGTGATAGCTCGTTTAACTCTGTCACGGCGGCGCGCAAATAAGTTTCATCGGCAGCGGCGCGGGCCGTTGCCGTTTCGGCCTCGTGTAGCGCGTTTGCAGCAGCCCGCCATGCGGTAAAAGCCTTCACGCAGGCCTCATCCAATCCGTCGCCATCCTTGGCGCGGCGGTAATCATCGAGCACATCAAGGTGGGTGCCGGGATCGAGCAATCCATGAGTATCGAATTGACCATGCACTTCGATCAAAAGCGCGGCCACATCGCGTAGCAAACTCACACTCACCGGCTGATCGTTGACAAAGGCCTTGCCGCGCCCATCACGTCCGAGCACCCGGCGCACCACGATGGTGTTGTCTTCACACGTGATGTCATGGTCGCTCAGATAACGTATGGCGGGGTGCTTGGCGGTTAAGAGGAATGACGCCGAGACCGATAGTTTATCGCTTTGGGCGCGTATCAGCGCTAATTCAGCGCGTGCTCCCAACGCGAGCCCCAAGGCATCAAGCACAATCGATTTGCCCGCGCCGGTCTCGCCCGTCAGCACGCAAAGGCCCCGCTCGAATTCGATATCGAGCTTGTCGATCAGAACCACGTCACGGATGGAGAGGTGAGTCAGCATGATCTGGTTACTTTAAGAACCGCGTTACACATACGCGGGGCCAGTCTACCAGATTTGATACCAAGGTTTATCAGTGGCTTGCTGTTGAACCGATTTGGGGATGCGGCCCTGAACAAGCTCGTAGGCGTCCTCGTACCAATCGGTGCCGGGGTAGTTAAAGCCCAACACAGCCGCGCTTTTCTGGGCCTCTTGGGGAATGCCCAGGATGGTGTAGGCCTCGGTCAGCCGGTAGAGCGCTTCGGCCACGTGCGTGGTATCGCCATATTGGTCAACGACGACCTTAAAGCGGTTGATGGCCCCAAGGTACTGCTTGCGATTGAGGTAAAAGCGCCCAACCGCCATTTCCTTGCCGGCCAGGTGATCGCGCGTCAGGTCGATTTTCAGCGTTGAGTCGCGGGCATAGGTCGAGTTGGGGAAGCGGGTGACGACATCTTGCAAGGCTTCGAGGGACTTGCGCGTCATATCTTGGTCGCGTTGCACGTCGGTGATCTGTTCGTAGTAGCACATGGCCTTGAGGTAATAGGCGTAGGCCACATCGCGGTTACCCGGGTGGACAGCAATAAAGCGGTCGAGGCCGGAAATGGCATCGTCGTACTTGTTGTTCTGATAGTGGGAATAGGCCGACATCAGCTTGGATTTCGTGGCCCAGACCGAATAGGGGTGCTGGCGTTCGACTTCATCAAAATACGCCGCCGCATCTTTGTAACGGCCATCGTCCAGGTAGGTCATGGCCTGGCTATAGATCTCGTAAACCGTCTGCTCCTTATAGGCGATATCGTCATCGCTGGAGCAGGCTGCGAGCAGCAGCAAGGCCCCAGAAGCTGCTATAAGCGAACGAAAGGAAGCCGCGAACGACAACACGACGGATCAGTCTCCCAGAGGGGGTTGAGTAATGTGGGCCTCGGCACCGTGCCCAGTTACGGGGCGGATTATAACACTAGTCCAACGGCTGTCACGCCACGACAGCCTTATGCAAAGTTCAAAATTGCCACAATTAAGCCGGTCAAGCGTGCCGGAAGCTTAAGCCATCGCTGCGAGCGGTTGGGCCTCATGCCACACGGCTGCGGGGGTATCATCATACACGTCGATCATGTCCCAGCCTTGTGGGTCGGCCAAAACCTGCTGCATCAGGCGGGAGGTATCGGCATGGCTGGAGCAGGTACCCGAGAAATGCCCAATAATGGGATGCCCGCACAGGTAGAGATCGCCAATGGCGTCGAGCACCTTATGGCGCACGAACTCGTTGGCATGGCGCAAGCCGGCGTCGTTCAGAATACGGTCACCGTCCACGACAATGGCGTTCTCCAGGCTGCCACCGCGCGCCAAGCCTGCTTCACGCAGGGCCGTCACTTCGGAGAGCAAGCCAAAGGTGCGCGCCCGGCTGATTTCAGTCTTAAAGGTTTCCGATGTGACGCCAAAGGAACACACTTGCCGGCCAATGGCAGCGGCCTTGAAGTCGATTTCAAAGTCGATGCGCAGTTCACCCTGTGAGGGGGTAAACGACACGCGCTTGGTACCGTTGGTAAAACTCTTGGGTTTGCGAATGCGCAGGGCTTTGCGCGGAGCTTGCAACTCGACCAAACCGGCACATTCCATCAGGAACATGAAAGGCCATGAGCTGCCATCCATGGCGGGAACTTCCGGGCCATTCACTTCTACCAGGGCGTTATCCACGCCCATGCCGTAAAACGCCGCCATGAGGTGCTCGACGGTCGCGACGCTTACGCCACGCTCATCGGCGATGACCGTACACAGACGCGAATCCGTAACACTATTCCACCGTGCCGGAATCTCGGTTCCGCCCCCGATGAGATCGACCCGGCGGAAAACAATGCCGGTATTGGCGGCAGCCGGGTGGAGCTTCAGTCCAACCCTCCAGCCCGAGTGAAGTCCCACACCAGTGCAGCCAATGGATGTTTTGAGGGTTTTTTGCGACACGGAACGGGGGAAAACCGCGGGCGCAGAGAAATGAACGCTCTGCGGTTTATGGTTCGGGTTGCTAAAATCGAGGTTCATCGCACCAAATTCTTTCAAAAACATCCCGCCAAGCATGAATGCATGCCTGCCAGGAGTTTGTCCTTGGGTAGCGACCCCCGAGACCATTAACGCCGCATATTTGCAGAATGTCTCTAGAAAACAAGGGGAAAGTATAATTCCCCCAATATTTTTGGTGCAACATTGCTACTAAAACGCGTTATTTATCGACCTTAATTTGGACCGATCTTGGGGCCTCAGCAATGGCCCCTAGTGGATCAAATCTAACGTTTGAGTCGGATTATCGATTCCCAAGGACTCGCCGTTTTGCGAGTCTCGGGAATGGCCTACGCAAGCAAGCTTCGAATGAAGGCCGGCACTCGCACTCGGATCGAGGCGATTGTCGCCGACGGTAAC
>SHWP01000040.1 GCA_009693785.1 Rhodospirillaceae bacterium
GCCGAGTGAGGCCTCTTGGTGTTGTAGTGCTTTCGCCATTGCTCGATCACGACCTTGGCCTCCTTCAAGCTGTAGAAGATTTCACCGTTGAGTAATTCGTCGCGGAGCTTGCCGTTGAAGCTTTCGTTGTAGCCATTCTCCCATGGGCTGCCCGGCGCGATGAACAGCGTCTTTGCGCCGACCTGTGTCAGCCAGTTGCGCACCACCTTGGCCGTCATCTCCGGGCCATTATCCGACCGGATGTGATCAGGGATGCCGCGATGAAGCATCACGTCGGATAAAGCCTCAATCACACCGAAGCTGTTGATCCGCCGTGCCACGCGGATGGCCAGACACTCGCGGGTGTGTTCATCGATCAAAGTCATCAGCCGGATGCTACGGCCATCATGGGTCTGTGTGGCCACGAAATCGTAGCTCCAGACGTGATTGCGCCGTTCCGGCCGCAGACGAACGCAGGACCCATCGTTCAGCCATAGCCGACCACGATGCCGTTGTTTCTTGGGGACTTTGAGGCCCTCCCGGCGCCAGATGCGACTGACACGGTCTTTGCCAACATCCCACCCGGATGATTTCAGCAAGGCCGTGATCCGGCGATAGCCGTAACGTCCGTACTCAGATCCCAGGGTGACAATGGCCCGCGTCAGCCCATCTTCATCAGCCCGAACCGTGGGGACATATCGCTGTGTTCCCCGCGGTTGAGCGACGATGCGGCAGGCGCGGCGTTCGGAGAGCCCATGCCGCTCCCGAGCCGCCACGACCGCCTGCCGCCGCCGGTCGGGCGCTAGAAGTTTCCCGAGGCGATATCCTTCAGGACTTGCTTCTCAACCGATAAGTCAGCGACTAAGCGTTTTAGCCGCTGGTTCTCGCGCTCGAGTTCCTTCATCCGCTTGGCTTGGTCGATCTCAAGTCCGCCGTATTCTTTGCGCCAGCGGTAATAACTCTGCTCCGAGACGCCAACCTCTTTAGAGGCCAACGCCGCAGTCTTGCCCTGCACCATCAGCACCTCGATCTGCCTTAACTTGGAAACAATCTGCTCTGCGCCAAATCCACGTTTGCCATCTTCAGTTCCTTCTGTCAGGGTCAATTCTCTCAAATCGACCGGCACAGAAAAAGCCGTCAGGTCACGACGTATCGGAGCGAGACTTTGCGCCAACCCCCCAGCTAACTCATTGATGTTCGCAGACATGGCTATTGCGGCAATGCTGCCAGCGGCCTACTTGCACACGCGAGGGCTTGAGCGCGGCGCTGATTCTAAAGTGGGATATTTAAACCACTAAAATGTGCCAACCGTCCCATGACGTCTCAGCGTATGGGATGGGTATAGAGATGGGTAGGAGAAAAACTAAAACAGTCTAACAATTGATAAACAAAGGGAATATTTGAAATAGTGGCGGAAGGGGTGGGATTCGAACCCACGAAATCCGTGAGGATTTGCCGGTTTTCAAGACCGGTGCTTTCAACCGCTCAGCCACCCTTCCTTGGGCCCGCCGGTATATAGCAAACTTTAAAAAAATCTATAAAACAGTCACTTGAGCCATTTTGCTACTGGCGCAACGGACCAGGGGCTTAAACGCATGGGTAGGGTTGGGGTACCGCCGGTTATCGGCATCATTGGCGGGTCGGGCATTTATGAGATCGAGGGCCTGAAAAACGCTCAATGGATAGGTGTCGACACACCATTCGGTGCGCCCTCCGACGAATTGTTAGTGGGGCATCTCGATGGCCAGAAGGTGGTATTTCTGCCCCGGCATGGCCGGGGGCACAAACTGTCACCCAGCAACCTTAATTTTCGCGCGAATATTTGTGCCCTGAAGAACGCTGGCGTGACTGAGATCATTTCACTCAGTGCCGCGGGCTCTTTCCGTGAAGAGTTGCCACCGGGCACTTTTGTGATCGTGGACCAATTTATCGATCGCACGTTCGCCCGCGAGAAGTCCTTTTTTGGCCAAGGGTTGGTAGCCCATGTTTCCATGGCTCATCCCGTCTGTGGCCGTTTAGGTGACCATCTTCAGGTTGCGGCGGCATCCTTGGGCATCGCGCACAAACGTAGTGGGACCTATCTGGTGATGGAAGGCCCGCAATTTTCGACGCAGGCCGAATCACACCTGTATCGCTCCTGGGGTTGCGACGTGATCGGCATGACCAACATGCCTGAAGCTAAACTCGCCCGTGAGGCCGAGATGTGTTACGCAACGGTAGCGATGGTCACAGATTTCGATTGCTGGCACCCGGATCATGACGCAGTTTCGGTTGATCAGGTGATCGGCACACTGATGGCAAATGCCGACAAGGCACGCGCTTTGGTGAAGGCCTTGATCCCACGCCTCAGTCAACGCCCGGCGGGTTGCGAGAAAGGCTGCCACACGGCCCTCGACACGGCGATGATTACCGCACCAACAGCACGTGACCCTGCGATGATCGCCAAGTTAGGGCCAATCGTGAGCCGGGTTTTGACGAAGTCGTGAGATCATGAAAGTCGACGGCAAACCTTATCGTACTATTTGGCCGATCGATGATGGCCGTGCGGTGCGTGTCATCGACCAAACCAAGCTGCCATTCGAGTTTTGCACACTTGACCTGTGTACAGTTGCTGATGCGGCTATCGCGATTAAAACCATGATCGTCCGTGGCGCGCCGCTCATCGGTGCCACTGCAGCTTATGGCATGATGCTAGCTATGCGTAACGATTCTTCCGATAACAATTTAGCCGCTGCTTATAAGTTGCTACTGGCCACACGGCCTACGGCAGTCAATCTCGCGTGGGCGCTTGGCCGGGCACGGGATGTCTTAACGCCATTGCCAAGCCCGGGCCGTATTACGGCGGCTTTCGAATTAGCTAAGGAAATATGCGATTCTGATGTGATCGCTAATGCAAGCATTGGCGATCATGGCCTCGAGTTGATTCGTAAGGCTCGCAGGCCTGGGCGCGACCGGATCAATATTCTCACTCATTGTAACGCCGGGTGGCTAGCGACGGTCGACTGGGGCACGGCGCTGGCCCCAATCTATAAAGCTCACGATCAAGGCTTGCCCGTTCATGTGTGGGTCGATGAGACCCGCCCGCGTAACCAGGGGGCTGCGTTGACTGCTTGGGAATTGAACAAGCATGGGGTGCCGCATACATTGATTGCCGACAATGCTGGCGGGCATTTGATGCAGCATGGTGAGGTTGATTTGTGCATAGTCGGCACAGACCGCACTACATCGACGGGGGATGTGTGCAACAAGGTAGGCACTTACTTAAAAGCTCTCGCCGCCCACGCCAGTGGTGTTCCATTTTACGTTGCGGCTCCGTCAAGCAGCATTGATTGGTCGTTGAAAGATGGGGTGAATGAAATTCCTATCGAGACACGTAATGCCCGCGAGGTAACGCACCTATCTGGGCGCGGCATTGATGGACGTGTCCAGGAGTTCCAAATCACCGGCGAGGGTACATCAGCCCTGAATATTGCCTTCGATGTTACACCGTCAAAGTATGTCACGGGCTTAATCACAGAACGTGGTGTTTGCGAGGCTAACCAAAATAGTCTGGCTACCCATTTCCCCGACATGAAAGATGTGTAACTCGCGAACACGAATAATCTGGAGAATATCGTGAAAAGTTCGTGGTCAGATCAGGAGGCCGAACGCTATGTTGAGCGTTATGCCCAACAAGGCGTCAATGCCGATATTGCTTTGCGAGTCTACACGTCACGACTATTAGGCCGCGATCCTGCCTTAGTACTACATGGTGGTGGAAACACTTCTGTCAAAACCACAGTACCCGATCACCTTGGGCGTCCGACGGACGTTTTGTGTGTCAAGGGTTCAGGTTGGGATATGGCCGGGATTGAACCTGCGGGCTTACCGGCGGTGAGGTTAGCTCCCATCATTGAACTCCGTGGATTGTCGGCTTTGTCCGATGAAGACATGGTCAATGTCCAACGCTGTAACCTACTCGATGCAAGCGCACCCAATCCGTCTGTCGAAACCTTGCTGCACGCTTTCTTGCCGCACAAATTTGTCGACCACACGCACGCCATTGCGGTGTTGTCGGTCAGCGATCAACCAGATGGTGATGGCCAATGCCGTGCGATTTATGGAAGTCGCATGGGATATGTTCCCTACATCATGCCTGGCTTTTTGTTAGCAAAAAAAGCTGCGGAGGTATTCGAAGCTAATCCATCGGTGGATGGTCTTATTTTAGAAAAGCATGGAATTTTCACATTTGGCGATAACGCGCGCCAGGCCTACGACAGAATGATCGAAATGGTTTCGTTGGCTGAGGCCCGCCGGCAAAAAAACTGCAAGTCTGTGTTCTTGCCTTCGAATTTTCCAAAGCATTGCGCTCCGGTTGCTATAATTGCGCCGATTTTGCGGGGCTTAATTGCGCGTGGTGAGATAGGTCAGTCGAGTAAAACGCAACAACGCATGATTCTTGATTTTCGCACTAGCCCGATGATTCTTAACTACGTCAATGGGCGCGATCTCGAAATGTACTCACAGGTTGGTGTGGTCACCCCTGATCACACCATCCGCACTAAGAACTGGCCCCTTGTCGTCCCACGCCCAGATGCGAACGATCTGGCGAGTTTTCAAAGTGGCGCAGCAGCAGCCCTCAAACGCTTCGCGGCGCGTTATCACGACTACTTCCAGCGCCACAATAAACGTCAGAATCCACCCAAAGTCGAACTCGATCCATTGCCAAGAGTGATTCTTGTTCCGGGGGTTGGGTTATTCGGCTTAGGCAATTCTATGGCTGCCGCACGGATTGCCAGCGACGTTGCTGAAAACACAATCCAGACGATTACAGATGCCGAGGCCATTGGACGCTATCAGTGCGTGTCTGAGGCGGACATGTTCGACATCGAGTATTGGTCGCTAGAGCAAGCTAAACTTGGCATAGGGAAAGAGCCCAAGCTAGCCCGTCATGTGGTTGTGGTGACCGGTGGGGCATCTGGAATCGGTCGGGCGACCGCACAGGCTTTCAAACGTGAGGGCGCTGAGGTCGTCCTTCTTGATATTGCTGACGAACCGCTCGCGTTAGCCGCGAAAGCGCTTAAGTGCGATGGCTTTGTGTGTGATGTGACTAATACCCAATCAGTGAAAGATGCGTTTTCTAAGATAGCGGCAAGGTTCGGTGGTGTTGACATTGTCGTGTCCAACGCTGGCCGAGCTTGGCAAGGTAAAATTGGAACCGTGGATGAACAAACACTGCGCGATAGTTTTGAACTAAATTTTTACGGTCACCAAAGAGTTGCTCAGGCCGCGGTTGAGATCATGTCGCAACAAGGATTTGGTGGCGTACTGCTGTTCAATATCTCAAAACAGGCGATTAATCCTGGGCCAAACTTCGGCCCCTACGGCTTGCCAAAAGCCGCAGCACTGGCACTAATGAGACAGTACGCGGTTGATCATGGCGCTGAAGGGATTCGTGCTAACGCTGTCAATGCCGACCGCATCCGTTCAGGCCTATTAACCGATTCTATGATCGCTGAACGCTCGAAAGCACGCGGCGTAACTGCTGCTGAGTACATGGGTGGTAACCTGCTCGCGCGCGAAGTCACAGCGGAAGATGTCGCTCAAGCATTCGTCAATCTTGCGCTTGCAGAAAAAACAACTGGGGCAATTCTCACCGTAGATGGTGGCAACATTGCTGCCGCAGTGCGATGAGAAGTCTGTTTAAGCGATGAGGCTCATCGAGTCAGTTGAGCCCGTTTTAGTTTGATGTTTGAAATCAGTTGCGCATTATCCGCGATCAAGGCCCGGCGCCGTTCAGTGACAGAGGCAAAAACCTCGGCTTGTTGGGCAGTTGAGCGCAACGGCTTGGCGCCGCGGAAGTCATATCGTTTGGCGATGAAGGCCGAATAAAACTGATACAGCGCCGCGTCTGTACCCCGGTACGATAACCGGAGAATGTCGAATAACAAAAAATCCCGGGCGGCTAGATATTCATAAATTTGAATGAACTGCGGCCCATTGGCGTCGCGCACGGGGCTTTCGATCAGCAAGCCACAGCACTCTTGCAGCGTCTTCTCAGCCCCTTTCAGCACAGAAAACTTGCCGCCCTCGACATCAATCTTGATAAAGCAAGGGCTAGGCAGTTTTGCATCGGCCCAAACACTGTCTAGGGTCTTGCATGGAATTTGGCGGCCTCCGCCAAAGGCGGTCGAAAGCCAATACTCGTGTTGCGGTTGGCCAACGTTGATCATGCCCTCATGATCCGCCAATGCTGTGATGTAGTAAGGCTCCCCAAGCAGCGCATGAACTTTCTTTAAGCTTGGCTCGTATGTGTCTTGCGCATCGATATTGAGGAGGTTGAGGCCCGGGCCCACTGAGTCCAATACGGTCAAACCAAATGTGCCGTCGGCCGAACCAATATCGACGAATGTGCGAAGCGGCACGCCGTTGTTGGCCATAATGATGAGCGGAGCGAGAAGCGTGTCGCGGTTAAATTCGGGTTCCGCTTTGGCTAACATCCGCCGCGCTTTCATGCCAATTTCGCAACAGGCGGCGCGAGAGCCATTCCAGTGTGGAGTAAATAACTAACCCTGTCAGGCCCAACAGCACAAAGCACGCCAGGGCCTTCGCCAATTCAAGACGGTAACTAGCTTCGAGCAAACGCGATGCCAAGCCCGACCGCTCGCCACTCGTTCCCGCCACCATCTCCGCGACGACGGTTCCGATCAGCGATAAGCCGCCAGCAATTCTGAGGCCGCTCAAGAAATGAGGTAAAGTCGAAGGTGCGAGCAAGCGAAACGCGGTCTGCGCTTTGGTTGCACCATACAGCCGGAACATATCGCGCAGGTTGAGATCGACGCTTTTGAGTCCGAACAGTGTGTTCGAGATAATCGGGAATACCGCCGCCATCCAAGCCAAGATCAAAAGCACTACAAAAATATTATCAACCCAGATGATCACAAAGGGAGCGACCGTGACGATGGGTGTGACCTGCAAAATCACGGCGTAGGGAAATAAAACCTGCTCGGCAAGCCGCGATTGCGACAATAAGAACGCAAATGCAGCGCCGGTGCTTGCAGCAAGCAGCAGAGCGATCAGGGTGACTTGCACGGTCACAGCCCACCCTTGCGCTAAATCGGCGGCATGGGTGCTTAACGCACCAACAATCGCGATAGGGCCTGGCAAAATATACTCCGGCACTTCACCGGCGCGCACGCCAAGTTCCCATGCGGCCAACACCACAAAGCCGAAGGCAAAGGGCAGTGTTTTGTTTACTAGTCTGCTCATGCGGCGCTTCGCCCCAAATTCAGGGCGTGCTCCAAAGCCAACGTCACCTTGGCGCATTCATCGGCGAAGGCATGACCCAATCGCAATTCTGATGTGCGGGGGAAGGGCAGGGCGACAGACATATCTGCTGCTATAGCGCCGGGCCTGGGCGTCATAACCACAATCCGTTCGGACAGAAAAACCGCTTCGCGCACGCTGTGCGTTACGAACAACACGGTCCACCGGTTAGCTTGCCATAGGTCTAACAAATCATCGTTCAACTTGAATCGCGTGAACTCATCCAGTGCCGCGAAAGGCTCATCCATCAGCAACAAGCGCGGGTTTGTCACGATCGCCCGGGCAATAGAGGCACGCATGCGCATGCCGCCCGAGAGTTGACGCGGATAGGCCTCGGCAAATTCACTCAAGCCAACGCGCGAAATTGCGGTATGAGCGCGTTCTCTTGCTTCTGAGGCGGACACGCCCGCCAACTCAAGCGGCAGGCTGACGTTACGCGCCACAGTAGCCCAGGGCATTAACGTGGCATCTTGGAACACAAATGCCATGTCGCCTGGCCTTGGTACGAACGAGCGTTGGACGCGGCCTTCGGTCGGCTTCAACAAGCCTGACGCGATGCGCAGCAGCGTCGATTTTCCACAGCCCGATGGACCGACGAGGCTGACAAATGACCCTTCTGCGATGCTCAGGTCGATCGGTTGTAGTGCACGCACGTCGGAGGGGAACGTGTGTGAAACGTGAGCGAGATCGAGGAGGGGCTCGGACACGATGAGTTGCTTACTTGGGCGCAGTGCCGCTTTGGCCCACGCCCTTACCTACAAACGACAAGGTGTAGGCTTTGTGGTAATCCATGTTTTTGGGGTAAAGACCATCGGCGGACATCACGTCAAAGAAATCCTTCCAACGCTGATTAGTCATCACACCAAGGCCTTTGGCCAGTGAATCACCACTATCGACAATGCCGTAGGCTTTCATTTTCGCCCGGCCATATGCCAGTAACTCATCGGTCATTTCAGGGTTATCGCGCTTGATCAGCGCGTCGGCGGGTGCTGAGTCACCGTTCAGGTAGGCCACCCAACCTTCAATCGAGGCATCGACAAAACGCTGAATCAAATCGGGGTTCGCGTCAGCCAATTTACGCGACGTTGTGATGAGTGCGGCATAACTGGTGTAACCCGCATCGGCCAGCAGAAATACTTGGGGTTTGATGCCAATGCGTTCGATCTGGAAAGGCTCGCTCGACAGATAGCCTTGTTGCACCGCCAATTTATCTGCCAGAAATGGCGCGATATTGAAGGTGTAGGGCGCGATCTGGTCGTCCGTGAAACCGTACTTCGACTTCAAGAATCGCCAAAACCCGATGCGCGTATCGGGACCGATCATGATCTTGCGGCTTTTAAGCGCGGCCAAGCTGTCGTTTCCCACACCGGGGTGTGCGATCAGCACGGCTGGATCTTTTTGAAACAGCGCGGCCACGGCAACCATTGGAATGTTTTGTGCGACGAAATTCAGCGGGATAAACGAATTCGGCGCCATCGAGAATTCAATGCGCCCCGCCGCTAGCAATTGTGCGTGATTTACTTGCGGCCCGCCCTGGCGCAGCGTGACATCAAGGCCATGCTTGGCATACAGGCCAGCGGCAACGGCCTGATAAAACCCGCCATGCTCGGCTTGCGCGCGCCAATCGGTGCCAAAGGTAACTTTATCGGCAGCTATTGCGTTGGCGGCGAGACAGGCAAGAAGAAGCGCGATGCCCGTTAAATACTGAGGCCGGCGCATGGCCGGCCTCCAGTTCAAAATACACTCGATCATTGGATGGAATTATATCTTGAACACGCCGCCTGGCGCAGCACCAGCCGGTGCGGCAGCAGGCGCGCCTTTTGCGACTTTCGCCGTTGCTTGTTGCTCAATCGGGTAGACTTTGAACAATTCAGGTGGGTTGGCAATGTTCTTCATGGGCAGCCGCCCCAGACTTTGGAAGTGTGCCGGTACCTTATTGCGAACCGCGTTGACGATGACATCGGACACCGCGATGCCGTCGGGGTCGGCCTTGGGCTCGATACGTGCGGCGATGTTCACGCCCTCACCAAACACGTCGTTGGTGGTATGGATGACTTCGCCCATATGCACACCAATGCGGATATGGAACTGATCATTGGCTGGCTTGCCTTTGTTGTAATCGCCTATGCCCTTCTGACAATCCATCGCGCATTGCACGGCATTTTCCGCTGAACGGAAGCGCACCATGAAAGCGTCGCCGATAGTCTTGATGACGGTGCCGCGATTGCGCACGATCTGTCCGCGCATGATTTCGTTGTGAATGGCAAGTTTTTTGACCATGGCGGCTTCATTGGCGCCCATCTGCTTGGAGTACCCGACGATATCGGTGAACATGATGGCGGTAAGTTGGCGCTTGGGGTCCTTGTCGGAGGCTTCTGCACCTTCCAACTCGGCATCGCTCGAGCGCAATTCATCGAGCAAGCGCAGCGGATTGATTATGCGCAGGAGTGGCCCAATCCCGGTCGTCATCAGCCATACGATGCCGCTTTGGCCGATGCGTGAGACACCCCACACCCAAATGCTCGTAAACAGGAAAGTGAACCACACGGTCTTGGCCGACACCTGCCAACCCGCCGGGGTATAGTCGATGATGTATTCGCTGGTTTGGAACAGCGTGTAAGCCTGGACCGAGGTGTAAATATAAACACCCGCGCAAGCTAAGGCCCGCACAGGGTTATCGGTATTCACACGAATGAATACCAGCACAACCACGCAGCCAATGTAAACCAACGACAGCATTGGTGATGCGATCTGGAGATCGATCGTCCCGGCGAACATATTGAAGAACCAGGAATCGAAAATCCCAGCCCCTTCAACGGCTGGAGGCGGCGGCGGAGAGCCATATTCAAAGGCGGTTTGGGCTTGCCCTTGAGCAGCCGTTAAGTCTTGCACTGGCGCCGCGTCTGGCGTTTGCGTTTGGTCTTGCATCAGCGGTCCCCATCTCCCTCGGTGCGATGCTTGAGCATTATCGGCGCGGAGTTTAACCAAATCCCACCGCCAGAGTCACGCAGTCAGCGCCTTAAATCGCCCGGAAAAAGCCGAATTCTCGATGCTATGACTTGGGGTTATGATAGTCAGGCCGTCAAGGAGTCTGTGGTGCCAATAAAGATAATTACCTCTGTGCCTACTGTCTTTGCACTTGGCCTGGCTTGTGCCGCGTGCCAAAGCCCCAGCGTGCCACCAACGCGGGCACCCGGCCCAGAAGCCGCTGCTGTAAGCACATCACCGAGCGCTGTGAAGTCATTTCAAGACTGGCTCGGTGCTTTCCGTTCTGAGGCGTCCCAAAAGGGTATTTCGGGGAAAACCCTTGAATCGGCCTTAACCGGTGTTCACCCCATTCCGCGCGTGATCGAGTTGGACCGCCGCCAGCCCGAATTTACACAGACATTTTGGCGTTATCTTGACTCTACCGTGTCCGATGCCCGGGTCCGCGACGGCATCGAACGGGCCCAACAGAACCAGGCCATCCTCGCGCAACTTGAGAAAACCTACGGCGTGCCGGGACGCTATTTGGTGGCATTTTGGGGCCTAGAAACGAATTACGGACGTAACCTGGGCGGGTTCCCCGTCGTCAGCGCTTTGGCCACGCTGGCCTTCGATGGCCGCCGCAATACCTTTTTCCGCACCGAACTGATCGATGCGCTCAAGGTCATCGACGCTGGGCACATCACGCCTGATAAAATGGTGGGATCATGGGCCGGTGCCATGGGCCAAACTCAATTCATGCCCTCGACATTCCTGCGTCATGCGGTTGATCAAACCGGCGATGGCCGGATTGATATCTGGGCACAAACCGCCGATGCGCTTGGGTCAGGGGCGAACTATTTAAAGAGTCTGGGCTGGGATAGCGCGCGGACCTGGGGCCGTGAAGTTAAGCTACCGCCCGCCTTCGATGCCGCCTTGGCGAGCTTGGATGGTGGGGCGTCGGAAACCCTCAAGACACTCGACGAGTGGGCAGCATTGGGTATTACGGCTATCGATGGCGCACGCCTACCGCGCCAGCCCATTCGCGCGGCGCTCATTCTTCCTGCGGGCCAAAAGGGCCCGGCGTTTTTAGTTTACGATAATTTCCGTGCGATCTTGAAATGGAACCGCTCGACATTCTATGCGCTCGCGATTGGCCACTTAGCCGACCGGATCAACGGGCAAGGCAAAATTCAAGGCGCTCGAATTGATGAGGAGCCCTTATCCCGCGATCAGGTTTTGGTGATTCAAACAGGGCTAAAACGCATGGGATTTCTCGACTCAGAACCTGACGGAGTTTTGGGCAGCGGCACGCGCCAAGCCTTACGGAAATTTCAAAAAGCCCAGCAACTGCCTCCCGATGGCTATGCCAATCGCGCCATGCTTGCAGCCATTGTAAATGATAGGGCGTTCCCGGCACCCATAACCTCAAATCCCAGCCCTGTTGCCTTTGCCGAGTCGAGCCGCTAAAATACTAGCATTGGTGGTTTTTAAGGCGTCATATACCAAATAATGTGCCTTTCCCGGTGCGGCCTTAGCGCGCGCAATCTCTCGGTTGTCATCTTTCTCAGCGCGCTGGCATCAGCCTGCACGACTGGCCGCGCGCCACCGCCAGCGCCAGTGGATGAAAGTCTCAGTCTGCCCGAGGGCGGTGTCTATAAGGTCGGAAATCCGTATCAAGTCGAGGGGGTCTGGTATTACCCGTCAGAAGATTACTCCTATGTCGAGGAGGGGATTGCCTCGTGGTATGGCCCGGACTTCCACGGTAAGCGCACGGCCAATGGTGAGCGCTTCGACATGAATGCCTTGACCGCCGCCCACCCGACTTTGCCCATGCCAAGCGTGGTGAATGTCACAAACCTGGAAAATGGGCGCATTGTGAAACTGCGTATCAACGACCGTGGGCCGTTCAAAAGCAAACGTGTGATCGATATATCCCGCCAGGGTGCCCAGCTCTTGGGGTTCAAAGACCAAGGAACCGCGCGTGTGAGAGTGGAAATCGACCGCGACGAAAGTATGACCATCAAGAACCAATTCTTGGCCCGGGCTCCGGGTGAGATGCCCAAAATTGCCGCCGCACCACGCGCGAGTGTGTCCTCAAGCCCCATTGCGGCTCCAGCTGCCCCCTCAGATTTACCGCCCGTCAAACGAGCGCCGCCGCCGAAACAAGCCCGCGCTGCCCCTCAGCCCGATTCACCTACCCCTCAACGCGCTATACCCGGTAAGGGCAAGATCGACCTGCCGGCTGGTACAGGCGTCTATATTCAAGCTGGCGCGTTCTCGGACCCAGCCAACGCGCACCGGCTGGAGCAGCAGTTGCGTGAGTTTGGCAATGTGTTCATTGTCACAGTCACCGTGAACAATCAGCAGATTTACCGCGTCCGCCTTGGACCCCTGCAGGATAACGAAGGGGCCCAGGAACTGCTCGGCCAGATCCGTTCGTTTGGTTATGACGATGCGCAAATTGTTCGGTTTTGAACGCAAGTTGCCTCGGGAAATCCATAGTTTAAGGCAAGGATTTGATATGGCCCGGGATCAGGGAACCGCCATGACGACGTTTGCCACTGCGATCATGTTCTTTGCAGCCATTGTGCTGATGCCAGGGGCCAGCCGAGCCATCGAGATTGCCGCGCGGGAATACATTCTCATCGATTTCAAAACCGGCACTGTGCTTCATGCCCAGAACCCCGATGAGCGCATGCCGCCGTCCTCGATGAGTAAACTCATGACCGCTTACATGGTCTTCGACGCGCTCAAGGCTGGGCGTATTTCGCTCGACGACGAAATGACCGCGTCCGAAAACGCCTGGAAAATCGGTGGCGCGGCCTCGGGCGGGTCCACCATGTTCCTTAACCCCGGCGACAAGGTTAAAATCGAGGATCTGCTGCGCGGCATGATCATCCAGTCAGGCAACGATGCCTGTATCGTGCTGGCTGAAAACTTGGGTGGCAGCGAAGGGACCTTTGCCGAGCAGATGACAGCTAAAGCCAAAGAGATTGGCCTAACGGGCAGCCATTTTGTCAACGCGACCGGCTTGCCGCATCCTGATCACTACATGACGCCGCGCGATCTCACTATTCTCGCGCGCCACATCATTTCCGATTTCCCTGAGTATTACTCGCTCTATAGCGAAACGAGTTTTACCTACAATGGGATCAGCCAAGGAAACCGCAATCCGCTGCTGTACAAGGTGGGAAGCGGTGCCGATGGCCTAAAAACCGGCCACACGGACGCTGCTGGCTATGGACTTACGGCCTCGGCGATCCGCAACGGGCGGCGGTTGTTGCTGGCGGCCAATGGCATGGTCAGCATCAAGGCGCGCGATGAAGAAACTTCGAAACTCATGGACTGGGGTTTTCGCGAGTTCACCAACCGCAATCTGTTCAAAGCAGGTGACAAAATCACCGACGCTGAAATTTGGCTGGGCGGCAAGGCTTCAATTCCTCTGATTATTCAGCAAGACGTGGTTTTCACGCTGCCTCGGGCTGCCGCGCAAAGTGTAACAGTCAAAGCCGTTTATGACGGGCCGCTGCCTGCCCCCGTCGAGCAGGGCGCCCAAGTGGGCAAACTCTTGATCGAAGCCAAGGGTGTCGACCCGATTTCTGTTCCGTTGATCGCAGGTGAGGGGGCTGACCGGCTGGGCTTTTTTGGCCGTCTCAAAGCTGCTGCCTCGTATATTTTCATGGGCCCGCCAAAGTCGGCCGCCAACGAGATCAAACCCGCGGCTAAGCCTGAAACTGCTGCCGCAAAATAAACGCCGTCTGGTTGCTATTTCGTCCGCCCCGACGCAATCTAGCTTGGGCAATGGGGTAGCCAATGGCGCGTGGGATTTTCATTACATTTGAAGGTGGGGAGGGTGGTGGAAAATCCACTCAAACCAAGCTTTTAGCAGCCGCCCTTAAAGCGCAAAGTCATGACGTGTTGCTCACTCGGGAGCCGGGCGGTTCTCCCGGGGCCGAGGAAATTCGAGGCCTGCTCTTACGTGGCGATGTGACGCGTTGGGACGGCACCACCGAGATGCTGCTGCATTACGCCGCCCGGCGTGATCACATGGCCCAAACCGTCTGGCTGGCAATGACTGCGGGAAAAGTCGTGATCTCCGACCGCTTCGCCGATTCAACCATGGCCTATCAAGGTTATGGTCATGGCATTGATCGCAGTGCCATTGCGTCGGTCCATCGCGCAGCCCTGGGTGACTTTCAGCCCAACCTTACGCTGATCTTCGATCTGCCGGTTGAAGTCGGCTTGGCACGGGCCATGAGCCGCCCAGACATGAACAAATCGGCCGCCGAAGACCGCTATGAACGCATGGGCAAGGAGTTTCATGAGCGGCTACGTCAGGGTTTTCTCAGCATCGCCAAGGCCGAGCCTCAACGCTGCAAAGTGATCGACGCCACGCAAAGCATCGAAGCAATTCACCAGAATGTTTTAACTGCCGTGCTTAAGGTGTTGAATGGCTGACGACGAGGCTTTAGTCCCCGAGCCGCGTGCGAACCCCTATCTCATTGGGCATGAGGCGGCTGAGAAAACTTACCTTGGGGCGTGGGGTGGTGGCCGATTGGCCCATGCCTGGCTAATCGCAGGACCGCGTGGCATCGGCAAAGCCACCTTAGCCTATCGCATGGCTCGCTATGCATTGTCCCAGCAGGGTGGCGATTCAGGGCCAGATCTATTTGGCGGAACGCCCGCACCCAAAACACTGGATATGTCGCCCAGCCAACCGGTGTTTCGCCGCGTCCAGGCCATGGGGCATAGCGATTTTCGGGCTATCGAACGGCCGTGGGCCGATGCCAAGCAAACCAAGCGCAAGACTGTGATTGGTGTGGATGAGGTACGCGAGATCGGCGGGTTCATGTCGATGACCCCGGCCGAGGGTGCATGGCGGGTGGTGGTCATCGACGCGGCTGATGAAATGAATACCAACGCCGCCAATGCCGTGTTGAAAATTTTGGAAGAACCGCCCAATCGAGCCTTGCTGTTCTTGGTGGTGCACAATGCCGACCGGCTATTGCCGACCATCCGTTCCCGCTGCCGAAGACTGGACTTACGGCCACTCACTCAGGCGCAAGTCACAACTCTGGTTGGCCGCTACCGGCCCGACATCAAACCTGCTGACGCCAATGCTTTGGCGGTACTGGCCGATGGCAGCATTGGCCGCGCGTTAGAACTGGCAGACGAAGGCGGCATTGGGTTATTCCGCGACCTGATTGCCCTGGTGCAAGACGCGCCGAAATTTAGCATCACGAAAATGCACACTTTAGGCGACCAAGCTTTGCGTGGTGATGCCTTCCGCACCCTGACGGGTTTGCTGTCGTGGTGGCTTGCACGTCTGGCCACCTTGGCCGCCCGCAATGAATTGGCTCAAGCCTCTGAGATTGTGCCAGGCGAGCGGGCAGCGAGTGAACGCCTCGCAGCAGCAGCCTCGCCCGCAGTCTGGGCCGATATCTGGCAGCAGGTCACCCACTTAGCCGCGCGCACCGAGGCTATCAACCTCGATAAAAAGCGCAGCCTTTTGGCCGCATTGATGAAGGTCGAGGCAGCGGCTAGAGTTTGAGAAATGCAGCCAGATCTGCGCATTAAGTTTTAGACAAAAAGGATTCAGTTATGCCCCTTCATTTTTCACAGCGTTTATTGGCAACAACAGCCGCAATTGGTTTTTCTGCCCTAATAGCAACCTCGTGTTTTGCCCAAAACCAAGCGCCCACGGCCGCAGAAGCGTCTGCCTTCGTGGCTAAGGTTGAGCAAGAATTCACCGCGCTGAACGAAGAGGCCTCCCGCGTAAACTGGGTCTATGCCACCTACATTAACCACGACACGCAATGGCTGGTGGCCAAGATTAGTGAGCGCGTCACCAAACTCGCCGTTGATTTCGCCATAGAAGCCAAAAAATATAACGGCATAAAAGTTCCCGGCGACGTGCGCCGCAAGCTCGACTTCATCAAGCAGGGCATCACGCTGCCTGCCCCGCAAGACCCCAAACTGGTCGCCGAACTGGCAGAAGTGACCACGCGCCTGTCATCGGCTTATTCCACCGGAAAAATCGACTTCGGTGGTAAGTCGGTTCCCCAGAACGAAACCGAAGTGCTGATGCAAACGTTGCGCGAACCCGCCCAACTCGCCGAGGTTTGGACAAAATGGCATGCCGTGGCCAAGCCCATGAAGGCCGACTACGCCCGCATGGTCGAGATCGGCAACGCGGGTGCGCGCGAGCTGGGCTACGCCGATGTGGGCGCGCTATGGCGCTCGGGCTACGACATGACGCCCGATGAATTCACCGCCGAGACAGACCGGCTGTGGGGGCAGGTGAAACCGCTTTACGATCAACTGCATTGCCATGTGCGCGCAAAACTGAATGACAAGTACGGCAACGAGATCGTGCCGCTGGATCAACCCATCCGTGCCGATCTGTTAGGCAACATGTGGGCGCAAGAGTGGGGCGCTATCGACGACTTGGCCGCACCCAAAAATGCCGACCCCGGTATTGATCTCAATAAAATCCTCAAAGCCAAGGGCTACGACCCGATCAAGATCGTCAAGACCGGCGAGGGGTTCTTCACCTCCCTTGGGTTCGATCCGTTGCCGCAAACCTTTTGGGAACGCTCGCAAATCCTCAAGCCACGTGACCGCGAAGTGGTGTGTCATGCCTCGGCTTGGGATTTGGACGACAAAGATGACATCCGTATCAAGATGTGCACCCAGGTCGATGCGGAGAACTTTCAAACCGTACACCATGAGTTGGGTCATAACTTTTATCAGCGCGCGTACAAAGCCCAGCCGCAGCTGTTTCGCACGGGGGCCAACGATGGCTTTCACGAGGCCATTGGTGACATGATCGCGCTGTCGATCACGCCTGAATACCTCAAGCAAATTGGCCTCATCGACACCGTGCCCGATTCATCCAAGGACGTGGGCCTATTGATGCAACGTGCCATGAGCGGCGTGGCGTTCCTGCCGTTTGGGTTGCTGGTGGATAAATGGCGTTGGCAAGTGTTCGCAGGCCAACTCACGCCTGCCACGTATAACGAGGGCTGGTGGAAGCTGCGCACCCAGTATCAGGGTGTGCGCCCGCCTGTAGCGCGCACGGCCGACGACTTTGACCCAGCGGCCAAGTTCCATATCGCCGATGGCACGCCTTACATGCGCTATTTCCTCGCGCGTATTTTGCAGTACCAGTTCTACAAGGCGGCTTGCGATTCCATGGGCTGGAAAGGCCCGTTGCACCGCTGTTCGTTCTATGGCTCGAAAGAGGTGGGCGCCAAGTTCAAAGCAATGTTGGAACTGGGCGCCTCGCAGCCCTGGCCCGACGCGCTGGAAAAATTCACTGGCTCACGTAAGATGGACGGCTCGGCCATCGTGGCCTACTTCGAACCGCTGATGGTTTACCTGCGCGAGCAGAACAAGAGCCGGAAGTGTGGGTGGTGAGGGGCCTGCTTTCAGGGCTAATTCCCTAGCACTTTTGGGGTAAGAGGCCGATTTGCGGCCTGCAGGCTGACGGGGTATAGCTCTGCCGGACAAGTGCAGAGTGTGAGCCAGTGCCCAAGACTTTTTACATCACCACCCCGATCTACTATGTGAACGATAAGCCGCACATCGGCCATGCGTACACCACCATTGCCTGCGATGTGCTGGCCCGCTTCAAGCGGCTGGACGGGTTTCAGGTGAAGTTTCTGTCGGGCACCGACGAGCACGGCCAGAAGGTCGCCAAAGCCGCCCGCGACCAGGGCATCGAGCCCATTGATCTGTGCGACCGAAACTCAAAGAACTTTCGTGACTTGGCCGGCGTGATTGGCGCCTCCAACGACGACTTCATCCGCACCACCGAACCGCGCCATATCGCTGCTTGCCAGGCGTTGTGGAAGGACCTGGAAAAAAGCGGGCACATTTACCTTGCCAAATATGCGGGCTGGTATGCGGTGCGCGACGAGGCGTTCTATGACGAAGGTGAATTAACGAAGGGGCCAAGCGGCGACAAACTGGCACCCAGTGGTGCGCCGGTGGAGTGGGTGGAGGAGGAAAGCTACTTCTTCAAACTTTCTGCGTTCCAAGAACCGCTCCTGAAATTCTACGACGCGAACCCTGATTTCATTGGCCCAAAGAGCCGCTTCAACGAAGTTTACAGTTTCGTGAAGGGGGGCTTACGCGATCTTTCTATTTCCCGCACGACGTTTTCCTGGGGTGTGGCAGTACCGGGCAACGAAAAGCACGTCATGTATGTCTGGATCGACGCGCTAACGAATTATATTGCCGCACTAGGGTATCCCGATAAAACCAAAGACTACGCAGCCTACTGGCCCCACGCTATGCACGTGGTGGGCAAGGACATCATCCGGTTTCACTGCGTCTATTGGCCTGCGTTCTTGATGGCTGCGAACTTGGCGCCGCCCAAACGGGTCTTCGCTCATGGTTGGTGGACGGTAGAAGGCCAGAAGATGTCGAAGTCGCTGGGCAATGCCATCGACCCCAATGCGCTGATCGAAAAGTATGGCCTGGACCAAATCCGCTATTTCCTGATGCGAGAAATACCGTTTGGGAACGATGGTGATTTTTCGGAATCCGCCATTTCCGGGCGCATCAACGGCGAATTGGCCAATGAGTTTGGCAATTTGGCGCAGCGGGGCTTAGGCTTCATTGCCAAAACCCTGGGCAGTGTTTTGCCCGCACCAGGAGCTTATACACCCGAAGACAACGAAATTCTAAAGGCATGCGCTGAGCTAATTGTTCCAGCGCGCGTTGCCATGGATGCACAAGGGTTTGATAAGGCGCTGGACGCCATTTGGGCCGTCGTGCGCGCCGCCAATCAGTATGTCGATAAACAAGCGCCTTGGGCACTGAAGAAAACCGACCCCGCACGTATGAACACTGTGCTTTATGTGATGGCCGAGATTGTGCGGCACTTGGCCATAATCATGCAACCCTTCGTGCCCACCTCGGCTAACAAGATGCTCGACCAGCTTGGCGTTGCAGCCGATGCGCGCAGCTTTGCGCACTTAGGCCGAAATCATGCATTGAAGGGTGGCACCACTTTGCCCGCGCCCAGCCCAGTGTTTCCGCGCTATGTACCACCGGGCGAGTCAAAGCCGGGTAAGAGCACCTAGCCCCATGAGTAGTTTCCTGGAGTCCGTTTCGCCAGAACCCATGCGCCGCCGCTTGGCGACGCTTTATGAGACAGATCCCGTTGTGACAGTCACGGGCTACATGCTCGGGCAAGAGAAGCTGCTGGAATGGGCCCATGCTGTACCCAAGGACGCCGAGCTACGCGCTGCGATTTCGCCCATACCGCCGGTCAAGTTGCGCTCGCTGACGGCGGCGCCCGAGGAAGAAGTCTTTCTGTGGACTGGGCTGATCGACCTCGCGAACTTTTTCTCGATTTACGACCGGCTTGGGCAAAGGCCATCGGGGCGGCCGTTGAGCGTGCTCGACTTTGGTTGCGGCTGCGGGCGAATGACGCGCTACCTGAATATGATGGAGAACACCCAAGCTTATGGGGTGGATATCAACCCAGACTTGGTGGCGTGGTGTCAGAAGAATCTGGCGAAGGTACGCACAACGCGCAATCGGCAACAGCCGCCGATGGACTGCGCGCCCGCCAGCATCGACATAGCCTACTCGCTGTCGATCTTTACCCACTTACCCGAGGATCGCATTCAGGAGTGGTTGACTGACGTTGCCCGCGTGCTGCGCCCCGGTGGCGTCTTTATTGTGACCACCCACGGCATTCCCGCGCTGAACATTATCCGTGGATCCAAGGTCCACCAGGAGATGTTCAAACTGGATGAAACGGGCGCGGCCAAGCTGATCGAACGGCTTCCAACCGAGCATTTTATCCATATGGCTTATGGCTGGTCGCTGATTGACTTCGCCAAAACGGGCTCACGTTACGGTAATTCGTTTATTGACGAAACGTATGTGAGAACCCATTGGAACAACGCGTGTTTCGATGTGATCGAGTTCATACCTGGCGGTCTGCGCGGTTGGCAGGATATCGTCGTGTTGAAGCGCAAATAGGATCTGCGGTCTTGGCCTTTCTTGTCGATAGTCATTGTCACCTCGACTTCCCCGAGCTTGCCGCCGAGCAAGACGCCGTGGTGGCGCGTGCGCGTGCGGCCGGAGTGGGGCACTTCCTGACCATCTGTACCCATGTGACGCGGGCCGAGAGTATCCGCGCCATCGCTGAAAAATACCCCGATATCAGTTGCACCGTGGGCATACACCCGCACGAGGCGGGCAAGGAGCCGGCAGTGGATGTGGCCCGACTGTTGAACCTGGCCGATCATGCCAAGGTGGTGGGCTTTGGCGAGACGGGTTTGGACTTCTTTTACGAGCACAGCCCGCGCGCCGACCAAGACCGCAGTTTTCGGGTGCACTTAGCCGCAGCACGCGAAGCCAAACTACCCGTGGTCATCCACACCCGTGATGCCGATGCCGAGACGGCCCAGACCATCAAAGACGAAATGGGCAAAGGGGTTTTTACCGGCTTGATCCATTGTTTTAGTTCCGGTCGTGAACTGGCTGAGACGGCGTTGGGATTTGGCTTGTACATTTCCTTCTCGGGCATCGTCACCTTCAAGAAGGCCGAAGCGTTGCGCGAAGTTGTGAAGGTTGTGCCCTTGGACCGCATATTGGTGGAAACCGATGCGCCGTATCTTGCGCCCGTACCCCATCGCGGCAAAACCAACGAGCCCGCGTTCGTGGCTCATACAGCTGCCCTAGTGGCCGAGTTAAAAGGCATCAGCCGCGATGAGCTGGCGGCCGCCACCACCGCTAACTTCTTCCGTCTGTTTACCAAGGCCAAAGCCACCCTGTGAGCATCAAGGTCACCATTCTGGGCTGTGGCGGTGCAGGGGGCGTGCCCTCGATCTCCGAGGGCTACGGCCAGTGCGATGCTGCGAACCCGAAAAATAACCGCCGGCGGGCTTCCGTGCTGGTGTCGGATGGACCCACCACAGTGCTAGTCGATGCATCGCCCGATCTGCGCGCGCAGTTGCTCGATGCCAGCACCCAGCGTCTGGACGCTGTGTTGTTCACCCATGCCCATGCCGACCATATCCACGGGCTTGATGAGTTGCGCGAGGTCAACCGGGTGATGGGTGGACCGATCGACGCCTATGCCGATGCCGAGACCTTGCGCCAGTTGGAGCTGCGCTTTGGCTATGCCTTTCAGGGCATCGAACCGGGCCAGTCGATTTACCGGCCGTGGCTGGTGGCACACGATATTGGCGAGGCCTTGGCCGAGACTTTCATGGTGAAAACGCTGCAGGTGCAAGCCTTCCGGCAAGACCACGGCTTTTCAACCACCTTGGGCTTTAGGTTCGCCGATGTGGTGTACTCCACCGATGCGCTGGAGCTGCCTGATGCCGCCAAGAACATCATCCGTGGCGCAAAGTTGTGGATCGTGGGTGCCTTCACGAACGCACCTCACCCCACCCACGCGCATCTCGATAAGGTGCTGGGCTGGATCGAGGAGCTCAAACCGCGCCGCGCGGTCATCACCCACATGGGTCCGAAGCTTGATTACGATGCCGTGAATGCGCGCTGCCCGGCCGGTGTGACGGCGGCCTATGACGGCATGGTGATTAGGACTTAGACCAAACTCGTCGGCCTGTTACTCCTGTTATAACAGGGTTTTTAACAGGCGACCGCCATACCGCTGCGGTATGATTATTCACGGCCGGTATGAAGCTACGCCTTGCGCGGCGAGATGCGCATGGTGATGACGGCGCGAAACACGGTTTCGTTCGCCGTGTCGGTGACAGTCACGGTCACTGGGGCGTCGAGCGCAGCCGCATCGAACGCGGGCGGGGAGGCGAACACCGCCACTGCACGTAAATCAGTCGCGGCTTTTTTCAGGTACTCAACCGTCATGCCTTTGGGAATCCAGCGGTGCGTTGCCGGCGTTGTCGCCTCGGTCATGGTGCCCGCCGCCACTTCGGCCAAGTTGCAAATGGCGATGGCGTGCACCGTGCCGATGTGATTGTGCACACGCCTGCGCTTTTTCATAGTCACGGTGCATGACCCGGCGCGCAAATCTTCAAAGCGCGGCGAGATGGAGGCGAAGTAGGGCGCCTGGAAACACACCAGCCGCGTGAACAACCAGTTGCCGAAGGGCAGGGCCGTCAGGCGCGCCCAAATGGCCAGGGTGCTGTTGGTTTGCGTCATCGGCGGTGAACTCTGGCAGGTCGTTCGTTACCTGCCAGAGTTAGACCATCCGTTTGAATACTACATTTTTGGCGCGTCGGTTTCGGCGAAGACGCAGGAGTCTTCCATGCAGGTGTAGATGTTATCCTGCGGGCCGATCTTGCGGTACGAGTCACCGGCCGCCACCGTGGCCGAAACTTTGCCCAATTTCAAATCGATCTTGCCTTTGGTCACGTACACCAAAACATCGCCGCCTTTGGGCGCGGTAAACGGTGCGCCCTTGGACAGGGTAATTTCGCGCATGTTCTGGCCATTGCCGAGATTGAAAACTTTGACATGGGCCATGGCGGCATTCTTGGGCGCGTTCTTGGCCTCTTCGCCACGGGCCTGCATGTATTTCCCGCTGGCATCGACCCAATAGGCGATGTCAATCATTCGGGCTTCGCTCGCTTTGACGACAGGCGAATTGGACTCAGCCGTCAGTGGTGGCGGCGCAGGCGGTGCGGCTGGCGCGGCCGCGGGGGCTTGGGCTTGGGCGTGGGCGCTAGCAGCACCCGATAAGATCAGACTGACGCTGAGGCTCAGTAACTTCATGATTGGTTCTCCCCGCTGTGATGAAATAACGATGTAGTGATGGCCCGATCAGGCGGCCCCGCCAATAAATGAGTGCGGCCCGCGCGATTCTACCCGCCACTATAGCCACCCTTGGGGCGTTTGTCCGATGCCGAGTTGCTGAATTTCATAGAGATTGAATCACACCCGGGGCGATGAAACTGCGGCCTTTGACGGCGCGCTTTCGCGTGAAAGGGTCGTACTGTAGAGTGAAGACCGGCATGGGTAGGGGTGAGCGATGACCGTGAACGTGAAGTTTTGGGTGTGCGTGGCCACATTCCGACCGTTCGCCGCGCCAAGTCGGCACGAGTAAAGCTCATGATCAAATAAGCCCCGATAGCCTAAATTCTCGGACATATGCTGAGCGCGACCAGTTTGTTGGTTGCTGGCAACACAGCAAATTATCCCTTGCTTGCGAATTGAGCTTAACAGGCTCAGGTTGCCCTCGTGCTTTGTGATCGCGTACATGACATTGATGACTTGATCGGCTTTGTTATCAAGGCGCCATTTCGCCATCACTTTCTCTAATTCGTTGCCGAAGCCAGTGCCTGTGGTTAGCGTCAATGTTTCGGCGGCGTATACATCGTTTGTAAATTTTAGCGCCGTCGTTGATCAAGGCAGCACGCCTTTATGGGCGTGCTGCGTGCTCGGCCATCCAGCGTTGGGCTTTTCGATGGGCCTCAGCGATCTGGTCGGCCGTCAATGCGGCAGAAGATTCGGGCAAGCGCGACGCGGCAATCGTATTGCCGCCGGCAGCGGCGATATCGTACCAGACATACGATTCAACTTTGTCAGCGCCGACGCCGCGCCCGATCTGATAGCGTCGACCCAACATCAACTGTGCGAAAGTGTCGCCCGTCTCGGCGGCTGCTCGATACCACACCACGGCCTCGACATCGTCCTCGGGAATGCCGCGGCCGCGAGCGATCATGGCATTGATATTGACTTGGGCCGCGGCGTTGCCTTTTCGGGCGGCCTTGCGCCACCACATCATCGCTGCCTCGTCGTCTTCAATCACGCCACGGCCCTGGTCGTACATTGCGCCCAAATTGGCTTCGGCGTTGGCATCGCCCTGATCCGCTGCGCGCTGCCACCATGCGACGGCCTCGCTATCGCTTTGAGGAACGCCAGTGCCGCGAAAATACATACGACCAAGGGTATTCTGAGATACGGCGTCGCCAAGGTACGCGCGAAGCGCGCCGCCCGGCGCAGCCTTGAACGAGTCCCAAAGTTCGGCCCGTGCCGCCGTTGACCACACCAAAAGAATGAAGATCGAAGCGTATTTCAATTTTATGCACTCGCGATAAGCTGGGCCCCGCCAATCATCGTCGGGCGCGGGCCAATTCTCAAGGTCTTACTGGCCAGTTCTTAAAGACCTGCCCGAAGGATGCCAAATCGCTGGCCTTGAGTGGCAGCAGCAGCGCACTCATGCCATCGGGCCCGTAAGCACGCGAGCTGTGGCCTTCGCCCGTCAAATCCATCACGAACAACATGTCCCCCGCCAGAAGCGTGAAGATTTTGGGCGCGGCGCGGTTGATGTGAATCTCAAGCCAGCCTTTCAGCATCACGGTCAGGCCGATATTGGGCGTGGTGTGCCATTCGCCCGTGCGGTCGAGATTGCTGGTCATCAATGTCGCCCCCGCGCTGGTGGCAAGGCTTGTGCGCAGCGGATCGGCGTTGCCCGGATTGGCCAGCACCAACTCTTGCATGTGTGCAATGCCACCCGAGCCCGCAGATAGGTGATAAATCGTCACCGTTCACGCTCCGCGAAATTGATTGCTCAATGGCGCTTGACCGTCACACGCAGGAAAGTTGCAGGAATTGAAGTCGCATCCTTGCTGGCGCTTTTATTTTGGCTGTTGAACAGCGCATCAAGCTCTTTGTGCAAATCGGTGGCCTTGCCGTTTTTATCGGCGGCCTCGAAAGCATTCATGGTGGGCCCATAGAACGATCTGAACGCATTGAGCAGCGCCGAGGGCGGGGCAGAATTGGCGAATGTGTACGTATCACGCATGAACGAGATGTTCTCTTTGGGAACACCCGCACCCGTAAAGCGCTCGATCACGTTGGCCTCGACACCCCAGGTCATGGGGCTAATGAAACCTTCGGGTGGCGGCGGTGAGTAAGCGCCGCTGATCTTCAAGACTTGCGCAACCAGTGTGGGGTCATTGGGAATCCAGTTGCCCATCACAATGCGGCCGCCGGGTTTGGTCACACGCACCATCTCTTTGGCCACATCGAAGGGCTTGGGCGCGAACATCGCACCAAAAATACTCACCACCAGATCGAACGTGTGATCTTTCAGGCCAGCCAAATAGGAGGCATCGCCTTCCTGAAAGGTGCAATTGGCTAGGCCCAGTTCTTTGGCGCGCGCGTTGCCCGCTGCCACCAGGTAGGCAGCGATATCCACACCAAGCACGTCAGCGCCGAGTTTGGCCTCAGGAATCGCCGTCGTGCCATCGCCACAGCCCAAGTCCAAAACCTTCATGCCCTTGGAACACCCAAGGCTTTCACCAAAGCTTCGCCGCTGTCGCGCATGCTGGCGGCAATGCGCGTGAAGTCGCCTTTTTCCCACAGTGCTTTGTTCGGATTCATTAAGTGATTCCCTACTGATCTAAAATGTCGCGGTATTTTGCGGCCAAGTATTTGGGGCGGTAGCCGGGGTCGCGCCGCCAACGTTCGAACACGCTGATATCTAATTGGCGCGGGTCGTCGGGCAGCAGCCGCGTTTTCGCACCCAACGCGCGATAGAGATAATGTAAGGGGTTGCGGCGGTCGGCGATAATGCGCCGCTCGAAAGGCCCCAACGGGTCTGGCTTGGTGAAGGGCGGCTCAAGCGTGCCGGGAATCAGAGCTAACCCGGCGTTCGTCGCGCGTTGCATCATCCAGGCAAAGGTGGTGTCCGATAGTCCCCGCACGGGCGTGCCGCCGCCGACGGCGTTATGATTGCCCGGAAACCAAACTTGCTCGATCGCTTGGCCCTCTTTGGCGGCGGTATCAAACAGCGTGGTCGCGAACACCTTGCGCCGTTCATCGAGCGCCACGGCATGGCATGCGTGATCGACGATGCGGCTGAGGCGCGTATCATGAAATTGAAAACGTTTGCTGAACCGGCGGCTGAATGGAATCCGCCCTGGCAGGCCAAGAGCCCCCACAGTATCCCACACACCCAAAAACCGTATGCGCGGTAGTTTTACCCGGTAGCGGGCATGGAATTCGCGAGTAACCCGAGAGCGAGGGTCATCGGGGTGCTGGCGCGAGATCGGCACCGATTCATCGTCGCGGTAAAGCTCAAGCGCCTCGCCCACGACGCCCGCGTACTCACGCGGCAACACCCCGCACTTGCGAATCAGGCCCACCAGGCTACGCACGGCGTAGGCGCCGCGGCTAAACCCGAACATGAAGATTTCGTCGGCGGGTTCGGGCCCGCGCGCCGGATTGTAATTGAAGATTAAAAAGCGGTAGGCGTGCTCGATGCTGCGGTCCAGCCCAATACCCAGCAAGGATGCGGCGCGGCTGGCGACCGATGGCCGTGTTCCTAAACCATCAGAATAGAACACAACTTGTTCGATACCTTGGCTATCATGAGGGGCGATGGTCAGGGCGGTTTTGCCGATGTTGGTGGGATCGATGGAACTCAGGCCCTTCCAGGTTCCATCGCAGCAAATGATAATGCGTTTCATGCGGGATGAGTGAGAACTATATTTTGCTCTGGGTGCTAGACGTTACACAAGCACCGTGCGCTCGCCAATGTCGTTGATTTGCTCAGCCCCGGTTTTGGTGATGAGGGTCAAGTCCTCCAAGTGCGCCGTGCCGCCGATGCCCGAGTGTTTGATGGGCAGATCGACGCTGAGAATCATGTTCTCTTGCAGCACAATGTCGTCCTTCACCCAAAAGGCGTTCGAGCCGCCCACGCCCGGCTCGTCGGTGTGCGCCAGGCCAACACTGTGCGGAGAGAACGGTACATCGAAGTCGTAGCCAGCCTTCTTCAAGGCCTCGGTGCCGATTTTCTTGATGTCGGAATACTTCACGCCGGGCTTGAGCCGCTCGCGTACCGCATCCCACGCAAAGGAAATCGCATCGGTGCAGCGCTTCATGGTGCGGCTGGGTTCGCCCACAAAAATAGTACGGCCATAGTCGCCGAAATAGCGGAATCCCAGGCTAACGCAATCAATCATAAAGGCGCTGCCGTCCTTGAACGTCTCGTTGTCGGTTTCGGGGATGACCGAATCAAGCTGCATGAACACGCCGGTGTTACCGCGCTTGGCGGCCTCGGCGAAGAACGTCGCGCGCAGCTCGCGGTGAGTTGCCCCGGCGCGAGCGGTTTTGACAGCAGCCAAAGCTGCTTCGGCATTGGCGCGCGCGGCGAGCTTCATCATCTCGATCTCACGTGGTGATTTGATCATGCGGATTTTTCGAATGGCGCGGTCGGCATAGACCATGCTGGCGGTCAAGCCCGCCGTTTCATAGGAGCCTGCGACAATCGGATGGTCATAGCCAATGCGCCCTTTATCCAAGCCCATCTCACGCGCAGCCTTAGCAAGCGCTCGTTCGGCGCTGGCCTCAAGCGGCCGTGCTTTCAGCACTGGGTTCAACTTGGCCAAGCGTCGTTCCTCGATGAGCCCTTGCGGGGACTGATGCATGTCGGGGAAAATCGCCATGGGGGAAGCTTTCACCTGAGCATCGGGCAGGCGGGCGATGGCCGCCGCATCGCCCAGCTTAGTATCCCAGCCCGTGAACAAAAAAGTTTGCAAGGGTGAGTCCAGCGGGCTGTCGGCGAAGCTGTAGTAGTACAGGAACTGACCCATGACCACACCAGGCGCTTGGCGTGCATCGCGCGCGAGCAGCACGAAAGATACGGGCGCGTCGTGCCGGATTGAGACGTGATCCCAATAGCCGGTGAGGTGATAGACGTTGGTGGGGTGCGCCATCACGAGGCCGTCGAGGTTTTCCTCGGCCATGACTTGATAGGCGCGCTCTAAATTCATCAGCGGACCGCCGCGCAAAAGTTCCGCACCTTTGGACAGGTTGTTATTCACGGGCATTGCCGTGGCGGCTTGCGCTTGGCCAGCAGATATGAGCCCCGCGCCCGCAGTTATAACCGTGGATGCCATAGCATCGCGGCGTGTGACCATGATGTTGCTCCGTCCATTTGTCGCCATAAAACCCTATTTACCGTAGGTGATGGTAAAGGCCAGAACCGAGGTGGGCAATCGCCGTTGCAGCCTTGTCGCGCGCCAGGGCAGGGGCCTAAACTGCGGGGGATTGGCACCAAAAAACAGGAGCGGACGCATGAAGGCATCATTTGCAGTTAGAACGGTTAGCGCCCTGATGTTGGCGCTGCTGAGCAGCACGGCGTTCGCACAAACCGCCAAACCCGCCGCCATTCCGCAATTGGTGCGCGCCGATGGCACCTACCCCACCAAGCCACTGGCCAAAGATGTTGTGGTGGTCAAGGTGGTGCAAAACGCGCCGCTGAATTTGCAAAAAGCGCCCAGCATCAAAGAGGGTCTGGCCACCAACGTCGAGCGTATGGCGGGTTGGATTAAGAAGGCCTGCACCACCGGCAAAAAGCCTGACTTTATTTTGTTCAACGAATTTCCGCTGACGGGCTACTCATCGGGCCCGCGTAGTGAGAAAATAAAATTCACCATCCGCATGGACGGCCCCGAGGTCAAGCGCATCGGCGAGTTGGCCAAAGAATGCGACACCTACATTATCTTCGGGAGTTACGCGACCGACCCCGATTGGCCCGGCCACATCCTCAGCCTCAATCCGGTCATTGGCCGCGATGGCACGGTGAAAAAGACCTACTGGAAAACCCGCAACGTCACGCGCATGAACGACACCGAAATTCCCACCACAACAGTCGAGAGTGTGCGTGATAAATTCCGCGCCAAGTACGGCATCGAAGAAGAATTCCCCGTGCTGCAAACCGAGTTCGGCAATATTGCGGTCAGCACCGTGCAACTCGACCCGTTTGTGTTTGCGGCCTACACCATGCGCGGCGTGGAAATTATGATGCGCACGGCCACACTGTTTTCGAAAACCGATGTGCAGGCCATTGCGTTGTACAACAACGTGTACTCGGCGATGTCCAACATCACCTTCCCGCCGGAATCGGGCGTGCCCGCCAGCTTTGGCGGTCAGTCGCTCATCGTGGATAACAAGGGCAAGGTGTTGGCCGAAGACCCCAGCAATAATGAGAATGTCATCGAGGCGGAAATTCCCATCAAAAAATTCCGCGAGGGCCGGCGTGTGCAGCGTTACCCGCTAGAAGTCGTGAAGCCCATTTTTGATCAGTACAAACAAGAAGTGCCGCTGAACATTATGGACATGCCCGCCGACCAACTACCGCAAAGCGACAAGGACATGAAAGATTTCATGGATCGCAAAAGCCGCTGGCTCAACCGCGCAGGGCAGGGGTGAGGGCGGCGATACCGCGCCTCTCGTCTCAATCCAAAAACTTGCGTATTGACGCGCCGATTTCGGGTGCGGCGGTGAAGTAGGCGCCCTCTTTCAAGTCTGGGAAGTCGGCCAGAGTTGGTTTTTTAAATAGCGGTTGGCTTTCCAGTGTCATCTCGCGAATGCCGTCGTTCAGCGCCACCAGCAACACCGGCTGCGTGACCAAGGGCGCGCGCTCGCGCAATTTCGCGCCATAGGCGAACGCCGCGTCATGGCCGTACTCGCGCTTGGTCAGCGGGCGCAAGCTGTCGGCGATTACCCGGCCCCAATTTTCATCGCCCGCGGTTTGGGCGAGCGCGCTTTTTTGCAGTCGTGGCAAGGAGGCTGCGAACCAATTAAAGAACTCGACCGATGTATTATAGCGCGGCAGATTGGCGATGGCCTTCAGGCGGCGCTCCTCGCTCACCAGCCACACGCCCGCCAGCACCGCCTTGCGCACCATCTTGGGCTCAGCGATGGCAAGCTCAATGGCCGTGAACGCGCCGGTATGATAGCCCATCACGTCGATGGGTTTGCGCGGGCCATAGCCCATGTTTTTCAGCGCTTCATTCACCGCTGTCATGTAGTCGGTGATGGTGGGCACTGCATTTGGCCCGTCAGAGCCGCCATAGCCGGGCGTGTCGACGGCGATCACCACCCGGTCGCGGCCCATTTCGGGAATCAGCTTGCCGTATTCCAGCGAGGTGTTGGCGGTTTGGTGAAACATCACCAGCGGCGTGCGCGCCTTGGCCTTGGCATCGGTGGGCGTTGCCATTTGATAGTGCAACTGGCCATAGCGCATGTCGGCATAACCGCGCTTGATCACGGCCGCACCATCTGCGGCCATGGCTTGACTGCCCGCCAGCATCAACGCGCCCGCTACCCACAGCAACTTTTGAATGGAATTCATAGCGGCCCCTCCCAGGCGTGATTTGTGTGTGGGCATTTTGAGCCGGGGCAGGGCCCATGACAACGGGGAAAACCTGAAACTGGCTTTGAATTGGTTCGACAGCCACCAGGCCAACTGCAAGAATCGGTAATGGACATAAAGCGTGGACTCAAATCATGACGCCAGAACCCAACGAATGGGACCAACGCTTCGCCGTTGAGGATTACTTATTTGGCACCGAACCCAACGCATTCTTGCGCGCGCAACAACCGAGATTAAAGCCGGGCTGGCGGGCCTTGGCGGTGGCCGATGGCGAGGGCCGCAACGGTGTTTGGCTGGCCCAGCAAGGCCTCGATGTGTTGTCAGTTGATGGCTCGAGCGTGGCGCAGGAAAAGGCGCGCAAACTCGCCGCCAGCCGTGGCGTGAAACTCACCATCGAACATGCCGATTTGGACACCTGGGCCTGGCCCGTGGGCCAAATGGATGTGGTGGTGGGTATATTCATTCAGTTCGTGGGCCCAAGCGGTCGCGACAAGCAGTTCGCCAACATGAAGCGCGCGTTGAAACCCGGCGGAATGATTTTGCTGGAAGGCTACCGGCCCGAGCAGTTGCGCTACGGCACCGGCGGGCCAACAAAGCACATCGAAAACCTCTACACCGAGGACTTACTGCGAGCAGCCTTTGCAGACATGGAGATCCTCAGCCTGACCAGTTATGACGCCGAAATCAGCGAAGGTACGCGCCACCAAGGCATGTCAGCGCTAATTGATTTGGTGGCCAGGAAGGCCATGAACAGATCTTGAGAAATGTTGTCAAATATGACAACATACGCATCTATGACAACATACGCATCCAAGATACATTCTATGAACAATGACTCAGCCGATCCGGCCCACGCGTCTGATTTCCTGGTTCATCGCGGCGCGAAAGGAATTTGAAAGATTCCCGGAGGGCGCACAGGACGCTTGTTTTAGGGCGTTGACTATCGCCGCCGAAGGCCACAACAAGCCCGACATTGCAAAACCGTTGCATGGGTTTGGGTCCGGTGTTTTTGAAATCGCGCTACCGTTTCGTGGGGATGCCTTTCGCGTCGTTTATACTGTGCAGATCGCCGAGGAGATATGGGTCGTGCATGCGTTCCAAAAAAAGTCCGCTCACGGCATCAAGACCCCACAACGAGAGATTGACCTGATCCGGGAAAGACTCAAACGCTTGAAGGAGGCATTGCCATGAGAAAGAAGAAGTTTTCAGAACTGGTGGTTCGTGGCAGCGGCAACGTATTCCGTGACTTTGGCCGCCCCAACGCCGATGTGGAACAACTTAAAGCCATTCTCGCGGCAGCGATCATCGGATTGCTCGACCGCGAGGGCTTGACCGTGCGTGCGGCCCATGCCCGCACCGGAATCGCGGCGGCGGACTTCTCGCGCATTCGTAACGCCGACCTCGCGCGTTTCACGGTTGACCGGCTGATGACGATTACCAACAAACTCGGTTCGCAGGTGGATGTGCGGATCAAGGTAAGGAAAGCGGCGTGATCAATAACGATATTATCCATAATATACATTATGCGACAATCAGATATACGAAATGGCGGAAAACTGCGCCGTTACGGCCCGCACATTGAGCCCGCCGTTAGCTCGCCTTGTCCCACTCGCCCACCCAAAGGTGATAG
>SHWP01000071.1 GCA_009693785.1 Rhodospirillaceae bacterium
GCGGGGGCAAATTCATGGCGGGCTTGTTCTGATTATACCAGCGAATCCAATCGTCCTGAAGAATGCTGGCTCTGCGGGCTTCGTCGCGATCGCGCATTTTCATGGCAGCGATATAAGAGTCGGTGCTTTTCCTGAACTTATCGCGCCAAACTGCGGGCAGATCCTCGTGCACCTTGGCCAATACCGTGTCGTCAACATGGCCTGCGGCTTCAGCCGCTTTTTCGTATAACGCTTGCACTTGCGCCGTGGCCTCGGGCGCCAGCGCACCACCAAACCGGTTGACCAAACCAATCGCGGCCAGGACATCGTACATCGCACTTTGCAGTTGGCGCGCTTGGCGCAACTCATCATCAGACCACCGCGGCAACGCCAACGGCACTCCCACGGCAACAATGGCCAAGCCCCCGAGGCCACCCAAAACGTTGCGACGGTTTTTGAATAACTGAATCATTCTAGAGAATCTTTAAGACATTCTCAGGCGGCCGGCCCAAAGCGGCCTTCTTTCCATTTAAAACAATAGGCCGCTCGATCACGATGGGATGTTTCACCATCGCCGCGACTAATTTAGCTTCCGGAAGCGCAAGATCGATGCCGGCCTCGGCGGCCTCTTTCTTACGCGCAAGTTGTGCCGCCGACAGGCCGAGTGCGCGAAGGATCGATGTAAATTCCCCCGCCGTGGGTGGTGTATCGAGATATTCGATGACTTTGGGCTTTAGTCCGCGTTGGGTCAGTAGCGCCAAGGTCTCGCGTGACTTGCCGCAACGCGGGTTGTGATAGATCGTCAGGCTCATTTCTTCTTCTCGAAACGCGCCACGTCTTCATAGGCGCGCGTTACAAAAACCACGCCTTGGTCTTCACGCGGCGCCCATTTCGCATCGTAGTCAGCTATGGGCTTGCCAGCCAAGAATTGTTCCAGAGATTTGCCCGCGCGCAGGGCAGCAGTTGTGCGTTTTTCCATCTCTTCGAGCATGGCGATGCTGGATTTAAGTTCTTCCGCGTTTGACAACGCGCCGTGGCCGGGGATGATCTGCGTCTCGGCGTTGGTCATGGCTAAGATCTTCTTGCGGGCGGCGATCATACCGCGCAGCGACCCGCCGCTCGCCGCATCGACGAACGGGTATGCACCATTCACATAGACATCGCCGGTGTGAATCACATTGGCCTCTTTGAAAAAGACGACCGCATCGGTGTCGGTATGCGCGTTAGCGACATGAACCATTTGCGCTGTGAGGCCATTGATGCGAAGGGTGCTGGCCTCAGTGAATGTTAAGACCGGCAATGCCACTGCGGGCGACGGATCGAATTTCATGTTCATGGCAGGCAGTTCCTGCGCCGTGGACATGCGTTTGAACGTGTTCTCGTGCGCGATAATACGCGCGCCAGCTTTGCCAAAACCCTCGTTGCCGCCCGTATGATCAAAATGCCAATGAGTATTGATCACGTACTTGATCGGCTTGTCAGAGATTTTCTTCGTTGCTGCGGTGAGCCGGTCCACCATTTCAGCGAATTGTGTATCGACCAACAAAACGCCGTCATCGCCCGCTAACACAGCTACGTTACCACCGGTCGCCAGGAACATATGAACGCCATTCCGGAGCGGAAAGTCTTTCACTTCCGCCGTGCGGGTTAATTGTGCCGCCGCCGAGGTCGCAAACAAGTACGCGGCCAAACCCAATCCGATATTGGCGCCGTATATCATCCGTGTGAACCGCATTGCCGCCTCCCTTGAGTTCCTGATGGCCCAGGTTTCCACGGATATAGATAGCTGGCAAGCGCCTGAAAACCAGATGCAAAGGCCATAATTCTGCGAAGATTCGCAAAGGATTATTTGTTGATCTGGGCCTTGGCGTGTAAGGCTTTGGCATGAGCCCCGACGCCCAAACTCCACCTCCAACGCCCCCCGCCCCATTGTGGGCGCCGTTGGCTAGTCGCGAATTCCGCACATTCTATGGCGGCCTGTTCATCACCATGGTGGGCGGGTGGATGAACGGCATCGGCTGCTCGTGGCTGATGACCTCGCTGGATAATTCAGCGCTCATGCTGGGCCTCGTCCAAGCGTCGTTCACGTTACCCGGGATTATTTTCTCATTACCCGCCGGAGTGCTGGCCGACAAAACCGACCGGCGAAAATTTATCCTCACCCTCAGCGTGGTGATGATGGCGATCTCTATCGACCTCGCAGTATTGGCTGCTTTGGGATGGGTTCGCCCATGGAGCTTGCTCCTGCATACCTTGGCCATGGGCACGATCTTCGCCTTGCAAAGCCCCGCAATGTTGTCGGTGATGCAAGACATGGTGCCGCGCGAGTTGTTACCCCAAGCCCTCACGCTTAATTCGATATCCTTGAACGTCGGCCGCTCAATTGGCCCGGTGATCGCGGGGGCTTTGATCAGCTCGTTTGGCGTGGCAGCGGCTTTTTTAGTGAATAGTTTCGGCAACGCCGCCCTGGCCAGTGTCTTCATTCGCAAGCGTCCTCATGAAATGCGCCAGCACTTGCGCGAATCTTTTCTTGAGGCGCTGTGGAATGGCTTACGCTTCGCGGCCACCGAGCACCGGTTGCGCCGCATGTTGATCCGGCTGGGCCTATTCCTCACTTGCGCCAGCGCCTTGCTGGCGCTGATGCCAATGGTGGCCAGGGTTCAACTGGGCGGCGGGCCAGCCACCTTTGGCACCTTGGTGACGTGGGTCGGGGTTGGCTCGGTGGTCTCCGCCTTTGGCCGCGGACGGCTTGCCACGCGCATAACGCCCGATATCCACATTCATATCAGTGTTGTGATCGCAGCCCTTGCATATGCGGGATTAGCGTTTGCTCATACGTTGCCCGAAGCCAGCGCGGCTGCGTTTTTCTATGGTCTGGCCTGGACGAATGCGACCATCACGTTTCAGGTTGCCATGCAGATGAGTTTGCCCACATCAATGCGGGGCCGGGGCGCGTCGCTTTTTATCATGACCTTCGGCACGGGCATGATGTTGGGTGGAGTCATCTGGGGAATCGTGGCTGACTTAGCCGGCATGCGCGTCACGCTTCTTGGCGCTGGGTTAGGGACATTTATTTTTAATCTGCTAACCTCTCGCATGTCCTTGCAAACTGTCGAACAGACCGACGACGCATAATTTTCACATGAGCTCTTCATCCCGCCCGCTTCCGCGCCCCGGCATCGACCAAATTAAGGCCTACGTTCCCGGCCAAACCGTCGAGGGCCAAGGCCGCAGCATTAAATTGTCGGCCAATGAATCCGCCCTTGGCCCCAGCCCCAAAGCAATCGCGGCCTATCATGACGCTGCCAGCCGCATGGACCGCTACCCCGATGCCGATGCCTTTGGGATTCGTTCAGCGATCGCCAAACGCTATGGGCTGAACGCGGCACGCATTCTCATGGGCATTGGCTCTGATGAACTGCTGAGCGCCTTGGTGCGCGCATACGCTGGCGCAGGCGATGAAGTGCTCTACCCAACTGCAACATTCCCGATGTATCGCATCTATACGCTCGCGACTGGGGCGCAGAACGTACAAGCGGCTGATCTAAATTATGGCGCAGATATCGAAGCGCTTTTGGCCAAAGTCACGCCGCGTACGAAAGTGGTAATTATCGCCAACCCCAACAACCCGACCGGCACATACACCACTAAACAGGATTTAGAGCGCCTACGGGCGGGCCTGCGCGAGGATATCTTGCTGATCATCGATGCCGCTTATGCCGAATACGTCGAACATAAAGATTATGACTCAGGCGCAGCACTGGTGGATGCAACAAATAATACCGTGATGACCCGGACATTTTCGAAAATTCACGGCATGGCGGGCATGCGCTTGGGCTGGTGTTATGCCTACGAAGATATCATTGGCGTTGTCGGGCGCATCCGCTCGCCGTTCAATGTTTCAACCCCCGCCCAAGCCGCAGGAATTGCCGCATTGGCTGACCTGGAGTTTCAGCAACGTGTGATCGACCACACCCGCCGCTGGCGCCAAATATTAGCCCAACGTCTCAAAGGTTATGGCCTTTCCATCACGGGCAGCGAGGGCAATTTTGTCAACGCTGGGTTTCCCGATGCGCCGGGTCGTAAGGCCAGTGATCTCGATGGGTTTCTGCGTGCGCGGGGAATCTCGGTGCGGCCCATGGCGATGTTCGGCTTGCCACAACATCTGCGCATCACGATTGGCAAAGACGACGAAATGCAGACCCTGATGGAGGCCCTGGACGCTTTTTACACCCAAACGCCTTCGGCGGCTTGACGCCTATTTCATTGGGTTATCCCAATAACGTTCGATGCGGGTACGTTGAAACGCAACAGGATCCTGCCGGATTGCTTGGTGCATCTCTAAGGCACCCATCCCTGCGTAAATATCCTCTGCGCCTTTTTCCACTTCACTCAAAACATAATGCGCATGTTCGGGAGCTGGCGTTTTAGCATGCGTGCCCTTGGCCGACATGCGGCTTTCCACCGCGCCGGTGAACACCCCGTGCACTGTAACTTTAGATTTCATCAGTTCCGCGCGGATGCCAATGGTCGCTAGAGCCAGTGCGCTCTTCGCCGAACTGTAGCTTGAGTACTCCACGACGCAAAACAGGGCCCCAACCGAGAGAATATTAATAATGGCGCTACCGCCATCGCGAGCTTGAGTGTTTTTCACTAAGTGCGGCGCAAAACCACGACACATCTCCACATGGGCCCAAAAATCCGTTT
Organism: Rhodospirillaceae bacterium; assembly: GCA_009693785.1. Lineage (GTDB taxonomy): Bacteria > Pseudomonadota > Alphaproteobacteria > Rhodospirillales > Rhodospirillaceae. Next base: position 4,687 of record SHWP01000071.1, read on the forward strand.
CCATCACCAAGCGGGCATCCTCCATGGATGACGCACCTAAAAACCGGCGCTCGACCGGCGTCGGGCTGCCCGCAATGCCTGCATTATTCACCAACAAGTTGATATCGCTGGCTTGCGGGAACACCGCGCGGCGCTGGGTATCGATAGTGATATCTAATTGCAAGGGAACGACGCGCTTTGGATCAAGCGCCGTGATCGGCGCCAATGTCTCGGGGCGGCGAGCAGCGGCATAGACTTTGAAGGCGCCGCGCTCCAGTAGGACTTCGACAAATCCTTTGCCAATGCCTTCGTTAGCGCCGGTCACCAACGCCGTGCAGCCATGAACTTTCATGATCACTGACCTGTGCCTTCCAAATACTTCATCCGGATTGAAACGCAGCTGGATCGGACGACCTGAGCACCCGCCCTGGGTCAATCAGTAAAGGTCTCGGTGAAAACTGGCAATTCACATCAACATCCGCACATCCCCAATCCAAAAATTGGAAAATTTGGCGCACATCGGAGCGCGCGGGTAACAGGAATTAGCCTGGGCGCGGCCTCTGCGGGGAAAGTGCCTGGGTGGGGGTCAGGGAATGGCGATCCAAGCTGCCTGTCAGCCGCGCTTTAGCCAACGAGCGGCAGGCACCGCGCGCCTACCGTGCAGCGGCGATGGATACTTGGCTGACGGTGGTTGCGGCTACCTGAGAATATGACGGCCGCTGGCTCATTGCGTCTTTTGGGCGTCAACGTGACAATGCCACCATCAGCGCGGGCGATGGCGCAACAACCGAGCTGAGAACTCGCATCAGCCAACGCGAAGACGGGAGCGCAAGATGCAGGGTTTCAAGAGCCGGGGTTCAGCCCAGCGATTTCTCTCCACTCACGCCGCCGTCTACAACACCTTCAACGTCCAGCGCCACCTGATATCCGCCCGAACGCACCGCGCCTCCCGTGCGGAGGCGATGGATACTTGGCGGACCGTGGTTGCTGCCATCTGAGAATATGGCGGCCGCAGGCTTCTTGCGTTTTGCGGGCGTCAACGTGACAAAGCC
>SHWP01000007.1 GCA_009693785.1 Rhodospirillaceae bacterium
GTGTTACCGTCGGCGACAATCGCCTCGATCCGAGTGCGAGTGCCGGCCTTCATTCGAAGCTTGCTTGCGTAGGCCATTCCCGAGACTCGCAAAACGGCGAGTCCTTGGGAATCGATAATCCGACTCAAACGTTAGATTTGATCCACTAGCGCATATTCCCATGGAGCCGTTGGACCCGAAAGAAAACCCCGGCCCCAAGGCGCTGACACTGGCGTTATCGGAGGCCGAAATCAAAGACCGCTTCGCCGCCATGCTCGACCCCTGGAGCGGCTATGTGGGCGTGAATAACCACATGGGCAGCCGCTTCACCGCCGACACGCAGCACATGACAACGATCATGACTATGGTGAAGGCGCGCGGGCTGTTGTGGTTGGATTCCAAGACGGCAGGTAATAGCGTTGGTCCGTCACTCGCACGCGCCATGGGCGTAGCGATGGTCGAGCGCGATGTGTTCATCGACAACGTGCAGAGCGAAGATGAAATTGATCAAGAACTGGCCCGGGCGGAACAGGTGGCCTTGCAACGCGGTACAGCCATCGCCATTGGCCATCCGCACGATGTGACCCTTGAATCTTTGCGCATCTGGATGACCACCTTACCCGCCAAGGGCATATCTCTGGCGCCGATTTCCGAAATCTACCGGCGTCAAGCCACCGCGACACAACAGCGCGCGGAACGGTAAATTTTCATATTGCTGCTATTCGCGAACACACTAGACTTAGAACTCCTCTGCGGAGTTTTCTAATGATCACTTATGTGCGACTCTCATTGACCGTCTTGTTCCTCACCGCAACAGCACTGACCACCATGGCCCAAGCTCAAACCAATCCCGCACCGGCTCAGCCGAAGTTAGAGCGCATCCGCATTGCCACCATTGGCGCGGTTGATGTGAATGAAATCGAGGAATTGTACACCAAGTGGCTCGACCAAGACGTGCGCGAGCGCGGCACGGTCACGCCCGAAATGGCCGCTAGTTGGGGTGCACCCAAAAGCGCAGGCAGGCCCTATGTGGTGATGGGCTCGGGCGCGCACCCCGATGTATCCATTCGCGCCGTGGAGATCGACCCGGTGCCGGGCTATCGCGCGCTCACGACCTGGGGTTGGAACGCCATTGAGATCATCATCGGCGACATCGACAAGCTGCACGCCAAGTTGAAGAACTCGCCGTTCGAGTTCATCGGCCAACCGGCCTCGTTGGGCGCGCGTTACCCCACCATTCATGCCATGCAAGTGAAGGGGCCGTCGGAAGAAGTGCTGTATCTCACCACCGAAACCGGTGATCGCAAAAAATCGAACCTGCCGTTGCCCGGCGCACTTGTGGGCCGGCCGTTCATCATGGTAGTGGCGGGGCCCGATATTGAAACCATGCGAAGCTGGTATGCCGATACGTTTAGCATGCAGCGCCAACCGATAAATCCATCGCTCGCGGGCTTGTCGCGCAAGGCCCAAGGGGCGGCTGCCGATGTGGCCTACACGATTTCGCTGCTGTCGATGAAACAGCACGGCAACATGCTGCAACTGGATGGCTTTCCGGCCACCACCAAGGCGCGTCCGCATGCGCCGGGGCAATTACCGCCGGGTGTGGCCATGACCAGCTTCGAGGTGAGGAACCTCGATGCACTCAATCTCGATTACTTTTCAGAACCGCAAATGTTAGATGGCATCGACTACCGTGGCGCGCGCTCGGCCACGGTGGCGGGCACGGCAGGCGAGCTGATCGAGTTGATTGAGGTGAAGTAGGGCGTGGAAAGTCAGAACCGCGTGCGTGCAGCGGCGAAGGCTTTGCTGAGGTCTTTCCAGGCCTGATCGGCCCCGATCTTGATATCGCCCCAAGCCTCGTCGCTGGCGCGTTTCATCGCGGCAAAGCGCGCTTTGGCCACTTGTTGTTGTGCTTTCAGCACGGCCACTTCAAGATCGAGTTTCACCTTGGCGTCGGCTTTGGCCTTGGCGGCCTTGGCGGCAAACAGTTTGACCTCGGCCCCGAGCTTATCGAGGTTCGTCTTGAGCTTGGCTTGGTATTCTTCCCGGACCGACATGGAGATCTCCTCATGATTAAGTCACAGCGTAGTATGGCAATGTCATCCCACCGTCGCAACTAATCCTTGATCCAGGTCAAACGGGCGTGTGCTGCGACGTGTTCAGCGATTCCCGCCCGCGAAAAACTTCACGGCCGCTTCGGCGGCGCGCACAATCGCCAAAGCCTTGTTGTTGCTTTCCTGAAATTCCGCCTCGGGGTCGCTATCGGCCACCACACCGCCACCGGCTTGGATGATCACCTCGCCATCTTTCACACACGCGGTGCGCAGCGCGATGCAGGTGTCCATCTCGCCGTTGGCGGATAAATACCCAATCGCCCCGCCGTAGAAGCTGCGCCGTTCGGTTTCCAACTCGTCGATGATTTCCATGGCGCGCACTTTGGGCGCACCCGAGACTGTGCCCGCCGGAAAGCCCGCCATCAGCGCATCCATGGCGTCGTATTTGGGGTCGATATCGCCCTCGACATTGGAGACAATGTGCATCACGTGGCTGTAGTACTCGATCATCATTTGCTCGGTGACGCGCACGCTGCCCACCTTGCATACGCGGCCCACGTCGTTGCGGCCCAGATCGAGTAGCATGAGGTGCTCGGCGAGTTCTTTGGGATCTTCCAGCAGTTCCTTGGCAAGCGCTTCGTCTTGTTGCTTTGTTTTGCCGCGCGGCCGCGTCCCGGCGATGGGGCGGATGGTTACCTTGCCATCGCGCAGGCGTACCAAAATTTCGGGGCTAGAGCCCACGAGCGAAAAGCCATCGAGATTGAGATGGAACAAAAACGGCGAGGGATTCAGGCGGCGCAGCGAGCGGTACAAGGCGAAGGAGGGCAGGGTGAAGGGAAGCCGGAAACGTTGGCTTGGAACCACTTGGAAAATATCACCGGCGAAAATGTACTCTTTGGCCTTCTCGACCATCTTGTGATAGCCCGCTTGGCCGATGTTCGAGACTGCGTCATCGAAACGCACGGCGCTGTCGGGAATATGGTGCGGCACCGTGCGTTCGAGCACCTTGACGGTATCTAGAATGCGTTTGCGCGCATCGCCATAGGCTGCACCCGCGGCGACGCCAGGTTTGGGGTACACCGGCGTGACCACCGTCATGAGGTCTTTGACGTTGTCGAAGATCACGGTGATGGTCGGGCGCATGAACATGCCTTCCGGGATCCCGATGGTATCAGGGTTCTTGTCGGGGATGTTCTCGACCAATCGAATGGTGTCGTAACCCATATAGCCGTGCAGGCCCGCCGACATTGGCGGCAAGTTGTCGGGCAGCTTAATGCGAGTTTCGGCCACTAGCGCTCGCCAGGAATCGAGCGTGGCTTTGGGCTCGCGTGTGAATATAAGCGGGCGCTGGCTGGGTGTGCGGCAAATCTCGGCGGTTTGGCCGTTGCAGCGCCACACCAGATCGGGCGCATGAGCGATGAACGAGTAACGGCCGCGCACCGCGCCGCCTTGAACAGATTCCAACAACGCCGTGAAGGGTTGGTCTTGCCCCAGTTTCAGCATCACTGAAACGGGTGTGTCCAAATCGGCAGGCAGTTCGGTCCAGACGACTTGCGCGTGGCCCGCGTTATAGTTCGCCGTGAAGGTCGGTTCGGCTGGGGATAAATCCATCGGCGAATAATCGCGTGGGCTTAATGCAACGGCGTTTGGACCGCCGCCGCGAGTGTCAGCCTACTGTGCGACGCCTCCACCAAGATCGGCGATCACTTGGCTATTTATTGTCGCCGGGTAACGAACCGCGATGGCCGTCGAGAATTGTTGCAGCAAATCTTGGCCGATGGCATTGCGCGTGGAGAGTTGAATATCCGTGAAGGTTTGCGCCAAATCGCCTTCGGCCTTGGCCGGGATGATTTCTTTCAACCGTGCCACCAAGTAACCGCCCAACACCGGCGAGATGACTTTATCGTCGGCCTTGGCACTAAATAACCTATTCAGCATGTCAGGCCCTACGCGCTTGGCGTCGACCACGTAATCCTTGCTCAGGCTTTCGCCAAAGCGCGTAATCGGCCCAAGCTTGGCATAGGATAGGCGCTTATCTTTGTCGGCAATCGAAGTCATGGTCACGCTGGGCGAGACATCAGCCGAGATTTTTTCAGCCACGATCTTGGCTGCAGCCAAGCGCTGTTCTTTCTCCCACATCTTCACGACATCGCTGCGAACGGCTTCGAGTGGTTTAGGGGCTGGCGACGTGACCGACTCAACCCGCAAGATGTAATAACCGCCCTGGAATTCTATCAGCGTGCTTTCGGTACCCACAGGCGTTGAAAACGCGGTGGCGTAGATCTTATCGGGGGCAACCAAACTCAAGACCGGTTCGACAATCATGACTCCAGATGAGTTGTTGCCCTGGCGGTCGATGCTATTAAAAATGATATAGCGCCCGCCAATCGCCTTGGCGATTTCATCAAAGGGCGTGCCTGCCGCCACTTCATCTTCCAGCCTCACAGACGCCTCGAATAGCGCGTCGGTACCTTTGTCATTGGCCAGAGTCTGACGGACCTTATCTTTCACATCCTCATAGGGAGTGACTTGCTCGGGCGTGATGGAACTGACTTGCAGCAGGTGCCAGCCGAGGTCGGTTTGCAGGGGCTGGCTGATCTCATTGACAGCGATCTTCACTGCATCGCCAAAGGGCTTGATGATGGGGTCGGCAAGAGTGCGCTCGCCCAGATCAATCGGCGGGCCAATCTTGGCTTTGGCGGCGATTTTGGACAAATCATCGCCTGGGGCCATAAATACGCGGGCTGCCTCGGCTTGTTCTTTTGTCTCGAACACCAACTGCGAGAGTTTGCGTGTTTCAGGCGTGCGATAACGCTCGGCGTTTTCGTCGTAAAACGCCCGGACAGCGGATTCATCGATGCTGTTGATCGGCACTAAGTCGTTTGTGGTGATCGCGACGCCTTTAATGGTGCGGTATTCTGGCGCGGTGAAGGCCGTGATATTCTCATCGTAGGTCTTTTTGACCTGCTTTTCGGTGGGCGCCTCGGGGGCAGCCATCGCATCGGCAGCAACCAACAGCGTGTCGGCGACACGCGTTTCCGAACGGTAACTAAACAGAATCTCGGCCATGCTTTGTGGAACCCCGGCGCTGACTCCAATGGGGTTGAGCAGGGTTTGCTGGCGCAGATCGTCCTCGACCAATTTCGTGAAACCGGTCTCTGTGAGTTGGTTTTGGATCAGCACTTCCGAAAACTTAAGCGGATTGAAAGTGCCGGTTTCGTCCTTAAAGGCCGACCGCGCCGTGATATTGTCGCGCACACGCTCAGGCGTCACATCAATGCCAAGCTCGAAGGCCGCCATGTTGGTGATGGCGGTGCGGCGTAGCTCTTCAACGGTATTGTTCAACACCATTTGCTTCAGCGCCGGGTCGGCTATGGCTTCAGCGCCCAAGTTCTCGCGCATACGCTCGAGTTGGGCTTGGAAACGACGCTGCAAATCCGTGGCCCTCACTTCAAAACGCCCGCCTTGAATGGCAATGTTAGGGTCGATGCCCGGCGTGATGACGTCGCCAATGCCCCAAATGCCGAAGCTAACAACCATCAGCCCCATGAAGGCCTTGAACACGATGCTGTCTTGAATGACTTCTTTAAACCATTGGATCATGGCGCTTCGCTTGGTTGTTAGGGTTATGGCCGCACCGCTCAACGGTGCTCAGGGCTTCCGTAAAGGCGCGGCATCATAGGTGCCGACCCGCAACCCCGCAAGCATCGTAACGACCTGAGAATCAACGCTTTATTGCGAGATACGGGCAATAGCAACGGCTCAATCCGCATTGGAGGCGCTGCGAACGTATGATAGGTGCAACGCACAGATTTGATTCACGCGAGGAGAGCATCGATGGCTGCCATGCCTTTTATTGCTGGCAATTGGAAGATGAACGGCACGCTCAGCTCAGCCAAAGCCTTAGCCGCCGACCTGGCCGCAAGGGCCCGCGCCAGTACGCTCAAACTGCCGCGCATCGCACTTTGCCCGCCCGCGCCTTTGCTAGCTGAAGTGACCACAGCGATTGCGGGCAGTCCGATCACGCTTGGCGCTCAAGACTGCCATGCAAAGGAAAAAGGTGCCCATACGGGCGATGTCAGTGCGTGGCTGTTGGCCAACATGGGTTGCAAGTTCGTGATCGTTGGCCATTCCGAACGCCGGGCCGATCACGGCGAAACCGATTCTGTCGTGAAAGCCAAGGCCGAGGCGGCACTCGCCGCGGGCCTTACGCCCATCATTTGTGTGGGTGAGACAGAAGCCGAGCGTAACGCAGGCAAAGCCGCTGATGTTGTGCGCGCCCAAGTCGCTGGCTCATTACCCGGGCAAGCCACGGCCGCCAATGTGGTGATCGCTTATGAGCCGGTTTGGGCCATCGGCACGGGTCGCACGCCGACACCGGATGACGTGAAAGCCATGCACGCTGTAGTCCGGCAAACCTATGCCCAAGGGCGGGCTGATAGCGCTGATTTGGCCATTCTGTATGGCGGCTCGGTCAAAGGGTCCAACGCCGCCACACTTTTGGCCGTACAGGGGGTCGATGGGGCCCTGGTGGGTGGAGCCAGCCTTGATGCGGTTGATTTCTGGAAGATCATCGAAGCCGCACCCAAGCGCTAATGAGCCCCATTCTGAGCTTGAATCATGGCCTGCGGGCCTTGCAAAACCAAAGCTTTTCCCTAGCTATTTATGTGGTGGAAGGCTAAATAGCCGCCGCTTCGAGCCCGCGCTGCCTGGGCCCGGAACCAAGTTTCAAGGCCACGACCCATGACGCAAGCCATTCTCATCGTCCATCTGCTAATCGCCATTGTGATGATTCTGCTTATTCTTTTGCAAAAGAGCGAAGGGGCGGCGGGCGGTGGCTTTTCGGCCACGGCAGGCGTCAGCAACATGATGCAGCCCAGGTCGCGGCCCAATCCCTTAAGCCGTGCCACCACGTTCCTTGGCATTTGTTTCTTCGCCACGTCCCTCAGCTTGGCGTTGATGGCCAAGCCACGTGAGGCGACCTCGATGTTCGGGCCCAAGGTCGAGGGCTCATCTGTGCCGAAGGTGAATGAAGGCCCGGTTCCAACGGAAACCGCACCAGCGGCTGATGCCGCCACGCCAACAGAACCAAAGGCCGAATCGTCCGGCCCTGCAGTTCCTAGCGTTCCGAATAACTGATTTTTTCCACTCGAGCGTAGCGCATTGGAGCTTTGTTTTACGGGCTTTGATGCGTGTGTGATTCCCGCGCTTGCTCAAGCCGCGCTTTGATGTACTTTGAAAACCCATGACGCGGTTTGTATTTATCACCGGCGGCGTGGTCTCTTCCCTCGGAAAAGGTCTGACGTCAGCGGCACTCGGCGCGCTGTTGCAAGCGCGCGGGTATAAGGTGCGGCTGCGCAAGCTCGACCCGTATCTCAACGTCGATCCGGGCACCATGAGCCCAACCCAGCACGGCGAGGTGTTTGTCACCGACGACGGGGCGGAAACCGACCTCGACCTGGGCCATTACGAGCGCTTCACGGGCGTGTCGTCCCGCCAAAGCGACAACGTCACCACAGGGCGGATTTATTCCACTGTCATCGCCAAGGAACGGCGCGGCGATTACCTCGGGGGAACTGTTCAAGTCATCCCGCATGTCACTGATGCGATTAAAGAATTTGTCCAGTCAGATTTGACCGGTGAAGACTTTGTGTTGGTCGAAGTCGGCGGCACGGTGGGCGACATCGAAAGCCTGCCGTTCCTGGAAGCTATCCGCCAATTGGGCAACGAACTGGGCAATGAGCGCAGCATGTTTATTCACCTCACCCTGGTGCCATTTATCACGGCGGCGGGCGAGTTGAAAACTAAACCCACCCAGCACTCGGTGAAGGAATTGCTGGGCTTAGGTATTCAGCCCGATGTGCTGATGTGCCGGATAGAACGCCCACTGCCGCCATCGGACCGCAAAAAGATCGCGCTGTTCTGTAACGTGAAGCCCGATGCGGTGATTCCGGCCATTGATGTGGACACCATTTACCAGGTTCCCATCGGCTATCATGAGGAAGGCTTGGACGTTCAAGTCTGCAAGCATTTTGAGCTGCCCACCGACAAAGAGCCCGACCTTAGCCGCTGGCACAACATCGTCAAACGTGTGCGCGAGCCCGAAGGCGAAGTGACCATCGCTGTGGTCGGTAAATACGTGCAGTTTAAGGATGCTTATAAGTCATTGTCCGAAGCACTAACCCACGGCGGCATCGCCAATAATGTGCGGGTCAACCTCGACTGGATCGATTCCGAGATTTTCGAGCGTGAAGACGCGGTGAAGCACTTGGAACACGTCCACGGCATTTTGGTGCCCGGCGGCTTTGGTGAACGCGGTGCGGAAGGCAAAATTCAGGCGGCAAAGTTCGCCCGCGAACGCAACGTGCCGTACTTTGGCATTTGCTTTGGCATGCAGATGGCCTGCATCGAAGCCGCGCGCAATGTGGCGGGCATCGCTGGGGCTAATTCGTCGGAATTCGGCCCCACTAAAAGCCCTATTGTTGGCCTGATGACCGAGTGGATCAAAGGCAACGAAGTGCGAAAGCGCACCGAAGCGGGCGACCTTGGGGGCACCATGCGGCTTGGTGCTTACGCCTGCGTGCTGAAGGCGGGCACAAAGGCGGCGGCGATTTACGGCCAGCCCAGCATTTCCGAACGCCATCGGCATCGTTACGAAGTGAACATCAACTACAAACCGCAGCTCGAAAAGGCAGGCATGGTGTTTTCGGGCATGTCGCCCGACGGAGTGTTGCCCGAGATCATCGAATACCCCGACCATGCCTGGTTCGTGGGCGTGCAGTTCCACCCCGAACTGAAATCCAAACCCTTCGCGCCGCATCCGCTGTTTCAGTCGTTTGTTGAAGCGGCATTGGAACAGTCGCGTTTGGTGTAACCCTCTAGATCTTGCAGAGAATCTCATGGTCGATCACAATCTCGGGGAACTGGAGAATTATTTTTCGCTTCGAGAATGGTCACGCCCGAGATGTCGACTTGTTGGACTATCACTAGGAGACTTCAATCATGCCCATGAAAAACCCTCCGCGTCCTGGTCTCTCGGTGCGTTATGATTGCCTTGAGCCCTTGGGGCTTACTGTCACAGATGCAGCGCGCAAACTCGGCGTCAGCCGCAAACAACTCTCTGATATCGTGAACAGCAGGGCCGGGATATCGCCCGAAATGGCCATCCGGCTTGATAAGGCGTTTGGCGGTGGAGCGGAAACTTGGTCGCGGCTGCAGGCGAGTTACGATTTAGCCCAGGCCATGAAGAGGGCGGGGAAAATTAAAGTCGAACGCCTCAAACATGCAGCGTAGCGCGTTGCACAAGCCACCCCTATATTCCCCCGCATGACCTCACCCCCCAAACCCCACCACGTCACCATCGGCAACGTCACGGCCGGGAATGATCTGCCCTTCGTGCTGATCGCCGGGCCATGCCAAATGGAAAGCCGCGCCCATGCGCTGGAAGTGGCTTCGGCGCTGAAGGAGATGTGCGCCAAGTTGGGCGTGCCGCTTATCTACAAAACCTCGTTCGACAAGGCCAACCGCACCAGCGTAAAGGGCAAACGCGGCATGGGCCTGAAGGACTCATTGCCCGTCTTCGCCGAGATCAAGTCGAAGTTGGGGGTGCCGACGCTCACTGACGTTCACGAAATCGAACACTGCGCCGTCGCCGCGCAAGCTGTGGATGTGCTGCAAATCCCGGCGTTCTTGTGCCGCCAAACCGATTTGTTGTTGGCAGCGGGCAATACTGGCGCCGTGATCAATGTGAAGAAGGGGCAGTTCTTGGCCCCTTGGGACATGAAGAATGTCGCGGAAAAAGTCGCCTCCACCGGTAACACCAAAATTCTGCTGACGGAACGTGGCGTTTCGTTTGGCTATAACACCCTGGTCACCGACATGCGTTCAATCCCCGAGATGGCCAAGACAGGCTACCCGATCGTGATGGATGCCACCCACGCAGTGCAGCAGCCGGGAGGGCAGGGCAGTTCGTCGGGCGGGCAGCGCCAGTTCGCTCCGGTCATCGCCCGTGCCGCCGTTTCCGTGGGCGTTGCGGCGGTGTTCATGGAAACCCACCCCGACCCGGACAATGCACCATCCGATGGCCCAAACATGATTCATTTGAAGGACATGCCTGGTGTTCTGAAGATGCTGCTAGAGTTTGATAAGGTGGCCAAAGCAAACCCGGTCAAGATATAGCGGCGGCCAGTTTCATCGTACGTCAGGGGCAGTTGCATGGGGTCTTTATCCCGCTTTATTGTTAGCGCGAGCCTTGCCTGCGCCGGGGTCTCGGCGTCCGCCGCTGACCTGGCATTCACCACAGTAGCAGGTGCGGGTGGCCTTCCGCTCAATGTGGCCGAAACCGGCAAGGCCGATGGCCCGGCTATCCTGCTCATACACGGCATGGCGATGGGCTATCTCAGCTTCAAGCCGCAGTTTGATTCGGATTTGGCCAAAGATTTTCGCCTCGTGGCGTTTGACCTGCGCGGCCATGGCAACTCGGGCAAGCCTTGGAAACCCGAGGACGTGCAATCGTCCGACATTTGGGCCGACGATGTGGCTGCTGTTATCAAAGCTAAGGGGCTGACAAAGCCGGTCATCGTCGGCTGGTCCTATGGCGGGTTCGTGGCGGCTGATTACATTCGTAAATATGGCACGGCAGAAATCGCCGGGCTCAACCTCGTGGGCTCTATCGCTGGCCTGGTGCAACAGCCTCCACCTGTGGGCACTATGACCCCGGACGAGATGAAGCGCCGTGCGGCTATGCAAACCTCGGGCAATCTTCTCGATAACCTCACCATCGTAGAGGCCACCACCAAGATCTTCGAATTCCCCGGCATGACGCCTGAGTATCGCGCAGAAATGCATGCCATGGGCGTGATGGTGCCAGCCTATGTACGCCGTGCATTTATCGGGCGTAACCTCGACCACCAAGACGTGACGCCCAAGCTCACTTTGCCTGTCTTAGTGACCATGGGAAGCAACGACATTGCCCAAGCGCCAGACGCTTATGCGCGGCTCAAGGCAGTGCTGCCTATGGCAACGTATTCAGTTTTTGAGAACACCGGCCACTTGCCCTTCGCCCAGAACCCCGCGCGGTTTAATAAGGAACTGGCGGAGTTTGTGAGGGCGGCGAACCGGTAATAAATCTAAGCTGCTCTTCGCGTTTGGGTTTTCTTAACCGCACGAGCCACAGTTCCCGGAGCTTGTTCGATGACCGACAGCAACACGCGCGCAGGTTGATCAGGAACAGCGCGACCCTGTTCCCATTGCTCGACGGTCCGCTTGCTCAGGCCGAAGCGGGCAGCAAATTCGGTTTGTGATAAGGCATGCTTCTTGCGGATTGCCTTCACGTCGGGAACCCAAACGACATAGCGCCTCCCGCCCGGCGGGTTCTCGCCACGCATATCGGCCAGCGCCCATTGCAAGCCTTCAATAATTTCTTTTCCAAGATCGCGCTTTTTTGGTGATGGCATTTTCTTCACTCCTACCGAACTGATTTTATTTCGGCTTTGATCTGCTTGCTCAAAGGGCGCATTTGCGACTTTTGTTTTTCTGTTAGATTCTCAGTTTCTGACTTTGCGTAGGCAGTAATTAGAACAATCGGCACGGAGTCATCATGGAAGTAGTAAATGACACGGGCACCGCCGCGCTTGCCACGCCCCGGTATTTGCATCGTACTTTTCGCACGCCGCCTGTTCCTGGAATTAACGCTCCTGCTGTAGGCGATTGCGCTATAAAGTCCACAAAGGCCGCATAGATCTCCCGTGACCAATGCGCATCAGCCCAAGCTGAAAAACCTGGGGCTTCACGCACCGCAACAGGAACTTTCTTCATCATCGGGCTATACGTTAATTGCGTATGCTTATCAAGTCGAGGATAGGGTAGTGGGCTTGACCCCGCGCATACTTTATCAGATCAAACACTCAATCTTTTAAGCAAGGTGATATCCCGCCCTACCATGCCCGCAACCATTGCCCAAAAGCGCGCCGAGTTTAGCCGTCTGCATCACGCGGGATGTTTTGTTATTCCTAATCCGTGGGATGTGGGCAGCGCAGTGTATTTGCAAAGCCTGGGCTTCAAGGCCTTGGCCAGTTCCAGTGCTGGCTTTGCGTGGTCGCAAGGCCGCGAAGATAACACCGTGACGCGTGATCAGGTGCTGGCGCATCTGCGCGCGATTGTTGCCGCCGTCGATATTCCAGTAAACGCCGACTTCGAGGGCGGATTTGCGCATGACCCCGCCGGTGTCGCAGTCAACGTGACTCTGGCTGTTGAGACAGGCGTGGCCGGGCTATCGATCGAGGACTACACGGGCGACAACGCCAATCCATTATACGAGATCAAAGTCGCGGTTGAGCGCATCCGTGCGGCGCGCTCCGCCATCGATGCTACGGCGGCCAATGTTGTGCTGACAGCACGCAGCGAAAGCATGCTGTTTGGCAAGACTGAATTGCCGCCCATCATTCGCCGCTTGCAACTCTTTGCCGAAGCCGGTGCGGATTGTCTTTTCGCGCCTGGCTTACGCTCGCTTGAGGATATCCGCGCTGTTGTTTCTGCGGTTTCACCAAAACCATTGAATATCATGGGGGCTTATCCGGAATTGTCGGTCCAAAATTTGGCGAACCTGGGCGTGCGGCGCATCAGCACTGGCGGCGCGCTGGCCCGAAGCGCTTGGAATGGGTTCATGAAAACCGCGACCGAACTAGCCGAGAAGGGCACTTTAACCAGCTTGGCCAACGTCATTCCTAGCCCTCAGATCAATAAGCTCTTTGCCAAGCCCTAGATGCCTTCAGCCGCCTTGACCTGCCGCGCGGTTTCGCTCATCAAACGACCAGTAATTCTGGTGCCCTGAGGACCACTCCCATGACCGCCATTATCGACATTATTGGCCGCGAAATTTTAGATAGCCGCGGTAATCCAACCGTTGAGGTGGATGTCACCCTTGAAAGCGGCGTGATGGGCCGCGCGGCAGTGCCCTCTGGCGCATCAACGGGTGCCCATGAGGCCGTCGAACTGCGCGATGGCGACAAAAGCCGATACGGCGGCAAGGGCGTGCGCAAAGCCGTCGAGGCCGTGAATGGCGAACTGCACGCGGCACTTGCCGGGCTGGATGCGCGCGATCAGGTGAAAATCGACCGCACCATGATCGACCTCGATGCCACCTTGAACAAAAGCCGCTTGGGGGCCAACGCCATTCTGGGTGTGTCGTTGGCGGTGGCCAAAGCTGCTGCAGCCGATTCCAACCTACCGTTATATCGCTACATTGGCGGGGCGTCGGCGCATCTACTGCCCGTGCCAATGATGAACATCGTCAATGGCGGTGCCCACGCCGACAACCCCATCGACATTCAAGAATTCATGATCATGCCCGTTACCGCGCCAAGCGTGGCTGACGCCATTCGGATGGGTTCGGAAGTCTTTCAGGCGTTGAGGAAAAAGCTGAAAGACGCAGGCCATAACACCAACGTCGGCGACGAGGGCGGCTTTGCGCCCAACCTGAAAAGTGCCGATGAAGCTTTATCCTTCATCATGAGGGCGGTCGAAGCGGCGGGTTATAAGCCCGGCAGCGATATCGTGTTGGCGCTCGACTGCGCCTCGACCGAGTTCTTCAAGAAGGACAAGTACGAGATGGAGGGCGAGGGTAAATCGCTCGACGCGGCTGGCATGGTGAAATTCTACGAAGGGCTGGTGGGCAAATACCCCATCGTCTCCATCGAAGACGGCATGGCCGAAGACGACTTTGAGGGCTGGGCAGCGTTGACTAAGGCCATTGGCCATAAGTGCCAACTGGTGGGCGATGATTTATTCGTCACCAATCCCGCGCGCTTGAGCGATGGAATTGCAAAGGGCCTGGCGAATTCAATACTAGTGAAGGTCAACCAGATCGGCACTCTGACCGAGACTCTGGCTGCCGTCGAAATGGCTCACAAAGCTGGCTACACGTCGGTGTTGTCGCACCGTTCTGGCGAGACCGAGGATTCCACCATCGCCGACATTGCGGTGGCCACCAACTGCGGCCAGATCAAGACTGGCTCATTGTCGCGCTCGGACCGCACGGCCAAATACAATCAGCTGATCCGCATCGAGGAACACTTAGGTCCGGCGGCGGTGTATGGCGGAAACGCCTTTAAGCGGCGGCGCGGGATTAAGGCTTAGACCCCCACCGACGACCGCATCGGCAGTTTGGACACGGGCTTGCCGGTCAGGGCAAAGATCGCGTTAGCCAAGGCGGGGCCAATGGGTGGAACGCCTGGCTCGCCTACGCCGCACGGAACCTCTTGCGACGGCACGATGTGCACGTCTACGCGCGGCATTTCATCCATGCGTAGCACGCCATAGGTGTCGAAATTCGACTGTTCGACCAGACCGTCTTTGAGTGTAATGGCGCTTTTTAAGATCGCGCCCAAGCCAAACGCAATGCCACCTTCCATTTGAGCGTGAACAATGTCGGGGTTGATGGCCACACCGCAATCGACCGCGCACACAACGCGATCAACTTTGATCTTACCGTTGGCATCGCGGCTGACCTCGACCACTTGAGCCACAAAGGTCCCAAACGCTTCGGCGACGGCGATGCCACGCGCTTGGTCTTTGCCCAAGGGCGTGGTCCAACCGGCTTTTTCTGCGGCAAGGTTAAGCACACCCAAATGGCGTGGATGTTTAGCCAATGCGTCGCGGCGAAACTCGAGCGGATCTTGTCTCGCCGCTTTGGCCACTTGATCGATAAAAGCCTCAGTCGCATAGGCGTTATGCGTGCTACCCACCGAGCGCCACCACAATACCGTGGGGCCCGCCACAGGTGAGTGCAGTTCAACCGAGATATTGGGAATATCATACGGCAGGTTTGCCGCGCCTTCGACCGAGCTGCCATCGATGCCGTTCTTGATGGCCGCAGCTTCGAAAGGGCCTCCCTTCATGATCGATTGGCCAACAATCGTGTGTTGCCAGGCAACGACTTTACCTTGGTCGTCCAGGCCTGCTTTCATGGCGTGGTAATACATCGGCCGGTATTTGCCGCCCCGCAGATCATCTTCGCGGGTCCAGACAAGCTTGATGGGAGTGCCCAAAGGCAATGCTTTTGCGATATGGGTGGCTTCGACCAAGTAGTCGGAATAAAAATTCGCGCGGCGGCCGAAGCTGCCCCCTGCATAGAGAGTGTTGATTTTGACTTGATCGGGCTTCATTCCCAACACGCGGGCAACATTCCCCTGGTCGATGGTTTGAAACTGACAACCGGCCCAAATCTCGCAGCCGTCGGCGCCGATCAATACGGTACAGTCGAGTGGCTCCATGGGGGCATGTGCGAGATAGGGAAATTCAAACTCCGCAGTGACAATGTGCTTGGCTGATGCCATAGCCGCTGTTGCATCGCCGTCCTTACGCGCGGAATTACCAGGCTGTAGAGCGAGTTTCTTATAATCAGCCATTATTTGCTCTGTGCCGCGTTTTTCAGCGTTGGTTTCATCCCACTCGATATTCAAAGCCCTGCGTGCTTTTTGGGCCTGCCAAAATGACTCTGCCACGACTGCCACTCCGCTAGGCACAGCGGTAACATATTTCACACCGGGCATGGCTTGGGCCGTCTGGGCATCGGCGCTTTTCAAGACGCCGCCGAAGCGGGGTGGACGGGCTATCACGGCGACCAGTAAATCTGGGGCCATGTGGTCCAATGCAAATTTCGCCGAGCCGTCGACCTTGACGGCGGTGTCGAGCCGCGGGAAAGCCACCCCAATCCGTTTGAATGTTTTGGGGTCCTTGAGCGTGACCTCGGATGGTACCGGCAAAACGGCAGCTTTGGCGGCCATCTCGCCGAAGGATGCGCGCATGTTCATGTAGCTCAATACGCCGTTCTCAACTTTAATGTCGGCAGGTGGTACGTTCCATTCTTTCGCGGCGGCGGCTACCAGCATGGCGCGCGCGGTGGCACCCGCTTTGCGGAGTTGATCATAGGACCCGGCGATCGACGCGCTGCCGCCCGTCATTTGCAGGCCGAATAGCTTTTGGTTTACCGGCGCGGACTCGGTGCGTATTTGCGCCCAGTCGGCGTCTAATTCCTCGGCCACAATTGTCGATAGCCCGGTATATACGCCCTGGCCCATCTCTAAGTGTTTGATCACCACCGTAACCGTATTGTCGGGCGCGACCCGCACAAACGCATTTGGGGAGAGGGCCGTCGCGCTAGGCGTAGCAGCATGAGTTTTCTTGCCGTTCCAGATAAAGCCGACCACAAGGCCAGCAGCCCCACTTTGGAGGAGCGCACGGCGGCTGGGCGGCACGAAGGTTGGTAGGGCTGTGGAGGTCATGGCGAGGCCTTTGGCTGAATTCGGAGTTGCGCCCCATCTTAAACCTTTTGCAGGTGTCGAGGAGGGGCTGTTTTTCGCACCGCCTTTATTGTACAATAGTGCACGACACGAACCAGGAGGGCCCTCCATGCTGATCAAACGCCGCTCATTGTTATCGGCTTCTGCCGCCGCAACATCGTATTTCATGGCCAAAGCCGCCAGCGCTGGTAGCTTCAAAGGTGATGTAGAGCTACGCGGCACCATCGGCCGGCTTGAGCGGATTGGGTCGCTGGAACTGGAAAGTCAGCAAGATTTTCTCACCAACTTCCGTGGCTGGGTGAACAACGATTTCCGCCAAGCCGCACAACAACGCGCAGGCGATATCGCGCTCGCGGCAGGCCTGGACCCCACCTCGGCGGTTGATTATCAGGTGGCCGCCAAACTGTTCGAGAAAGACCCGGTTATCGCCGGTTATGTGCGGACGTGGGTGTCGAACCAGTTGCAGACCTGGGGGACGATCCAAGATTTCTTCCACTCTAACGCCGATCAATATTATTCGGAAATGGATGCGGCCGATAAATTAGGCCCGGGCAAGCTAGAGTGGGACGGGAAAATGGAAATTCCCGACTACACCAAGCATGAAATTCACATTCAACCTGGTGGTTACGTCGGCGACCCGTTCGCGGGCTACATCAATTTCTATGGAGTGAACAATTTCTACGCTGGCAAGAACTTCCAAGACGAAGCGCAGTACGCCATCGCCAAGGCGGTCATCCCGCCCAAGGACGGCAAGGTGAAGCGCATTCTTGATATCGGCAGCGCTACAGGCCGTTTAACCTTGCAAATGAAAGAACGTTTCCCAGATGCCGAGGTTTGGGGCGTCGACGTGGGCGCGCCGATGGTGCGTTACGCTCACGTGCGTGCGCTCGACCTTGGGATTAACGTCAACTATGCGCAGCGGTTGGCTGAAGACACCAAGTTCCCGGATGGATATTTTGACTTAGTCGTGTCCTACATCCTGTTCCACGAAGTCACGGCTGAGGCCTCGAAGAAGATCATTTCCGAAGCGCACCGCGTGCTGCGTCCGGGTGGCGTGTTCTACCCCGTCGATTTCCCGACGGGTAAACAGCAGTCGGTCATGACGGCATACAATGCGTTCTCGGTTTGGTGGGATCACCGCTGGAATTGCGAAGTCTGGGCGCTGGAGTATCGCGCCATGGCCTTTGCCGATGAAATGGCCAAACGGGGTTTCGCGGTGGACGAAAACATTCCGCAAGCACGCCGCGGCCATGGCAAATTGATGGGCACCAAGATCACCTGATTTACCGCCATGATTGCCCGCCGCAACGCGCTTAGCCTTTCAATCGCGGCACTGGCATCACGAACAAGCACCGCCCAAGATTTGGGCGGCGTTCTTGTTTTTGGGGCCAGCGGCGGGTCGGGCTCGGAGTTCATCAAACACTTACCAAAAGATGCTGAAGTCACAGCCTTCGTGCGCCCAACTTCGAAGCGGGAGCGGCTCGCGGGGCTCGATGTTGATTACGTGACGGGCAATGTACTCAACGAGGGTGATGTTGCGCAGGCTTTTAAGTCTGGACCTTTTCGCACCGTGTTCATTGGACTCCAAAACCGCTCCAATGAGCCAAGCCCCTATGTGGGCGCCATGCTAAACATCACAAAGTACGCCAAAGCCAGTGGCGTGGAGCAGATTCTGTGGATCGGACAAGTGGGAGCATCGGCAGTACCAATTGAAAAAGCGGACTACCCCGATATCAATTTCGAGCTTTTCGACGACACTTTGAAAGAGATTGGCGAGGCCGAGAAAATACTCGTCGAGAGCGGAGTGCCCTATACCGTTATTCGGGTTGGCGCATTGATGGTCGAGCGCGACAGGGCGCCGATCGCTGAGACAGGCAGGGGTTATTTGGTCGACAATCTCAAGATCATGGGGCCGATCACCCATGGAGATCTTGGCCGGTTGGCCGCTGAGTGCGTGGGCCAAGCACGTTGCATGAATAAAGTTTTTCATGCCACTGATGACACGTTGGCCACACCTTACAAGCGGTGGCGCTGCCGCCGCTTCGCAACACCCGCCACAATCGACGCCTGTTGAACGTCTGAAGATTTCGTAAACACGCGCTGTAATAAATTCGCGCCGCAGTATTGCACTGACTCTTGACCGCACGACTCGAGCATGATTCAATGAATCATCTCGGACGTGGGGCGAGGGGCATCGTCGTGAGACAAGAGTTTAGCCGTAAGGCGCGTCAGGTCCTCGGTCCTCTGATGGGGGCCGCTGTGATGGTCTACTTTGGATATCACGCGGTTCAGGGCGACCGGGGTCTGATTGCCTGGTGGAATCTTCGCTTCGAGATCGAACGCGCCGCAACGGCGCTGGCAGACGTCACAGCTGAAAAAAAATCCATCGAACATCGCGTGGCGTTGTTACGCCCCGAGAGTCTCGATCGCGATATGCTCGAAGAACGTGCGCGCATCATGCTGGGCGCCGTTTCCCCCGACGACATTATCATCCCGGAATCGACGTTCTAAAGTCTGCGACTCATTGCGGTTGGAATACCGATTCTCTCATTTTACATTCTCAGCTATATAAAATACGGGAATCTTCACGCCTGTGACGTGAAATTTTACGTCTTTGATGGCTGCTTGGTCGTAACTTCTGCAAGCAAAAGCAGTTTTAAGGGCCTCGGAGTTGCGCAGTGTTGCAGCGCACTCTCAAAGAACTGCTGTATATCAGCGGGTTAGCAAGATGCCGAATTGTGCATTGCAAAACAAAGACTTAACCAAGCTTTAGCTTGCTGGCGCGCAATTTCATTGCGATATAACCCGAGACTGCGGTCCAAGGTGGTGTGTCCTTGGCGATCCGCGCCGACAACAACCAATAAAGACGCACAAGGAGAGGGGCCATGGCCACCAAACGGGGGAGCACGAAAGCTTCCAACGCGTCTGTCGAATCCAAGACGCTCATTCAATTCTATCGCGACATGCTGCTGATCCGCCGGTTCGAAGAACGCGCAGGACAGCTCTATGGCATGGGCCTGATCGGCGGCTTCTGCCACCTCTATATCGGCCAAGAAGCCGTGGTGGTTGGGCTGCAAGCTTGCGCCAAGAAGGGCGACAGTGTGATCACCAGCTACCGCGATCACGGACACATGCTGGCCTGTGGCATGGACCCCAAAGGCGTCATGGCCGAATTAACGGGCCGGGCTGGGGGCTATTCCAAGGGTAAGGGCGGCTCGATGCATATGTTTAGCCGCGAGACTGGCTTTTATGGCGGACACGGCATCGTCGGTGCGCAAGTTCCCATCGGTACGGGACTAGCATTCGCACACAAGTACAAGAATGACGGCGGAATAAGCTTCTCGTATTTCGGTGATGGTGCGGCCAATCAGGGCCAGATTTATGAGTCATTCAACATGGCGGCGCTGTGGAAGCTGCCGGCCATCTACGTCATCGAAAATAACAAGTACGGCATGGGCACTTCGGTGCAACGCGCGTCGGCCTCGCCAGAATTGGCTAAACGCGGTGAACCCTTTGGCATGAAGACCATGAGCATCGACGGCATGAGCGTGATCGCCGTCTATGAAGCCGGGCAAGAAGCCACCGCCCATGTGCGCGCTGGCAAAGGCCCCGTGCTGATGGAAGTCAACACCTACCGCTATCGTGGCCATTCCATGTCGGACCCGGCCAAGTACCGCACCAAGGAAGAACTGCAAAAGATGCGCGAGCAGTTCGACCCCATCGACCGGCTGCGCGCGCACTTGATCGAGATGAAGGCCATCGACGAGGAAACGCTGAAGGCCATCGACAAAGAGATCAAGGACATTGTCACCGAGGCCGCCGAGTTCTCGCAAACGAGCCCTGAGCCCGATCCGTCCGAGCTGTGGACCGACATTTTGGTCGCGGCCTGAGGGTATAGACATGACCATTCAAATTTTGATGCCGGCCCTGTCGCCGACCATGACCGAAGGCAAACTGGCTAAATGGCTGGTGAAAGAGGGCGATAAAATCTCGTCGGGTAAAATCCTTGCCGAGATCGAAACCGACAAAGCCACCATGGAACTTGAAGCCATCGACGATGGTATCGTGGGTAGGCTTTTGGTCAGCGAAGGCACCGAGGGCGTGGCCGTCAATCACCCCATCGCGGTGTTGTTGGAAGAGGGCGAAAGCTCATCGTCAATTAAAGCAGCCATCGCTACCCCCGTTTCAGTGCCCGTCCAGGCCAAAGCCGCGGCATCAGCTGCGCCCGCAGCGCCGATTGCCGCATCGGCTCCCGAAACCGAGTATTCCAAATTCAAGACCCAAACCGTGCGCGAGGCCTTGCGCGACGCGATGGCCGAAGAAATGCGCCGCGATGGCAATGTGTTCCTGATGGGCGAGGAAGTCGCCGAATATCAGGGCGCCTACAAGATTAGCCAGGGCTTGTTGGATGAATTTGGCGCCAAGCGCGTGATCGATACGCCGATCACCGAGCATGGCTTTGCTGGCTTAAGCGTGGGTGCAGCCTTCGGCGGGTTGCGCCCCATCGTCGAGTTCATGACCTTCAATTTTGCCATGCAGGCCATGGATCACATCATCAACTCAGCGGCTAAAACGCTTTATATGTCGGGAGGGCAAATGGGCTGCCCGGTTGTGTTCCGTGGGCCTAACGGCGCGGCCGCCCGCGTGGGTGCGCAGCACTCACAATGTTATGCGTCGTGGTATGCGCATATTCCGGGCTTGAAGGTTTTAGCACCTTGGTCTGCGGCCGACGCTAAAGGTTTACTCAAGGCTGCGATCCGCGATCCGAACCCCGTCATTTTCCTCGAAAACGAGATTCTCTACGGCCAAAGCTTCCAAGTGCCCGACGCCGATGACTTTGTACTTCCCATCGGCAAAGCCAAGATTGAACGGGCTGGAAGCCATGTCACCATCGTTGCGTTCTCGATCATGGTGGGCAAGGCCCTGCAAGCCGCAGAAGAGCTAGCAAAAGAAGGCATCGAGGCCGAGGTGATTAATTTGCGCTCGATCCGTCCTCTCGACACTGAAACCATTGTGCGTTCTGTCCAAAAAACCAACCGCTGCGTGACAGTGGAGGAAGGCTGGGCCATGTCGGGCATCGGTTGCGAAATCGGTGCACAGATCATGGAGCACGCCTTCGACTACCTCGATGCGCCCGTGGCGCGCGTCGCGGGCAAAGATGTACCCATGCCCTACGCTGCCAATCTGGAAGCGCTGGCGTTGCCGCAAATCGCCGATATCGTGGCGGCGGCAAAATCGGTTTGCTACCGGTAAGCGGGAAGGAATTCGACCATGCCGATTGAAATACTCATGCCCGCGCTGTCGCCCACCATGACCGAGGGCAAACTCGCCAAGTGGCTGAAAAAAGAAGGCGACAAGGTGAAAAGCGGCGACATCATCGCCGAGATTGAAACCGACAAGGCGACGATGGAGTTCGAAGCCGTTGATGAGGGCAGCATTGGGAAAATTCTGATCCCCGAAGGCACCGAGGGCGTGGCCGTCAACAAACCTATCGCGATCTTGCTAGAAGAGGGCGAGAACATGAGCATGGTCAAAGCAGCCCCGGTTGCGGCCAAAGCAACGGCAGCGGCTCCGGTTGCATCAGCTCCGGTTGCTGCTCCTCAAGTGTCGCCCATGGCAAAAGTCGCTGACCGGATATTCGCAAGCCCCTTGGCCAAGCGCATGGCCGCCAACATTGGTATCGACCTTGGCGCCGTTAAAGGCAGCGGGCCCCACGGACGCATCGTCAAAGCCGATGTCGAGTCTGCAATGGCCGGTGGAACAGCTCAACGCACGGCACCCGCGCCACGTGCCGTGCCGTCAGGGCCGGTGCCAGATTTCGGCCAGCCCTTTACGGCGGTGCCCAATTCCTCGGTGCGTAAAATTATCGCCAAGCGCCTGTTGGAAGCCAAGCAGACCATTCCGCATTTCTATCTGACAGTGGAATGCAACATCGACGAGTTGTTGAAGCTGCGCGCTCAACTCAATGGCCGGGCAGGGGCCAATTACAAGCTCTCGGTCAACGATTTTGTGATCAAGGCCGCAGCCATGGCGCTACGCAAAGTGCCTGCCGCCAACGCGACTTGGACCGATGAAGCCATCCGCCGCTATGACAACGTTGACATTTCGGTGGCCGTGGCCACACCCGACGGATTGATCACGCCCATCATCCGCCAGGCTGACAAAAAGGGCCTCGCGGTCATTTCGAACGAGATGAAGGATTTGGCAACGCGCGCCAAGGACAAGAAACTCAAGCCCGAAGAATTTCAGGGCGGCGGGTTCTCGATTTCCAATCTGGGCATGTTCGGCATCAAAGAATTCTCGGCGATCATCAACCCCCCGCAAAGTTGCATATTGGCGGTGGGCAAGGGTGAGCAACGCCCCATCGTGAAGAATGGCGCGATTGCCATCGCTAATATGATGAACTGCACGTTGTCGGTCGATCACCGCTCGGTCGATGGTGCGGTGGGCGCGGAATTCATGCAGGCCTTCCAGTCCATCGTCGAAGACCCGCTGCAGATATTGTTGTGACCATGGAGACACCGGCCACCCCCTCGGGCCTGGTGATCAGAGACGCACTCGCGGCCGATGCGGGCGTGATTATGCGGCTGATCCGGGCGCTGGCGGTTTACGAGAAGCTGGAACATGAGGTGGTCGCGACCGAAGAGTCGATGCGGGATGCATTGTTTACACGTCCGGCCAAGGCCCATGCGTTGCTATGCGAGATTGGCGGCAAGGCGGTCGGTTTTGCGGTGTGGTTTTACAATTTCTCGACGTTTCTGGGCCGGCCCGGAATGTATCTCGAAGACTTGTATGTGGAACCCGAGTTCCGCAAACGCGGCATCGGGGCTGCGGTGTTCAAGCATCTGGCGGCCCGCGCCGTCAAAGAAGGGTGCGGGCGGTTTGAGTGGGCGGTGCTGAATTGGAATGAACCTGCGATCAAGTTTTATGAGCGCATGGGTTCTGTGGCGATGAGTGAATGGCATGTGCGCCGCCTCAGTGGCAATAACTTGAAGAAGCTCGCCGCATAAGCGGGCAAGCGAGGACGTGTGGCTGATACGCAGTTTGATGTGATCGTCGTGGGCGGCGGGCCTGGCGGCTATGTGGCTGCCATTCGCGCAGCCCAACTGGGCATGAAAGCCGCCGTGGTCGAGCGCGAGCATATGGGAGGCATCTGCCTCAATTGGGGCTGCATTCCCACCAAAGCTTTGCTGCGCTCGGCTGAGGTCTATCACCTCATGCAACACGCCAAGGATTTTGGGCTGAAGGCTGACAACATCAGCTTTGATATTGACGCGGTGGTGAAACGCTCGCGCGGTGTGGCAGGGCAACTCAACGCTGGCGTCAAAGGTCTGATGAAAAAAAACAAAATTGCCGTGTTCGACGGCCATGGCAAATTGAACGGCACGTCTGGCAATTTGCGCAAGCTGGCCGTGACCAAAGATAACAAACCCGTCGCCGATCTCAGCGCCAAACACATCATCCTCGCCACGGGCGCGCGCCCGCGTGAGCTGCCGGGTCTAGAGGCCGATGGCGAGTTGGTGTGGAACTACAAGCACGCCATGGTGCCCAAGGCGTTTCCGAAATCGTTGTTGGTGATTGGCTCGGGCGCCATTGGCATCGAGTTTGCAAGCTTCTTCCAAACGCTTGGGTCAAAAGTAACTGTAGTTGAACTCATGGACCGCATCGTGCCGGTGGAAGACGTCGACATTTCCAATTTCGCGCGCAAGGCGTTGGAAAAGCAGGGCATGGTGATCAAGACGAAAGCCACCGTGAAGGCGCTGAAAAAGGGCGCAGGCCAAGTCACGGCCACCATCGAACAAGACGGCAAGAGCGAACAAATCACAGTGGACCGTGTGATCTCGGCCGTGGGCATTGTCGGGAATGTCGAGAACTTGGGCCTTGAGGGCACCAAGATCAAAGTGGAAAAAACCCATGTGGTGATTGACGAGTATTGCCGCACCGGCGAGCCGGGCGTTTATGCCATTGGCGACTTGTGCGGCGCGCCGTGGCTTGCGCACAAAGCCAGCCATGAGGGCGTGATTTGTGTCGAGGCCATCGCGGGTCAACATCCGCATCCGTTGAAAACGTCATTAATTCCCGGCTGCACTTATTGCCATCCGCAAATCGCCAGCGTCGGGCTAACCGAACAAGCCGCCAAGGACAAAGGCCATCAGGTGAAGGTGGGCAAGTTCCCCTTCATCGGCAACGGCAAGGCGATTGCGTTAGGCGATACGGGTGGCATGGTGAAAACCGTGTTCGATGCCAAGACGGGTGAATTGCTGGGCGCGCACATGGTTGGCCCCGAAGTCACCGAACTGATTCAGGGCTATACCATCGCCAAAACCCTTGAGACCACCGAGGCCGAGTTAATGCACACTGTGTTCCCGCATCCGACCTTATCGGAAATGATGCATGAGGCTGTGCTCGATGCATACGGCCGCGTGGTGCATATGTAACGAGGGCATACTATTGGAGGCAGTGATGCGGCCTTATCGATTCTCGTTAGCTATAGCCATTGTCTTGGGCGCCTTCACGGCTGCTTATGCGCAGGAATATCAGACTGAAGAGAAAGATGGTCCATTTGCGGCAACAGTCGGTAATTGGGATGTAAAATGTGTGGACGTAGGATGCCTTCTATCCAAGGATTTTGTGATCGCCGATCCGGACCACCCGATTCAAGATCAGGCCAATCCTGAGTTTGCAACCATTGCAGTTACAATTTCCCGAGATGGAAATCGAGTTGGTTGGGTTTCATTTCAGGTGCCACCTGATGCAAGGCAAGACGCAGGACTATTTGTGAGGTTTGCAACATCGGTTCGCGATCCAAGCGTTCCGGTGGGGTGGCGCATGGAACTCGATTCAGTATTGTATAAATTTATGTTCGATGAGTGCGATTCGGATTCGTGCACTGCGCGTATTGAGCGAGGTATCTTTCCAGCTACTGATAGTTCGCCGGAGCTGAACTTGGTCGAAAAATTTCTTAACTCCAATTTCGTCTTGCTTTTGTTTCAGCGCGAAGGGGAGGCCTTTAGAGCTATGGAACCATTGTTTCCATTCAAACGAGCCTATAAGAAGTTGATGGAAGCTGAACTCGCGACACCCAAATAGGCCGGATCTGACTCGTGAAATTGATCTGATGTCTGAACTCGTAGCAAATATGACCACCGTCGCACCGATCAAGCCCCATAACCTGCGCCAGCCGAAGCCGGCGTGGCTGCGCGTGAAGGCACCGACCTCGCCCGAGTATGCCGAGACGCGCCGGATCATGCGCGAGCACAAGCTTAATACCGTGTGCGAAGAGGCGGCCTGCCCCAACATCGGTGAGTGCTGGAAAGTGCGTCACGCCACCATGATGATCTTGGGCGACATCTGCACGCGCGCCTGCGCGTTCTGCAATGTGAAAACCGGACGCCCGGGTGCGGTGGACCCCGAGGAACCCGCTCACGTTGCCGAAGCGATTAAAAAGCTAGGTCTGCGTCATGTCGTGATCACCTCGGTTGACCGCGATGACATGGATGACGGTGGGGCTAATCATTGGGTGGCGGTGATTGAGGCCGTGCGGCGCGCCAATCCCAATACCACCATCGAAGTGT
The DNA here is from genome assembly GCA_009693785.1 of Rhodospirillaceae bacterium. Lineage (GTDB taxonomy): Bacteria > Pseudomonadota > Alphaproteobacteria > Rhodospirillales > Rhodospirillaceae. Next base: position 25,909 of record SHWP01000007.1, read on the forward strand.
TGACCCCCGATTTCCGCAAAAAGATGGGCATGGTGGACCTGGTCGCCTCGGCCAAGCCTGATGTTTACAACCACAACCTTGAGACCGTGCCGCGCCTGTATCGCAGCATTCGGCCCAGTGCGCGCTATTACACCAGCTTGCGGTTGTTGGAGCGAGTGAAGGAATTGAACCCCACGGTCTTCACTAAGTCGGGCGTCATGTTGGGCTTGGGCGAAACCAAGGACGAAGTCATTCAGGTGATGGATGACTTGCGCGCAGCCGATGTGGATTTCATCACCATTGGTCAATACCTGCAGCCATCGCCTAACCACGCCAAGGTTGAACGCTTTGTGCCGCCCGATGAGTTCGCCGAATATGAGCGCCTTGCCCGCGTGAAGGGGTTCCTGATGGTATCGGCGACACCGCTCACGCGTTCGTCCTATCACGCCGACGCCGACTTCGAGCGCCTCAAGGCTGCGCGCGTGGCGCAAGCCCGCTGAACTGCATCAATGCCCGTTCACCAGGAAACGCGGGTGCTGCCCTACACGCCCGAGCAGATCTTTGCGATGGTGGCAGACGTCGAAAAATACCCCGAGTTCTTGCCCTGGTGTGTGGCTTGCCGCATTAAAAAGCGAGAGACAGAGAGCACCTTCACCGCCGACATGGCGATTGGTTTCAAGATGGTGCGAGAAAAATTCACCTCGCGCGTCACACTCACCAAGCCTGATTCAATCATGGTTGAATACCTCGATGGCCCATTCCGGCACCTTACCAACAAGTGGGTCTTTCAGGCGGTCGCGGGCGGAAAGTCGACGCAATTGGAATTTTTTTTGGATTTCGAGTTTCGCTCGAAATTGCTGCAGTCGCTGATTGGCGTGCTGTTCGATGAAGCGGTGCGGCGCATGGTGGCTGCATTTGAAACGCGGGCGAGGGTGCTTTACGCCTCGGCCAATTCGCCGGTATCTTGAAGCTGGCTTGCTAGCAGTTCGAGGGCGGCAGCCACCGTGGCCCGGCGGATATCGGTGCGCGATCCCGCGAAAACATAACGTTTGACCTGGGCATCCTTGCCGCGTTGGGCGACGGCTAAATAAACCAGGCCCACGGGCTTGTCTTTCGTGCCGCCGTCGGGCCCAGCAATGCCAGTGACCGCCACGGCGATATCGGCATTGGATTGCGCCATGGCGCCCTCGGCCATGGCGGCGGCGGTGACATCGCTGACCGCACCGAATTCCGTGATCGCGTCACGTGGCACGCCCAGCATGCGCGTCTTGGCTTCGTTGGAATAGGTAACATAGCCGCATTCGAACACAGCCGATGAGCCAGGAATGGCGGTGATGCAACTGGCGACCAACCCGCCCGTGCATGATTCGGCCGTAGTGATCTTCTTATTCGCGGCTTTTGCGGTAACCATTACGGTTTTCGCCAGATCGAGTAGATCGACAGGAAGTTGTGTCATCGCCGTCCAAGTTCAGTTCAAAAGCCAGCGCAAAATAACGAGCACCCCGGCGGCATAGACACCCGCGAGAACATCGTCAAGCATAACGCCTAAGCCGCCACCGACGTTGCGGTCAGCCCAGTTGACAGGCCAAGGCTTGAGGATATCGAAAACACGGAACAACGCGAACGCTGCCCCATACCACAGCAATGACATTGGAACGACCGCTAGCGCGATCCATTGCCCGACGACTTCGTCGATAACGATCCAGCCCGGGTCAGTGTCGTTACCAGCCAGTTCCGCGTTGGCGCAGGCCCATCCGCAAAAGAAAAGGATTGCGGCCGCCGCGATTAGCAGCGTCGAACCGCCGAGGTTTTGAAGGGTCCACCCAAAAGGTAATGCCCCGAGCGAGCCGACGGTGCCCGGGGCGAAGGGTGACCGGCCGCAACCAAACCACGTCAAAATCATCCGCCGCGCGACGAGTGTCGGCCCACGGCTGAGATGGTTTTCAGGTGAATCTGAATTGGTTAATGGGCTCATTGTTTGGGCAACTTATAGGGGGCAATCGAGCAGGGCCAAACGCCTAGCAACGCCTGATTGGCGCAACCAATACCAAAGACACAATTGGAATATGCATAACATATTGGTTTTAAACGATTTTTTCTTTTACTTTATCTTTGAATTTCCGCGCAAGACTAGGCAGGATACGGCTTGGCGCGTACTTCTGAATCGCCGACCCGATCGTTGCACTGCGGCGATCAACCGGACTCGAACCCGATTGATCTCTGCGGCGAAAGCTGGGCGGTGTCGTAAAAAGAGCGACGGAATTGCGTGCTGCTGGCCCCGGATGACTCGTGGAGAGGATCGGGGATGCGGCAACTGGGTGTCATCGGGGTAAGGGGACGGCGTGTTTTCAGGGAAACGGCTATCCAAATTTGATCCGCGCGATCGCGGCCTCGGTCGCTTCGAAAAATCGCTGCAACGGTTTTTTCCGGAACGGCAACTGATTGTCCGTTCTGGCGTGCGCATGCGCACGCTGCGTCTGTCGACACATCGGCAGGCGATCATGGCGGCCATTGGCTTGATTCTCGGAAGTTGGACGCTGCTGAGCTCTAGCTTGGTGATGAATCACACTGAAAGCATTCGCGTAAAGAACACCGAAATTAAAGATGCGCGCATGGGTTACGAGCAATTGCTCGCCCAAGTGTCGATCTACAAAGAGCGCGTCTCGGAACTCACCAACGATCTTGAGACCACTTACGTCCAATCGATGGAGCTGGTGGATAAAGAATCCAATTTGCTCAAGCAAAAGGCGCAAGAGCTGAGCCAAGCACCCGGCGCCAAGCCCAAACTGGCTGAGCGCATTAAGACCAAGGCCAAGGAAGTCTTGAAATCTCCGTCTTCGATCTTGTCTGGTGATAGCGACAACATTGATCTGGCACTCGACAAAGCCAAGCTTGAACGCGCCCATGCCGACGAATCCCGCAAAGGCATTTTGACCGAACTCAGCGAGTTGGAAAACTCGATGGTCGACGTCGTCGGCCACCACAGCAAGACATCATTCATCGCCGCTGAAGGCTTGGAATTGCGCCAAGTCGTTCTCGAACGCGACATGGCCGTGACCGACCGTGAGACTTTGGCGACGCGTGTGGCCTCGCTGGAAGATCAAATCCGCGAAATGGAAAGCAACCAGCTGCTGCTTTATCACCGGTTCTCGGAATTGGTGGAATCCAAGATCGCCAACATCGAATCATCGCTCAGCATCACCGGCCTCGATATCGACACCATGGTGCGCAAACAAAGCAGCCGTGGCGGACAAGGTGGCCCGTTCATCCTACTCGATGAGAAAACGACCCTTAATTCTGGCCCGGTCGAAGAGTCGCTTTATCGTCTTAATGCACATATGGACCGTCTCAGTGACCTCCAGGCCCTACTAATTGGGTTGCCAATCGCCGCGCCATTGAAGAACTTCGAATTGAACTCTGGTTTTGGCGTGCGCCGCGATCCATTTACGGGCCAATACGCGCAACATCTGGGCCTCGACATGGGGGCTGATTTTAAGTCGGCCGTGATGGCCACTGGCGAGGGCAAGGTGGTTTACGCGGGCTGGGAAGGGCGCTACGGTCGCATGGTCGAGGTAGACCATGGCATGGGCCTGATGACCCGTTATGCCCACTTGGCGCGTATCTTGGTCAAGGAAGGCGATAAGGTCCAGCGTGGCACCGCCATCGGCCAATTAGGATGCAGTGGCCGTTGCTCAGGCCCGCACGTTCACTACGAAGTGTTGAACAACGGCAAGGCGATTAATCCGCTGAAATTTCTGAAGGCCGGCAGCGATGTTTTCAAAGGCTAACAATAAAGCGACCCAAATCGCGCAAGACGTCCGCCCCGATTTGAATAAGGCGGTGCCGTCGATCATTAGCGCAGGCCTGTCGATTGAAGGCCATTTGGCCTCTGCTGGCGAGGTCCAGGTGGATGGCACGGTCAATGGCGACATCCGTTGTAAGTCTTTGATTGTTGGCGTTAAGGGCTCGGTGTTTGGCGAGGTCATCGCCCAAACGGTTCGCATGCACGGCTCGATCAAGGGCATGATCCGGGCGAAAAGCGTGTTTTTGGCCTCCACGGCGCGTATGTCGGGCGATGTCGAACATGAAAGCTTGGCCATCGAACCGGGCGCATACATGGAAGGCCATTGCAAACGTATCTCCGAGGCCAACCTCACGCCCATCATGGAAGACCGTCGCCCGCCACGCCCTGAAGCTGTTCCAACCTCGGGGTTGTCGGGCCCGCGCTTAGCCCCGGCACCCAAACCTGCCATCGTGGCAGCCTAAGGCCAGTCCATGGATTGGCGGCTAAGGGGCAGCCTTCGGGCTGCCCTTTTGATTTGGGGCCTCCTCCAAAGCTGAGAAAATAATCACGACAGTGATCACGACAGTGATTGAGTCCGCTTCGGTTTAGCAGCAATATCTCCACCTCAAACAATCGAGGTGCCTCATGCGCTTTTCTGCTGCCATTGGTTTCATTCTGTTGCTCTCTTCCGTAACCGCCAGCGCGCAAGCGCCACTGGGCGATGATGTTTACGTATTGCCTGGCAAGTCAGTGCCGGCGGTGTCCATGGCTGCCTGGACCGACAAAGATGCTGTGCGTTCATCTGCCGGCGCAGATGCGGCCAAGGCGCCAAAAGGTGCGGTCACATACTCAGCCAAATCAGCGCCGTGGCCTACGGGCCGCGTGCGCGTGTTGACGTTCTCGAAAGCCAATGGCGGTGTGTTGCATCCGATCACCGATGAGACGTTGCTCTATGTGCTCTCAGGCACCGCACAGGCTGAGGTCGGTGGCAAGTCTGTTACGTTGGCCCAGGGCGATGTCGCCAGCCACCCAACAGGCGCGTTGCGTAATGCGGGTGCAGCGGCCGATGCCGTGATCGTCACATGGACTGTTTCAAGTCTTACCGGCGATGCCACGCCAGCTCAAGTTCGCGGCGCCGACACCAAAGAAGGTGGCGCAGGAACCTTGAAGATCAAGCGCTATGAATTCCCAGGCAATTCGGTGCGCGCTGTGAAGCTGGCCGTAGCTGGCCCGGGAACCAAAAACTCTGCCAAAACTGATTCGCTCATTCTTGTCACAGGTGGGCATATGAAGTTCAACGAGAACGGCAAGGTTTTTGATGTCGGTGCTGGCGATTTCATCCGCGAGGTCGCGGGCCTGGAACACTTCTGGGAAGTCCTAGAGGCTGCGAGCTTCGTAACCACGAGTGGCCTGCCGAAAGGTGCTGCGCCCATCGACCCGTCCAAGGCGACCGATGTTCCGCCCGCGCGGTGATAGCGCTATCTCAAAAGCAGCCAATCAGCCTGTTCGTTGCATTGGTGTATGTGGGCACGGCATTGCTTATGCCGTGCCGCATCGCTTTTGCGGCTGAAGCCGCCCCCCAGGCCACAGCAGCGGAAGAAAAACTTCTGAGAGAGGTTTTTCCACAGGCTGGCTCTTTTTCAGGAAAAAACGGTGCCAAGCCTCATTTCAAAGCATTTGCTAAAAACGCCAAGACGGGCAAAAACGAACTCGCTGGATTCGTTTTCAAAACCAATGAGGTCGAGCCGGATGAATACGGCTATGCCGGTCCAATAGAAATTATTGTTGGCATGACTAATGACGGCGTGATCACCGGCATCAAAGTCTTGAATCACCGCGAACCCTTCGGGTCGTTTTCGATTGATCCACCAGAGTTCGCAGCTCAGTTCAAGGGCAAGAGCATTCTCGACGCCTTTGAAGTAGGCAATGATATCGATGCCGTCACGCGGGCTACGATCAGCGTCGAAGGCGCATCGCGGGTGATCAGGAAAAGTGCGCGGCGTATCCTTCAGCAGCACCTTGCGGAACAGCAAGGAAAGAAATGATGGGGCTAACGCTTCGGGCCGTTTTGGCGGCGCTACTTTGCCTGACGTTTATCGGCTCCGCACCAGCCCAACCGCTCCAAGATAACGCATCGATTGCGCCGTCAGCTCAAGAAAGCATCGCACCTACCGCACCATCGTTGGCCGATCTTGATCTTCTCATCGAAGACGACGATGCCCAAATTCCATCACTCGACCAAAGTGACATCATTGATTTAGCCGCGCTCGGTGCTTTCCTGGTGCTGGCGTTGCTGAGTTTTTGGAAAAAGAGCAAGGTTCTGAAACTCGCGACGATGGTCACCTCGGTCATCTACATGGGCTTCGTGAAAGGTAATCTTGTCTCGCTGGTTCACATCTTCGGACTGGTCGAATTGTCGTTTCCCATTTTTAAATACAACGTGTCTTGGTACCTGCTGATATTTTTCACTATTGTTTCCACGGGCCTGTGGGGGCGGCTGTACTGCGGGCGGGTTTGCGCATTTGGCGCGCTCACGCAACTGATGGATCAAATTATCCCAAGCCGGTTCCGGTATGAGTTACCCCGCAGGTACGAACAGCGCGCGGTTTATGTGAAATACATTCTTCTGGCGGGGTCGGTCGGCTACTTCCTGTTTTCTGGGGATAAATTTATCTACAAATACGTTGAGCCCTTTTGGATGTTCACGCTCACCGGCACTACCGTGATGTGGACGATGCTGACGCTGCTGCTGCTGACCACGGTTTTCATCCGGAATTTTTATTGCCGTTACCTTTGCTCGGTTGGCTCGGCCTTGGGCTTGTTGTCCAATCTTTCCATCTTCCGTATCAAACGGTGGAAGCAGTGCAACACCTGCAAACTCTGCGAGAAGGCCTGTGAATGGGGCGCCATTCAGGGCCCAAAGATATTAGTTTCCGAGTGCGTCCGCTGTGATGATTGCGAAATCCTTTATAGCGACGACAAAAAATGCGTGCACTGGCTGATGCTCAAGAAAAACAGCCTCAAGCGCGCCGCAGCGGCGATCATTTGAACTTTCGAAGGGTAACAGGCAGGTTCGCATGCGGGCTTGCCGCACTGTTGCTCTTGCAGTCTTGCATTACAGCAACTCACGAACCTAGCGTGGCGCATGGCGACTGGACGGTTATGGCCACGAGCCTCGACATAACCGTGTATCGCCCTGCGTCTATGTCCTCTCTCACGTCAGACGATTTAAGAGCTGCCTACGCCGAGGTTGTCGAGATCGACCGCCTCATGAGCCTGTACAAAGCCGACAGTGAATTGACGGCTTTAAATAATCGAAATGGCGAAGGGGCGGTGCCTGTCAGTCCCAAGTTATTCGAAGTTCTGAGCGCCGCAAGTCACTACGCCCATCTTTCTGGGGGCGCGTTCGACGCGACAGTTCAGCCCTTGGTGAACCTGTGGGGATTCTTCCGCGTGGAGCATGCCGCAATCCCGCTGCAAGCCCAGATTGATGCCGTCATGAAAGTCATCGGCAATGATCGAATGTCTTTGGATGCCAGCACCCGAACCCTCACACTTCAAGGCGGAACGCGGGTAGATCTTGGTGGCATCGCCAAGGGTTATGCAGTCGATCGGGCTCTCGCTGTGCTGAAAGCGCGCGGAGTTCAGGCGGCGCTGGTTAACTTGGGCGGCAACATTGGCGTTCTTGGCCGCCCGCCCGGCCGAAGGCCCTGGGTGGTCGGCATTCAGCACCCGCGTGAACCGAGACTAATTGGGCAGATTCGATTCTGGCACGGCGCGGTGGCAACCTCGGGTGATTATGATCGGTACTTTGAATTTGGCGGTAAACGTTACAGCCACTTGCTGGATCCACGCACCGGCCAGCCGGTGGAGGGCATATATTCATTCACTGTGGTCGCACCCACCGCGACGGCGGCTGACGCATTTTCGACGGCTGCATTTGTTTTGGGGGCGGAGCGGGGGCTCGCATTGCTGAAGGGTTGCCGTGGGTTTCAAGGCGTCGCGATCGAACCCAACGAGACCCACGCCCTTCGCGGCGGAACAAACGAACCCTTGCTTGTCAGCGCAACGTCGCAAAGCGAATCGAGCCCAATTGCGAACAGGGACAAAATTTCTATCAATCTACAGCCCGATTCCTTCATTGTGGTAAGGCCAATCGATGCAGATCGGAAAAGCGTTACGCCTCGTGACTGCAATTGGCCCATTGCGCCAGATCCAGGCTAACTCTTGACCTGTGAACTTGTTTATTTCGGTGTTGCGACCTTGAGCTCTTTTTCTAAGCTCTGAGGTACACTTGTCGAATTGGCTAAAAGTGTGCGGTAAACCATCACGTTTTCCATCACGCGCTGTACGTAATTGCGCGTCTCGGGGAACGGAATAGACTCGACCCAATCAACCGCATCGACACTGGCTAGCCTCGGGTCGCCGAAAGTGCGAGCCCATTGCTTTGGACGCCCGGGCCCCGCGTTATAGCCCGCCGCTGCCATGATGTAGGAGCCCTCAAACTCTTCCACCAGCGAGTTCAAATAGGCGCCGCCTAGGCGCACATTGTAAGCCGGGTCGGAGTTTAATTGCGGTTTGTTATAGCTTTGGCCGCTGGTCCTTGCGGTGGCGCGAGCGGTTGCAGGCATGAGCTGCATCAGCCCTAGCGCCCCGGTCGGGCTAGCTGCATCGGTGTCGAAGTTGCTTTCTTGGCGCATGATCGCCAGCATCAGGGCCTTCTCGGGGGCCGCTGGAAACTTGAAAGCTGGTATTGGATAGCCGTAGGTCACGATAATGATGCGGTCGCGCCCGGCCTGGCGTGCAACCCACACGCCTAGGTCGGGGTGGCCCAAGCGGTGCGCCAACTCGGCCGCCATATGTCGATCGACTGCAAAATCCGAGGAATCCGCCAAGGCCAAAACAAATTGTCTCAAAAATGGTGTTCCTGGCACATCGGCCAGCGCACGAACGGCCTTGGTCATGTCTTTGTTGTCAAAGGCAGCACGTTCTTGGGCCGATGGTGTTGGGTCTAGTGGCAACTGCGGTAGCGTTGGGTTCTTCAACCGCCCGAGGCCAAGCTGGCCGTAGAATGTGGTGATATGCGTGGCCGCCTTGCGATACCAATCTGCGGCGATATCGGGCCGGCCCAGTTGCTCGGCGGCGCGTCCAGTCCAATAGGCGCCGCGCGAAACGTTGGCCGCCAATTGCACGGTATCGTAGACCTTTTGGAAGTGCTGCAGCGCAGCTTCGCCATCGTTGAGGAACCGCAAGGCGATCCAACCCGCCAGCCATTCGGCCTCGGATAAATTTACGGCATCGAGCGTGCCGTGGTTTTTTACAATCGTATAGGCCTCACGTGCGCGGCTTTTTTCCAGTGAATCCCGCGCCAAAAATTGGCGTTCGCGCCACCACAAGTCGGGGCGGGGGGCGGTGTCAACCAAATTGGGTAACAACTCGCGTGCAGCGTCTTCACGATCGCGTTTGCGCCGCCATTTGATGCGGTCATAAACCAAACCCGGATCTGCGGCCAAATCGCCGGGTAACTTCGAGATCAAGCGTTCGACGTTGCCCGCTGACGCGATCAGCGCCATGCGCACCGAGGCAATGGCAGCCATGGGGGTGTCGACGCGTTTGAGCATGCGGTCTGCGGCACTACGCTGCTCGGCGTAAAGCAATTCTTCTAACCGGGCGCGATGATCCTCAGGCCGGATGAAACGGCTAAAGGTTTTGAGAAAGTCGCGTTCCTCGCCGCCATCGAAACGTCCCGTTAGCCAGGCTTCGCGCGCGAGCTTTTCGGCCAGGGGCATGTCGCGCGCCGACAGGGCAGCTTCGGCAAAAGCCACCTTGCCAGCCGTCGTGGCCGGCGGGTTCTTGGCAAACCAACTCAGGCGTTCGGCAGGGCCGCCTGAATCATCGGCGACATCCTCGGTAATGCGTTTGAGCTCGCCCATGGACGGCCAATCGGGGTGTGCCTCAATAAACGCGGTTCGTTCGTTAAAATCGATCTGGGCACCGGGCGAGCGCATGGCGATCCATTCGATCACATTGACCAAAACCGGATTGCCTATGCGGCGCACGCTCTCGCGTGCACTTGCCCAACGTGACGAGGCTGCCGATTGGATGGCTTGGGCGAATAATTCACGGTCACGAGGGGTCAGGGCCGTGGGCTCAATCCGTGTGCCAAGTCTCACACCGGTTATACTCTCGGCAGATGGAGCTGCTTGCGTGATGGTGCTTGTGGTTGGTCCTTTCCGGTCCGGGATGGGTGGCTTTCTTTCAGGCAGGATCGGCACCTTGGCCGCGCGGGGCACTTCGGGTGCTGGCGTAGACTTGGCGCGTTCGGGAATATCGGGCTTGCGCTCGGGCAAGATGCGCGGGCTGGTCTGGGCCATGACCGGTGGCAGTGCGTTCGCGGTAAGTGCGAACGTCACAGCCATGGCGCAGCTGGCGCGAATCCAAAATCTCATCCAACTCTCATAAAAAACTTTCGGGCCTTTGCGCAAGTCCTTGATGCATAAATGTGTTTTCAATCTCACCCACTTGCCGCAATAGCGTTCTATGATATGGTCGCCACCCCATTTAACCGGGGTTCGACCAGTGCCCCCGCCGGAGTTTGCCAGAATGACACCCGCATTTCGCGGATCAATTACCGCCTTGATTACCCCGTTCAACGGTTATGCCGTGGACGAAAAGGGCTTTCAGGCCTTTGTCGACTGGCAAATCAAGGAAGGCTCCCATGGCGTGGTTCCCTGCGGCACGACGGGGGAATCGCCCACACTGTCGCATGAGGAACACCGCCGGGTGGTGGAGCTTTGCATCGAGGTGGCCAAGGGCCGGGTTCCGGTGATCGCGGGCACCGGCTCGAATTCGACGACCGAGGCCATTGAACTGACCAAGCATGCCAAGCTAGCCGGGGCTGATGCAGCCCTGGTGGTGGCGCCGTATTACAACAAACCCAATCAGGAAGGACTAAAGCTGCATTTCCGTGCCATCGCCGATGCGGTCGATATTCCGATCATTATTTACAATGTACCCAGCCGCACCATTGTCGATATTTCTGTTGAGACCATGGCGGAGTTGGCGCGTCACCCCAACATTGTCGGGGTGAAGGATGCCACTGGCGACGTGTCGCGCGCGACAAAGACGCGCCTGGCCATTGGCGATGAATTTTGCCAGCTCTCGGGCGATGACGGTACATCCGTTGGGTTCCTAGCCCATGGCGGAGTTGGGTGCATTTCGGTGACGGCCAACATCGCGCCGCGTTTGTGTTCGCAATTACAAAACGCCTGGACGCTCGATAACACCGAAGACGTGATCCGGTTCCGTGATATTTTGCATCCTCTGCATGAAATCTTGTTTTGCGAGACCAGTCCGGCTCCTGTGAAGTACGCTGCACACTTATTGAGTAAGTGCGAACCCGATACGCGCTTGCCCTTGGCTCCACTGACCTTGAAGAGCAAGGCCCGGATCGAGGAAGCCATGCGCGGCGCGGGCCTGTTGAACGACTAGGCATGCGGCCAAGCCGCAATTTTCATGGCTAAATCAACGTTGATCTCTCATGGCCGGGTCGCTGAGAACCGCAAGGCCCGCTATAACTACTCCATTGAAGACACAGTGGAGGCAGGCATCGTGCTGGTGGGCAGCGAGGTCAAATCGCTGCGCATGGGCCGTGCAACCATCTCCGAGGCTTTTGCGCAACCCGAAGGCCGCGAGATATTTCTAATCAATGCGCATATCCCGATGTACCAGGGCGGCGGTAAGTTTCAGCACGAGGAAACCCGCAAACGGCGATTGCTGTTGCACAAGAAACAAATCGATCGACTGTCTGCTTCGGTGCAACGCGAGGGGATGACGCTGGTGCCGCTATCGCTATTCTTCAACGACAAGGGCATCGCCAAGCTCTCGCTTGGCTTGGGCAAAGGCAAGAAATTCCAAGACAAACGCGAGGACATCAAGAAACGCAACTGGAACCGCCAGAAGTCGCGGTTGATGCGCGATAAAGGCTAGTGCGATGACTGACGATCCTGATCTCACCGGCAAGGTGAAAGACAAACTTATCCGCGCCAAGGAGCAATGGGCCAAGGATGGGCGTGGGTTGACAGGCCAGACAGCGCGCCCCGAGACCGAACGCCTGCCACCGGGCCAGCGGCTGACCAAAGATTTTCCGGTGCTCGATCTAGGCGTGCAGCCGAACCTGACCCAGGCAGAATGGAGTTTGAGTGTTGCAGGCCAAGTGAAACGACCCATCAAGTGGTCGTGGCAAGACCTCATGGCCCAACCGCAACAGGAATTCCTCAACGACATTCATTGCGTCACCACTTGGTCACGCTACGACAATACTTGGCGCGGCGTTCCTATGCGTGCATTGCTAGCCGCCGCCGAGTTACTACCAACTGCCAAATACCTGATGCTGAAAAGCTTCGATGGCTATTCAACCAATGTACCCCTGGCCGATGTGGACCGCGATGATGTTTTCTTAGGCCATACGTGGAATGGCGCAGCCCTGACGCGCGAGCACGGCGGGCCGGTACGCCTGGTCGTGCCCCACTTGTACTTTTGGAAGAGTGCCAAGTGGATCCGGCACATTACCTTCATGGAGAAGGACCAGCCGGGCTATTGGGAAGCGCGTGGGTATCACATGCGCGGCGACCCCTGGCCGGAAGAGCGGTATAGCTAGGCTTGCGCCACCACGCCTTCTACCAGGCTCATGGTCGAGGGGGCAGCCGTGGCGATGATGCGGGTAAGCCTAAGGCCTGCTGCGCGATAGATTTTATCAAACTCATCAGCCGTGCGTTCGCGGCCGCTCAATAGAGCCATGATTCCCACATCCAGCGCCTTGTTAGCATCGGGATCGTTGCCGGGTTTGATGACAGCGTCCACAGCGATCAGTTTGGCAGAGCTGTTCATTGCCGCCGCGCAATTCTTGAGAATCCGCACGGCTGTATCATCATCCCAGTCGTGCAAGATACGTTTGAGAACATATACATCACCTCCGCTGGGAATTCGCTCGAAGAAGTTCCCAACAACCATCTCACAGCGCGATGCCAGACCTGCGTCGCGCACATGATTCGGTTGCGCGAGCACATGGGCCTGATCGAATAGCATGCCACACACGTTGGAGTTGGCTTTCAGCAGTGTCGCCATAAAGCCGCCGCGCCCGCCGCCGATATCGACTACCGTTTTGGCATCGCCGAATGGATAGGCAGCCGCAACGCTGTCGTTTTCGGGCGCTGATTGCATCGCCATGGCGGCATCGAAACGTGCCCCCACATCGGGATGCGCGGCGAGGTAATCAAAAAAATCGGCGCCAAAGGCTTTGGTGAAGGCAGGCTCGCCGGTTTTAATGGTATGGGGCAAGTTACGGAATGTGTCCCATGTCACATCTTGCCACGACTGGCGCACGGAATCGCGCATTGAACCAGCCACGCCCGAGCGCAAGAGTTGCGAGGTTTCGGTGTTGCGGAAACGGCCATCGGCGTCTTCCGAGAAAATCCCATTTGCGGCGAGATAACGCAAAAGCCGGTACAACGATGGCCCATGTGAACTTGTGCGGATCGCCAAGTCCGGGGCGGATAACGGCGTGGGATCGATCAAGTCTGCGATACCCAACTCAGCTGCAATGCCCAAGCACCGTGCCAGCATGACGTGTCCGGTGATGCGCAGCAGTTGCTGTCGGGGTGGAAGAGGGGTGTCTTGGGCCATCAGTGCCATTTCATCGGGGTTTGCGGGGTCTTGCAAGCCTGCTTGCATTGCCGGAGACTTAGGGGGGCCTGCCACTGCCAGCCGGAAGGATCAGCCCATGACCCGTTTTGCCGCATTGCTTGCCGCCGCGTTGACTATCACCCTCGGAGGAACCGCCATGGCCGAGAACGCCCATGATTTTTCATTTAAGACTATCGATGGTCAACCGCTGCTGTTGAGCGAGTACAAAGGCAAGGCTGTGCTGGTCGTGAACACCGCTTCCTTCTGCGGCTACACCCCACAGTACAAAGGTCTGCAAAGCTTGTGGGAGGACTACAAGGACAAAGGCTTAGTGGTGTTAGGCGTGCCTGCCAACGATTTCGGCGCGCAGGAGCCTGGTTCCAATGCCGAGATCAAGGATTTTTGCGAAAGCAAGTACGATGTGACATTTCCATTGGCCTCCAAAGAGGTCGTGAAGGGCTCGAAGGCTCATCCGTTTTATAAGTGGGCGGCAGCGACCCTCGGCGAAGGCATGGCGCCGAAATGGAATTTCCACAAATACCTCGTCGATGCTGATGGCAACCTCGTTGCTGCATTTCCCACGACGCTTGAGCCCAAGAGCAAAGAGATCGTGGCCGCCGTGAATAAAGTGTTGGCGAAGTAATTTCACGCATTTCTGTCTTTGCTTGTGATAACCCTCGACCCGCAGGCGAAAGCGTTATTGGATCGCATGGCGGCTATGGCAGCGGGCAAGCCTACTGCCCCATCACCGGCAGACAATGCTGAATGGGCTGCCAGTGGGCGACGCATGCATCGCGGCATCGTTGCCTTATCGGGCACGACAGAGATCGTCGAACGCATCGAAGACCGAGACATTCAGGGTCCAGGCGGGCCAATTCGGGCGCGGCTATATCGGCCTGAAGGGTGCGCCGGTCAGGGGGTGCTGGTTTATTTTCACGGCGGCGGATTCGTGTCAGGCGATCTTGAGACTCATGACGCCCCGTTGCGTGCCGTGGCTAACCGCTCACGTACAACGCTTATCGCTGTTGATTATCGCCGCGCGCCTGAACATGTCTATCCAGCCGCCCATGATGACTGTTATGCCGCACTGGCTTGGGTGGCCATGCACGCACCTGAATTGGGCATTGATCCAAACAAGATCGTTGTTGGCGGTGATAGCGCGGGCGGAACACTAGCAGTAGCCGTTGCATTGATGTCGCGGGACCGGCATGGACCAAAGATAGCCGCTCAAATTCTGATTTATCCCAACACCGACCTGACCGAAGAGCGCGACTATTCATCGATCAAGGAACGAGCGCCCCGGCCCAGTTGGCGGGCGGACATGGACCGATATTTCAAGGCGTATGTACCGGCAGGTGTGAACCGGCGTAGCGGTTATATCTCGCCTGTTCTTGCTAAAGACTTATCCCGTCTGCCCAAAACATTGATGATTCTAGCCGAGGCCGATCCGCTATTCGATGAAGGTGAGTTGCTGGCCAGCAGGCTTGAGGCTGCTGGCGTTGATGTTACGCAGCGCGTTTACCCCGGCATGATCCACGGCTTTTTTCAAATGGCGGGCGTGTTGGATGCAGGCAAAGCCCTGATCACCGAGGTCGCGGCTAGCCTCGCAGCGCTTTGATCACGCCCACAGGGTCGCGGGCGATGGCCAGCAAGAGGGCGCGTGCCGGGCCGCGTGGGGAGCGGCGGTCTTGCTCCCAATTGCGTAGCGTATGCACGCTAATGCCGCAGGCCTTGGCGAAAGCGCCTTGCGATAATCCGGTAATAGCGCGGATCGAAACCACATCAATGGGCCGGACCTTGCGGCCACGGCTGCGAAAATAAACGCCTAGATCGGGTTTGGCTTTTTTGAGCCGTAGCATGCTACGGCTCAAGAGCTTTGACTTGGGCCACGACGTTTTCAAACATCTTCGCCGTTAATACGCCTGTATTCACGTTATAGCGTGAGCAATGATAGCTATCGG
Source organism: Rhodospirillaceae bacterium (assembly GCA_009693785.1). Classification (GTDB taxonomy): domain Bacteria; phylum Pseudomonadota; class Alphaproteobacteria; order Rhodospirillales; family Rhodospirillaceae. The sequence continues at coordinate 41,317 of SHWP01000007.1, forward strand.
CAAGGATCAAGCCATTGGGTAATTTGTGCTGCGCGGCGTGCTTGAAAGGGTAAAGCACTTTGCGTAAGCCCAGAGTTGAGAGCACGGCGTTATGCGAAATTTGGCCCAAGGACAGAATCGCCTTGAGCCTTGGCAGTGCGCCAATCTCAGCGTTCAGGAAATCGCGACAGGTTTTTTGCTCGGCTGGGGTTGGTTTATTTTCCGGCGGTACACAGCGCACGGCATTCGTGATGCGGCAGCCGAGCAATTCCAAGCCATCGGTTGGGTCTGCGCCATATGATCCCCGCGCCAATCCTGACCTGAGAAGCGTCGGGTAAAGCAACTCACCAGCGTAGTCGCCTGTGAACGGTCGTCCGGTGCGGTTAGCGCCCTTCAAACCCGGAGCCAGGCCCACGACCAGTAACCACGCATCGCTATTGCCGAAGGCCGGAACAGCCCCATTGTAAAAATCAGGGTATGCCGATTTGTTCTGCGCACGAAATTTGACGAGGCGCGGACACAGCGCGCAATTTTTCTCTGGGCCCGTGAGGGCGTTCATCATTTTGACTATCAGACGCGTTCTGGCGGGGGGGCAGGGCGCTCGGCGCGTGCGACGCTGGCCTGAAGATCCGCCAATTCAATAAAATTGTCGGCTTGGCGTCGCAGTTCGTCGGCGATCATAGGGGGCTGGGTGCGAATGCTTGAGACCACAGACACGCGCACGCCTTTCTTTTGCACAGCTTCAACCAAACGCCTAAAATCGCCATCGCCGGAAAACAGCACGATGTGCTGCACGTGGTTGGCCATCTCCAGCATGTCGATAGCCAGTTCGATATCCATGTTGCCCTTGATCCGGCGGCGGCCCTGGGCGTCGGTGAATTCCTTCACGGGTTTAGTGACCATGCTGTAGCCATTGTAATCGAGCCAATCGACCAGCGGGCGCAGGGGCGAGTATTCCTCATTTTCCATCAAGGCGGTGTAATAGAACGCGCGCAACAGGCGGCCCTTGGCGGCAAACAACTGCAACATCCGGCGGTAGTCGATATCGAACCCTAAAGACCTTGCGGCACCGAATAAGTTCGGGCCGTCAATAAACATGGCCAACCGTTCTTCGGGATAGAAGATCATGCATCGCTCCTATAATTCAAATATGATCACAAACAACGGCTTAGAGAATGAACAACAGATATAACTGAAATTCGAAAAATTCTATAAACCGATTCTGAAACTAGCTTTTCGTTTTCACGCGCGCAAGTCACGGGCAGTTGATCAAACAATGATTCTCATCGCGCTTGGATCGAACCTTCCCAGTGCAGCAGGTGGCTCGTTGGACACCTGCCAAGCGGCCTTACAGGCAATGGCAGAACATGGCATTGAAATCCTGCGCCATTCTAATTGGTACGAGATCGCGCCTGTTCCGGTGTCAGATCAACCCTGGTTTGTAAACGGCGTTGCGGTAGTCGCAACAAATCTCGATCCTGAGACCCTCCTGCAACGCCTGCATGCGATCGAACAGTCGTTCGCCCGCGAACGCTCGATGCCAAATGCTGCCCGTACTCTTGATCTTGATCTATTGGGCTATGGCGCGCTGCAGATCGACAGCAAGACGCTGACCCTGCCGCACCCCCGGTTGTACGAGCGTGCGTTTGTGCTCTATCCGCTGAGGGATGTGGCCCCAAGGTGGCATCACCCCCGTTTGGGGCTAACCCCGGATGAGATGATCGCCAAATTACCTCTAGGGGCTGAAAAACCAAGGATTCGGCTGATTTCCAGTCCCCCTTGAGCTTCTTGGCCATACCGTCTAAAAAGCGGCCTCCTTGAACACCCCATTGATTGGGAATTTGCGCGGCTACTCATATATTTCAAGGACTTGCGCGGGGATTGATTGACCCCGTTGCAAAAGCCACGCACTCTAAAGGCCACGAAACAAGGATCAACCCATGGCTCGCGTCACCGTCGAAGATTGCGTCGAAAAGGTACCCAACCGGTTCGAACTCGTGATGGTTGCCTCGCAACGCTCACGCGAAATTTCCTCGGGCGGTGAACCGCGCGTGCCGCGCGACAATGATAAAAACCCTGTCGTCGCTTTGCGCGAAATTGCCGATAACAAGGCTATCCCCTCCGATCTGTATGAGGCGATTATCCAAGGCTTGCAAAAGCACGTAGAAGTCGACGAACCAGAGGAAGACGGTTTCGATGCCATGGCCGCCAATCCGGAATTTGCCGCCATTGCTGGCCAAGTCGGCGAGCAAATGGTCGCCGGAACCGGCATGAGCGTAGAAGAAATCGACGACGAAGAAGATGATGGCGGAACATCCCGCCCCACAGCAGACCACCCCGCAGTGCATTATGGCGACACGGACGAAACTGGCCGGAACGACTAAGACAACTTACTCCCAACTTCGTCTCGCGATGGAGTGCGCCTGTGCGCGCAATCTAAGTTACAGTTTCTTTTTTTTTAACGGCGACGGCTTTGCCTGGCGGTTAACGCCATGATGCGGCAATTCGAGTTGGTCGAACGCATTAAGGCTTACGACCCGGCAGCCGACGAAGACGCCATTAACCGCGCCTACGTTTACGCCATGAAGATGCATGGTTCGCAAACCAGGGCTTCGGGCGATCCGTATTTCTCGCACCCCATCGAGGTGGCGGGCATTCTGACCAACTACAAACTCGATACAGCTTCTATCGTTACGGCGCTCTTGCACGACATTGTCGAGGACACCCTGGCGACACTCGATGATGTGCGCAAACTATTTGGTGATGAGGTCGCGCGGTTGGTTGATGGCGTAACCAAGCTCGCCAAGATTCAAATCCAAAATATCGAAACCAAACAAGCCGAGAATTTCCGCAAATTCTTGCTGGCTATGTCAGCCGATATTCGCGTGCTGCTGGTGAAACTGGCAGACCGGCTGCACAACATGCGTACATTGCACTTTATCGTTGACCCCGCAAAACGCCGGACTATCGCCTTGGAAACGATGGAGATCTACGCGCCCTTAGCCGAGCGCATCGGCATGCAAGAGGTCAAGACTGAGTTGGAAGACCTGTCTTTTGCCGAACTCAACACCGACGCGCGCGGTTCCATTTTGACGCGATTGCGTTTTTTGGAGCTTCATGGCGGTGACCTGGTCGGCAAGATCATGGATGAGTTGGATCAGGTTATCAGCAAGGCGGGTATCAAGGGTTTCATCTCGGGGCGTGAGAAAACCGCTTATTCCATCTGGCGTAAGATGCAGGTGAAGGAAGTTAGCTTCGAGCAACTTTCCGACATCATGGCCTTCCGCATCATGTTGGACTCGGTTGAGGATTGCTACCGGGTGCTTGGCATTATCCATACCGCCTATCGCATGGTGCCAGGGTGTTTCAAAGACTACATCTCAACGCCTAAGCGTAACGGCTACCGGTCAATCCACACGGCCGTCATCGGCCCGCAAAAGCAGCGGATTGAGATTCAAATCCGCACATCGGCAATGCACCAAGTAGCCGAGTTAGGTGTCGCCGCCCATTGGCACTACAAGCAGGAAGATGAAGGCGATAAAACTGCTTCTATCGAGGGTCGACAGTACTCGTGGTTGCGTGAGTTGTTGGAAATTCTCGAGCATGCACAAAATCCACAGGAATTTTTGGAACACACCAAGCTCGAGATGTTCCAAGATCAAGTTTTCTGCTTCTCGCCCAAGGGCGACCTGATCGCCATGCCGCGCGGGGCCTCGACGGTGGACTTCGCTTACGCTGTGCATTCCGAGGTAGGCGATACCTGCGTTGGCGCGAAGGTGAATGGGCGTATCGTTCCCTTGCGCACGAAGTTGCAAAATGGTGATCAAGTTGAAATCGTGACCTCGAAGGCTCAAAAGCCAGCACCCGAATGGGAAAGTTTTGTGGTCACTGGTAAGGCCCGCGCGCACATTCGCCGCCGCGTCCGCACCGATGCGCGCAGCGAATACATCCGGTTCGGCAAGAGCATTTTGGAAAAGGTCTTCCAGAAAGACGGTTACGAATTGACCCAAAAGGGCATGCAAGGGGCCTTGGAAAAACTCACGATTGCTAGCGTTGATGACCTCTACGCCAAAGTGGGTGAGGGCCGGTTGTTTGGCCGCGAAGTCTTGATCGCTGTATACCCGGGTGCGCGAACCGATACCGACGATAACGTGGTGAATTTGTCCCAAGCCCGGGCTAAACAAGCAGGCGAAGGCACGGGCGTGTCCATACGCGGCCTCACGCCCGGTATGGCGGTGCACTTATCCGAGTGTTGCTATCCGCTGCCCGGTGACCGCATCGTTGGCATTCGCGAGCCCGGCAAGGGTGTGGCCGTGCACACGATTGATTGCGAACGGTTGAAGGCATTCGCCGATGCTTCCGACCGTTGGGTTGATCTGTCGTGGGACAGCGATCGCGACAAAGATGCTCACATTGGCCGTTTATTGCTGACCGTGGCCAACGAACCGGGTGCGCTCGGAACACTGTCGACTGTCATTGCTAAGAATAATGGCAACATCAATAATTTGCGTTTCACGAAACGCTCGGCAGATTTTTTCGAGATGATCGTGGATATCGAGGTCAACGGCGTGAAGCATCTCACCAATATCATTGCAGCCTTACGCGCCATGCCCGCTATAAATGCTGTAGACCGGGCGAGGGGATGATCGCCGCTTACGAATGGGAATTACACCATGATCAGATTCATCGTGCTTGTGGTTTTTGCTCTGGTATGTGCGATCGGGGCCCATGTCTTGGCCCAACGAAAAGGCCGCTCAGTCAAGCGTTGGGTTGTCGCAAGCTTGCTGATTGGTCCGCTCTCATTGCTGCTACTCGCGCTAATGCCCAAGCTTAAAATGCCTGTGGCGGCAGGCAGCTAGCTAGCGGCATTTATCCTTACCGCTCTCCTCGCACGCGTTTTGGCAGGTGATCGCCTCTTGTGCGCGCACGGGCTCGCAGCGTTGTTTACACGCACTCTCACGCACGTTGCAAAAGAACTGAGTGGCTGCGCCAGGGCGGCCATTCTCGGTCGTACAGGCAGAAATAAGAATCGCTGTATTTAGCAGCAACACCATTTTAAGCATCGAAATCCTCGCCAGGCGACGAGCGAAAGCTTCGCCGCCAAATGGTGGCGTAAATATGTCTAACCGCCGGCTGTAGTGGCCACAGGCACCCGTTGCGTCTGGCGAAGTTCGCTGTCTTTTTCACCCGCGAGGAAGGCCATGATGTCGGCCTCAACCTCTTGCGGAATTTCAAGATACAGGTAGTGCCCGACCTTGGGGTATTTTTTCACGAGACTTGGCGCGGAGTTAAGCCACAGCGACATCACATTGGCTTCGAGATGCATGACTGTCGGGTTTTCCATACCCCACAGAATCATGGTTGGAGCTTTGACGCGACCCAACGTCGACTCTGGGTCGCCGGTCTTGAAGTTTTTCGTGAACAGCGCACCTTCTTCTCTCAGGCCAGCGCGGCGTCCGGTATCGTAACACATTTCCACCAGCCAGTCGGGCGGTGTCATGGATGGGATATTGGAGGCAAGATTTGCTCGCCAATAACTCATCGAGCGATGCCGCGCTGTGATCCATTGATCGATGGTCGTGCCGCGCGCGCGGTTGGGATTCGTCACAGCAGTGCGTGGCATGCCCGCCGAATTGATCAAGATCATGCGTGTGACGCGCTCGGGCTTTTCTGCGGCATAGCGAAACACGACAGGCCCGCCAGATGAGGTGCCAAGAACGGCAAATTTCTCGATGCCCAGTTTCGTCATCAGGGTATCCAAAATTTGGATATTGAGTTCGATGGAATAACGCTTTTGCGGGTCTGGGCCCGTTAATCCTGCCGTGGGAACATCGAAACGAACCACGCGGTACTTCGTACTTAGGGCCTTAGCCATGCTGTCGAACGTGAACAGATTCATGTAGCTGGCATGCACCAGCACGATGGCCTCACCCTGACCCTCGTCCATGTAGTGCACACGTACCCCATCAATCTCCATGAATTTCGAGAACGGCTTGATATACTTGGCCTCGATATCCTTAAGCGGCATGTCAAAAGCGCCGAACTCGAGCGCGGCCGCGTAAAGGCCGACGGCCGCCGCCACGAGCAGAACTAACCCGGCAACGAATTTCATGTGATGTCTCCCCAAAGCCCCGATATGGCCATACTCTATGCTGATAGTGATGCTTGCGATAAAGAATTCATAGCGCGCTCAAGGTGCGATGAAATAGGCCCTTGCCCATAGCCCAGAAATACACCACCTGTTGACCATGTTATTTCGCCGCCGTAACAAAATTCCACTGATTGACCGCCTGCGCGACTTCGTATGGCCGCGCATCGGTTGGCTGCGCACGGTGACGTATTATTGGCGTCGGTTGCAGCGGATTCCAGGTACACCCTCAAGTATTGCCGCAGGGTTTTCTAGTGGTGTGGCGGCGTCCGTGACACCTGCAGTTGGTACTCACACTGTCGCTGCGTTGGCCCTGGCTTATGCTGTCCGCGGCAATTTGGTGGCGTCTGTGTTTGGAACCTTGGCCATCAATCCGTGGACGGCAACACCCGTTTGGTTCTCAACGTATTATACGGGGGCGCTCATTCTCGGTTGGGACAAATACGGCCATGTTGGGGCTATGGATTTCGTCAACATGTTCGTCGGCCTGACCGAAGCCGTGGTGCAGCTAGACTGGCGGCTTTTTATCGAGAAAGTCATGCCGGTGTTCCTGCCGATGATGGTGGGCAGCGGGCCAGTCGCAATCGTGGTGGGTTTTGGCTCATACCTGGTCTTGGCGCCGGTTTTGCGCCGCATCCAACAGCGCCGCGCGGCGAAAACGGCGCAGCGGCTTGAGGAGGCGCGTCGCGAAGGGAAGGACTATGTATGGCAACCGCGCTGAGGCACCTCCGGCTTGGCGTGAATGTGGATCATGTTGCCACAGTGCGTAATGCGCGCGGCGGCATGCATCCTGACCCCGTGCGAGCGGCGTTGATGGCAGCGGAGGCCGGCGCCGATGGTATTACCGCGCACTTGCGCGAGGATAGGCGCCATATCTCTGACGATGACATCGAACGCCTTCGCACCCAATTGCATGTGCCGTTGAACCTAGAGATGGCAGCAACCGATGAAATGCTAAAGATCGCGCTGAAGCACAAGCCGCATGCTGTGTGCTTGGTTCCCGAAAAACGCCAAGAGCGCACCACCGAAGGCGGCCTGGATGTGGCAGGCCAACACAATCAGCTTGCTCCGTTCGTTCGTGAACTGTCCGATGCGGGTATTCGTGTTTCGATGTTTATCGAAGCCGAGATTCGTCAACTCGAAGCTTCGAGGTCGGTCGGTGCGCCGGTGGTCGAGTTACACACAGGGCTTTATTGCGAAACACCTGCCGGAGCCTCTCGCGAAAAACAATTGCTCCGTTTGCAAAACGCTGCCGGCCATGCGGAAAAACTAGGGCTTGAGTGCCACGCAGGCCATGGCTTGGGTTATGACACGGTGGGGCCGGTGGCCGCGATTTCGAATCTCGCGGAACTAAACATCGGGCACTTTTTGGTGGGCGAGGCAATTTTTGTGGGCTTTAGCGCAGCTATTGGGCGTATGCGTATCTTAATGGACGCAGCCCGTGCGCCTCTGACTGCAGCCGTGACATGATCCTCGGCATTGGCAATGACCTGATCGACATTCGCCGCATCGAAAAAACGCTTGAGCGGTTTGGAGAGCGTTTTATTCAACGCATTTATACCGAGGCTGAACAACGCAAGGCCGAGCGTCGCAAGGGGGCTGGCAATGCTTACGCCTCGACCTATGCCAAGCGTTATGCCGCCAAAGAAGCGGCCTCGAAGGCTCTCGGAACCGGGTTTCGCAATGGGGTTTATTGGCGCGATCTCAGTGTTGTGAACTTGCCATCCGGCAAACCCACCATTGTCATGACAGGCGGCGCGGCCGAGCGGTTAAAGCAGATGACACCAGCGGGCATGGACGCGCGTGTGGAAGTCACGCTCACCGACGAATACCCCATGGCCGAAGCCATGGTGATTATCGTTGCCGTCCCGCAATTACAAAGATGATGTTTTAGGCGATTTCCTCACAACCTCTTCACCTGGGCTTGGCTTGACTTTCCTCTGGCCCCCAGGCTTATCTCCATGGCGCACGCGTGGGGCGCCACAAGACCCACCTATCTCATTGATTTCTCTTATATTCATGGCCCAAACGATCATCACCCCCAAGGCGGTCCCCAAGCGGCAAGAAGGCTTTTTGGAGACGGTCAAGACCGTCGTCTATGCGGTGTTGATTGCGTTGGTGATCCGGTCATTGGCTTTCGAGCCGTTCAATATTCCATCGGGTTCGATGATTCCCACGCTGCTGGAAGGCGACTATCTCTTCGTCTCGAAGTATTCCTATGGGTATAGCCGCCATTCGTTTCCACTCAGTTTCATGCCGATGACAGGGCGCGTGTTGTCGAGCATACCCCAGCGCGGCGATGTCATCGTGTTCAAGTTGCCGCGCGACAATAAGACCGACTACATCAAGCGCTTGATCGGTCTGCCGGGTGACACCATTCAGGTGAAGGATGGCCGCTTGTTCATCAATGGCCAGCTTGTCGAACGCGAGCGCATGGATGATTTTGTTTATACGGATCGTTTCGGCAGCCTGCGGCGTGTGACTCAGTACAAGGAAACGCTACCGGGCGGTAAACAGCACGCCATCCTTGAAGAAGGCGACAACCGTCCTTACGACAACACGCGCGAGTTCACCGTGCCGCAAGGCCATTACTTCATGATGGGTGACAATCGCGACAACTCACTCGACAGCCGCGCCGATGTGGGTTTTGTGCCCGATGAGAATCTGGTGGGCCGCGCTGAGATTTTGTTTTTCTCGACTGACGGTACGGCGGCAATTTTGGAAATTTGGCGCTGGCCGTTCGCCATGCGCTTTGGCCGTTTTTTCGACCGCATCATTTAAGGCGCGCGGATATGGCGGGCCAACCCGCTCAACAACGCCATCCACTCGAAACAGTGCTCGGCTACCGCTTTGCCGACGCGACTCTGCTTGAGCGCGCGCTGACACATCGCAGCGTTACGGGCCAACGCAAGGCCGGCGGGTTGCCCGAGGCTGTAGATTTTGCCAATGAGCGGTTGGAGTTTCTGGGCGACCGTGTGCTTGGTCTGGTCATTGCGCAATTATTGTTCGAACGATTCACTGGGGAAGCTGAAGGTCAATTGGCACAGCGGCTGGCGGTTCTGGTGAGCGCACCGACTTTAGCGCGCGTGTCGCGTTCAAGCGGAATTGCCGCTGAAATTCGCATGGGCGTGGGCCAGTCGGCCGAGGATATGGACGCCGTCATAGCCGATGCTTGTGAGGCCGTGATAGGGGCGGTTTATCTCGATGGCGGTTTGACGCCTGCGCAAGCCTTCGTTCGTGCCCAATGGGCGGCGTTAGTGGATGAAGCCGTTTCGCCTCCGAAGGATGCCAAGAGCACGTTGCAGGAATGGGCCCAAGGCCAAGGACTCTCGTTGCCGCTTTATACGGTTCAATCGCAAGAAGGCCCCGACCACGCACCGCACTTTGTCGTAACGGTGACAGTTGACGGGCACGGCAGTGCCAAAGGGCACGGTCGTTCGAAACGTATCGCTGAGCAAGCCGCGGCTACAGCCCTGTTGCAATCATTGAAAGCCGGCCCATGAGCGAGGGTGCTCAAGCCGCACCGCATTGTGGCTTCGTGGCTGTTATTGGTGCGCCCAACGCAGGTAAGTCGACACTGGTGAACGCTCTTGTCGGCAGCAAGGTGTCGATTGTTTCCCCCAAAGCGCAAACCACACGCACGATCGTTCGCGGCATTGCTATCTATGGCCAGGCTCAAGTTATCTATGTCGATACGCCTGGTATTTTCGCGGCGAAGCAACGGTTTGATCGCGCCATGGTCGCAGCCGCCTGGACCGGCGCAGGCGACGCCGATGTTATCTTTTTTGTGGTCGATGGCGCCCGCACGCTCGATGCCGATAGCGAGCGCATTCTTGAGCAACTTAAAACCAGCGGCAGGAAAGCGCTTCTTGTTCTGAATAAGGTGGATATTGCCGACAAGGGTAAGCTGCTGGACTTGACCAAGCGGCTGAACGAATCGGGCAACTTCAGCGAGATCTTCATGGTGTCGGCGCTGACGGGGGACGGGCTTGACCGGATCAAGGACTATGTGGCCAAGGCCATGCCGCAAGGGCCATGGATGTTCCCGGCCGATGATATTTCCGACATGCCCGGCCGTTTGCTCGCCGCCGAGATCACCCGCGAGCAGTTGTTTCTGCAATTAAACCAAGAGTTGCCGTACTCCTGTGCGGTCGAGACCGAGCGCTGGGAAGACCGCAAGGACGGGAGCGCGCGGGTAGAACAGAACATTTATGTTTCGCGCGATAACCACAAAGCCATTGTGTTGGGTGAGGGCGGTAAACGCATCAAGAACATCGGAGCCAAGGCGCGCGCCGAGTTGGAAAGCCTACTCGACCGTAAGGTCCACCTGTTTCTACACGTAAAGGTCAAAGAAAATTGGCGCGAGGACCGGGGAATGTTTTCCGCATGGGGGCTCGACTTCAACGCCTGAATTGGCTTTGATGCGGCCCAGGTATCCTTGAGGGTGTGTGAATCGTGAAATTGTTTGCTGTCATTTGTTTCTTCGCTGGGGTTGTGGCGCTTGCAGCCTTGGTGGTGCGGCGGGGCCGCAATTTACCCACCAGCACGCCTGATTACGTTTTGACGTTTATTGGGCTAGCAGGCGCGATCACGGGTTTAATTCTACTTTTCAACCGCTTGCAGTAAGGCTGTGCGAATTGGCGGTCACCTGGGACGACCACGGATTGATTCTCTCGGTGCGCCGTCATGGCGAGCACGACGCCATCATCTCGCTGCTCACACAAAACAATGGACGTTACGCTGGCTTGGTAAAAGCGGGTGCGAGCCGCAGGAACAAGGGTGCCTTGCAGCCCGGCAACATCGTGAAAGCAACCTGGCGCGCGCGCCTGGACGAACATCTTGGCACGCTGACCACCGAACTATCTCATAGTTATTCCGCCGATGTGATGTCCGACGCAGACCGGCTGGCGGCGTTGTCGTCGCTGTGCGCGTTGCTGGATGCGCTGCTGCCCGAACGCCAGCCCTTGCCGGAAATCGAGAAAACATCAGTGGCGTTTCTTGCCACGCTCAATCAAACCGGATGGGCGGCTCGCTACGCGCGATGGGAATTAGAGATTTTGCGCGACCTCGGGTTCGGGCTTGATTTGTCATCGTGCGCTGGCACCGGCTCGATGGAAAATCTCGTTTATGTCTCGCCAAAGTCGGGCCGCGCAGTTTCGGCGATTGCAGGCGCACCCTATGCATCGCGCCTGCTCGCATTGCCGCCATTTCTGTGTGATGAATCAAGTGACGTGCCAGACGCTGAAGTGGCCTCAGCACTTGCCCTTACCGGGCATTTTTTCGAAGCGCATGTGTTTGCCCCGCACCATCAAGCCATGCCTGCTGCCCGAGCACGGTTAGTTGAGCGCCTCAGGGGTTAAGCTACCCAATTTGTTGACGGCGGGATTTCGTGGCATACTAGATATAGCCAAAAGGCCGCCCGCCGATTCGGGCTGTTTTGATATCCGGAGTTCCGATTCGCATGGCTCGCACGCCCGTTAGCCCCAAACCCACCGGTGAAATCAGACAGGCCCCGTTGGCCGATGCCCTGGGCGAGCGTTACCTCGCCTATGCGCTGTCGACGATTGTCTCGCGCTCGCTGCCCGATGTGCGCGATGGCCTCAAACCTGTGCATCGGCGCCTGATGTACGCCATGCGGCAATTGAAGCTCGATCCCAACACGGGCTTCAAAAAATGTGCCCGCGTGGTTGGCGATGTGATGGGCAAATACCACCCGCATGGTGATCAGTCGATTTACGACGCAATGGTGCGCCTCGCGCAAGATTTTGCCGTGCGTTACCCGCTGGTCGAAGGCCAGGGCAACTTTGGCAATATCGACGGCGATAATGCCGCAGCCATGCGGTACACCGAGGCGCGACTCACGCCCTTTGCCATGCAGCTCATGGATGGGCTGGATGAGGACGCCATCGACTTTCGCGCCACTTACGATGGCGAAGAGTCCGAGCCCATCGTCATGCCATCGGCAGTGCCGAATTTACTGGCCAATGGTTCGTCGGGCATCGCGGTAGGCATGGCCACCAACATCCCGCCCCACAACGTGGGCGAGTTGTGCGACGCGCTGCTACACCTGATCAAAACGCCCAAGGCCCATGTCTCGACCTTACTCGACTTTGTGCAAGGCCCGGATTTTCCCACGGGCGGCGTGCTGACCGAAAGCCGCGAGACCATCCGCGATGCCTATGCCACGGGCCGCGGCTCGTTGCGCGTGCGCGCGAAATGGAAAACCGAGAAGTACGAACGCGGGCAGTTCAATCTGATTATCACCGAAATTCCCTATCAGGTTCAAAAGGCCAAACTCATCGAGCGGATTGCTGAATTACTGAACGATAAAAAGCTGCCGTACCTGGCCGATATCCGCGACGAATCCACCGAAGATGTCCGCATCGTGCTGGAGCCAAAGTCGCGCACCGTCGACCCCGAACAGTTGATGGAACAATTGTTCCGCCAGACCGAGTTGGAAGTGCGCTTCGGCCTCAACATGAATGTGCTGGATGCCGATGGCACGCCCAAGGTGATGGGATTGCGCGAGCTGCTGCAAGCGTTTCTGGATCACCGCCAAATCGTACTAGTGCGCCGCTCGAAGCATCGGCTGGAAAAGATCAAAAACCGCCTGGAACTGCTGGAAGGCTATTTGATCTGCTATTTGAACCTCGACAAGGTAATCAAAATCATCCGCACCGAGGATGAACCCAAGCCCAAATTGATGAAAGCGTTCGGGCTGACCGACAACCAGGCCGAAGCCATTCTCAACATGCGCTTGCGATCTTTGCGCAAGCTTGAGGAAATGGAGATCAAGGGCGAGCACAAGGAGTTGTCGGACGAGAAGAAACTGCTGAATTCGCTGCTGAAGGACGAAAAGCAACAGTGGAAAGCGATCTCCGATCAGGTCAAGGCGATCAAAGAACAGTTCGGCCAAAAGACGCCGCTGGGCAAGCGCCGCACCGAGTTGGGTGCGGCCCCGACCGCCGTGATTATCCCGATCGATGCCTTGGTGGAGAAAGAGCCCATCACGGTGGTCCTGTCGGCCAAGGGCTGGATCCGCGCGATGAAGGGCCACCGTGACGATGTGATGTCGGGCGAATCGGATGTGAAATTCAAGGAAGGCGATGCCTTCCAGGCCGCGGTGAAAGCGCAATCGACCGATAAGATCATGCTGTTTGGGTCCGACGGCCGGTTCTATGCCATCGGTGCGGATAAGTTGCCGCAGGGTAGGGGCTTTGGCGAACCCATACGCTTGATGATCGAACTGCCCAACGATGCCAACATTGTTTCTATCTTCGTCTTCAACCGCGAGCAAAAATTCCTGGTGGTCTCGAATGAAGGCCGTGGCTTTGTTGTTCCCGCCGAACAAGTGTTTGCGCAGACGAAAAACGGCAAGCAGGCTTTGAATCTGGGTGAGGGCGAAAAGGCCGTGGTGTGCACGCCAGTGCAGCCCAGTATTCCAGGCGGGTTATTCGGTGCGGCGGGCGACCATGTGGCCATCATCGGCGAAAACCGCAAGCTGCTGATTTTCCCACTGGCGGAAGTGCCAGAAATGAATCGTGGGCGCGGCGTAATCTTGCAGCGTTACAAAGATGGTGGTTGCGCAGATGCCAAAGTGTTCACGCTTAAGGCCGGACTAAGCTGGATGTCAGGCAATGGCGAGCGCGTTGAAACGGCCTTGAAAGAATGGATCGGCCAGCGCGCTCAAGCTGGACGTTTGCCAATGAAGGGCTTTTCGCGCGAAGACCAGCCGTTTAGCAGCTAATCCGTCTCGCTCTCGGCGAGGTCGTCCATGCGCGCCCAGCCCGACGGGCCAAGCGCTTCCATGGGTTGGAAGCGTGCCTTGTAGGCCATCTTGGCGCTGTCGGCGATCCAGTAGCCCAAATACACGTAAGGCAAGCCTAACTTGCGCGCATGCTCGATCAACCATAGCACGATGTAGTTGCCCAAGCCTTGGCGCGGGCTTTTGGTTTCGAAAAAGCTGTACACGGCCGACACGCCATCGTTGGTGCGGTCGGTCAGGCACACGGCCGTCAACGCACCCATGTTGTCGCGGAACTCGACCATGAAGGTGTCGATGGGGCTGTCTTCGATCATTGCGCTGTATTCGTAAAAGCCCATCAGCGCCATGTCGCTGCCGGTGTGGCGGCCTTGCTGATAGCGCGTGAACAGATCGAACTGCTCGCTGGTGGCGCACGCCGGCACTTTCACGGCAAGCAGATCTTCGTTTTCGCGCCACGTCCGCGCCAAAGTGCGCCGGCGGGAGAACTCGTTCACCACCACACGCACGGGCACGCAACTGCGGCATCCAGGGCAGGCAGGCGCATAGGCAATGGAATGGCTGCGGCGAAACCCGGCACGTGCCAGACCTTCGTGTAGGACTTCGGCGCCCGGGCCAGATAGTTCCGTCACAATCTTGCGTTCAAGGCGGTCGGGCAAATAGGGGCAAGGCAGAGGTGCCGTGGTGAAAAAAAATTGCGGCCGCTTAAGTGGTGTTTGGTCCATGCGCGCCGTCTCTAACGCTTCGGCTCGGGCCGGGCCAGTGTTTCGCCCGATTGGCTATCCACCGGGGGCGGATTGCGCTTTTCGAGGAAATTAGGCAAGCGGTCGAAATCACTGAGTTTGACTTTCTCGCTCTTGAGCAAAACGATCGAGACGCGCCTGTTACGCGGGCTGCGCGGCTGGGCCGGGTCCATCGGTTCGCGGTCTGAGACGCCGACAACCTTGTTGATCTTGTTGTCCTCAAGGGTGCCTTCCAACAGCGCGCGGCGCGTGGCTAAGGCGCGGTCCGTGGAAAGCTCCCAATTGGTATAGCCGGTGGGGTCGACGTACCCCGATGGATCGGTGTGTCCGGTGATGCTAATTTTGTTGGGGAGTTTCTTGATGATGCGGGCGATTTGGGCCAGCAATTCTTTGGCACGCGGATAGAGTTCGGCGCTGCCAGGTTTGAACATATCGATCTTATCTTGATCGAGAATCTGAATGCGCAAGCCTTCGGGGGTGTTGTCGATGAGAAGGCTGCTGGCCAATGGCGCCAACTCGGGGATACCGCTGATCGCCTTTTTGATGTCGGTGACCGCCTGCTCGAATTCCTTCTGCTCGCGGGCCGCCATCTGCTTTTCGATTTGTTCTTCGCTGGCCTCTTGGCCCTCGGCCGGGTCGGAATTGTCATCACCACCCGAGCCGATGGAGGGTGGGGGCAGAACGACGGCAGACGTGGACCCAGTGCGCGACTGCGAGGCGCCTTCGCCTAGGGTTTGACCGCCAAGCATGCCGCCAGCACCGCTTTCGCGGGTCGAAGCGGCGATAGGCGTGAAGTAGTCGGCAATGCCGTTGAGTTGCTCTTCGGTGACCGCATTAAGCAGCCACAGGAGCAAAAAGAAGGCCATCATCGCCGTCACGAAGTCGGCGTAGGCCACTTTCCACGCGCCGCCATGGTGGCTTTCGCCACCCTTCTTGACGCGCTTGATGATCGTTATGCCGCCTTCGCCGGGATCTTTCGCCATGACGAGCTAACTTACCCCTGTCCCCGGGCCAAAAAGGCCAAGGAATTCAATAGTTAATCTACGCGCTTCTGGCGCAGGCCTCAAGCTTAAGGCGAGGGAGTTAAAAATAAGCGACTAACATGGCCTTCTTTTGGCGCCACAAGGTCAAACGTCTCCCCATTAGCCCAGCCCTCCAGCAGGTCGTCAAAATGTGTGGATAACTGATGGCCAGATTGGCCCCCTGCCATGCTGAATTGCGAGCGGCTTAAGTCGGCCAAGTCATAGATGGCGCGGTACCCATGGCCATGGAAATGGCGGAATGGAACCCGGGAAGTCGAGGCCGTGAACGAACCTCGATTGACCGTGAAATCGTCGCCATCGGTGGCAACCGCAAAACTGCCAAGCCACGACAAACCTGGAATACTACTAAAAATTGGATGGTCGAAACGGGCGACATGCCATTTCTCCCAGCGCCAATCGTTATCGTCACTCGAATAGTTCGTCAGCCAGGTCACGGCTTCGGCCCATGCCCCGTTGATTTGCATATCGCAGGTTTCAGCATCAGGCGTATTAATGTCATCGCACCATGACGTATTCTCGGTCAGAATCGACTTCAGTAGTGTTGGGCGAGCGCCGCCAATACTGCGAAAGCTATCGCCCAATTCATCGGCCAATATCCTCGCTTTCAACCGCTCTATCCAAAGCGCAAAAATAAGCGGTCCGATTTTCTGACGCGACATGGTGCCATCCCAGGCTGTCATGTGCTCTTTAAGGCGGCTGTCTTGAGTGTCGCGCGGCTGCAGGCGATCAAGCAGCAACGGCAGCACTTCGCGGGCCATGAGCGAAACATGGTCGGTCTGCAGCGTATTCATATCTTTGATTGTTAGACCCGAGCGAGCAGCGAAAAAGTCCTCGATGCGTTGCGCGCGGTAACCCTCGGGCCAATCTTTGGCGATCATGACTGGATAATCATCCGAGACGACCTTGTTGTTAGCATTGAAGAGGAGGCCGCTTTCTGGATTGAGACTTTTCGGCCAGGCTTCGAACGCTACCATGCCAACCCAATCGCACTCGCCGCTGGCTCCATCACTAGGCAGTAAGCCATCGCAATTTTTGTTTTTCCGCAAGGGGATGCGACCCGATGTGACGAAAGCAATTGATCCATCTTTATCGGCCACCATCATGTTGTGTTCAGGGGCATTGAAGGTTCTGACCGACTCAACAAATTCAGTGGCAGCAGCCGCCAGTGCGAGGCGGTAGATGGTTTCAATGGATCGGTCATCCTTGATCAACAGGGTTGCCGCCAACGCCACAACGTGTTTGCCGCCAGTCGTGAGGTTGCTGGCAGCCGGGAGTATGTCGCTTACGACAGGGCCATGGCGCGTGGTGCGAACCATAATTTTCTGGGGCTCGCCAAAACGGACATTGATGACTTCCTCACGGCTTTCAAAAGCCATCGGTCCATCGGGTGTGAGATAGCGCGCACCGTCATCGCTCAAGGTTTCGACAAACAAATCCTGGGTATCGCCGTGCGTTGTCGTGAACCCCCAGGCAATTTGGCCGTTGTGGCCCAACACGTGAAAAGGCACGCCGGGCGTGGTTGCCCCAGTTAACGTCACGCCAGGATAGGACAGCCCGGCCAAGTACCAAAGATTAGGCGATTGAAAGCTCAGGTGAGGATCGTTGGCCAAGATGGGCGCGCCGGTGGCGGTTCGCGTTGGTCCAAGGACCCAGACATTTGAGGCCAAAGTTGGCTGCACAACATTCAGCATGACCGTGCGTAATTCAGTGATGAACGATACCGGCAAACTTGCCAGCGTGATGGGCGAGCGAGCGCCGACATTTGGCCAAAGCTGTTGGGCCTTTTCCTCGCCCAATTTTGCAATCATGGCCGCGCGGGAAAGTTCTTCGGCCCAATTGCCCGACAACTGCATTCCCATGAGCTTTTGCCAGACCACTGAGTCGGCAGGCACCCAGGGTTCAGGTGTGTGGGCTAGCAGCTTGAACTCGAGGGGCAGGGGCTCTCGGGCCATAAACGCATTCACGCCCATGGCGTAAGCGTCCAGGGCAATTTTTGTCTCAGAGTCGAGCGTGCCCAGGTTATCTTGGCTCAGGCGATAAAGCCCGAGAGTGCGCATAAATTTATCGCTACCAACGCCCAGCGGCCCCAAAATTTCTGCCAAGCGCCCTTGGCCAGCCCGGCGCATCAGTTCCATCTGGAAAAGGCGGTCCTGGGCATGAACGTAACCCAATGCGAAGTAGGCATCGGCTGCATTGGTGGCCTCGATCCATGGCACGCCGCGTTCGTCACGCGTGACTGTGGTGGGAGCACTCACGCCAGCCAAGGCCAGGCTGCCTTCGGTTAGGGGCAAGGCCAGGTAAGCGGAGGCTAAGCCATAGCCGCCAAGCGCGGCAGCAAGACCTAGGCCCAGCCCACAAAGGCCCAAGAGCGCAAACAATAAGGCGCGTAGGGGACGTTTCATGAGGGTGTTAAAGGGCTGTTTAGGATTGGAGATTTAAACTGCAACGTTCACAATGCCGTCAGCCCATGACCCAATTCAAGCCTAACCACGACGACAGCCCATTTTCACCGGAACAAGGCCGCGAGGCTTTGTCTGAGGTGATTGCCATGGGCAATGCCGTGAAGGTGATAGCCATCGATGTCGAAACCGGAACTGAAGTGAGCATTGTTGGGTCGGCAGCCATGACGCCCTACAGCCTCAAAATGAACGCCATGCGAAAACTCATCGCGGTGCTGTCAAAGATGGAAGAACCAGAACCTGACCATCCGCGTCAGTCGCGGCTGCGCCCTGGGCGGTATGCCTAAACTGGGCTGAAATACACCATCAAATCAAAGGCCTGTAGCGCGCTGGTTATGCGTAACAGGATATGGTATCGGGAGCCCGAATTTCGCAGGTGCCCGCCTTCACCATCATGTCCGAGACACGCTTGGCTCAACCCGGAGACATTGTCGCTATCGCGAGCGACCATGCCGGGTTGGAACTCAAAACCGCGTTGAGCACTGAGCTGATCAAGCTTGGCTACAAGCCTTTGGATTTGGGCACAAACACACCTGACTCTGTGGACTACCCAGACTATGGGCACGCGCTTGCCAAGGCCATTCTCGACAAAAAAGCCAAAGCCGGGGTTGCCATCTGCGGCACGGGAATAGGCATCAGCATTGCGGCCAATCGCCATCCGGGTATCCGTGCCGGCCTTGTTCATGACGAAAACACGGCGCGCATGTCGCGCGAGCATAACGACGCCAATGTTATTGCCATGGGTGCGCGCGTGATCAGCGCCGAGGTAGCCAAAAAGCTGCTCAAGACATTTTTCGAAACGGAATTTGGCGGCGGGCGGCACGGGCCGCGTGTCGCTAAACTTGGATAAAAAATAAGAAGAAGGACCCACGATCATGGATCAACGCGTACCCACGAATTTCTTTGGCGCATCGTTGGCGCATGCCGACCCCGATGTATTCTCATCCGTCGCCAAAGAACTTGAGCGCCAGCAAACGCAGATTGAATTGATTGCGTCCGAGAACATCGTCAGCCGCGCGGTCCTTGAAGCGGTGGGAAGTGTGCTGACCAACAAGTACGCCGAGGGTTATCCCGGCAAGCGCTATTACGGCGGCTGCGAGTACGTCGACATTTCGGAAACAATCGCCCTCGACCGTGCGAAGAAGCTGTTCAATTGTGCCTATGCCAACGTGCAGCCCCACTCGGGCGCGCAAGCTAATGGCGCTGTATTTCTGGGGCTTTTACAGCCTGGCGATACGTTCATGGGCATGGACCTGGCGGCAGGTGGGCACCTCACCCATGGGTCGCCCGCCAATATTTCCGGCAAGTGGTTCAAGGTAGTGTCGTATGGCGTGCGCCGCCAAGACGGCCTGATCGACTACGACCAAGTGGAATCGGTCGCCAAGGAGCACAAACCCAAACTGATCATCGCAGGTGGTTCGGCTTATTCGCGGATCATCGATTTTGCGAAATTTAGCCAAATCGCCAAGTCTGTTGGTGCGCTATTGATGGTTGATATGGCCCATTTCGCGGGGTTGGTAGCGGCGGGTTTATATCCCAGCCCAATCCCGCACGCCGATGTGGTGACCACGACCACGCACAAAACCCTGCGCGGACCGCGCGGCGGCATGATTTTGTCGGCCCGCGAGGACATCGGCAAAAAGATCAACTCGGCAGTATTTCCAGGCCTCCAGGGCGGACCGCTGATGCATGTGATCGCGGGCAAAGCAGTGGCGTTGGGCGAAGCCTTGAAGCCAGAATTTAAAACCCATGCTCAACGGGTTATCGATAATGCCAAGATTCTGGCCGAAACCTTGATCAAAGGCGGGGTAGAGATTGTCTCGGGCGGCACCGATAGCCACCTCATGTTGGTGGACCTGCGCCGCAAGAAGCTAACCGGCAATGTAGTCGAGCAATTACTCGACCGGGCAGGGATTACCTGCAACAAAAACGGTATCCCGTTCGACCCTGAAAAGCCCACCGTGACCTCGGGGATACGGCTGGGCTCACCGGCGGGAACCACCCGCGGGTTTGGCACGGCTGAATTCAAGCAAATCGGCGAGTGGATCGTCGAGGTCATGGATGCCCAAGCCGCTAACCCTGGCAATACGGTGGCGGTAGAGGCGGCTGTCCGCTCAAAGGTCAAGGACTTGTGTCGTAGGTTTCCGATTTATCAATAATTAGCGGTCAGTGTAGAATCTGACATAGGGTTGTTCGCGCCCAATGGCTGCTTAAAAGCTGGGGCGCAATTAGGGGAAAAGTGATGCGTTGTCCTTATTGCGGGCATGCCGATACCCAAGTAAAAGATTCCCGGCCGACGGACGATAACTCAGCCATTCGCCGCCGCCGCGCATGCCCAGCGTGTAGTGCGCGCTTCACGACTTTCGAACGCATTCAGTTGCGGGAATTGGTTGTGGTCAAGAAGAACGGTCAACGCTCTCCGTTTGATCGCGACAAATTGGCCCGATCCCTCATTGTCGCTTGCCGTAAGCGCCCTGTGGATGAAGAGCGTATCGAGCGCGTGGTCAACAGTATCCAGCGCCGTCTCGAAAGCATGGGCGAGAACGAAATCCCATCGAACATCGTTGGTGAAATGGTGATGGAAGCGCTGCAGGGCCTCGATAAAGTAGCCTACATTCGCTTTGCTTCTGTCTATAAAAACTTCCGTGAAATCAGAGACTTCGAGAATTTTGTTGAGAATATTACTGAACCGCCCAAGGGCGACCAAAATCTCTAATGGCGTCAGCGCCTCAGACACCATCGGCGCAAACCGATTTTGAATTCATGCAGTCTGCTCTGGCGCTCGCAGCGCGAGGGTTAGGCGACACGTGGCCAAACCCCGCTGTGGGCTGTGTTATCGTGAAAGATGGTGCGGTCGTTGGGCGCGGTTGGACCCAATCGGGCGGACGTCCCCACGCCGAAACAGAGGCACTCAAACGAGCTGGGGAGAAGGCGAAAGGTGCCACAGCGTATGTGTCGCTTGAGCCGTGCAGCCACCACGGCAAAACGCCACCCTGTGCCGATGCGTTGATTGCAGCGGGCGTGGTCCGTGTTGTGTCGGCCACTATCGACCCCAACCCGCGCGTGTTGGGGCAGGGGCTGGCGAAACTGAAGTCTGCGGGTATTGAGGTCGTTGAAGGCGTTGGTAAAGCTGAGGCCGATAGACTGAATGCGGGTTTCTTGAAGCGCATCAGCCAAAATAGACCTTTGTTCGCTCTGAAAACCGCAACCAGCCTGGATGGCCGCATCGCACTTGCGTCGGGTGAAAGCAAATGGATCACGGGGCCCCAGGCCCGCCATGCCGTGCAGGCAATACGCGCCAAGTTCGATGCGATCTTGGTTGGCTCTCAGACAGTCGTTCAAGACGACCCAGAGCTTAGCTGCCGCCTTGATGGTTACACTGGGCGCCCCAAGGTGCGCATCGTGCTTGATCGCCGTTTGCGCACAGCGGCTGATCGCAAAATGATCCAAACGGCCAAATCGATTCCGACTTGGATATACACGACCCAAAAGCCCTCGGATACGCTGGCAGCTATGGGGGCGTCAGTTCTGCAATTTCAGGACTCTCAATTCATCTCTCAGATTGCAACCGACCTTGCCGCAAAGGGTTTAACCCGCGTACTGGTCGAGGGTGGGGGACAAGTTGCCGCTTCTTTCCTTAAGGCAGGGCTGATCGACGAAGTCTATTGGTTCCGATCTGGCCAGGTTTTGGGGCACGATGCTAAGCCTTCAGCGGCAGTATTGGGCCTTGACCGGCTATCGGTTGCGCCGCATTTCAAGCGGCAAGAGACCATACAATTTGGTCAAGATAGCCTCGATATACTGAGCCAATAGCGTTGTAATTCAGGATCAATGTTTACAGGCATTATCACCGATCTCGGGCGTGTAACTGAGGTCGCCTCGCCTATTGCAGGGGCTAGCGACCGGCGCTTTCACGTGAGCACGCGCCTACCCATGGACGAGATCGCAATTGGCGCTTCCATAGCCTGCAATGGATGCTGCCTGACGGTTGTCAAAAAGGGCGCGGAATGGTTCGCAGCCGACGTATCCGCTGAGACACTATCCAAAACGACTTTGGGTTCCTGGGGTGTGGGAACGCGCGTGAACCTGGAACGCTCATTGCGTGCCGGTGATGAGTTAGGTGGCCATATTGTCTCGGGCCATGTAGATGGCGTTGTGGAGGTGGCTTCTGTGCGCGATGACGGCGCCTCTAAACGCTTTACCATCCGCCCGCCTCAAGCCTTATCGAAGTTCGTTGCTTCGAAGGGTTCGGTGGCCTTGGATGGTGTGTCATTGACCGTCAACGAGGTCGTTGCCACGACATTTGGGGTCAACGTTATTCCCCACACCCAGGCCGAAACCACCTTTGGCACCCTCAAAGCTGGGGATTGCCTGAACATGGAAATCGACGTGCTCGCGCGCTATGTTGCACGCTTATTAGAGGGCGGCAGTGCCGCACATACCCGTGGATAAAGCAGTGACTTACGCCGAGTATTTGTCGTCGATCAATGAGATCGTGGAAGACGCCCGGAACGGCAAGATGTTCATTCTTGTCGACGACGAAAGCCGCGAGAACGAAGGCGACCTGGTGATTCCGGCGCAAATGGCCACGCCATCGGCCGTCAACTTCATGGCCAAACATGGTCGGGGGCTGATTTGCTTGTCCATGACCAGAAAACGCTGCGAAGACCTGCGCCTGCCGCTCATGACAACCCACAATCAAACGCGTCATGCCACCGCATTTACCCTTAGCATCGAGGCGAAAGACGGTGTGACGACAGGCATTTCTGCCGCCGACCGGGCGCGGACCATTGCTGTGGCGATCGACCCAGCCTCGACACGCGAAGATTTGGCTACACCAGGGCACGTCTTTCCGCTCATGGCGCGCGATGGTGGCGTGCTGGTGCGCGCCGGACATACCGAGGCGGCTGTGGATTTATCGCGCTTGGCGGGCCTGATCCCCGCAGGCGTGATCTGCGAAATCATGAACGATGATGGCTCCATGGCGCGTATGCCCGACCTCATCAAGTTCGCGCAGCTACACAACCTCAAGATCGCCACGATTGCCGACCTGATTGCCTATCGACGCCGGAAGGAGCGATTGGTCCGCGTCGAGTCTGAAATGCCGTTTATGTCTAAGTATGGTGGTCAGTGGTTGCTGCGCATTTATGCCGATAATATTTCCGGAACCGAGCACATCGCCTTGGTGAAGGGAACAGTGGATGGGCCCGAACAAGTGATGGTGCGTATGCACCAGGTCAACGTGTTGAGCGATATGTTCTGGGACTCATCAAGCCCAAAGTCCGGTGAACTGCAAAAAGCCATGGACCTAATCGCAAGCTACGGCCGTGGCGTAGTTGTGGTGTTGCGCGATCAGCCGACGTCACGGCTTTCGGACCGCGTGAAGGCTCAGGCCAAGGGTGATGACGGCCCTGCGCGGCTGATGGATTACGGCGTTGGCGCGCAGGTGCTGGTGGATTTGGGGGTGCGTAACATGATCCTCCTCACCAACACGTCGAAAAACGTGATCGGTCTTGACGGCTATGGCCTGAAGATTATTGAACAGCGCAAGATTCCTTTGAGCTGATAGGTTGATGACATTGCAATGCCGACCAAACCCCATGTTCTCATCATCGAAGCGCGGTTCTACGACGAGAACGCCGATCAGCTTTTAGCTGGCGCTAAGGCCGCCCTGGACAAATCAGGTGCGACCTATGAGGTGCTGACAGTTCCCGGGATTTTGGAACTTCCACCAGCGGCACATTTTGCCTTCACTAAAGGCGCTGGAACCGATGGGCGCGTCTACAACGGTCTGGTCGTGCTCGGCTGCGCCGTGAAGGGCGAAACCGATCACTATGAACATGTATGCCGTGAATCCATGGCCGGTGTGCGCCAGGTGTCGATGCTGCTGCAGATCCCGACAGGAAATGGGATTCTGACTTGCCCAACGTGGGAGCTAGCTCAGGCGCGCGCGAACCCTAAAGGAGCGGATGATGTGGGTGGGCGGGCTGCCCGGGCTTGCTTACGAATGATTGAGGTCAAACAGCAATTCAGTCTACAAGCTCAGCCGCACAGTCCTTCAAAGTACACCCTTTGAGCTTTATCTATTGAATAGGCCATGACGTGTCATGATTGCGCCCACCGCATCGACGCCATCGTCTGGCGGCAAAGACGCTGCCAACATGGCGGCCCGCAGTGCTGGCCGTCTGGCCGCAGTCCAGGCCCTCTATCAGATCGACGCCTTCGACCTTAGCCCCGACGTTGTGCTGAAGGATTTTGTTTCTGGCCGACAGGGTGGAACTGCGATCATCGATGACCCTGCGACAGGCCAGGAAGTGTTTATCAAGCTATGCGGTGCGGACCATGAGTTGCTGGTGGACATCATCCGCGGTTTCGAAGCTCGCGCGAGTGAGGTCAATGACGTGATGGTCAAGTCTCTCTCGGCGGAATGGCCAGTCGCACGGCTTGAATTTATCGTCAAAGCGCTTTTGCGGGCGGGAATCGCCGAACTACTGGTGCGCACAGATATTCCTGCACGCGCGACGATCTCGGAATTTGTCGATGTTGCCCGCGCCTTTTATCCGGGCCCCGAGCCTGGGTTGGTCAACGCGGTCTTGGACCGTGTTGCCCGCGCGCTTGGCCGTCTCGAAGGCCAACCGTGAGCCGGTTAGGCGAATTCGATTTTATTCGCCAATTGCTGGCGCCGCTCTGCCGCAACGCGCCGGGCGCCTTTAACTTAACCGATGATGCAGCAACACTAGCCCCGTCGCATGGCTGCGAGTTGGTGGCGACAGTCGACGCCGTGGTGGCTGGCGTGCACTTTTTGCCGGACGATCAGCCAGGCCTCATCGCGCGCAAGGCCTTGCGTGTAAACTTGTCTGATCTGGCGGCGAAGGGGGCCAAGCCCTTGGGCTTTCTCATGGCGCTCGCTTTACCGAGCCACATTGATGATGAGTGGCTTAAGCGGTTCGCGGCTGGGCTTGGACGTGATGTCGATGCTTTTGCTTGCCCACTGATGGGCGGGGATACGGTCGCCACGCCCGGGCCATTGATGGTGTCGATCACGGCCTTTGGCGAAGTAAAGACCGGACACATGACGCGCCGCAGTGCAGCGATGGCAGGATATGTACTGTGCGTGTCGGGCACGATTGGCGATGCGGCTTTGGGCCTAGATGTGGCCAAAGGGCAATACGCAGCCCTCGCTGCCGACCATCGCGCATATTTGTTAGACCGTTATCGTATTCCGCAACCGCGTCTCGCGTTAGGTCAAGCGCTAGCCGGCCGGGATAGTGCATGCTTGGATATTTCCGATGGACTATGCGCCGATGTGGGTCATATCTGCGAGCAGTCGAATATCGGGGCCGTCATCGAAGTCGCAAAACTACCCCTTTCAGAGGCGGCCAAATCCGTGCTCGCAAAGTCGCCCGAGGCGATGGCCCGAGTTCTTGGCGGTGGCGACGACTACGAACTAGCCTTTGGGGTGCCTCCGACTAATCTTGCTTCAACTCTCGCGCTGGGCCGCGCGGCTGGTATCGGGGTGACGCCGATTGGTTCTTTCGAGGCTGGTTCGGGTGTTCGGGTGTTGGATGGCAATGGTGTGGCGATTGCGGTATCTTCGGAAGGTTACACTCATCGCTAAAAAGGCGTTTGCCATTTTATGAAGCGCGTCATCGTCATTGTTTTGCTGCTTATCCTGATCGGCGGGGGCGGGGCAGGGGCCTTAATTATCCTCGGCGTGTTGCCGAACCCCTTTAACCCAGCCAAACAAGGTCAAAGTGCTGCGCTGTTGGCAGCCGAGAAAGCCGAGGCTGCAGCCAAGCAGTTTAAAGAGCCCAGCGCGGCGATGACGTTCGTAGATTTGCGCGACATGATCATTCCGGTAGTCATAGGCAATAATACCGAGCGCAAGGTCTATTTTAGTGTGCGGCTGCATGTGGAGAAGGAAGCTAAGAAAGACATTGAAGATAATATTTCGCGATATGAAAACGCCGTGATCCGCGACTTCATTCCTTATTTCCAAAAATACTTCGCCAAGAATAACCTTTTGAACCTCAGAGAGATTAAATCGATACTCAATGCATCAGCCAAAAAGCTTTATGGCGATAAGGTCATCGATGTCGTCTTGATCAACATCTTTGAACAAAGATTTGGCACTCTCAATTAACGCGGTTTGTAGCGTTGGCTTCACCATCTCCGTGTGATCAAAAACCCTTTGATTTCATGACTGTTGCGTCGCTAGGACGCTTCTGGCATCGTGCGCCCGCTTTGGCGCAGGGCGGCTCAAATTCGCCACCTAAAGCATTGAAAATATTATAGTACCTTTGTCGTGATGCGCATCGGCAGGGTTCTTGCCGAATCGCTTGGGGCCATCAAAAAGGGGCAAACATGAGCTCTCTGGAAACCTTGGTTATCGCCTGCGGCGTGCTGGCGGTTCTGTACGGCGCGTATGCAACACGCCGGATTTTAGCGCTACCAACCGGGAACGCGCGGATGCAAGAAATTGCAGCCGCCATTCAAGAAGGTGCGGGCGCTTATCTCAATCGCCAGTACACCACCATCGCTATCGCAGGTGTCGTGGTCGCGATTATTCTTTCAGTCAGCTTGGGCGTGACGGTCGCGGTTGGCTTTGTGCTCGGTGCAGTTTTGTCGGGCGCTGCCGGATACGTCGGCATGAATATATCGGTTCGCGCCAACGTTCGCACGGCCGCCGCCGCCATGACTGGTGGTTTAAGGCCTGCTCATGACGTTGCATTTCAGTCTGGCGCTATCACAGGCATGCTGGTGGTCGGTTTGGGCCTTTTGGGCGTGGCCTCGTATTACTTTGTTCTCAAGTCCATGGGTATCGATCAGCGCAAACTGCTGGAAGGCCTGGTGGCGCTGAGCTTCGGCGCTTCGCTGATTTCGATTTTCGCGCGGTTGGGCGGTGGCATTTTCACCAAGGGCGCCGACGTGGGTGCCGACCTGGTGGGCAAGGTCGAAGCTGGAATTCCTGAAGACGACCCACGTAATCCCGCCGTTATCGCAGACAACGTCGGTGATAACGTCGGAGATTGCGCCGGTATGGCCGCCGACTTGTTCGAAACTTATGCCGTCACCATTGTTGCCACCATGTTGCTTGCCACCATCTACTTCGATGGCGCTGCTGAAACTACAGCCATGCTGTATCCCTTGGTTGTCGGTGGCGTGTGCATTATCGCTTCGGTGATCGGCACGTTCTTCTCAGGGATTGGCGCCAGCGGCAAGATCATGCCAGCGCTGTATCGCGGCTTCATCGTCACCGCCGTGATCTCTGCAGTCTTGATCGTGGTTATTACGCAGCAAATGTTCGCCGAGCCAGTTACTACGGTTGCAGGCGTAACCTTGACGTCGACGGACTTGATCAAGTGCGCTTTTGTCGGCCTGGTCGTCACGGGCCTGATCATCTACATTACCGAATATTACACAGGCACGGGCTTCCGCCCGGTGCAGTCGGTGGCTCGGGCCTCCTTGACAGGCCATGGCACGAACATCATCCAGGGCCTGGCCATCTCGATGGAAGCTTGCGCGATGCCGGTGCTGGTGATTTCAGGCGGCATCATTGCGGCATACAATGTCGCTGGCTTGTTCGGCTTGGCGGTCGCGGCGACCACCATGCTTGCCCTAGCGGGGATTGTCGTGGCGCTCGATGCCTATGGCCCCGTTACCGATAACGCTGGCGGTATTGCTGAAATGGCGCATTTACCCCCGGAAGTGCGTAAATCAACCGATGCGCTGGACGCAGTGGGTAACACCACCAAGGCCGTGACCAAAGGCTACGCCATTGGCTCGGCGGGTTTGGCTGCATTGGTGTTGTTTGCGGCGTACACGGAAGACCTCAAACACTACTTCCCCAACCTCGACATTCAGTTCCGTCTTGAGAATCCGTATGTTGTCGTCGGGTTGTTCATTGGCGGCCTTTTGCCCTACTTGTTTGGCGCCCTTGGCATGCAAGCCGTGGGACGGGCTGCTGGCTCGGTGGTAACCGAAGTTCGCCGTCAATTCCGCGAGATCAAGGGCATCATGGAGGGTACGGCCAAGCCTGACTACAGCCGGGCTGTCGACCTGCTGACCAAGGCTGCGATCAAGGAAATGATTGTACCCTCGCTACTTCCGGTGTTGTCACCCGTCGTGTTGTACTTCGTGGTGAACGCGGTTGGTGGTCAAGCCAACGCTTTCACGGCGCTTGGCGCCATGTTGCTGGGAACCATCGTGACGGGCTTGTTTGTCGCCATCTCGATGACCTCGGGCGGCGGTGCCTGGGACAACGCCAAGAAGCTGATCGAAGATGGCTATTTGGGTGAGGGCCACAAGAAGGGTTCGGAAGCGCATAAAGCTGCCGTGACCGGCGACACCGTTGGCGATCCGTACAAAGACACCTCGGGCCCGGCCGTCAACCCGATGATCAAAATTATCAACATTGTCGCCATTCTATTGCTAGCGATCTTAGCGGCGTAATTTCTGCAACACTGTGAATACAAAAGGCCCCGGAGCAATCCGGGGCCTTTTTGCTGGGGTAGTGGGCCGGACTTGACGCACATCAGTGAGCGTTGAGCGAAAGATAGCCATAGATGATGCCGTGGGAAGCGAGGCATCATGAATAGCCGTGTTGAGGCCTTGGTCGAAAAGGTGCGGGCCCTCGAAGGCGAGATCGAGCAGGAAGTCGCGCGTCGCCGGGATGACCTGAAATTCCGCATCGAACAAGGCAAGGTGCGCTTCGAAGACGAAGTGTTGCAGCGTCCTCGTCATTGATGCGGGGCAGCGCGAATTCAACATGAGTTGCAGTTCCTGCCATAGCCTCAAGCCGCGTGAAGAGGGCAAAGGGCCATCGCTAGCAGGTGTTTTTGGACGCCGGGCTGGGACCGATCCGGCATTTGCCTACTCCGAACGGCTGCGGGATTCGAAAGTCATTTGGATCGAGTCTACACTCGATACCTATTTGGATGACCCGTTCAATCTTGGCACACAGATCAACATGATGATTCACGGCATCCGCGATGACCAGGTGCGTGCCGATTTAATCGAGTTTCTCAAGTATTCAGCCCGCTAAATAGTCCGCCCACGCTTTGAACAGACCGTGCGCGGCTGACTATGCAGTTCGAGCAACTCTGCTAGTCTGGCGTTAAAGTCAGGGCAGGGGGCGTTTCCATGATCATCCAATCTATCAATCGTCGGGCATTGCTGGGCAGCGCATTTGGTGCAGGCGTTACAATGTCTTTTTCTGGCGGGCGGGCGCGTGCCGCCGATCTACCTGCCGTCACGGTTGATGGCACCGAGGCCAGAATAACTTCGGCCAATGTGGAGACTTTGCGCCAGGGCTTTAAGGGTTCAGTTAAAACACCCAGTGACGCCGACTATGAGTCTGCCCGCAAGATTTGGAATGCCATGTTCGACCGCCGCCCAGCGTTGATTGCACAATGCGCCAGTGTCGACGACGTTGTGAGTGCTGTGAAATTCGGCCGCGACCATAATTTGCTCACGGCGGTGCGCTGTGGTGGCCACTCGCTTTCGGGTCAGTCCGTTTGCGAGCGCGGCTTAGTGATTGATTTATCGCTCATGCGTCGGGTCGCGGTTGACGGCCCATCAAAAACCGTGCGGGCCGATGGCGGGTGCTTGTTGGGGGACATCGACGCAGCCGCGCAGGCCGTTGGTTTGGCCACAACCTTCGGTGTGGTGTCGCACACCGGCGTCGGCGGGTTGTCATTAGGCGGTGGCATGGGTCGCCTGCAACGTCAATTTGGCATGAGTGTCGACAATATCTTGGAAGTTCAGGTTGTGACGTCCGATGGCCGCGTGGTCACAGCCAACGCGCAGGAAAACTCGGATTTATTCTGGGGCGTGCGTGGCGGCGGCGGTAACTTTGGCGTGGTGACGTCGTTTAAATTTCAACTGCACCCCTTCAACACAGCCATCATGTCGATGTCGTTTAGCTTCGCGCTCGACGATGCCAAAACTGTGCTGCGTAACTATTTCGATTACGCCAATACCGCCCCCGAAGAACTCTGGCTCACGTGCGCAATGGGGCATAACGCTGCCGGGGTAGCGGGCATCAACATCTCGGGCAGCTTCATGGGCTCGCCTGCGGCAGCCGAGGCAAAGCTGCCAGCGCTTGGCGGCTTTGGCAAAGCTATAAACTCTCGTACAAGCACCATGACCTATGTCGATATGCAGAAGATGCTCGACATTCCCAATAAGCATGGTGAATACCATTACTCGAAGGGCGGCATGCTTGGTGGCGGGCCCGAGGTTACCGGCCCAGCGCTAAATGATGCGGTGGTGGACTATTTTGCCGAGCACCCATTGGCCCGAACTCACATGCTGATGTTGCTCATGGGCGGGGCGGTGAACCGCGTGCCGGTGGATGCCATGGCCTATCCGCACCGCACCGCCATGCACAACATCGACATCGGTGGCGATGGGCCCACCCAAGCCGAGGGCGAACAATTCGTGCAATGGGGCCGGGCCTATTGGGACAAGCTGGAAAAGTTTATCGGCGATGCATTTTATGTGAACGCCTTGATGGACGATAGCGAGCGACGTATCCGCAACAACTATGGCCCCAATCACGAGCGCTTGGTGACGGTGAAGACGAAGTACGACCCCACCAACTTCTTCCGGCTCAATGCCAACGTGAAACCCAAGTCGGCTTAAGCGAGCCTAACCCTTCAAGTGCTTGGCGAAAAATTTGAGCGTACGGCTCCAGGCGAGTGTGGCTGATTTTTCATCGTAACGCGTTGGTGCGGTGTCATTGTGGAAAGCATGCTGCGCGCCATCGTACATGTGCAGCTCGTATGATTTGCCATTGGCTTTCAACGCTGCTTCAAACGCTGTGATGCCCGCATCGATGCGCTCATCATTACCGGCGTAATGCAGTAGTAGCGGGGCTTTGATCTTGGGCACGTCGGCCGTATCGGGCTGGCGGCCGTAAAATGGAACCACGGCGGCGAGCTTATCGGAACTGACGGCCAATTGATTCGCCATGGTGCCGCCCCAGCAAAAACCAACGCACCCAACCTTGCCTGTCGAGCGGGGGTGGCTCGCCAAGTAATTCACCGCCCCGATGAACTCCTGAGCGGCCTTCTGCAGGTCTAGCTTGGCAAACATCTCGCGGACTTGGTCTTCGTTATCGGGCGTACCGCCTAAAATCGACACACCGTCGGGCGCAAGGCCGATGTACCCGGCCACGGCGAGGCGGCGCGCAACGTCTTTGATATGGGGGGTCAGCCCACGGTTTTCATGAATGACCACAACGGCAGGGGTTTTCTTCGATGCGTCTTTTGGCAGGGCAAGATAGCCCTTCACCGTGCCAACTGGGCTCTCAAAGCTAACATCGGAGGTTGAAATGCGCGTGTCATTGGGTGGCACAACTTCAGCCAAGGCGTAATTGTTTTCAAGCAGAGGCAACAACGCTTGGGCCGCTGCGGTGCTGCCGGCCAATTTGGTGAGGCGGTCCATGAATACACGGCGCGGCAATGGAGCATGCGTGTACTCGTCATAGAGATTAATGACGGCTTGAGAAACGAGGGGCCGAGTTAGCATGGCGTCCTCCATCCACTACTCATCACATCAAGGCCGAAGGAAATTCTTTTACTGAGGGCCTTTTTTCTCTTTGCCCGCGTTGAAGCGGCCAAGATTGCCGATCAACTGTTCGATCATGCTGTATTCGCGGCCCTTGGTTTCAGTCTCACGGCCTGCGACTTGAATTTCC
The DNA here is from genome assembly GCA_009693785.1 of Rhodospirillaceae bacterium. Taxonomy (GTDB): domain Bacteria; phylum Pseudomonadota; class Alphaproteobacteria; order Rhodospirillales; family Rhodospirillaceae. The sequence goes on from SHWP01000007.1 coordinate 73,153, forward strand.
CGCCCATTATTGGCGTCAAGCTTGCGCACTTCTTTCAGAATGCCGCGCTGATCGAAGCTGATGGCATAAACCGTGCGCTCTAATTCCTCGGTGGCGTAAAAAGCGTACTGGGTTGTTTGAGAACTGATGTAGTACCAAGTCTCGTTATCGAAGATGGCTGTTGTGGCGGGTGTTCCCAACAGGCTTTGAACGTCTTGCCGGGTTTGCTCGCCTGGTGCCAAACGCGCAATAACGTCGGGCGGCGGCTGGTTGCCTCGCGCGTCGATGTCCTTGGCGCATCCAGCCACCACGAGGGCCCCAAGGGCCAGGGTTAACTGGGTTATCTTGCTCAATCTAGGCTGCATTCTGTTCACTCGCATCGGGCGTGGGCTCTTATCGGATTATAGGGCTGCCGGGTTGTTCTCACCCGGCCGGGCCTTTATATAGCCGTTTCATATACCACGGCAGGGGCCATTCCTAGGCCGCCTTAATTCTTAGGATTGCGGTTATTTCCATGGGCCTTATGTCCTTTTTTCGCCGTGCGAATCCTGACGAACAAGCCGCCCAGGCCTTGTACGTGTCGATCGTCACTCAAGCCAGAACTGCAGGTTTTTACAGTGCTTATGGTGTACCCGATTCGGTCGACGGCCGCTTCGATATGATCGTGCTGCATGCCATGTTGGTGATGCGCCGGCTGCGCGCCGAAGGGGAGAGTACAAACGGTTTAGCTCAAGCCTTATTCGATTACATGTTTGACGACATGGACCGTTCCCTGCGCGAAATCGGGGTGGGCGACATGAGCGTGGGCAAACATATCAAAAAAATGGCCAAAGCATTTTATGGCCGAGCGGCGGAGTGTGAGGCAGGCTTGGACGGAGGCGATAGCGCGATGAGTGATGCTTTGAAGCGCACACTTTATCGCTCGGCCACTCCAAGCAACGCACAGCTTGCGGCCATGACACGGTATTTGCGCCAGGCAGATACGGCATTGGCTACAGTTAGTTCCACCGACATGCGCCAAGCCCGCCTGGGCTGGATCACTGTCAACGCTGCGGTATGAGCCATGACAAGGCGCGAACCAGACCCTGAGCTTGAATTCTCATTCCCGGTGGATGTGTCGCAGTTGCTGCCAGCCGGGCGCGACTATGAGATCACGGCCAAGGACGCCGAACGTAAGCGCATCGCCGACCGGCTTGACCTGCTTGAAGTCAAAAAGCTTACGGCAACGATTCATGTGGGCCCCGAACCGGGTGGTCTGGTCGAGGTCAGCGGAACCGTGCAGGCTGATGTCGTGCAGCGCTGCATCGTGACGCTTGATCCGATTCCAGCCACGATTGTTGAAAAGTTTCAGGAACGTTATTCACGCGAGCCACAACCGAAAGTCGAAGACCTCGACTTGTCCAGTGACGATGAACTGCTGGATTATCTCAGCGGGGAGACCCTTGACCTTGGCGAACTGACGGTCGAGCAGTTGGCTTTGTTCCTCGATCCTTACCCGCGCGTGCCGGGGGCGGTGTTTAAAGGCCCTCCTAAGCAAGAGCCCGTTGGCGATACTGGACGTGTTTCACCCTTCGCGGTCCTGGCAAAACTCAAAACAAGTAACAAATCCATATAGTTAACTGGCTTGCGTGGCCTGGCCCTTTCCGCTATGAACTGCGCCTTCCTGCGGCGGCCAGCAGCTAAAGCGCCTTTTGGGCGGCCTTGTGCCTGCGCCACATCGATGAAAGACCAATATCATGGCGGTTCCTAAGCGGAAAACTTCAAAATCTAGGCGCGATATGCGCCGGTCCCACCATGCCTTGGCCGATGCCGCATACCAGGAGTGCCCAAATTGCGGTGAACGCAAGCGTCCGCACCATGTGTGCGGGAGTTGTGGGCATTATGACAGCCGCGAAGTTGTGGCGTCGAAGGCAACTGCCGCCTAAGCTTCTACTCGTGCCTGGCTTGAGCGCTATCTACAGCATGCTGGCTGTGGCCGAGCGGCTTGAAATATTGGGCGGAGACCTGAGGGGGAACGGGTGAGCGCACCACAACTAATCTCCATTGACGCTATGGGCGGCGACCACGCTCCTGAGATTGTGGTCAAGGGCGCCGCTATGGCGCGCTTACGTTATCCCAAAGTGAAATTTCTATTGTTCGGCGATGAAGCGCGGATCGCTCCGTTGGTCGCAGCCGAACCTGGTCTCGCCGACTGCGTGACCATCAAGCATGCCCCGGATGTCATCACCGGCGATGCCAAACCCAGCCAAGCCCTGCGCCAGGGCCGTAATTCCAGCATGTGGAAAGCCATCGAAGCGGTGAAGTTGGGCGAAGCCAAGGGTGTTGTCTCGGCTGGCAACACCGGCGCGCTGATGGCGATGTCGAAATTGATTATGCGCACGCTGCCGGGTATCGACCGGCCAGCAATTTGCAGCATGTTTCCAACGCGCGTGGGCGAAACTGCCATGCTCGACCTCGGCGCCAACGCCGTATGCGATGCGCGCAATTTGGTCGAGTTCGCCATCATGGGCGAGTGCTTTGCGCGTGCATTGCTAGGCCTGGAGCGGCCCAGCATCGGTCTATTGAACATCGGTTCGGAAGATTTAAAGGGCACCGACACCCTGCGCCAAGCCGCGCAAATGCTGCGCGATTCACCCTTAGAACTAGAATTTCACGGCTTTATCGAGGGCGATGATATCGCCATGGGAACGGTCGATGTTGTGGTCACCGATGGCTTCACCGGCAATGTGGCACTGAAGACCGCCGAAGGAACCGCCAAGCTATTCACCGAGTTTCTACGCAACGCCATCAAGAGTTCATGGCTAGCAAAGTTTGGGATGTTGTTTGCCAAGCCCGTGCTTTCGCGCATGATGGCGCGAGCCGATCCGCGCCGTTATAATGGTGCCTTGTTTGTTGGCCTCAATGGAGTTGTCGTGAAAAGCCATGGCGGAACGGATGCGCTCGGGTTCGCCAATGCCATCGGCGTAGCCGTGGACATGATCGCGCGCGATCTCAACACCAAGATTGGCGAAGAATTGGAACGCATTGGCTCGCCCACGGCGCCGGTCGCTCAGGCAGCCTCGGAATGATCATTCGTTCCGTGATTGAAGGGGTGGGCTCGTACCTGCCCGAAAACATCGTGACGAACGCCGAGTTGTCCAAACGCGTCGATACGTCCGATGAATGGATTACCGAGCGCACGGGCATCAAGCAGCGCCACATCGCACCCAAAGGCCAAAACACTTCGGACTTAGCTATCGCCGCATCCAAGGTCGCACTGGAAGCAGCCGGTATGGATGGCCGCGATATCGACATGGTGATTGTGGCGACCACCACGCCCGATAATACGTTTCCGGCCACGGCGGCTAAGGTCCAGGCCGCGCTGCTTAAGCCCGGGATTCCGGCCTTCGACGTACAGGCCGTGTGCTCGGGCTTTGTCTATAGTCTGGCGGTCGCCAACAACTTTATCAAAGTGGGGCAGGTAGGCACGGCCCTAGTGATTGGTGCTGAAACCCTGTCGCGGTTTCTCGATTGGACCGACCGGACCTCGTGCGTCTTGTTTGGCGATGGGGCGGGGGCTGTGGTGCTGAAAGCCGGCAAAGGCGAGGGCACCTCGGCCGATCGTGGAATCTTGTCGACCCACCTTCATTCCGACGGGCGCTACTTCGACATCTTGCAGGCCGATGGCGGCGTGTCCTCGACCCAAACCAGCGGCCTCTTGCGCATGAAGGGCAAAGAAGTGTTTCGGCATGCGGTCGTAAACCTTGCCGAGACGGCGCGCGAAGCCATCGAGGCGAACGGCGTAGAATTCAAAGATGTGGACTGGCTGGTTCCCCACCAGGCTAACTTGCGCATCCTCGACAGCACCTCGGAAAAGCTGGGATTGAGCAAGGACAAGGTCATTGTCACGGTCGACAAACATGCCAACACCTCGGCGGCATCGATCCCGCTGGCCTTGCACCAGGGCATCAGCGATGGCCGCATCAAGAAGGGCCAATTGCTGCTGATGGAAACCATGGGTGGCGGTTTTACCTGGGGTTCAGCCCTGGTCCGGCTCTAGGGCTGGGAAACACCTGCCGCCAGGTGCTCGGTTAGGCAGCCTCTAAATCATTGCAAAGACATGATATTGTATTGACGCCCAGGGCTGCGGGGGATAGATTTTAGCCTGAGTTGGGCCGGAATCCGGCATGATCGCAGGGGAAGCCAACGATGGGCGAGACCATTACCCGCGCGCAGCTTGCGGAATCGATCTACCAAGAAGTCGGATTGTCGCGCAACGAATCCTCTGATTTGCTGGAGCTTGTGCTCAATGAAGTCACGCAAGCCTTGCTGAAAGGCGAGACCGTGAAGATATCCTCGTTCGGCAGTTTTTCAGTTCGCCAAAAGGGACAGCGCATTGGCCGTAACCCCAAGACCGGTGAAGAAGTGCCTATTCTGCCGCGCAAGGTGCTGGTATTCCGCCCTTCGCAGCTATTGAAGGCACGCATCCGCCAGGGCTTTGCCTCGCGTAGCTCCACCCCGGCGGCGCCTTCGACCTAACGCCTCATTTCCGTGTCTGAACCCGATCACGTCGAAACTGGCGAGGCGCGCGCCGAGAAATCGGATGGCGCCTTTCGAACTATTAGCGAAGTCTCGACCGATCTAGGTGTGCCGCAACATGTATTGCGCTTTTGGGAATCGCGCTTTTCGCAGATCCGCCTGCTGAAACGCGGTGGCGGGCGGCGCTACTATCGTCCTGAAGACGTGGCCATGCTCAAGCGCATCAAAACGCTGCTCTACACCGATGGGCTAACGATTAAAGGCGTACAGAAACTGCTCCGCGATGGGACTGCCGATGCGCCAGCTGCGGCGAGTGCACATCCCGTAGCCAGCGTAGTGCCGGGCATCGCAGGCCTGGAGCGCAAAGACCTCGAACGGATGTTGGCGGAACTGACGGCCTTGCGTGACGACCTACGCGCGGCCCTTTCGGTCGCTGGATAAGCCTCGAAATCGCTAGAAAAACCGCTTTCTTCCCGCGTCTCTTTCGCTATAGTCCCGCCGCTTTCCCACCGCGCCTTATTTAGGTCGCGGTTTTTTCTTCAGTGTCGGGGCGTAGCGCAGCCTGGTAGCGCACTTGACTGGGGGTCAAGGGGTCGCTGGTTCAAATCCAGTCGTCCCGACCATTCTTTTAATAAAACAACGTATTAAGCGGTATTTGTAGTTATTTAGTTGAACTAAATCTGATCGCTTGGGCATTGCAGCTATTAAGAGAATCCTTTATAAATCATTAACATAGAGTCGCCGATTCGAAACGTCGTGTGTGGGGAAGCACATGGTTACGGGCATCGAAAATATTATTCCGAATTCGACGGCAGTTACGCCGCTAACTCCCGTGCCGCCAACGCAGCGGCCGACGATCAACCCTTCACAAGATCGTCGCACTGGCGCTGACCGTCGCGATCACGAACCAGGCCAAGAGCAATCCACATTTAAGGCCGCTTTGAATGCCGCTACCGGCGTAGGCGAAAAATTCGCAGCCGATGCGAGCCTCAACGCCCGCAAGGCCATGCGCCAAGCCGCTGCGGTTAAATTGGTGCGCGCCGATAAGCAGCCCAAGCGTGAATCGATTGAATTAGCCGCCGACGAAAGTGAACGGCTCTATGCCGAACGCCAAGCCGAACGCGCACGCACGAAAAGAGAAGATGCCGAACAAGACGTGCCAGTGGTCGTGCCGTCTTCGCCCGAATTTATTGAGGCCGCCTCACGCTATGCCGAGCGGTTTTTCTCGGTCAAAAGCCCCTTGGCCAAGCCCGGCGAAAGCCTGGAATTGACGGCTTAATTTACGCTGCGGATTGATGTTCCGAGGCCGTGATGGCTGCGCGGCCCAAAGCCGTGAGTTTGCAGACCAACCAGCCCGGTTTCATTTGATTGGCGAACCAGGGCTCGGCCCAGCCACTCTCGATGCATTTCTTGATGACAGCCGGATTGACTTTGCGCCCATCGGAATCGAACAACGGCAACTTGCCGCCGGGCTGTGTCAACCCGCGCTCAAGCCACTTGCGTTGAGCTGCTGACGGTTTTCCCGTCCTATCCACGCCGCCGTCCATGCCGGTCTCTCGTCCCAGCCGAACTGTCGGGGTCAACACCCTCGCAGTCCGATCATTTGGTTTGTGTTAGAATTGTAGGCTAGCTGGAAAGTATGAGCAAATGAACAACGCCGCAGCGGACTATGTGATGGTTTATGTTACCACCGGCACGCGTGCCGAAGCCGACGCCATCGCCGAAGCCCTGGTGCGGGACCGATTAGTGGCGTGCGTCAATGTGTTAGGGGATATTCAGTCGGTCTATCGCTGGCAGGGGCAGATTGAAAAGTCGACCGAAGTGGCCTTGATAGCCAAGACGCGGGCTGACCTCTTCGACGAAGTGCGCGACAGGGTAAAGGCTATGCACAGCTATGACGTACCCTGCATCGTGGCCTACCCCATGGTGGATGGATATGCGCCGTACCTTGAGTGGATCAAAACCGAGACGGGGGGCTAGGCGTTCGTAGGAACCCGCACTGTAGCCACGGCCTGCGCGGCAATTCCTTCGCTGCGGCCAGTAAAGCCTAGTCCTTCGGTGGTAGTTGCCTTCACGCTAATGCGTGAAGGTACAACGCCAGCAATGCGCGCCACACTCGCCACCATGGCCTCACGATGCAGGCCAACTTTCGGGCTTTCGCAAATAATCGTGAGATCAAGGTGAACCAGCACACCACTGCGTTGGCCCAACAATGTCATCGCGTGGGCGAGAAATTTTTCAGATGGCGCGTTTCTATACGCTGCGTTTGACGGTGGAAAATGAACGCCAATATCGCCTTCCCCAATCGCTCCCAAAATAGCGTCGGTGGCAGCGTGCAAGGCCACATCGGCATCGGAATGACCGAGCAATGCGTGGGTGTGAGGCACGCGCACGCCACACAGCATGACATGATCGCCTGACGTGAAGCGGTGCACGTCGAAGCCTTGGCCGATGCGGGTTTCAAGTAACTCGTGTTCCATGCGGGCGAGATCGTCTGGGGTTGTGATTTTCAGGTTACGCTCGGCGCCGGGTACCGTGAGCACCATGCCGCCAGCTCGTTCCAACACTGCGGCATCATCGGTTAGCTCCAAGCCTTTTGCGGCACGGTGAGCGCTGAGAATTTTTTCGAAGTGAAAGCCCTGCGGTGTTTGGGCGCGCACGAGGTTGGTGCGCGGGATCGTGTCACTGATTCGTGCCTGAGCATCAACGCGTTTGAGGGTATCGGCGACGGGCAGGGCAGGGACTACGCCTGGGGCCTGGCCAAGGCCATCAATCACCCGGTCGATCAGTGCCGATGAAACACCTGGCCGCGCGGCATCGTGGATGAGGACAAAGTTTGGCGCATCAGCGCTCAATGCATCCAGACCCCGCAACACCGATTCTTGCCTAGTCGTGCCGCCTGATACGGGGTCCATGAGGGTCAAGCCACTGTTGCCCGCCAAGAACTCATCTCGATCATCAGGATGGATGACCGGCAAGACCCGGCGGATCCGGGGATGGCCTGCAAACGCTTCAAGCGACCAACGCAATACAGGCTTACCTGCCAAATGCGCATATTGCTTGGGGTTATGACTGCCAAACCGTTGTCCGCGACCGGCGGCTACGACAATCACGTCACAGGTATGGCCAATTAGCGACACTAAACACTCTCCAGGGTGTGAAATCCTACCATAGAGCCCTTCTGGGGATCGGCAAGTGCCTGTTAAACCTACAGAAATTGCGACTCGAGGGCTACCTTAGGCCCTTGATTTTCCGAGCAAATCCTGTGCATATGCCTAAGAATTCATCAGCTGCCAGGCAATGCTGAAACCCATTCATATCGGACCGCTGAAGGTTGACCAACCGGTGTTGCTTGCACCGATGTCGGGTGTGACCGATTTGCCATTCCGCACCCAAGTGCGGCAATTTGGCTGCGGCCTGGTCTATTCCGAGATGATTGCCAGCGGCCAAATGGTTCGCGCCAACGCTGAAACCTTAAAGATGAGCACGTCCTGCGCCGAGGAAGGCGAGATGGCGGTGCAACTGGCGGGCTGTGACCCGGCGGTGATGGCGGAAGCCGCCCGCATGAACGAGGCCCGGGGTGCCGCGCTTATCGATATCAACATGGGCTGCCCCGCCAAAAAGGTCGTGGGCGGCATGGCTGGCTCAGCCTTGATGCGCGATGAGGACAACGCGCTGCGGATCATCGAAGCGGTGGTCAAGGCTGTGCGCATTCCCGTCACGCTGAAAATGCGCATGGGCTGGGATCACGCCAACCTCAATGCCCCCTCCATCGCACGCAAGGCCGAAGCGGCGGGTATTCAACTCATCACCATCCATGGCCGCACCCGCGAACAGCTTTATTCGGGCAAGGCAGACTGGGCGTTTATCGCCGAAGTCAAACAGGCGGTGAGGATTCCGCTCATCGCCAATGGCGATGTTGTCAGCGTGGAGGATGCCGCAGACATTTTGCGTGTGTCAGGCGCCGATGGCGTGATGATTGGGCGCGGCGTGTTTGGAAGGCCTTGGTTTCCGGCACAAGTGCAACAGTTCTTGGCGGAGGGAATTCGCGCAGCGGACCCGACTGTAAATCGTAAGCGCGAGATAGTTCTCGCTCACTACGATGCACTGCTGTCGCATTACGGCGAGTACAAGGGCCTGCGTATCGCGCGCAAGCATTTGGCCTGGTACGCGGCCGGGCAATACGGCGCGAATATGTTCCGGGTGAAGGTCAACACAGAAGAAAATCCTGCACGCGTCAAAGACCTCATTTCCGCCGTGTTCAGCGACGCTTTTGCCCCGCTTGAGATGAAAGCGGCAGCCTAATGGACGATGCGGTCAACCGCTCAGACGCCACGCCGTTGCCCGCTAACCCCGAGGCGATCTTGGCGGCTGTTGCGGCCGCGACCGTGGCGGTCGATCACGACATGACGGTGCGTTACGTCAACGCGGCGGCCGAGCAGCTATTTCAAACTAGTGCAGCAGCCATCATTGGCGAAGCGCTCACGACCTTCCTGCCGCACAATGGCGCGGTGATGTCGCTGATCGAGCAGGCGCGCCGCGAAGGCTCACCGGTTTCAGCCTATGGCGTCAACCTCGACACACCACGCACCGGTGTGCGTTCGCTCACCGTACATGTGGCGCCCATGCCTGAAACCACGGGCTGGCTGGTGCTGTCATTGCAAGAGCAAACCCGCGCCCTAAAAATCGGCCAGCAGCTTGAGCACCGTAATGCGGCCCGCTCCATGACAGCCATGGCTTCGTTGCTGGCCCATGAAGTGAAGAACCCGCTCTCGGGTATTCGCGGAGCAGCACAATTGCTCGAACAAGGAGCCGCCGAGGACGACCGGCGCCTGACTCAGCTGATCTGCGATGAATGCGACCGCATTGTCGCCCTGGTCGACCGCATGGAAGTGTTCTCGGACGAACGGCCCTTGGCCCGCCAGCCCGTCAATATTCATATCGTGCTCGAACGCGTACGCCGGATTGCCGAGAACGGCTTCGCCAAATCACTCAAGATCGTCGAAAAGTACGACCCCTCGTTGCCCGCCGTTGATGGCAACCACGACCAACTGGTTCAGGCGTTTTTAAACCTGATCAAGAATGCCGCCGAAGCCGCGCCCCGTAGCACGGGCGAGATCGTGATCACGACGAGCTATAAGCAAGGCGTGCGCGTTTCATTGCCGGGTACGACAGGGCGTGTGCAGCTGCCCTTGGTGGTTACCATCCAAGACAACGGGCCTGGCATACCCGATGACATCCGCTCACACCTGTTCGAGCCTTTTATCACCACCAAGCCCAAAGGCAGTGGCTTGGGTTTGGCCCTTGTCGCCAAAATTATTAGCGACCATGGCGGCATTATTGAGTTCGAAAGCGAGCCTAAGCGCACCGTGTTCCGTGTGATGTTACCGATCGTCAGTAACGGCGAGGTGGTCGATGGCTGAAGCCACCGTACTTGTTGCTGACGACGACCATGGAATCCGCACCGTGCTTTCGCAGGCCTTGGGCCGCGCCGGATTTGATGTGCGCACCACGGGCAACGCCGCCACGCTCTGGCAATGGGTGTCCGATGGCGAAGGCGATGTGGTGGTCACTGATGTGATCATGCCTGATGAGAACGGGCTGGATTTGGTGCCGCGCATCAAAAAAATCCGGCCAGAGTTGCGCATTATCGTCATGAGCGCGCAGAACACGTTGCTAACGGCCGTGAAAGCCGCCGAGCGTGGTGCGTTCGAGTATTTGCCTAAGCCCTTCGACCTGAGCGAACTGGTCAATGTGGTCAAGCGCGCCTTGGCGCATCGCGGCGAGAAAGTGGCCATACCCGCTAACGATAGTGGCGAAGAAAAGCTGCCCATCGTTGGGCGTTCGCCGGCCATGCAGGACATTTACCGCACGGTCGCGCGCCTGATGAATGCCGATCTGACGGTGATGATCAATGGCGAATCGGGTACTGGCAAGGAACTGGTGGCACGCGCTTTGCACGATTTTGGGCGCAGGCGCGGCGGGCCGTTCGTGGCCATCAATATGGCGGCGATCCCGCGCGAGTTGATCGAAAGTGAATTGTTCGGACACGAGAAGGGCTCGTTCACCGGCGCGACCATGCGCGTGACGGGCCGCTTCGAACAGGCTGAAGGCGGCACGTTATTTTTGGACGAAATTGGTGACATGCCAAGCGAGGCGCAAACCCGGCTGCTGCGCGTGCTGCAAGATGGCCGCTTCACAACAGTGGGCGGTCGGACACCGTTGAAGTCCAACGTACGCATCATCGCGGCCACGCACCGCGATTTGCAAAGTCTGATTAAAAGCGGCGTGTTCCGCGAGGATTTGTATTACCGGCTGAATGTGGTGCCGATCCGCATCCCGCCGCTTCGTCAGCGTATCGAGGACATTCCCGAACTGATCGCGCATTTCTTGTCACAAGCTGCCGCCGATGGCCTGCCCTCGAAAACGATTGATGCGGTGGCCATGGATCGACTGAAGGCGCATCGGTGGCCCGGCAATGTCCGCGAGTTGGAAAACCTGGTGAAACGCCTGGTAGCGCTATACGGCGAACCGGTGATCGGGCCAGCGATCATCGAAATGGAATTGGCCGGCCAAGAACCGCGGCCTGATGATAGCAGCCAGCCTGTGACTCTCAGCGGCACCATCGAGCGTCACTTGCGCGATTACTTTGATGCACACAACGGCGAGTTGCCACCGCCAGGGCTATATGACCGGATTTTGGTTGAACTTGAGCGGCCGCTCATCGCGCTAACGCTGCAAGCCACGCGCGGCAATCAGGTCAAGGCTGCCGATTTGCTGGGCCTCAACCGCAACACATTGCGCAAAAAAATCCGCGAGCTTGATATCAACGTCATTCGGGGGTTGAGCAAGTGAACGCCGAGACCACCATTTCTGTGGAAATTTCCCGCCCCTGGTTCATGCGCCGGGTGGCGTTGCGCTTTGCGGTGTGGGCGCGCCGGGTGCGCTTGATCGATCGGCTTTCGATTATCGTGGCCATCGCGGCATTGGTATCGGGTGCCGCCACTTACGCCGCGCTCACAGGCGTTGGATTTGCCGATAGCAGTTCAACCCTCATCATCGTTCTGCTTAATCTCGATATCTTATTGCTGCTGGTGTTGACGATCTTCATTGGCCGCAGGTTGTTGCGCTGGTGGGCGGCACGCAAGTCCGGCGCTGCAGGTTCGCGCCTCTATGTGCGCCTCGCGCTGCTCTTCGGCGTCATGGCGGTCGTACCCGCCGTGGCCATGGCCGTTTTCTCTGCACTATTCTTTACGCTCGGCGTGCAGTCCTGGTTTGGTGAACGCGTATCAACCGCTATTTCGGAATCGGCTGCCGTCGCGCGCGCCTATCTGGCCGAACACCAGCAAGTCATTCGTGGCGATGCCTTGACGGTCTCCAATGACTTGAACCGGCAATGGCCGCAACTCAGCCAGACGCCAAATTTGTTGAACAACTATCTATCCACGCAAGCTGCGTTCCGGGGTCTTACCGAGGCGGTGATTTTCACATCCGATTGGCAAGTCATTGCTAAGGCTGGCTACACCTTCGCGCTTCAGTCGGGCGAACTGATTCCCTTCCAAGCTATCGCGCAAGCGAACCTCGGTGGTGTGGCCGTGGTGACTGGTGAGAATGCTGATCGCGTGCGCGCCTTGGTGAAGCTCGATTCCTATCCGGCGGCATATTTATATGTTGGGCGCTTTATCGACGCCAAAGTGCTGGGTCACGTCAGCCGTACGGCTGCAGCTTCAGACGAGTATGCCAATTTAGAGTTACGCCGCACCGACATTGAGGTGAGCTTCACAGTTCTTTTTTGCGTGGTTGCCCTAATGCTGGTGGTGGTGGCGATTTGGTTCGGCCTAACCTTGGCCAGCCGCATGGCGCGGCCCATTGCCGATTTGATCAACGCCTCGGAACGGATCGGGCAGGGGGATTTAAGCGCGCGGGTTACAGAAATCGCCGCCAACGATGAAGTGGCCACCTTAGGCCGTGCGTTCAACCGAATGACCTTGCGCTTGTCTGATCAACAACGGGATTTAAAATCTGCCAACACCCAATTGGACGAACGGCGCCGTTTCACCGAGACGGTTCTGGGCGGGGTCAGTTCAGGGGTGATCGGCCTCGATCCATTTGGCTGCGTGACGCTGCCTAACCGCTCGGCCTCGGAACTATTCGGTCTTGATTTGACCGGGAAAATCGGCCGGCCGATCGGTGACTTGGTGCCGGAGTTCGCGACTCTCGTCGATGATATCCGGCTCTCGCGCCAGCGCACGGTTCAGCGTGAAGTCCAAATCGCCAAGGCAGGCCGCAGCCTTGTGTTTCAGGTGCGCCTGTCTGCCGAGCAAGAGGGTGACAAGGTGCTGGGCTACGTGTTCACCTTTGATGACATCACCGAGTTGCAATCGGCCCAACGCAAGGCCGCCTGGGCCGACGTAGCGCGGCGTATCGCCCATGAAATCAAAAATCCGTTGACCCCAATTCAACTGTCGGCTGAACGCTTGAAGCGTAAGTACCTCGAACGGCTCTCAGGGGAAGACAGTGCGTTATTTACACAATGCACCGACACTATCATCCGTCACGTCGGCGACATTGGTCATATGGTCGATGAATTTTCAGCCTTCGCGCGCATGCCAAGCCCGGTGATGGCGACTACAGATCTACGTAAAGTGGTGCACGATGCAGTTTCACTGCAGCGCAACGCCTACCCCAAGATCAGCATTGCAGCCGCATTGCCCGACGAGCCGGCGATGGTGGCATGCGATGCGCGGTTGGTGGGCCAAGCGCTAACCAATGTGTTGAAAAATGCCATTGAGGCCATCGAGGCCAGACCTGTGCAAACCATACCTGGCGACATTCGTATCGGCTGGCAACAAAATGATGCCGGGCATGTCATTTCGATTACCGATAATGGCATTGGTTTGCCACAAGCCGAGCGTAATCGCCTTACCGAGCCTTACGTCACGACGCGGGTCAAGGGCACCGGGCTCGGGTTGGCCATCGTGAAGAAGATCATGGAAGACCACGGCGGCTCGGTGGCGTTGGGCGATGCTCCAAATGGCGGCGCAATCGTGACGCTTACTTTACCGGTCCGCACTGCCGATGTGGCCGTGCCGCCGGTTCATTCAACAGTTATCCCGTTGCGGGCGAAGGCGTAGGGGTCAGCGATGACGCACGATGTTCTTATTGTCGATGATGAAACCGATATCCGGATGTTGATATCTGGCATCCTTCAAGATGAAGGTTACACCACACGCGAAGCCTCGGGTGGGGATCAGGCGTTGATCCAACTCAAGGCCAAGGCACCCGTAGCCGTGATTTTGGATATTTGGCTTGAGGGCAGCAAGCTAGACGGACTGCAAGTGCTGAACGCAATCAAAACCATGCGCCCTTCGGTGCCGGTCATCATGATTAGCGGCCACGGCACCATCGAGACAGCGGTAAAGGCGATCAAACAAGGCGCTTACGATTTTATTGAAAAGCCATTTCAGGCCGACCGGCTTTTGCTGATCCTTGAGCGCGCCATCGAGGCAGCCCGTCTCAAACGCGAAAACCTGGAACTGCGAAGCAGGGCCGGTGAGCCGGAAATATTGATCGGCAACTGCGTACCGGTCGCCAACCTGCGCCGCGTGATTGAACGCGTCGGCCCCACTGGTTCGCGCGTTCTGATCATGGGCCCGGCAGGTTCTGGCAAAGAAGTCGTCGCCCGCCAAATCCACCTGAATTCACCCCGCGCGTCTGGGCCGTTTGTGGTTGCCAATTGCGCCTCGCTTCACCCCGACCGCTTGCAAGAACTACTGTTCGGCACTGCAGGCGCCAAAGATCAGCGGGCCTTGGGGTTATTGGAAATGGCCGACGGCGGCACCCTGTTGCTCGACGAAGTGGCCGACATGCCGATGGAAACGCAAGGGCGCATCATCCGCGTCTTGCAGGACCAGAACCTCGACCGTGCCAATGGCGCGGGCCAGGTGGATCTTGACGTGCGCTTTGTGGCCACGACCAACCGCGATTTAAAGGCCGAAATTCGTAAGGGCCTCTTCCGCGAAGAATTATATTACCGCCTTAATGTTGTCCCCGTCCAAGTTCCCGCGTTGACCGAGCGGCGGGAAGACATCCCCGAACTTGCGCGCTACTTAGTCGAACGCGGCGCTGCCATGGGTGGCTTACCCCGGCGTTTATTGGGTGAAGATGCCATCGCGGCGCTACAAACTTATCAGTGGCCCGGAAACGTCCGCCAGTTACGCAATGTGATTGACTGGTTGCTGATCATGGCGCCGGGCGCGACTGGCGAACAGATCCGCGCTGACATGCTGCCGCCCGATATCGGTAGCGATGCACCGCAGATGTTGAAGCTGCAACGCTCGGACGAAATCATGACATTGCCCTTGCGCGATGCGCGCGAGATGTTCGAGCGTGAATACTTGGTGGCGCAGGTGATCCATTACGGCGGTAACATTTCACGCACGGCTGAGTTCGTCGGGATGGAACGCTCGGCGCTACACCGGAAATTGAAATCGCTTGGAGTGGGCGGCGACATGCGTGAGCGGCGGGGGGCCGAAGCGCGGGGACCAACAAAAATACTTCCGCTAGGGCGGTCTAGCATACGCACTGAGTAACTTTGGGTTGAGTTCGGGGCTTTCCTCATGAAAATCGTCATTTGCGGCGCCGGTGAAGTCGGCTCCAGCATCGCTAAATACCTCGCTGACGAAGGCGGGAATCTGACCATCATCGACCAGGACGCCGACTTGGCGCGCCGGGTTGCCGAAAGCTTGGATGTCACGGCCGTGATTGGCCATGCTTCGCACCCAGACGTGCTTGAGCGTGCCGGTATCCGCGACGCCGACATGATTATCGCGGTCACTTACTCCGATGAAGTCAACATGGTGGCCTGCGCGATTGCCCACTCGATGTTCAAGGTACCCACCAAGATCGCGCGCATCCGCAGCCAGGTTTACCTGCAGCCGATGTGGGCAGATCTTTACACCAACAATGCTATTCCCATCGACGTGATCATTTCACCCGAGGTCGAGGTGGCGCGGGCGGTGAAGCGGCGGATCGAGACACCGGGGGCCACCGACGTTATTCCACTGGCCGACGACAAGGTACGCCTGGTGGGCGTGCGCTGCACGTCCACCACGCCGATCATCAACACGCCGTTACGCCAGCTCACCAGCCTGTTTCCCGATATGAAAATCGGCGTGGTCGGCATCAAGCGCAATGATCGCGTTATTATTCCCCGCGCCGATGATGAGATGTACGAGGGCGACGATGTTTACTTCGTGGTCGCCTCCGACCAATGCCAACGCGCCCTCGTTGCCTTTGGACACGAGGAAGCCGCTACACGTCGCGCCGTGATTCTGGGTGGGGGCAACATCGGCCTGTTCGTCGCCCAGCAGCTCGAAGCCGATCACCCCGAGATCAACATCAAGATTGTCGAATTGGACCGTGAGCGGGCAGAGTATTTGTCGCAAACCCTCCAGCGGACGACGGTCATCCATGGCGACGTGATGAACCCGGAAATCTTGGCCGAGGCGGGGGTGAATGGGGCAGGCAGCGTCATCGCGCTGACGCAGCACGACGAAACCAACATTTTGTGTTCTCTGCTTGCCAAAAAGAAAGGCGCAGAGCGAGTCATCACGCTATTGAATAAGTCAGGCTACAATTCGCTTGTGGCAAATCTAGGGATCGATGTGATCGTCAATCCCCGTTCGATCACGGTGTCGAGAATCCTGCATCATGTGCGCCGCGGACGCATCCACAGCGTCTATTCCGTACAAGATGATTTTGGCGAACTGATTGAGGCCGAAGCGATGCAGACCTCAAGCCTGGTTGGCAAACAGCTACGCGAGATGAATTTGCCGGACGGCGCGCGTATTGGCGCGGTCATCCGCAAGGGGCAGGTGATCGTGCCGCGCGGCGATTCCATCGTCGAAGGTGGCGATCGCATCATTCTGTTCGCGGCCAAGGCCGCCGTGAAGCAGATTGAAAAATTGTTCTCGGTTCGACTGGAATTCTTTTAAGTCATGTCCCACGTCGCCTACGTCAACGGGCGGTATTTGCCCCAAAAACAAGCTTCCGTGCACATCGAAGACCGCGGCTATCAGTTCGCCGATGCTGTCTACGAAGTCACGTGCATCTGGAACGGCTTACCGGTCGATCACGCCGCCCATATGAGGCGTTTGCGCCGATCGCTATCGGAACTGCGTATCGCCATGCCATGCAGTGAGGCGGCGTTAACCGCCATTACCCGCGAGGTCGTGCGCCGCAATCGTGTGACGCGGGGCACGGTTTATCTGCAAGTGGGCCGGGGCGTGGCGGTGCGTAATCATTCATTTCCCGCCAAACCCGTGAAGCCGTCGCTCGTGATCGTCGCCAAGCATGGCGCGGGTCCGACCGAGTCTGTCGCCCAAGCTGGCGTTAAAGTACTCGCGCAACCCGATATTCGCTGGGGCAGGGTCGATATCAAATCCATTGGGTTGTTACCCAATGCCTTGGCCAAGCAGGCCGCCGTTGAGGCCAAGGCCTTCGAAGCGCTGTTTGTAACGCCCAGTGGAACCGTCACTGAGGCGAGCGCATCTAATGCGTGGATCGTCACCAAGGACAAAGCGTTAGTCACTCATCCGCTCTCAACTGAAATCTTGGGTGGCGTGACGCGCGACACCGTGCTGCGTTTGGCCAAAGCTGCTGGCTATGAAATCCAGGAACGGCCCTTCAGCTTGGCCGAAGCCTTGGCGGCCAAGGAAATGTTTCTGACAGGCACGACGACGTTTGTGATGCCTGTCGTGCGAGTGAACGAACGCCCCATTGCCAACGGATCGCCCGGCAGCGTGTCATTGGACTTGCGGCAACGTTACATCGCCTATGTCAACGCCTTGGATGAACGCGCTTGGGCGGTTGACGCGCCGCGATGACACGCTTGCCCAAACCCCGCGCGATCCTACTCGATTGGGATAACACCCTGGTGGATACTTGGCCCTGCATTGGCAAGGCCGCCAACATCACGTTTGAAGCCATGGGGCGCGCACCTTGGAGTGAAGCTGAAATTCGGGAGCGGGTTGCCGGTTCGTTGCGCGACACCTTCCCAAAGATTTATGGCGAGCAGTGGGAAGAAGCCCGGCAAATTTACTACAAAGCGTTCGAACAAGTTCATCTTGAAATGCTGCGCGCGCTACCCGGCGCGGCTGAGTTGCTTGCCATGGTTCATAGCCGGGGTGTTTACCTCGCTATCGTCAGCAACAAGACCGGCAAATATCTTCGGCTTGAGGTTAATCACATGGGTTGGGCACCGCTATTTTCTAAGCTAGTAGGGGCCCAAGACGCGCCGCGCGATAAGCCCGCGCTTGAGCCCGTGCACATGTCGCTGAAGGGATCGGGCATTGATCTTGGGCCCGATGTTTGGTTCGTGGGTGATGCGGGGATCGACGTGGAATGCGGCTTGGCTGCGGGCTGCTCGGCTGTTTTAGTTCAGGCCAGCACCTACGATGGAGCCCATAAACCGCACTTGCATGTGCGTGATTGCGCGGCTGTGATCGAAGAATTTGAAAAATCCTGGAATGGTGGGATTTAACCATGACTGCCACGCGCCAGGATCGACCCCAGGACATTGAAACTACGCTCGCGGACTTTGCTTACACCGAGACCAGCGTGGGCGTTGTGACGAAAAACCTGCGCGACCGGCTCTTTCAGCGGCTCACGCAGAAAAGCGCCAATCTTTTTCTGCGGGGTAGCGATCTTATCTCGGTGGGGCCTCAGGTGCGTCAAACGCCATGGAAGAAAAATTGGCCTGTGTTGGCAAAGGCTCTCGCATTGCCTGTCACCCCGCGCATCACAACCCATATCGTTTGTGATGTAAGCAACGATTGGACGGGCGACATTATCCTCGCGGTCTCGGCCTGAATCCCACATCAGTTGGAGTCTTCATTCACATGAAAAAAGCTCTTTTCAGTTTTCTTGGGCTCATCGTTCTCGGCTATGTGGGTCTGATTGGTTATGCCTATTGGCCAGCCGGTGAACCGGGCGTGCCCGCCAAACGGTTGGCGCAGCCCGGCGATCAATTCATCGATGTGGGTGGTTTGACAATCCGCTATCGCACATATGGCGAGCCAGGGCCCTCCAAGCCCAACATCGTGCTCATGCACGGTTTTGGTAATTCGCTGCAGTCGTTCCGCAACCTTGCACCGCTGTTGGCCGAGTGCTGTTACGCGGTGGCGTTTGATTTTCCCGGCTATGGATTGTCATCGAAGCCCGTCGAATACAATTACAGCAATTCCGGCCAAGCCAAGACGGCCATAGCCTTTGCCCATGCCATCGGCCTCACGAAACCAATCTATGCTGGCCATTCCATGGGTGGGGCCATTGCGTTGCACACTGGCGTGAAAGACCCCGAGGCCGCTGGAATTATCTTCATTGACCCGGGCATTTATGAAACGGGTGTACCTAAGGCCATGGCTATGGCGCCGTTTCCGTTGCCACGCATATCAGCCAAGCTATTTGGCGACCGCGAATGGCGCGGGCAATTTCTAATGCGCTCATTTGTCGATCCAAGCATTGTCACAGACGCGGTGATGGACGACCTCGCCCGCACTTCACGCACCGATGACTACTGGAGCGGCACCACGGCGATGATGAGCCAGTTCACGCCGGGCGAGGAAGAACCATTGCTGCCCAAAGTGAATGTGCCGGTTGTGGCGATATTTGGCGAAAGCGACCGCAACCACCCTGATGCTGATCGCAAGCGGCTACAAGCAGCCATACCTGGAAGCGGACTCGTGGTGATCGCCAAAGCAGGCCATTACCCGCACGAAGAGCAAGCAGAGGTCGCGGCGGCAGCGATTAAGGATGCGTTGAGCCAGTGGTTCCCATCGCCAGAAAAGCAATAATCGCCGCTAACTCGTGCTTACCGTCAGTGTCACCGTTGCCGCGT
>SHWP01000041.1 GCA_009693785.1 Rhodospirillaceae bacterium
CCGCCAAAGGCAAGCTCGAAGCCGCGTTCATCAAGTCATGGTTGCGCGATCCCTTCGCCGGTGGCGATTACGCCATTTGGGGTCCGGGCCAGGTCAAGGCCTTCATCAACGAGGTGGGCAAGCCGCACGGGCGCATTCACTTCGCCGGTGAGCACACGGGGCTATCGAACCGCGGCATGGAAGGGGCCATGGAATCGGCCGAGCGCGCCACCCAAGAGGTGCTGCAGGAGATTTAAACCGCCCGCCATAAATGGCTGAAAACTGCCGTTTTATGAGGGCTTGAACATATGTATGTATATATGTATATTGGCTGTACCTTAGGTGGCGGTGCGTAGCCATGTTCCCAGATGGCTTCGAATGGGACGAGGTCAAGAACCGCTCGAACATCGCCAAACATGGCGTCGATTTCAACGATGTGGCGGCGTTTGATAACCCGATGCTGACGCAAGCTAGCGCAAGGAGAGACTGTGGCGAAGAAAGGTTCACGGCGCTGGGCCAAGCCCAAGGACGCATATACCGAATCGTCTTTACGCGAAGAGGGGGTGCCATACGTCTCATTTCAAGCTGGCAAGCAGGCGCCGATGAGCGAGCCATCTATCGTGCGCACCACCCTTGAGGACCAAGCGCTGCGCCCATCGGGCAAAACCGATTGGGAATTGCTCGACCGCATGACCGATGCGGATATCGCCGCCCGCGTAGCCACCGACCCCGATGCGGCCGATGTGGCCGAAGTCGATTGGTCCAAGGCCACTTGGGTCAAGCCTCAGCCGAAAACCCCGATCACGTTGTACGTCAACCCCGACGTGATCGAGTTTTTCAAGGTCGGCGGTCGTGGTTATCAAACGCGCATGAACGCCGTGCTGACGTTGTACATGCGCGCCCACAAGGGCAATCCGCCGTGGGTGAGTAAGCCAATGAAGGCGGGCGCTTAGCCCATGCGCTGCCTTGCCCTGATCGCGGCCCTGGGCGTGATGGCCGTTCATGCCTACGCCCAGGATGCGCGCGATTTGTGGCGCGGCGTGGCGCTGTCGGGTGAAACGGTGGTTGTGGTTGGCGCCACCGGGCGCACGGCGCAGCACTTTATCCCGCAAGCCTTGGCGGCGGGCCATCGCATTATCGCGCTCACACGCAAGCCCGAAACATTCAAACTGCAGAATGCACGCGTTCGTGCCGAAGCCGCCGACGTTTACGATGTTGAGTCTTTGAAGAAGGTGCTGACGGGTAAAGAGGTTGTCGTCTCGTTCCTGGGCGTGCCCGACCCCGACCTCAGCAAGGGCGAGGTGCCCGAGGTCGACTTGTATTCCAGGGGCGCGGCCAACATGGTCGCGGCGATGAAAGCGCGCGGCAATCGCAAGATTGTTTTCACCACCTCCATGGGCCACACCATCACACCGCCGCAATCTAACCCCGACGGCAGCGATCCGCGCATGCTGTATTTTTGGAATGTGCGCCACATATACGAAGATGAACGCCGCGCCGAGGCGGTGTTGCGCGCCAGCGGCCTGGACTACATCATCATGCGCCCGGCCTTCATTGTGCAGCGGCCTTCACGCGGCCACTACATCGCGCGCCTAAGCGAACCTTATCCGATCAATCCCATCATCACGTACCCTGATTTCGCGGCTTTTGCCGTGGAGCAAGTCACGGCCAAGGAATTCGTTGGCAAGGCGGTGGGCATAGATGACGGGCGGGTGTTCACGCTCACGGCCAAGGGCATGAGTTACGAATGACGGCCGCTCAGGCCTCGCGTATCGTGTGCATCGTGGCCAGCATTGCGACAGTGGTCATCATGTTGATCGCCATGGGGCCCTTCGCCGATCACCGCGAAAGTGGCGACTTCTTGCTCGCGCTGTTGCTGTTTCCACTGCTCGCGATTTGGGCCGTAGGGCCTTACATGGTCGCCAACCGTTTCGCCGCCGAAATTGATGATGTGCAAGCCTGGTCCTTCGCGGTTATCCAAGTTCTCATCGGGGCCGTTGTTATGTTGATTTATGTCGATGCATTCCTGATCGAACCCAAACCCGACCCGCAATCGGGCTTGGTCTTCGCCATTTTCCCCCTCTATCAGTTCATCGCCGTGCTGGGCGCCTATTATGGCGTTCGGTTATGGCGGCAATGGCGCTAGAATAACCGCATCGCGCACATCAGAGGAGTCCCTATGGCCGACCTGCAAAAACCATTCACCGAAAAAATCCGCCGCGTGCTGACCTCGATAAACCCCGATGGCAAATCCTACGTCATGGCCGATGGCGAGCCCGATGACGTGCTGATCTTGAATGGCTGCCGCATGGTGCGCCTTTGGCAAACCAATGAAGTGCCTGCAACAATTCCGGCGAAAACCGACGTGACGGTGGGCGGACTCGGGCGTTTGGCAGCCACATTCAGCGGCACGCGCTTTTACACCGCCGAGTTACCCCAGGGTGTGAAAATTCCGCTGCACAAAGGCGACACGGTGGACTACATCGCGGTGATGCGCGGCGAACTGACGCTTGGGCTTGAAACCGGCGAATTGCTTCTCAAACCCGGCGATGTGGTTGTGCAAACCGGTAACATGCACGCTTGGGAAAACCGCAGCGCTGCCTCGTGCCTGATTATGGTGTGCGTGATCGGGGCCAAGCGGGAGGCGTGAGTAGGCCCTACCGCTTCCGGCCGTTCCAGTTCTTGCGCAGCATCGCCACATCGTCTTTTTGGTTCGGAGTATCGGCCAATTCTTGGGCCGCCGAGACCATGCCATCGATTTCTTGCTCGGTAGTGCCCAGGTCGCAGTCGGCGAACATTTTATCGAGCCAATTATTGGCGAGGTAAACTTTCGAATAGAGGTGACGCTGGCGCGCCGCCTTTACCCACAGTGCACCGCCCGCACACGTATCAGGCTCGGTACCATTGCCTTGTACCAGGATTAGCCCCAACACGAATTGGCCTTGGGCGTAGCCGGCGGCATCGGATTGGCGGAAATAGGCGATCCCCGGTTCGTAATCGCGCTCATAAAAAAACGTACGGCCCAGCTGATATAGCGTGCGCCCATCGCCTGGGTTGGCAGCTAGGGCTTGCTGACAGGCCTTGCGGGCGGCGGGAATGTTGACATCCGCCTGGCCGATGCCTGGGGCAAGTTTTTGGGTGTCGGAGGGGTGCGCAGCCAAGCGGTCGCACTCGGTGACTTTGTTCGCAGGCCCGCCCACGAGTTCATCGCGGCGCATGACGACTTGCAGCCCAGCGCCCAAGGCAATGAACAGGGCAATGATCGTTGAAGCGGTGCGCATTTTGCGGTTTGACCGCAACCGCTCGTCATCGCCCGCCAGACCTGAGCCGTGTTTTGTGCGCTTTTCCATGGAAGGCTAAAGCTTCATCATTGCCGCTGGGGTGGGGTATTGTTACACCGAAAGCGGGCGGTTCGCATCAAAAAGGGGTGGGGCCGCCGAAGGGGAGGATAGGTTATGGCGAATGCACAAGCGGCCGATATGCCATCTACGGCCATCACCACCTTCACAGCCCTTGCGCTGCAAGTGGAATGCGTGGCCGTCAATGGCAAAAGCAAGGACGACGCCCACGCGCAAATGATGGGTGTCATCGGCAAGATCAAGGGCAACATTTCTTCGGCCTCAGGCTTCACCAAGGGCTTCAACGGTACCGATACGAAGCTGGTGGTGTTGCCCGAGTATTTTCTCTCGGGCTTTCCCATGGGCGAGCCCATTCCAAAATGGAAAGAGATCGGCTGCATCGATACCACAGGGGCGGAGTACGACGCCCTTGGCGCCATCGCTCAAAGCCAGAAATGCTACCTGTCTGGGAATGTGTACGAGAACGACCCCAAATTCCCCGAACTCTATTTCCAATGCTGCTTCATCATTGGGCCTAACGGCAATGTGGTACTGCGTTACCGCCGCTTGATCTCGTTGTTCGCGCCATCACCGTTCGATGTGTGGGATAAATATCTGGATGCTTATGGGTTGGACGGCGTATTCCCCGTGGCGCGCACCGAAATCGGAAACATTTCTTGCGTGGCGTCCGAGGAAATTCTTTACCCCGAGATCGCGCGCGCCATGGCCATGCGCGGGGCGGAAATTATATGCCATTCAACCTCAGAAGTGGCTTCGCCCATGCTGACGCCGAAGGAAATCGGTCGCCGCTCGCGCGCCATCGAAAACATGTGCTTCGTGGTCTCGGCCAACTCCGCACGCATCACCGGCACACCGCTACCGCCCGAATCCACCGGGGGCATGTCGAAGATTGTCGACTATAAGGGCTTGGTGTTGGGCGAGGCTTATACCGGCGAGACCTTCTGCGCCAATGCCATTCTTGATATGCAAAGCTTGCGCAAATACCGCTCGCTGCCCGGCATGTCGAACTTATTGTCGCGGTTGCCCCTAGAACTGTACACCGCTAGTTATTCGGGCCGCACCTTCAGCCCAGCCAATACGTTCGTCGAGGACGGTAAGGTGCAGGTGCCCGATCGTGCTTTCTTTGTGCGCCGCCAGCAAGCCGTGATCGACCGCATGAAAAGCGATGGTATTTTGTAGCGTGATGGGGTCAGCATGATTTTCGCGCTAGTGACGTTTATGCCTTATCGCAAAGAAGCCATGCCCGCGGCCGCGCGGCTGGAGTTATACGAACGCACTGCTCCCAACTATCAAAAGATCCCCGGTCTGATTCGCAAGTATTACATCGGCGCGCCGCGGAAACGCACGGGCGGAGCCTACGAGTGGGAAACCATGGCCCATGCCAAAGCGCACTTCACGCCCGAATGGGAAAAATTTATGACCGATACCTATGGTTCAGATTTACGCGTGGAGTATTTTGATGCCCCGTGCGTGGTCGATAACAGCGCGGGCACGATTACAATTGCCCCGGAACTGAAGGCCGCCGCAGAGCCCCAAGCAGCAGAGTAAACACATGTCAGCCCAAGAAATTGTTGTCAGTTTTCTCAAGACCCTCGAAGCACGCGATTTGCCTAAGGCTCAGTCATTTTTGGCCCCAGGCATGGTCATGACCTTTCCCAGCAACAAGAAGCTCCGCTCGTTGGAAGAATTGATCGCTTGGTCAAAAGGCCGCTACAAATTCTTGCGCAAAACGTTCGAGCGTTTCGATGAATTCACCCGCGATGGCGTGACGACCGTGTACTGCGCAGGGTATTTGAACGGTGAGTGGCTGGATGGCTCACCTGTCACGAACATCCGTTTTCTCGACCGCTTCGAGATCAAGGACGGCAAGATTATCGACCAACAAGTCTGGAACGACCTGGCCGAGTTTCGCTGATGATTGAGGCGCTGCGGCAGCTGGTCGACTCCTCTGGGCTACTGACCGGGACAGACATTGGCGAGCGCTACCTTAAAACTCGCGGCTACGGCACAGCAGGAATACCGCTTTGCGTTGTGCGGCCCAAATCGACGGCTGAAGTCTCCAATATTCTGAAACTCTGCCATGTACACGGCCAAACCGTCGTGGCCCAAGGTGGCATGACAGGCCTAGTCGGTGGCGGCGCACCTTTAGGCGGCGAAGTCGTGCTGTCATTGGAACGCATGAACAAAATCGAAGAGTTCGATGCTGACGGCCGTACGCTCACGGCGCAGTCGGGCGTGGTTCTGCAAGCCGCGCATGAATACTGCGACCAGCGCGGCTTCATGTTGCCGCTTGATTTGGGGGCGCGGGGTTCGGCCACGCTGGGCGGCGTGATTTCCACCAACGCAGGCGGAGTGCGCGTGATCCGCTACGGCATGATGCGTGAGAGCGTGCTTGGCCTTGAAGCTGTGATGGCCGATGGCACGGTGATGACTTCGCTTAACAAGATGCTCAAGAACAACGCAGGATACGACCTCAAGCACTTGTTCATCGGCAGCGAAGGTACGTTGGGTATTGTCACGCGCGCGGTTTTTCGCCTTCGGCCCAAACCCAAGAGCATTAACACGGCCTTTGCCGGGCTAGCGCGCTTTGAAGACACCGTGGCCTTCCTTGCATACTTGGAATCAACGCTGGGCGGCGAGTTGGGCAGCTTTGAAGTCATGTGGGGCGCTTACGATGAATTCGTGCGCCAGCGCTGCCCGTCATTGCGCCCGCCATTGAACGCCGGGCAGGCCTTTTATGTGCTGCTTGAAACGCTGGGCAACGACCCGGCCCGTGATGGCGCTCATTTGGAAGAGGTATTGGCGAACGCCATGGAGAAGGGCCTCGTAGCCGATGCCGCCGTGGCGCAGTCGGAACAACAACGCGCAGCCTTTTGGGCCGTTCGCGAAAACGCGGGCGAGGGGTACCGCGCGCTGGGGCCCTTGTGTGCCTACGATGTCTCCATGCCCATCCGGTCCATGGGCGATTTTGGCGAACGTGTCGACGCATCTATCGGCAAAGCATATCCTGGTGCCACAACTTTGGTGCTGGGACACATGGGCGATGGCAACTTGCATGTTGTCGCGGCGGTGGGGTCGGGCACGCCCGAAACGCACAAACGCATTGATGACATTGTCTATGGCATCATCCGCGACTTGGGCGGCTCGGTCTCGGCCGAGCACGGTATCGGCACAGTGAAGAAAGATTATTTAGCGTATTCACGAACGCCAGAAGAAATTGCCCTGATGCGCATGCTTAAACGCACGCTCGACCCCAAGGGAATTCTCAACCCGGGCAAGGTATTTTAGCCCCGCTTGCCCAATGAATCCGGCCATGATAGCATGTTATAACATATGTTATAACATGCGGAGGCGGCCATGGTCGCACTGAAAATCACCACGATTGGCAATTCCATGGGCGTGATCCTGCCTAAGGAAGTGTTGGAGAGCATGAAGCTGTCAAAGGGTGACACGATTCACCTCACCCAGGCGCCTGATGGTTTCAGAATTACACCGGCGAACCCAGAATTCGACGAGCAAATGAAAGTCGCTCGTGAAGTCATGAAGCGCAGGCGCGCTGTTTTGCGTGAACTTGCGAAATGACCCGAAAGCTAATTCAGGTATTGAAGTGGCTGACTGAAGAAACCGTTTTGGCAATTCATGACGCGCAACTTGCCGAGCATGGCGTCGGCGAGGGGGTGAGTGATTTGGGTTTACTGCAATCCGCCTTGGCGCGGCCGCTGAACTTAATCGCGTATGGATCGCCTGATACTGCCAACTTGGCGGCAGCCTATGCATTCGGGATTGCCAAGAATCGTCCCTTTGTGGATGGAAACAAACGCACGGCCTTTGTCGTAGCGGAATCGTTTATCAAATTAAATGGCTATGCACTCCTTGCAAATGACATCGATTGCGTTGTCGTCATGCTGCGTTTGGCCGAGGGGGCTATTGGTGAACAGGAATTAGCTAAATGGTTCCGCGATAACATTTCCCCAACCACTTTGAGCGGCCTGCACGAAGAGGCCGCAGCTTTTATTCCCGCGACGAAGCCCCGGCGTCGGAAGCGACGGGCGCGCAGCTAATTAGCCGCCGCATCGCTGCGTTGCTAAAAGGCGGCGTGCGCCCCGCAGCTTGGGCCGGGCCGAGAATGTCGCCCTTGCAGCCGTTGCGGTAAGATTTTTCCTCAGGGCTGCCGCGGTAAATATAAATCAGTTCCTCCATGCCATCGTTGCCCGGTTGGCGGCAAAGGTAACTGATGTTGGTCATCGTGCAGCGGCTTTCGGTGGGCGCGCGGCCCGACAAAACACACTCTTCTTCCAGCCGGGTGGCCACGTCTTGCATGTTGCCCATGCCGCCATCGGGGTCGACTGCGCCAGTTTCGGTGCAGGAGGCGTTGATGTCGGCATCAGCATCGCTACTTGCTTGCTGATCCATTTCGCCGCGCCCGGACTTGTTCAGGTTGGCCGCCACTGAACTAAGATTATTGGTTTTGGCATCGGCGAGCTGTTCATCGCGCGTTTTGCGCGCGGCGTCGAGATCGGAGAGATATGTTTCGCGCTCGGCCCCTGCGGCCTGTGCCGCGATGGCATTCAGCCGCTTGGCTTCATCGTCAAACGCTTGGCCGATGCCGGGCGTGAGATCATCGAGCATGGTGAGCGCCGTGGCCGCTTGAAGTTCGCCCAAAATACTCAAATTGGAAACAGCCTCGGGCCATTGCTCGGGGCCGGGGCCAGCCGTGGCCAGGGCGCGGCGCAAATCGGCCATAAGCTTGGGAAACAGGGCCCGCAACGACTTCTGCAATACGCCATCGGCGGCAGCGACATTACTGGTACGGGCAAAAAACGACAGGTCGACCAGTTGATCGAGCGTATTTTGGGCATCCGCAATGGGGGCTTGCAGGGCGGCCTGGGTAGCGCGCTCGGTCACGCCGACGAAAACACCTATGGCCTCGGTTGCTATTTCGCTTCGCTTTTGTCTGTCCGCGGCTTCGGCGATACCGACTAGCTCGTAGGCGGCGTCCAAACCTTCAGCTTTCTGGGCTTGCTGCTTGGCGCTTTCAAGCGATGCGCGCAGATCTTGCAACGGTTGCGCCCCCGTGCGAGCCGCACCGATCAGCGCTACTGCTACGACGACCAAGCTCAGACGTAAAAGATACGCGCCCACAGCGGCTTCAATGTCCCAGGGAGTCGAGTCCCAAATTAATCAACGCATGAAGGCTAGCATGGGTTGCCGATTCGCGTTCAAGCGATGTAGCGCGCTTATGCGCGCGAGTTTTTGCGTGTTGCTATTTTGCAACAGATTCGCTCAGCGATTTTAAAGACTCACGCGCTCCACGTGCGAAAGTTGAACTCTAGCCGTTGCGGCCGGTGAGTGAACGAGTAGGCCACATAAATACGGCCCAAATGTTCCACCAATTTCAACGCTTCCGTGCCGCCCATGTCCAGGACATCGAAACCAATGGCGGTGGTCAGCGCGCTCACGCGTGTGCGTGCTTCAGGGCTACCGCCTGCGATGGGGATCGTCACCGGGCCGCCGGTAATTTTTTGCGGCCCACTCATGACAAGGGCGTTGGTGGCATTAAATGCCTTCACCACGTATGCATTGGGTGCCGCAGCTTGAATGCGTGCAGCTAAACCAAGCGGGTCATCGGGTTCCACCAGTTTGCCATCCTTGAACGACATCACATTCATGGCGTCGATGAGAATTTTGCCTGACACATCGCCTAAAGCTGCCACAACCTCTAAGGCGGCTTGCGAGGGCGCGGCCAGCAGCACAATCTCAATGCCCTTGGCGGCCTCGGCTTGGCTTACGGCTGTGGCGCCATTGCTGGTTTCTTTGACCAGCTCTTTGACTTTATCGGACTCGGGGTTGCGCGATCCGTAAACCACCGTGTGACCAATCGCCGCCCAGACTTTGCCCAGGTTGCTCCCGACATTCCCGGTGCCGATGATGGCGATTTTCTCAGGTCTCTTGGTTTTTTCTTGCGCTGTCGCGGTTGCGGCAATGAATGTTCCCATGGCTGCTGCCCCAATAAGCGCGCGGCGTGAAAACCCGTCAGCTGAATTGTCATCGGTCATTGTAGTCTCCTATTTCGCCGGGCCGGATTCCAAGGGCAGGGCGTGGTCCGCGCCCCATTCCAGCCAACTACCATCGTAGATGTTCACATCGGTCTTGCCGAGCAGATAAGCCCCCAGCGCCACGGTGCAGGCTGTTACGCCCGAGCCGCAGCTGGTGGTAATGGGTTTGGCCAGGTCTACGCCTGCTGACTTAAACACCGCACTGATGGCAGCCGGGCCCTTGAGGGTTTGGCTGACAGGATCATACAAACTTCCGAAGGGCACATTACGTGCACCCGGGATATGGCCCGAGCGCAATCCCGGGCGGGGCTCTGGCTCGGCCCCCGTGAATCGCCCCGCCGAGCGCGCATCCACCGTTTGCCAGGTTTTGGCGGCGATGTTGGCCTGCATGTCTGCGCGGCCGCGAACAATGCTGGAGGTGGGTATCACGTCGAAATGCGCGGGCGTGATTTTTGGCGCTGCCGTTTCAATGGCGCGGCCTTCGGCTTTCCATTTTTTCAAACCGCCGTCGAGTACGGAGACTTTTGTATGTCCGAAGTGGCGAAACATCCACCACACCCGCGCGGCGGCACAAGCCCCGCCCATGTGGTCATAGGCGATGATGGGATGCGCGTTGGAAATTCCCAATGCGCCGACCTTGGCTGCGAACATGGCCGCCGTGGGGAAGGCGTGGTCTTTTTTGCCCGCCGGGTCGGCGATGTCGTTGATGTCAAAAAAGCGCGCGCCGGGCAAATGCCCTTCGGCGAATTGCTTTTTGGCAGGCTCCGTGCCGCCAGGCACGAAGTAGCTGGCATCGACAATGATGAGGCCGGGGTCATCCAGCCGCGCGGCCAGCCAACCGGTGGATACGATGGCGTCGGAGTTTATATAGGTCATGCGGGCTGTTAATCTGAACAATATTTATTCGTATCATCTTATCTTATAGTCTTATCTAGTGCTTTAAAGTAGCCTCAACGTAGTTGAACTGCGTGGCTTGATAGTAAATCTAATTTCTTATTTAATGCTAAGTGATTTTTCATAACAATCCGCTTTTCTCCTGATCGCGTTATCCAAGTTCTAGAAGAGGTGGTTGCTGAAGGCCTGGCAATCAAGCAACAGTTTAGCAATTCTAACAGGGCAAATTGGGAAAACTGGACGTTGCTGAGTGATGTAGATGCTTGGCATATAAATTCAGCGGCGACACTACGTTATGTTTACTCCTCGACGGAAGAAGCCAAAGAATTTATCGCAGACTCAATGCCTAAATTCTTCGATTCGATTACACCAAGCGAAAGGGCCGCGTTCCAAGCTTTCTTGACGAATAAAATTGGCCAATTACAACGCTTTATAAGGCTTTGCAAATTATATGACGGCCCGAGTCTGACGGCTTCTCAGTTATCGGCAAATTCCGGGGAGCAAAGAACTGATTCTAGCGCTCCACAACCTACGCCTGCCACCAACAAGATCTTTGTTGTCCATGGGCACGATGATGGATTGAAATCGGAGGTTGCTAGGTTTTTAGAAAGATTAAAACTCGAACCAATAATTCTCCATGAAAGACCAAGTGAAGGCAACACAGTCATTGAAAAGCTTGAAAAATACTCTGATGTGGGGTTCGCTTTAGTCCTTTTGACTCCAGATGACGTTGGATGTGCAAAGCGTAACAAACTTGAATTGAGTGACTTGCAGTCGCGCGCTCGCCAGAATGTGATTCTTGAGATGGGATATTTTTTTGGAAAGCTGCAAAGGAATAGAGTTGCAGCAATATTGAAGGGTGAAATAGAGAAGCCAAGCGATTACGCAGGGATAATTTATGTTAGTTACGATAATGCTGGCGCATGGATGTATAAGTTATGTGATGAGTTAATGCGTGTTGGCTACAATGTCTCAAAGAACATGATTCAATAGTTCGGTCCAGATAGCCAACCCTTTATTATTTTGTCGCGGTTGAGGAAAAACCACTGCGCAGCGATGAGAATTTGCGCATTCATCATGCGCCCCTCATCAAGCATTTTGCGCAGTTCGAGCTCAGTCACGGTGAACACCCGAATGTACTCGTTTTCACTGGCCAGGCCAAATATGCCGCCTGCACCCTTAGCCGAAACGCGGCCTAAATACAGCGCCAAGCTTTCGCTGGTTCCGCCAGGGCTGACCAAGTAATGCGCAATGGGTATCAGTTCGCGTACCTCAAGACCCGCTTCTTCCATGGCCTCGCGTTTGGCGACACCTTCGGGCGTTTCGCCGGGCTCGATGATGCCTGCCACCAGTTCCACCTGCCAGGGGTCCATGTTCCCGGCGTAAGCGCCCACGCGAAATTGCTGGCACAACACGAACAGGCCAAGGTCGGGGTCATAGGGCAATAGGGCCGCAGCATGGCCGCGTTCGAATACCTCGCGCGTCATGGGTTTGGTCCAGCCGCCATCGAAGCGGCCATGGCGCAGGGTGTAGCAGCGGTCGATACGGAAATAGCCCTGAAACGCGGTGACTTTCTCGATGATGTCGATGCTGGTGGGGCCAGGCTCGGCCATTCTTGACGTCCATCACTGATGTTCTAGGAGGCGTACTCTAAGGTTATGCTGGCCCAATATCCAGCAAACGGAGCGCCATATGAGCGAAGCGATGAATTTACCGGCGGGCGTAGTCGAAGTGAGTGAAACCGGCACGGGGCGCTTTGCCAACGAAGTGCGGGTGGGCACACACCACCTCATGGCTGACGAACCGGTGGATGTGGGCGGCAGCGATAGTGGCCCCATGCCTCATGACTTTGTTCTGGCGGGTTTGGGTGCGTGTACCTCCATGACGGTGCGTATGTACGCCGAGCGCAAGGGCATGAAGCTCACGCGCGTGGCCGTGCGCCTAACGCAGCGCAAAATCAAAGCTGCCGATTGCCCCGATTGCACCACCAAGGACGGCGAAGTGACCGAGATCAGCCGCGACGTGACGCTGGAGGGGGATTTAACGCCCGACGAACGCGCCCGGCTAATCGAGATCGCCAACAAATGCCCGGTGCACAAGACCCTGACGTGTGAGATCAAAGTGCGGACGCATTTGGTGGGGTAGGCGGGGCTTGATGCTCGACCCCTTAAGTATTACTATATCATGAACAGGTAATACTTAAGGATCACCCCATGTACACTAGCATGACCAGCAAGGGGCAAGTGACGATCCCCAAACGCGTGCGCGATTTCTTGGGCCTTAAGCCGGGCGCGAAAATCGGCTTCGAACTTGCTAAAGATGGTCAGGTGGTGCTGAAACATTCCGAGACCGAGGTCAAACAGCGCCGTGATGCCGTCAAGACCCGGATTGATCGTTTGCGCGGCACCCTGAACACGGGCATGTCGACTGATCAGCTCATGAAACTTTTGCGGGATTGAGCCTGGGCCGCGCTATGCCCGTACTTGTCGATACAAACGTTCTCATCGATATCGTGCAAAATGACCGCAGGTGGGCAGCTTGGTCTGGCGAGAAGCTTGCTGCCTGCTTGATAAATGATGCTGTGAACGTCAATCCGGTCGTGTACGCGGAGTTGTCGGCAGCCTATGCATCAATCGACTTAGTGGAACACCTATTGGCTGAACTCGGGCTTGGGTTCACTCAAACCCCACAGGTAGCTTTGTTCCTAGCTGGCCGTGCGTTCCGTGAGTATCGTCGACGCAAGGGCGTTAAGACCGGCGTTTTAGCCGACTTCTTCATCGGCGCCCATGCAGCCGTGATGGGTTGGCCGTTGCTGACCCGCGATGCGCGCCGTTATCGGGCCTATTTCCCCATGGTTGACTTGATCGCGCCGTGAGCGCGTAGCGATCCGTCCAGACGCGGTGCTGGATCTGCGCATAGAATTGCGGCTTGGATAAGCGGGAGCGCGCAGCATGATCATTCTCAGCCAGGCGGCGTGGACGCCAAGCAATAAGAAAACCCTCGACGGTATTGTTGGGGCGGCGGTGAGTGAAGCCAAGCGGCAGGCATCATCGGGAAAGCCCGAGATGTTGCTGCTGTTGCCTCACAGCCCCGCAAGTAAGAAAGCGCCCGATGAAAAGAAGGCGTTTGCAGTATTGGCCGCACTGGCCAAGTCCCATGGCTTGCATTTGGCTGGCTCGGCAGTTGTAAAACCCAATGCGAAATCTGCCGCCCAAACCATTGGCTTTTTGTTTTCGCCCAAGGGCAAGCTGTTGCTGCGCGCGCCCAAGATTACGCCGGACTTGATCGAAGGCTTTTCCGATACCACCAGCGCGCTCGGCCAGCCCAATGATTTTCCCGTGGCGAAGTTGCCCTTCGCCCAAGTGGGCATTCTGTGCGGCGAGGATATTCACTACGCGCAATATGCACGCGGGCTGGCATTTCATGGCGCCGAGATCATTCTCAACCCCAGCATCGAGCGCAGCGACAGGTATTTCGACTCACGCAGTTTGTCGCGCTTTGGCCGGGCAGGCGAGAACACGGCCTACATCGCCACCGCCAGCCCCATCGAGATGACCGATGGCAGGCAGGCCGTGAAACTGCCCAACGCCACCGCGTTCTATCATTGGGAGCGGCCCGAAACGCGCGCGCAAAGTTCAGAGACCTTCGTGATCCCCGATCTCGACATGGAATGGTTGCGCCGCGTACGCGCCACGCCCGAGCGCAGCTTCATCGCCATTCTGCGCGCCGATGTGTACGGACGCGGCTACAAACAATGGACCGAGAAAACCCGTCCCGCACCGAAAACCCGCGAAGGGTGGCTGAAAGAAGCCCAAACACGGTTGGCCGCCGAGGCCAAATCCACGGGCCCGCAGCGCCCAGACTACGAAGAACAGTATGATGTGTGCATCATCCAGTCGGTGCCGCGCTTGATTCCCTTGGGTGTCAACAACGCTCGCGAAATCATCCGCATGAATTTGGAGGAGGGCCTTAGCCTGGCTGCCAGCCGCGCCAACATTCCCTCGGTGCGATTGGTGGTGTTCCCCGAATTCTGGCTGACGGGCCCCGGCGGCATCGGCGGCGTGCAACGCACCGTGCGCGACATGGAGCGGGTAGCGATTTCTTATCCCGATGAAGTGTTCGACCGCGTGGGTAAGTTCGCGCAAGATAATAAAGTGTTCGTGGCTTTCCAAAACTTCGAGGTGCACCCGAAGTTGCCCGGCCGTGTGTTCAACTCAGCGTTCTTGGTCGATGACGCGGGTAAGCTGGTGCACACCTATCGCAAAAACCAATGCGCCGACGTGTGGGGCTTTTTGCCCGACACCACACCGGGCAGCATTCTCGACAAATACCTCGACACCTTTGGCTACGATGCGCTGTTCCCCGTGGCCGATACGTCCATTGGCAAGCTTGCCAACATGATCTGTTTCGACAACATGCACCCCGAGGTCGCCTATGGATTGCGCCACGCTGGGGCCGAGGTGATCCTGCATTCGTCATCGGAACCCCACGGCGGCGATGGCAGGCGGGCTTGGGACAACGCTCGACGCCTGCGCGCCTACGAGAACACCTGCTACATGCTCTCGGCCATCGACGGCGGCGAGTACAAGTCGGTGGAATCCGAAATCATGACGTTCTTCCGGCGCGGACATACCCGACTGGTGAATTTCGACGGCACATTGCAAGGCACCGTGGACGGGCCGGGGCCGGTTGTCTTTCGCGGCCATATCGACTTGGCCGCCCTGCGCCGCGCGCGCGCCAACCCGCGTGTGAATTTCGCGCTGTGGAACGATGCTGGTGTGTACGCGCAGCATTACCACGCGGGGATGGGCTTCCCATCTAACCTCTGGGCGGGCGACCCTTATGTGAATCCGTACCTGGGTGCGGGCAAACTCCGCGAGGTCATCGCGCAGTATTTAGAGAAGGGAATTTACGTCGCGCCCCAAACCAAACTCGGCGCTGATAGATATAGAACGAGCGATCAGGTGTAGTTTTACCCCGCTTTGTTGTCCTCGGGCATGACCCGAGGACCCAGGGTTATTTGCATAATTTGTGACTACTGCCTTGGACCCCCGTGTCAAGCACGAGGGTGACAGAATGTTTTTTGCTGTAATTGTCGTGGCTCAATCCGCGTCGTAAAGTGATTATCGTGTATCACAAGAGCTGAACAATGCCCCCTACCAAAAACCGTCAGTGGCTGTTGGCCGAGCGCCCGATTGATCGCCCCGTTAAGCTGACGGATTTCAAGCTGGGTGAATCACCCATCCCCGAGCCCAAGGACGGCGAGTTTGTTATTCGCGTCATCTATTCATCGCTGGCCCCGGTCATGCGGTTTTACATGCTCGATGGGGCGGGCATCGAAAAGCCCTTGGAGATCGGCGAGGTGATGCGGGGCAGGGGCGTGGGGCAAATCGTCGCCTCGCGCAATTCGATTTTCAAAGAAGGCGAGATCGTTCAGGGCAAAATGGGCTGGCAGGAGTACGCCGTGTCCGACGGCTCGCCCTATTGGATGATGTACAAGGTGCATCAACGCCTCGTGCCGGTGTCCACAGCCCTTGGCATTCTCGGCATGACGGGCTTTACGGCCTACTTCGGGCTATTCGATATCGGCAAACCCAAACCCACCGATACGGTGTTGGTGTCAGGGGCCGCGGGTGGCGTGGGCTCATCGGTGGCGCAGTTGGCCAAAACGGTAGGATGCTATGTGGTTGGCATCGCGGGTTCGGACGAAAAATGCAAATTGCTAACCGAGAAGCTCGGTTACGACGCCGCCATCAATTACAAAACCGAGGATATCCCCGCGCGCATGGATGCGCTGTGCCCCAAGGGCATCGACGTATTTTTCGATAATGTCGGCGGGCCGATCCTGGATGCGGCCTTAGCGCGCATCAACAAATACGCGCGTGTGGTGAGTTGCGGCGGCATCTCGCAATACATTGCCGGTTCGAACGAACCTTATCCGCTCAAAAACGCTTACAAAATTGGCCGCCTGAACGCGCTGCTACAGGGTTTTCTGATTTACGATTACGAGCCGCGCTTTGCTGAGGCCGAAGTGGCCATGGCCCAATGGGTGAAAGAGGGCAAGCTGACCTATCAAGAAGACGTGCTCGATGGGTTCGAGCGCATGCCCGAAGCACTGATCCGACTGTACGAGGGCAAGAATCGCGGTAAGCAATTGGTGCGCGTGAGCAAGGATCCGTTTTAATGACCTTCACCCCCCTCAACATCGCCATTGTCATTTTCGACGGGGTGGAGGAGTTAGATTTCCAAGGCCCGTGGGAAGTGCTCACCATGGTCAACAGTGTGCGCGCGTTCAAAAAACTTGAGGGTCGCGACCATGTCTACTTGGTGTCTGAAACTGGCGGCAAAGTAACCTGCGCCAAAGGCATGCGCGTCGAGGCTGACTATAGTTTTGCCAACGCACCCAAGTCCGATGTCATTTTGGTGCCGGGCGGGCAGGGCACGCGGCGCGAGGTAACTAACTCTGCCATGCTAAAGTGGGTCGCAGCCCAGGCCGCGCATTGCCAGTGGGTCACGAGCGTTTGCACCGGCTCGATGGTGTTGGCCGCCGCTGGCCCCGCGCGCGGCAAGCGCATCACCACTCACTGGGGCGCCATCGAGGAGGTGCGTAAGCGCGGCGATGCGGGCGAGGTGGTGTCGGGCCAGCGCTGGGTGGTGGATGGCAATGTGGTTACTTCGGCGGGCGTGTCGGCGGGCATCGACATGGCCATTTGGCTGGTAGGGCAGTTGCATGGCGAGGACATGGCCAAAACTGTGGTTAAGATGATGGAATACGACCCCGCACCGCCGTTTGCCTTTGCGCGTTAACACACCGCCCGGGACGTGGACGGGTTATCATCACGTCTTGGCCATCGTGCGCCGGTGCTATTAAATGCCCCGGTACGATTTAATGCGGTGGTGACATTCAGGAGGGCAGACCATGCTCGACTATAAGCTTCGTCAATCGGGCCGTGCGGCGCTGGATTTTCTCTCAGCCTTTGGGCCTGCCTCTGCCGAATTGCAGAAACGCCAGCACGAAGCGCTGACCAAAGCCGGTCTGACGGACGATGCCAAGTTGGCCGACGACATGGACGAACGCGCGCGCCAAATTGAAGGCACGCTTGCCGAGGTGCCCGCCTTCCGCGCCTCAAACCTTATGGGCGAATGGCATTCCGATCATCACGCCCCCTTGGCCGCCGAGGCCTTCGCCGAAATTGAAACCGAACTCAAGCCCACGTTTGAAAAACTCAAACACGGCAAGACCACGCTCACGCCCGACCCGTCACTGACGCCCGACAAATACTGGCTTTACCCGATACATCGCACCACCGGCGGCTGGGATGGCCACCCGCACATGGGCTTTGTCCATGGCGAGTTGATTCAGCGCTATATTGTGGGCAAGGCCGCGCGCCCGCCGGCGGCAGGCGGCGTGGCGGCGGATATTTTCGCCCAGCGTAAACAGTTCGCTGAGCAAGCCCCGCGTCGCGACTATGGCAAGGTTTTAGAGATCGGCTGTTCGTCAGGCCCGTTCACCATGAAATTGGCCGAGGTGTTCCCCAAGGCCGAGATTCACGCCTGCGATATTTCCGTCGCGCAGTTAGAACAAGCCCAGCGCAACGGCAATAACCTGGGTCATGCCTGGACGTTGTTCCAA
The DNA here is from genome assembly GCA_009693785.1 of Rhodospirillaceae bacterium. Lineage (GTDB taxonomy): Bacteria > Pseudomonadota > Alphaproteobacteria > Rhodospirillales > Rhodospirillaceae. The sequence continues at coordinate 17,922 of SHWP01000041.1, forward strand.
GCCGATGGCCGCAAAACTGGCAAGGCCGACGCCATGTTCGATTTGGTCACGTCGTACATCGTGCTGCATGAACTGCCAGTGGACGTGATTGGCGATATTCTGCGCGAGAGCTTCCGCGTGCTCAAGCCTGGCGGTGATTTGATGTTCGGCGATGTGGCGCCCTACAGCGCCATGAACAAGCTCAATGCTTGGCGCACAGATTTTCTGGCTAAATTTGGCGGCGAGCCGTTCTGGCGCGGCTCATCGACCATGGACATGGTTGGGCTGATGAAAAGCATCGGTTTCGTTGACGTGAAATACTATGGTGTCGCGCCGACCAACTATCCGTGGGTCACGTATGGGCGGAAGCCATAAGCTTGTTGATCTGAGTCGCTTTTAAACATTCCCCCTCACCGCATCGCTCCGCTCAGCACCCTCTCCCCACGGGGGAGAGGGTTGGGATGAGGGGGCCAACTTCGGTTCATTTTTCATGACCAAACTTTTTCCAACCCAAGTCCAGGCACGTAAACGCAAGGCGCTCAAGCCCGAGGATATCGATAAGCTGGGCCATGCGGTGATGACGTTGGCCAAGGAATTGTGGGTGGTGAAAGACCGCCAAGCCGTCACCGAGGCGGTACTGGCCAAGCGCGGCATCGACATTCGTGATGAGATTTCACTGTATCAGCCTGATCCGGTGCTTGATGCAAAACTCAAGGCCGATCGAGAGGCGCTGGTGAAGAAACTCATGCAAGACCTGAGCGGCGAATACGATCCGCTGGGGTAAGCAGATAAAGAAGCTGTCATTCCCCGACTTGATCGAGGAATCCAGAGTAGCATTCTCGGTACTAAATTTGATGCGCCGGTGATCGGCTACCCTGGATCGCCGGATCAAGTCCGGCGATGACAAAAAGGGGGCAACTTACTCCCGCTTCGCAACCCTCACGCCATCCACAACTAAATCACTCGGATGCATGATCACCACATCGCCGTCCTTCATACCCTCGGCGATCTCGGCTTCCAAATTATTGCGGTTGCCAAGTTTCACCTTGGTCAGCGTGGCGGTGCCGCCGTTGGCATCGCCAGCCACGCGGAACACGCTCCACTCCTCGCCGGTGCGGAACAGGGCACGATGGGCACTTTCAACACATTGTCGCGCTGCTCTTCGATGCCCAGGGCCGAGACCTTAGTGAAGCCGAACGGCTCGACACGCCGCACCGCGCCTTTAAGTGGGGCTGGCCCGCCCCAATCCTCGATGATTACGTCTTGGCCCCGGAAATAGAACTGGCCGGCCGTGGGTTGGCCGAGCCCACCCAAGATATTCAGAAGGGTCGATTTGCCGCTGCCCGAAGGGCCCAGCAACACCACCAACTCACCTTCGAACATTTCTAAATCGACCCCGCGTAGGGCATGAACCGGGGTTTCGCCGGGGTACACTTTGGTTAACCCCACGGCGCGAAAGGTTTCCTCGCGCTCACCCGGTTTGGCGGGGGGGGGCGGGAGTGGGTGACAACTGACATGGCGGTGCTCAATTTTGTGTGACTACCATATCTGGTTGGGGTGACAATTCACATTACTGCATATCCAGCTTGCAACGATGATGTGCCAGGACATGAGCCGTGATTGATATGTTCAATTATGGCCAATCACCTCAGCCAATACCAATGAGCAGGGTCATTTTTTTGTTAAATTGCAATCTCGAATTGCCCTCGGCCGCCGACTAAGGGATTGTTCTGGCGGAATAAAGTGAGGTTTGGGAATGCGTTGGGTTGGAACCATTATTAGCGTCGTCCTGCTGGGGGCGGCGATATGGGTTCTCGACGATCTGCTACGCACGGTGCAATTCGCCGATGTCATGGCGGAATTCGCGGCCTTGCCTGTGCTAAATATCGCCATCGCCGTCGGCCTGACGGTGCTCAGCTATGTCATTCTGATCACCTACGACTTGCAAGGGTTGAAACACATCGAGCGGACGCTGCCGCTCTTGCGTGTCGCGGTGACATCCTTCACCAGCTACGTCTTTGCCCATAACATCGGCTTTGGCGTCATCACCGGCGGCTCGGTGCGCTACCGGTTGTATTCCACCGCAGGGCTGTCGGCGATTGACATTGCGACCGTGTCGATATTCTGCGGGCTTACATTTACAATCGGCATTGTCGCCATGGGCGGCGTGGCACTTCTGGCCGAACCAGCATCGGTAATTTCCGCGCTGCCCGATTTGCCCACGTGGTTTGCCCGCGTGCTCGGTGTCGTCTGCATTGCATTGGTCGCGGGGTATTTGATTCTGTGCATTGTGGCGCGCGAACCGCTGAATATTCGCGGCACCGAGTTTCGCATGCCGCGCGTTTCGCTGGGTTTCGCGCAGTTAGCCGCCTCGGTCCTCGATATCACGGTGGCGGCCTTCGCTATGTACGCGCTGATGCCCGAACTCAGCAATGTGTCGCCGCTGGCGTTTTTGGGCATTTATGTATTGGCCATCTTGGCCGGCGTGATCAGCAACGTGCCGGGTGGTGTGGGGATCATCGAGACCGCGCTGGTGTTGTTATTGCCCGGTCAGCCGACCGAAGTGGTGTTGGCGGGCGCCTTAGCCTACCGCGTGATCTATTACCTGCTGCCGTTGGGTGTGGCCGTGGTGATGGTGCTCGTCAACGAAGCCATCGAGAACGCGCAGCTCGTCAAATCCGTCGGCAAGACACTGGGCGGTCTGTTCATCCGTTTTGCGCCGCAGCTCAGTGGCATTTTGGTCATGGTCGCGGGCTTGGTTTTGCTGATCTCGGGCGCGAGCCCGGCCATTGCAACGCGGTTGCGCGCGCTCGGCGATGCGGTGCCTTTGGCCCTGGTTGAAGCTTCGCACATGCTGGCTAGTGTGATTGGCTTGCTGCTGCTGATTGTTGCGCGCGGCCTCTTTCGCCGGCTTGATGCGGGCTACTACTTCGCCATGCTGGCCTTGGCCGCAGGCGCGGTGTTCTCGCTGCTCAAGGGCTTCGACTATGAAGAGGCGTTATTGCTGGGCATGGTGATGGCGCTTCTGTTCGTCAGCCTGAGGCCTTTTACCGCAAGACCTCATTATTTTCTGAAGCCTTCACATTGGGATGGTTTCTGACCGTCGGGTCCATGGTTGCCGCCTCGGGTTGGATCGGGTTCTTTGCGTTTCGCAATGTCGAATACGCCAATGACCTGTGGTGGACATTCACGGTGGATGGTGATGCGCCACGTTTCTTACGCGCACTGGTGGCTGTGACGGTGGTGGGCATCGCCTTCGTCATATACCAAAGTCTGCGGCCGGTGAAGCCAGTTCCGCCTATGCCATCGGCGGCGGACCTGGCCGATGCCAAGCGAATCATCAAAACCGTGCGCGGTACCGACCCCAATCTGGCGTTGCTCGGCGACAAGCACATTCTATTTAATGAGGACCGCACGGGCTTTGTCATGTACGGCATACAGGGCGGCAGCCTCATCGCGATGGGCGATCCGGTCGCGCCATCCGATTCTGCGCGCGCCGAGTTGGCATGGGCCTTCCGCGAACTGTGCGACGGGCATGATCACCGCGTGGTGTTCTATCAAGTGCTTGAGGATAATCTTCCGCTGTATGTGGACATGGGCCTGTCGCTGCAGAAGTTGGGCGAGGAAGCCGTCATCCGGCTTGAGACGTTCGCGCTTGAAGGCCAGAAGCGCCGTCACTTGCGCAATGCCCATAACCGCTCGTCACGCGAAGGCATGACATTCGAATTTGTGCCCGCTGAAAACGTGCCCGCGTTGCTGGGCGAAATGAAAACCGTCTCGGATGCTTGGCTGTTGGAAAAAGCCACCCGCGAAAAAGGCTTCTCCATTGGCCGGTTCGACCCAGCCTATGTGTTGCATTTCCCTTGCGGCGTGGTGCGCGTGCATGGCCGCATGGTTGGCTTCGCCACCTTGTGGCTGGGCGGCACGCACGAGGAAATGTCCGTCGATATCATGCGTCACATCGAAGATGCGCCTCATGGCGTGATGGACTTCTTGTTTGCCGAAACCATGATGTGGGGCAAGGCGAATGGCTACAAGTGGTTCAGTCTGGGGCTAGCGCCACTCTCTGGCTTGGAAAGTCACCCGCTGGCTCCGATATGGCATCGGGTGGCGCGTTTATCTTCCGCTACGGCGAGAACTTTTATAACTTCGAAGGATTGCGGGTGTATAAATCCAAGTTCGATCCCGAATGGCGGGCCAAGTATGTGGCCACGCGCGGTGGTCTCAACATCGCCACGGCGTTGTTCGATGTGGCGACGCTGGTCTCGGGGGGCTTGAGAGGAATCGTCGCCAAGTGAAAGCGCTCATCGCTGGTTTCTTTTGTGCTCTTGCGCTGTCGGCTCATGCCGCAGAACCAATGGCATTGAATTACCAAGCCTTTGGTGATGTCGCGGTGCATGGCGATGCGGCCAGTGCCACCGGGCTCGTCTTTATCCTCGCCGATAACGCTGTTGATGAGGCAACCCGTGCATCGCTTGCGGCGAAAATTTCACAACGCGGGGTGCTTGCTGCAGTCGTCGATTTGGGCCGCTACACCGCCGAGCTTGGCAGCCGCAAAGATTATTGCGCTTATCATTCGTGGGAATTCGAGAAACTTAGCAAGTTTGTGCAGAAGGCCTTGGGCGTGCCCGAGTATCACCGGCCCTTGTTTTTAGGCTTAGGTGCGGGTGGGGCGCTTGCGTACACCACGCTCACCGAAGCCCCTCAAGCCACCTTCGCAGGCTTTGTGGCGGTGGGCAGTTGCCCGATGTTTCACGTCACAAAAAAACTTTGCTCGAATAAAGATGACACCTGGGAACCCACTGACACGGACTTGAACGTTCAACTCATCGCGCGCGATGCCGCTGTGGGCCCGTGGGTATTCATGCCTGCCAATGCGCCGGGAACTTGCGCTCCGGCTGACATTGCCAAACTATTCTCCGAGACCAAGGGCGCGAGCATTCTGCCAGCGTCGCCAGCACCCTGGGGTGGGCCAGCCTGGCAAGACCAGGTGGTTGAGGCAACCGCCCGCGCGCTCGCGGCCATTCCCGCCCATGTCGCGACTGAGGGCATCGCCGATTTGCCCTTGGAGGAAGTCGAAGCCACCAAAGAGGCGCACAAAACGTTTGCTATCATCGTCACGGGCGATGGCGGTTGGGCAGGAATCGACCGCGAGATTGCCGATCAGTTGACGGCTAGCGGCATGAACGTGGTGGGCTTTAACAGCTTGCAGTTTTTCTGGCGCGAGCGAACGCCCGACGAGGCCACTCAAGCCATCTCGCGCGTCATCACCCATTATGCCCAACGCTGGCAAGCCGATCGTGTGCTGGTAGTCGGATATTCTTTCGGAGCCGATATCACGCCTTTCATCATCAACCGCTTGCCCGACGACCAGCGCGCGCTGATTCAAGGTGTGGCGCTGTTGGCCATGGGCGAAAACGCCCGCTTTGAGTTTCGTATCGGCGATTGGGTTGGTCCCATCAAGGGTGCCGATAGTCTGCCCATCCAACCCGAGATCATGGCCATGCCCGCAATGCCCATGCTGTGCGTGTATGGCAGCGAAGAAGAAGAGGAGGGGCTCACGACCTGCCCCAAGCTGCCGCCCGAGCGCGCCCGGCTATTTAAAACCGAGGGTGGCCACCACTTCGATGGCGATTATGCCCGCATCACCCGGGAAATCCTGACCATGGTGAAATAGGTCCCATCCACTTCCCGTTTTGCAACGTATATATTATGTGCCGCGTTTTGACCGGGTTGCGGTTTGGGCCGCAATAGGGCCTAGCCAGCTCGCGCTTTGAGAACTATCAACGCGCGCCTGGGCCAGCCCGGCAATGCAGCGCCTGGTTAATGTTCGTAGGTTTCATGTCCGACACCCTTCCCCCCGAGATTATGCCAGTTGTCCCGTCAAAGCCCGGGATGGCGCGTGGCCCATCGCTCACCGAAGGCCCTGTGCGCGGGCATATCCTGAAATTATCGGCATTCATGGCGTTTGGCGTGATCGCCTCGCTGGTGAGCATGCTGGCCGACACGCTTTTCGTTGGCCGTCTGGGAACGCATGAACTCGCGGCCATGAGTTTTACCTTTCCCGTGGTGATGCTGATCACATCGCTCGCCATCGGTCTTGGCACCGGCATTGTCGCGGTCATCTCACGCGTGGTAGGCGAGGGCGACCAAGCGGGCGTGCGTGCGCTCGGCACCGACAGTATTGTTTTGGCCGGTATCGTCACGGCCATTGTCTCGATCATTGGGTTTCTAACCATCGACCCGCTGTTTCGCTTACTCGGCGCCGAAGAGGTAGTGATGCCGCTGATTCACGATTACATGCGGATTTGGTATCTCGGCACACTGCTGCAAATCATCCCCCAAGTGAGTTCTAGCGTCATGCGTGCGCACGGCGATGCGCGTACGCCAGCCGTGCTTATGGCCTTGACCGCAATCGTGAACGTCGTGCTCGACCCGATCATGATTTACGGCTGGGGCCCGGTTCCGGCCATGGGCATCGAGGGGGCGGCCTGGGCGGGCAATATCTCGCGATTGTTTTTTATTTTGGCGGCAGGCTGGGTGATTCAACGCGGCCTGCATGCGTTGGCACCGCTGAGTCTTGACAAAGCCCGCCTTAAAAAATCCTGGGGCCGGTTGGTGCATATCGCCTTGCCCGCGACCGCGACGCAACTGGTTATGCCACTGGCCAGCGCCATTCTCACGGCGATCGTCGCCTCTCATGGGACGCAAGCCGTGGCGGCTTTTGGTGTGGCCACGCGTATTGAAATTTTCGCTTTGATTTATCTCATGGCCATTTCCATCGCGATCGCGCCATTCGTGGGCCAAAATGCTGGTGCGCGCCGCTTTGACCGCGTCAAAGAGGCGGTCTCATTCTCGCTTAAATTTTGCTATGTGGGCGGTGCGATCTTGACCATGTTACTGGCAATAGGCGCCGAGTGGCTGGCGGGATTGTTCACCAAAGACCCCGACGTGATTCGCATGGCCGCGCTTTATCTTTACATCGTGCCCATCAGCTACATCCCTGGTGGCGCTGTTGCGGTGGCCATGTCTACTCTCAACTCGTTGGCCATGCCATTTGCCGCTGCCACGGTGGGCTTATCCCGCTCGATGCTGGTTTCGGTGCCATTCGTGATCATCGGCGCCTGGCTGGGCGATATGAGGGGCGTGTATATCGGTATCAGCGCGGCGGGCTTTGTTGTGGGCGGCCTATCGTGGTGGTGGCTCAATCGCGCGGTTTATCAGTGCAAAGATGATACCGGCGCGGGCTTGCCCGAACCCCTCAAGGCGGCGGCAGAGTAGCGCCCACTAACGTGCTTTCTGTCTTCCCTGCGAGCAAATCTAAACTAATCCTGCCCTTGCACAGTTTTGGGCGTATTTTTTCGCTGTAATCAGTTAGAAACCGCCCTTGTCCGACATTCCCGCCGCTCCCTCAGTCCGACCTGCCAAGCCTACCCGCCCCGGCGGACGGGGCGGTGTGCGGCTGACCGAGGGCTCGGTACGCCGCCAGTTGTTCAACCTCACGCGCTACCTGATGTTGGGCACTGTGGCCACCATGACCTTCCAGTTGGCCGACGCCTATTTCGTCGCACAATTGGGTACGGCGGAATTGGCGGCGCTGGCATTCACGTTCCCCATGGTCATGATTTTGCATGCCATCGCGCTAGGTCTTGGTACCGGTGTCACCTCGGTTGTGGCGCGTGCCGTGGGTGAGGGCGATCACCACAGGGCACGCGTGTTGACCACCGATAGTATCGCGCTTGCATTTTTGGTGGCCGTAGCCTTCGCCATAGCTGGATTCTTGCTGACCGACCGCTTGTTCGCGGCCATGGGTGCCGAGCCCCATGTGCTTGCGCTGATCAAGTCTTACATGAACGTGTGGTTCATCGGCATGCCGGTGATGATCGTGCCGCTGATCGCCAACGCCGTGATCCGCTCCTACGGCGATGCTAAGTACCCCAGCCTGATCATGGGCAGCACGGCGGTCCTGAATATTTTTCTCGACCCGCTGTTTATTTTCGGGGCCGGGATTATTCCCGGATATGGGCTGCCGGGTGCGGCCATGGCGCTGTTTATTTCGCGCTTTGTCACGTTTGTCTTGTCGATGTACATTTTGCATTACCGCGTTCACGGCCTTACCTTCGAGCGCCCGACCAATGCGCGCATGATTGATTCTTGGCGGCGGTTGCTGCACATCGGCTTACCCGCCACGGGCACGCAACTCATTCAGCCCGTGTCAGCCGCGATCCTGACCGCTCTGGTGGCGTCTTATGGTGCAACGGCGGTGGCGGCTTATGGCATCGCCACCCGCATCGAGATGTTCGCGCTCATTTTCATTATGTCGCTGTCGATCTCCATGGGGCCATTCGTAGGCCAGAACGCAGGCGCCGGGCGCATCGACCGCGTGCGCGAGGCGTTGCACTTCGCCTACAAAGCAAGTTTGGGTTACGGCCTATGTGTGGCGGGTCTTTTAGCCGTGTTCGGCTCATTCCTGGCGCACGAATTTAGCGACGATACGGCAGTGATCGCGCTGGCTGCCTTTTATTTGCTCACGGTGCCGATCAGCTATGGGTGTATGGGGATTATCAATACCTCGTCGGGCAGCTTGAACTCCATGGCCCGGCCAATGCCAGCCATGATTATCGGCTTGTCGAAGTCCTTGGTGATTCAAGTGCCATTGGCCTACGGCGGCTCGTTGCTGTGGGGCATCAAAGGCGTGTTCATGGGCATGGCGGCGGCCACGTTTACGGTGGCGGCGATTGCCGTGATCGTCTCGCGCCGAGTGATCAACGAATACCTGGCGCGCCCAGCCGCCACGGTTTCATCGGCTATGGCACAAGCCCCCACCCCCGAGGCGGCGGAGTAGGGGCCTTGTGCCGCGAGTGTTAATCGCTTAAACTTGTACAATTATTAGGACAAGTCACCTGGCCATTGCATGCGTGTCGTCAATTTCTCTAAAGCTCGCGGAAGCCTTAAGTCCGTCATCGACCGGGTCGTGGCCGATGCCGATTATGCCGTCATCGCGCGCCGCGACGCATCCGATGCTGTGGTGATGTCGCTGGACACCTTCAACAGTCTGATGGAAACAGTGTACTTGCTGAAGTCGCCCGCGAACGCGGCGCATTTGGCGAAGTCCATCAAGCAATACCGCGCAGGTAAAATTCTTCGGCGGCCTCTGAACGATGCCTAGGCGCTTGGCCTGGACCAGCGCCGCGTGGTCTGATTACGAGTACTGGCAAAGCCAAGACCACAAAACCCTCAAGCGCATTAATCTGCTGATTAAAGATGTTTTACGTGATCCGTTTGGCGGCATCGGTAAGCCCGAGCCGTTGCGCGAAAACATGGCGGGCTTTTGGTCGCGGCGCATCGATGACACGCACAGATTGGTGTATGCCGTCGAGGCCAAGGATGTGGTGATCATGGCGTGCCGATACCACTATAAGTAATGGCGGCTACCGCGCGAACAACTGCCCCCGGTCGGCGAAGGCTTTGAACTCCAGCGCGTTGCCGCTGGGATCGCGGAAGAACATGGTGGCCTGCTCGCCGGGCTGACCTTTGAACCGCACGTGCGGTTCGATCACGAATTTCACGCTGGCAGCTTTCAGTTTGGTGGCCAATTTGTCAAAACGGGGCATGGTCAGCACCACGCCGAAGTGGGGCACCGGAACATCATGGCCATCGACCGGGTTTGTATCTGCGGGTTTTGGTGCCGCGCGCTCTACTAAATGCGCCACCAGTTGGTGCCCGTATAGGTCGAAGTCAATCCACTGGTTCGAACTGCGCCCCTCGGGGCACCCCAACAAGCCGCCATAAAATGCCCGTGCCGCCGCGAGGTCGTGCACAGGAATAGCCAGGTGAAAGGGGTCGGCAGCGTGATGATCGGGCATGGCGGCTGCATACTATCACCGCAAGATAACAGGAACAAAGGCAGGCGAGCATGCGAATAACCCGGGTGTTCTGGCTTGAGTGCTGTATGGTGGGGGCATGATCGCACGTTGCCGCGCCTGCCAACTTCAGCTTTGCAAGAGCCGCGAAGAACGCCCCCATGCCGACCTCAAGGCGGTGGTCGATGGCTCGATTGAAGCAAAAGACTCCGCCATTAAAGGGCGCGATACGGCCTACACCTGCCAAAAATGCGGCACGGGTTTGGTCAATTCCACCGATAAAACCGAGCCCGGTTGGCGCAAACTCGCCGCTTAAAATCGGCGTTTACGTATAACCCACCACGCTGGCCTGGCCACGAGCCAGGTCAACCAAGCCTGATAAGCCAGGTCGGATTTCAGTGAGTAGGAAGTCTTCTTTGGCATTGGGGCTGCCGACCTTGGCGTGGGGGAAGCGGTGTTCCCAAGCGCTCATCTTGACGGTCAGACCGCACAGCACGTCTTTGAAGTCCTGTTCGGTCCATTTGGGCCCCGAGAACACCTTTTTCAGGTTGCCCGTAATGCCCTTGAGCACTTCTGCGCTGTTGCCGATGACCATGGCGCCCATGGCGCCGCCGAAGATCACCATCAACTCGGTGGGCAGGGCTTCGATGATCACGCTGAGGTGCCCGCCGTGCAGCATGTACCCGCCGAACACCATCGTCATCACGATAACAATGCCGATAATTGCGAGCATGGCTCTCTCCTGGCCTAGGGCGCGCTGTGGCCCAACATCATGGCGCATGGTACATGAAAAGGTGGTTAAAACCTAGTGTCCGCACAGCCATTGTCCCCAGTATCCCAAGGTATTTTACCCATGCCCCCAGTTGCTTCGCCATTGCCGCGCCTGAAAGCCGACATGCGCGTGCAAGCCTGGCTGCGCCGGGCCGCATCGCTTGGGCTGATGGCCACCGTCGCCCGTAAAGGCGAGCAAGAATCTGGAACGGTGATGCTGAAGCTCAACCGCCATGCGTTGGGCTGCGATGTGTTCAGCCCCGTCACCACGCCTGATGGTACGGCCGCATGGATGAGTGCGTTTCCCAAAGGCCCCGCCAAGGAAAAAGACGCCGATGCTTATTTGCAACGCCAAGCGGGCTACGACCCCGATCTATGGGTGGTGGAAATCGAAGACCCCAAGGGCTTGTTCGCCCTCGATGCGCCGGTAATGAAGGATTGATCGGTGTTTTGTTGCGATGGACTTAAGCGCTGTGGGGCGCTAAATTCCGGCCTTCTTCGCACTTTTCATGCCTCCCCAAAAACAACACGCACCGGGTCGACCGCCGGGCGCAGAGGACGGACCTAGACGATGTGGAACGATGAGAAAATCGCCAAACTCAAAAAGCTTTGGCAAGAAGGCCTAACCACCGGCGAAATCGGCAAGCGTCTGGGTGTCTCGAAAAATGCCGTGGTCGGCAAGGCCCACCGCTTAGGGCTGAAGGGCCGCCCGTCGCCCATCAAGCGCTCCCCCCCCCAGGCTTCGGCCAGCGCTGCTCCTGCCGCCCCCAAAAAAGAGCCGGTGAAAATTTTTACCCTGACTGACCTGTCGCACTCCACCTGCCGTTGGCCGATTGGCGATCCCAAGCATGAGGATTTCCGGTTTTGCGGAAAGCAGGTGTACCCCGGCAAGCCCTACTGCGCCGAGCATTGCGCGGCGGCCTATGTGGGCTCCAACAAACCCCGCACTGAAGAAACCAGCAACGCGGCTTAAGCCTACGGCGCTACCTGTTATCCCTGTTATATCAGGTAAATTAACAGGCCCGCCTGTTGAACGCACGGCTGCGGTTTATACCGGCGCGGTATGTTTATGCACGCGCGGTATGGGGTTGTGCGGAATACGAGGCCCGCACTATGCTGTTGTGGCATTGAGGTCACGTTCGGTTCAGCTCACTCTTAACGGCGCGCTCTAATTGGGTATCTCGGGCTCGACCAACCGCGCCAAGTTTTGCAGCGATTCCTGCCAACCGAGATAACAAGCCTCCAATGGAATCACATCCGGGATTCCCTCCTGAAGTACCGTCAACTCCGTGCCGACAGACACTTTTTTCAGAGTGACGGTCACCGTGATGACGCCCGGTAAATTCGGATCGTCGAAGAAGTCGGTGTAGCGCAGGCGCGTATGCGGCACCAGTTCGAGGTATTCACCGCCAAAACCAATGCTGGTGCCCGTGGTGAAGTTCGTGAACGACATTTTGAATTTGCCGCCGACCTTGGCCTCCATGTGATGCACCTTGCCGGTGAAGCCATTGGGCGGCAGCTATCGCGCTTGATGGCGATAAGTATGCAGCTTAGAGGGATACAAAAAATGGTGGACCTCGCATCAAGTGCGGGGTGACAAGCTGCGTATGCCGAGCCTCATCGGCCCATTGCGCCACTCGTCCCCCTCAAAAATCGAGCGCGATGGTCGCCTCGACGCGGCGAGATTCGAACGCGTTGATTTGGCCCGAGGAGCTCGGCGTCACGCTGAAGGTGTTAAAAATATTCAGGCCTTGCAGGCGGAACCTGACGGGCACCTTGGCGATGGTGGTGGTGTAGCGCACGCCCGTATCGGTGGTGATGGCGCCCGAAATGCGGTGCGCATTGCTTACTGTAATATAGCGCGAGGACACGCTTTCAAGTTTGAGGTCGAACGCCAAGCCTTGCACGGCTTGCGGCCGGTATTGCACGTTCACGCGCACCAGGCGAGGCACCGGCCCCACCTCGGTCAGTTTGGCCGCGTTCGGCGCGGTGTTGTTGCCAATGCGCGCACGCAGCGCCACGGCACCGGCCACCACTGTCAGATCCTTGGTGACGCTGCCCGCCAATGAAAATTCCACGCCGCTGTGGCGGATTTGGCCCAACTCACGGAACACACGATTTGGGTCGAGCCCAAAATAAGGTTTATCGATCACAAAGGCATCGGCCAC
>SHWP01000042.1 GCA_009693785.1 Rhodospirillaceae bacterium
ACGGGCGGTGGCGGCAGCAAGATAATTCAACGGGAGAGGTGTGCCTTGATCACGGGAAACAGGGGTATCGGCGGGCTGAGAAGTCTGCGTTCAGAAGGGCCTTGGCAGAAAATCCAGCAAAGTACCCCCGAAGTTGTAATAGGCGGCCCCTACGCCTACCATGTTGCCTGAAGCCGGGGTTCATCCGGGGAATGTCGGTTAAGACGAGTCCTGCCGGCATTTTGTACCAATCGAATTGAGTGAATTGACCCGTATAGAAGGAGCCAAAGATAGACAAACGAGCATTGGGCGCAGTCATCGCTTGCGCGGCAAGAACTGAGACAGAGCACATTGCAACAATCGAGCGCCGATTGATCGATCCAAATACCGTCGTATCTCGCCATTAACTAAGGTGAAAGCGGCGATTTATTATTCGCCGCATGAACGTAAATGCGGTTTAATCGGCCAAATATTGAGGACTTTGGGGGTTGAGATGAAACCGAGAATGGTTACACACGGCTAGCGTCCACCTTGACCAGCACCCAAAGCAGGGTCTCCCGCGGGAGCCATGGCTGACTGAAACATCATTCAACCCTAAGAATTATCAATACGGCAAACTCAAAGTTGAGATTTTCACAACGTCATCATGGTTCAAGTGCCCGGGTCTTTAGTCTCTCCGCCTCCATCACAAACGCCGGTGATCAGTCAGGATTCAACCATCGCGCGTTCCGTGGCACGGGCTGCGCTTGGTAATCTTGTCGAGTGGTTTGACTGGTATACCTATTCGGCGATGTCACTGTATTTGGCGCCGGTATTTTTCCCAAACGACGATCCGACAGTCCAATTGATGAATACGGCCGCCGTATTTGCCCTGGGCTTCATCGTCCGGCCGCTGGGGAGCTGGCTGCTGGGGTCTTATGCGGACATCAAGGGACGCAAAGCCGCTCTGACACTTTCAGTTTTTATGATGTGTTTTGGTTCGTTAGTGATCGCAGTTGCCCCCGGATATTCGACGATCGGTCTCGCGGCGCCTGCCTTACTTCTTTTCGCGCGATTGCTGCAAGGCATAAGCGTCGGCGGCGAATACGGAGCCAGTGCGACATATATTACCGAGCGCGCCGCGAGACACCGCCGCGGCTTTTTTGCAAGCTTTCAGGCCGTGACTGGTATTTTAGGGCAACTCTTGGCGATGGCCGTCTTGATTCTGCTGCAATTCGTATTCCTCACACCAGATCAATTACATGTTTGGGGTTGGCGTATCCCATTCGGGTTGGGGGCGGTGAGCGCAATCGTGGCTTTTTATTTGCGCCGTAACCTTGATGAAACAGGTTCTTTTGTCCGTGTGCGGGATCAAGCACTCAAGAGTCCCTTGCGCGAGCTCATGCGGCATCCACGCGCCCTTCTAACGGTTTGCGGTCTCACATTGGGCGGAACCGTGGCGTATTATACCTACACCGCCTATGCGCAAAAATTTCTCGTAAATACGGCGGGTTTTAGCAATGAAAGAGCAACCGCGATCAGTGCGGCAACCTTGTTCATTTACATGTTACTGCAACCATTGTTTGGGGCGCTGTCCGACCGCATTGGGCGGCGGCCACTTTTAATCGGGTTTGGCGTTCTTGGAACCCTATTGACGGTGCCAATTATGTCGGCACTCGCTACGACGAGTAATGTGTATGTCGCGTTTGGCCTTATTATGGTCGCGCTGGTGGTTGTCTCCGGGTACACCTCGATTAATGCCGTGGTCAAGGCCGAACTGTTTCCAACGGAAATCCGCGCCTTGGGCGTTGCCCTGCCATACGCCGTGACGGTGTCATTATTCGGCGGTACAGCGGAATATATCGCGTTGCGCTTTAAAAATGCCGGCCATGAAGAGATGTTTTATTGGTATGTGGCTGGGTGCGTTCTCATTTCGTTGGTCGTATTTCTTGTGACGCCCGATACCCGTTCCCGCGATCTCGACGCCTAAAAACAGCCTGGATTTGATCGACTTTCAGGCCTGGCGGCTGTCGGCTCGAACATCGCCAGCGTAGAGTGTAGAATATGCGGCATTTTGAAAACGCGAGGAGCTAAGGTTGCTTTCGACATCATCTGCACTGGGAGCATTCCGGCTTCCCGACGACATTCAAACATTGTGCGATCTTGCAAGACGGATTGTTCGCGATGAGCTGCTCCCATTGGAGCCTCAGTTCCTGTTGCACCCTGGCCATGCCTTTGGATTAAAAGAAACGATCAATCTTCAAGCCGTGTTCGGCGATGCCGTACTCGCGCGCCTGACGAAAATCGCGCGCGATACCGGGCTTTGGTACCTGATGGTGCCCGAGAAATTTGGCGGCTCTGGGCTATCGATGCTGGCGCAAGTCGCGATCCTGGAGCAATTCTATTATACAGCCGTGCCCTTCCCGTTCGCGAATGTGCCCAACATTCTCTACGAATGCCAAGGCGAGCAGATCGACCGGTTTCTCAAGCCCGTCGTCGAGGGCAGCAAGGCCACGTGCTTTGCCCAGACAGAAGCTAACGCCGGTTCTGATCCTGGCGGCATGATGCAAACGAGCGCGGTGAAGGACGGCAGGCATTGGGTGCTCAATGGCACCAAAATGTGGATTTCGATGGCGGCCGAGTCCGACATCATCATGGTCCAAGCCATTACCGATCGGGACAAACGCCAGAAAGGCGGCATTACCATGTTCCTGGTGGAACGCACTAACCCCGGGGTACGCATCGAACAGCCGGGCCTTAAGACCTGGCTAGGCCCTCGCGCGGCTCAGTACATTGTTCATTTCGACAACTGCCGTGTGCCCGAGGCCGATGTATTGGGTGAGGTTGGCAAGGGCTTCAACCTTGGCCAACGCTGGTTAACGGTCCACGACCGGCTTTTGCGCGGGCCTTATGCGTTGGGAAAAATGCAACGTGCGCTCGATATGTCAATCGAGTGGGCCAAGAACCGCATCACCTTCGGCAAGCCTTTGGCCGAACGGCAAGCGATTCAGTGGAAGCTGGTCGATATGTATATCGACCTTGAGGCGCTTCGGGCGCTGACCTATCAGATGGCGGCCCGCGCCGATGCAGGAGAGGATATCCGCGCCGAAGCAGGCATGGTGAAATTGACCGCCATGGATTGGGGCGCTCGCACCGTCGACCATGCCATTCAAATCCATGGCGCCATGGGTGAATCGTTGGAATTGCCCTTAACATTGTTCTACCGCTACCTCCGCCATGGTCAGATCGGCGGTGGGGCAAACGAGATTCAACGTATGCAAATCGCACGCAAGCTACTGAGTTGACCCAGGCACCGCCGAGCCACGTAATGATGGCATTGCATCGCTGCGGAAGACCGGCAATTCAAGTTGATCAGGCTTGACCCAGCTAACCGCGTCCCTCGTCGCGGGCTTGCTTTTCGCGCCAGCGGCGTTCGGCCTCAAGATTCTCAGCCAGCACAAATTTTTCGGGTGCGTAAACCCCCGGATGATAGCCCTGTTCGGCACCCAGCACGCCGCCTTCGGGGTCGGCGAGATAGGTTAGCTCCGCCCAGTGCAACGGTATTTTCTCGTTGACGATTTTCCCGCCATACCGCGTGACGTTAGCGCGAACCTGAGCAACGTCGCTCACCCGGAACAAGGTCGCGCTTGTGCCGTGATAGCGGTCGCTGGGCGCGGCACGGCTTGTGCCACCCGGCGCCAATTCGAGAATGCCATTATCCCCCGCGTCGAACAGCACATGACCGTCTTCCTCGCCAACGCCAACTAACCCTAAGGCATCGGCGTAGAATTTGGACATGGCCGCAAGGTCCGCAACCCGGCGCACCACCCAGCCGATTTCCTGAATGCCTTCGGGCATCGATTTGCAACCAGGGTTGAACGTCTCGCCACGGCGCTGTCTGCGGCGCGCTTCGATATCGTGCGCCAGCTGCGAGTTGACATCCCTTTCACGCAATCCCACCCAATATCCATCTGGGTCGCAAAAAAAGCCTCACGGCCCGGGCCGCGCGGCTTGATCGCCGTGACAACAACGCCGCGCGATCTCAGCCGCGCCAACACCGCCTCGAGCCCGTTGACACGAAACACCGGCACGCTCGGCGCTGTTTCGGGGCTTGGTTCGGGCGCTGGTTGTTTGTCTTTGACGAAGACGATCTCGAAGACCGAGGCCTCGCCGCCCCAATAGATGTCGGCCACATGATCGCCAACCACGCGGATGAGCGGAAGTTCGATTTTCTTTTGATAAAATTCCGAGGCTGTCGATTCCTTCGGCGAGAAGCGTATGAACATGCCGAGCGCGTGAACGTTAGTCTTCAAGAGACGACTCCTTATATATGCAAACCATGGGGCGTAGCCGAACGGGCGCTCATGTCGTGAATCCAACCCAGCGGCCCATAATCACAACAAGAATCCATGCGAGTAGCGAGAACGCGCCGGCCACGCGCGCGCCCAATGGGGGACGAGAGATACTCGCCCATGCTCTGACGGTGCGAAACGCGCCAAGGTGAAAGATCGCCATGTTAAGCCCGGCCAATGCGATCAGAGTAATTTTGAACAAGAACGGCGGGTTATAGGCGTAAGTTACCGCTTTTGAAATGAACATCGACAAACCCGAGGCAACAGCAAACACAAAAGCGGTCCAGCTCCATGGCAAGATTTCGGCAGTGAGTTCATCAACTGCCGTTGCTGCATTGCGCAAGCCAAGCAGCCGCAAGTCGACCATGGCAATCGTTCCCACAACCATCGTCAGGGCCAGGACATGAATTGTCTCGATGGTTGGAAACAACCATGGCGACTTGGCAATCAGTACGGCGACCGGCCAATTCTCGACGCCCTTGAAAAATTTTTCGTCAATCATGCGTTGTGCAGAACTGTAACCCAGGGATGCTCATCAGAATGATTCAATCACCGACAAAAGCGATCCAGCGTCCGGCCGCGACAATGGCCACCCAAATCAGCATCGAGACAATCCCAAAGTATCTTGCTGTGCTCACGCGGCGGGGTGAGTGTTGCCAGAACACAGGATTGCCTTCGACAGAACGATGAAATGTCCATGTGATGGCAAAAATAATGACAACCAACCCCATTTTTGTCCAAAACAGAAAATTCTTCAGCTCGCGAGCCGGCTCGCCAACGATCAAGATCAATCCCGTCAGGAAAAGACCGCCCAGACCAATCCACACCGCGGGAATGAAGCGGCGATCAAGCTCTGCAATATCGGCGCCAGCCCCACGGCGTAGTAATGCCCAATTCATCATCGCGACGGCGGAAAGGACGATGCTAATAGACAGAATATGCGCCGACTGCGTGGCCGGGACGACCCAAGGTATGTCCTGAATGAGCTTGCTGGCTGGCGTCGCCGCTAACCACCTGCAAATGAGATCGATCATTCTGGATTTGCCGTTGTTCGCTGGGGAATGAGCATGACCCTGGCCATGGCTCACTCTATGTTTGGACACCTTACAATATCAGGGGCTGGCCTAATCTCCATCTGCCAGCGGTTGGACATGTACAAAAACGTGTATGCAGGCTAATTTTCCCCTGCGCGATCAGGCCTTTGGCGCCTTCGCGCTGATCGAAGCATTGATCTCGAATTGTGATCTGAGGCGTGGGTATGTCGAAAAAGATCATCTGGGCTGGTGTTGTCGCGGTCGCGCTGATCGCCGGAGCCATATTTTGCAACGCCCGGAGTCCGGCGACACATCCCCGACGGCTGCCGTCAAGACAGCCCGCGTCGTGCGCGAA
The DNA here is from genome assembly GCA_009693785.1 of Rhodospirillaceae bacterium. Classification (GTDB taxonomy): domain Bacteria; phylum Pseudomonadota; class Alphaproteobacteria; order Rhodospirillales; family Rhodospirillaceae. The sequence goes on from SHWP01000042.1 coordinate 5,700, forward strand.
TCTCTCAGCCGCGAAGTCATCGCCACCGGCGTGATTAGGCCCGTCGTGGGTGCCGAGATTAATGTCGGTTCGCGTGTGTCGGGCATTGTGCGCAATCTGCCGGTAAAGGTCGGCGATACTGTCGAGGCTGGCGACCTCTTGGTCGAACTCGACCCCGCACCCTTCGAGGCGATCGTCGCGCAAGGCCTGGCCGAACTTGAACTGTCGAAAGCCGAACTTGCGCTGGCCGAAAGCACGCTGAAGCGCAAACAAGAGCTGGCCGAAAAGGGCCACAGCTCAACCGCGGATTTGGAATCGGCCGTGCGCGATTTGAACGTGGCCCGCGCTCAGATCGGAGTTAAAGAGGCGCGACTGCACTCGGCACGCATCGACATGGCCTATAGCCGCATCACCGCGCCGATTAGGGGCGTGATTGCCGATGTGACAACGCGGCGGGGCGAAACAGTGGCTGCCAGTTTTGCCGCCCCCAAATTCGTGTCGATCGTCGATCTCAATCAGCTCGAGGTTCAAGCCTTCGTCGACGAAACCGACATTGGGCGGATTTACGTTGGCCAGCCCGCCCGTTTCGAAGTCGACACCTACTCCGATGCGAGCTTTGAGGCGACGGTCACCGCCATCAACCCCAAGGCCGCGATGCAAGGCAGTGTTGTGAATTATGTCGTCGTTTTGTCGTTCACGGGGCAGGACGGCCGCGTTCTGAGGCCTGAGATGACAGCCCATGTTCGCCTGCGGCTCGATGAGCGCCAAGGTGTGCTGACCGCCCCGCGCAATGCGCTACGCCAAGAGAACGCCGCCAGTTTGTGCTCGTCGAACGCAAGGGTGATTGGATCCAACAGCCGGTCAGAATTGGCTGGCGGACCGATCAAAAGATCGAGATTGTCGACGGCGTGACAGAAGGCGACGTGCTACAATTGAACGCGAATTAAGACCAGGGAGCCGCTTGGGTGATTCGATTACACGGTATCAATAAGACCTATAAGCGGCCCGATGAAGGGCCCTTGAGAGTTTTGAAGGACGTCGATCTGACGGTTGGCAAGGGGCGAGTACGTCGCCATTGTTGGGCCGTCCGGGTCAGGCAAATCGACCCTGATGAATATCCTGGGGCTGCTCGACCGCGCCGACAGCGGTGAGTATTCCATCGATGGCCAATCGGTGTCGGGGTTGTCGGCCAGTGCGCTCGCTAGAATGCGCAATGCCAAAATCGGCTTTGTGTTTCAGCAATTCCATCTGCTACCGCGCACCAATGCGGTTGAAAACGTCGAGATTCCTCTGATCTACTCAAACGCCGATAATCCCCAAGAACGTGCGATTGCGGCATTGAAGCGGGTCGGCTTGGGCGAGCGGCTCAAGCATTACCCCGAGGAGCTATCGGGCGGGCAGCAACAGCGTGTGGCCATTGCACGCGCGCTGGTCACCAACCCCGAGCTAATCTTGGCCGATGAGCCGACCGGAAATCTTGATAAGGCTTCGGGCGAAGACTTGATGGGCCTGTTCGAAGAACTGAGCGCCGATGGACGTACGATTATTGTCATTACGCACCACGAAAAGCTGGCCGAGCGCGCCAAGCGTGTGGTGCGCATCGACGATGGCCGCCTCACTGAAGTTCGACACAATTCAAAACGTTCCAGTGCAACCCCGATAGGAGAAGTGGCATGAACATGAAGCTTCTGTTTGCCGGTAGCGCGCGCATGATGGTGCGCTACAAGATGCGTACCTTATTCATGGCCGTGGGGATTGTTGTCGGCGTGTCGGCCCTGGTCTTTATGCGGGCCATGGGCGTGGGCGCCGAGCAGGCCATGATGGACAACATCAACCGGACCTTCAGCACCGCGACGATCAACGTTATGGCCGGTGGCGGCCACATGGGGCCGCGTTCTGGCGGCCCAGTCACCACGCTAAAGATGGAGGATTTCCAAGCCATCGAGGCTGCCGTTCCCGGTGTGGCGCTGTGGGGCGTGATGCAATGGGCGCCCAAGCAAGACATCCGCTATCAGGGCATCACGCGCCAGATGAGCATCTTTGGATATTCCGATAAGCCCGAGGCCGTGTGGCAGCGCGGCGTGATCCAGGGCGAATACTTTAGCGCAGAGGATGTGAATTCTGCCTCCCGCGTCGCTGTGATCGGCACGCGCGCAGCCGAGGCCTTGTTTGGCACCGACGATCCGATCGGTAAGCAGATTCAAGTCGGCTCGGTGCCGTTGCGCATCACTGGAGTGCTGGAACCGCAGGGCATCGACACCCATGGTTCGGACAAAGACGATGAAATCCACGTTCCGGTCACCACGCTGATGCGCCGGATCATGAATGCGGATCATTTGTTTGGTGGCCGCGTCGTGCTCGATAGCCCCGCTAAGGTTGAGACCGCGGCCAAGCAGATCAACACGCTGCTGCGCGAACGTCACTCCATCGCGGAAAACGAGCCGCCAGACTTTGTTGCGATTACACCCAAGCTTGTCCAAGACATCGTGGGGAATGCCAACCGTGTCTTGTCGCGCTATCTGCCAGCTGCGGCGGGTGTCGCGCTTTTGGTCGCGGCCATCGTGATTGCCAACATCATGCTCATTGCCATCAAGGAGCGCATACCCGAAATCGGCATCCGCAAGGCTGTCGGCGCGGAGAATGGCCAGATCAATTTCCAATTCTTGTCGGAAACCATCGTGGTGGCGTTGACCTCGGGTTTGATTGGCGCAGGGTTGGGTATTATCGCGGCGTTTGGTTACGGCGCACTTGGAACCACGCCCATGGCGGTGACGCCAGGGTCGGTCTTGCTGGGTCTTGGTGCTGCGATTCTGGTTGGCATCGTTTCGGGCGTCATGCCCGCGCGTCAAGCGTCGATGCTCGACCCGGTGAGCGCACTCAGGTAATCGCGCGCGCTGTTCGGCATGCGTTGGCATAAGAACCTTCGCTTCTCGTTCCGCGCGTTGAACCGCTCGCGCTTTCGCACCCTACTATCGGTCAGCGGCGTCGCCATTGGCATCGCTGCCGTTGCGGTCTTGATCGGTGCGGGGGCTGGCGCCGATCTCGCCTTGCAAAAATCCCTCGAACGTCTTGGTGAAAACTTGCTTGCCGTCAACGCGAGCCTCACCACAACCGGCGCACTTCGTGGTGAAGGCCGTATGCACGAGACGTTGACGATGGATGACTGGCGGCGGATCAAAGATTTGCCAAGCGTCAAGCGCGCGGCACCCGTGGCCGATGGCGGCGGGGCGGTGCGCGTCGGGGCACGCGCACAGTCATTCACCATTGTCGGCACGACCCCAGAGTTTCACGCCGCCAAGAAATTCGATGTCGTGACCGGACGCTTCATCGACGATGACGATGTTGCGCTACGGCACCGCGTGGCTGTCATCGGTGCCCAAGTGGTCGACGATTTGTTTTTCGGCGAATGGCCCATCGGCGAGACGATGCTGATTGGCAACAATCCATTCACGATCATCGGCATCCTGAAGCGCAAGGGGTTGAACCCCGACGGCACCACCGACGATGGCCACATTATCGTGCCGGTCTCGACTGTGCAGCGGCGAATGCTCAACGTCGACCATCTGGCGCGCATTTTCGTTCAGGCCCGCTCGAAAGACATGATCCCGGTTGCCGAGGCAGAAATAGCCACGCTGCTGCGTGGCGAGCATGGCTTTGGCCGGTCCACCTATGCCGATGATTTTGAGATTCAAGACCAAGCCGCGCTGCTGGCCACACAAAAGAAGATGAGCAAATCATTTGGTAGCCTGACGCTGGGCCTTGCGGCGCTTGCCTTGACGCTGGGTGGGGTCGGGCTGCTGGCGGTATCGTTACTCTCGGTGCGTGAGCGCTACGCCGAGATCGGTCTCCGTATTGCCGTCGGCGCGCACGCCCGCGACATTCTGATTCAATTCCTCACCGAATCGATACTTTTGGCGCTGATGGGCGGCATGGCCGGTGTTTTGGTTGGCGGCGCATGTATCTTGATTGGCGGGCAAGTCACAGGATGGGCCATGGCCCTAACCTGGGAGACGGTCGCCTATCCGTTCCTGATCTCGCTTGGAATCGCCATCGTTTTTGGGGCATTTCCGGCCCTGCGCGCGGCCCGTCTTGATCCGATCGTGGCGTTGCGCAGCGCTTAAACGGCTGCTTTTGGAACGCTGATTGTCCAATTCGCCCCGGGCATTTATGCTATTTTACCGGTAAGGTAGCTCATGAACTGCTGATTTTGGCGCGGTTCAGAGTTGCGTTGCGGCGCACAGTTTCATGATTGCGCGGAGGGAAATTCAATGACCCGTGTCCGACGTCATACATTCCATTTGGGAAAGAACGCTCAGGCCCTGATGGCCTTGTCATTCATGGCCATGGCCACGCACTCCACGGTTGCCGCACCGGTTGAAGAGGGCGAGACCTTGGGTTTTTTGGTCACGCAATTTGCCATCTCCATTTATTACGGCGACTTCAAAACCGACTGCCCCGATGGGATGACGCCGACAACAGACGAGGCATTTCTGTTGACCCAGACGCCAAGCGAGCGGGCGCGCTTGCTGCGGCCCGAGAATGCGCTTGAACTGGAAAAGAAGTGGAAAATCGATTTCACGAGCGGACCTAACGGAGAAGATATTTGCCGCAACCCGAGATCGTTTCTCGACGACCCCCGCCACCCGGTTCACCTGCCAGTCCAAAGCAAGATCTCGTATGGCATGAACCTCGATGGCAACGTGGATGGTTCGGCAACGCCCATGACTTGCCTCCACGACAATTTTACAGGGATCAATGGCGAAGCCGGAGTCGACAACCAAATGTACCGGATTATGGGCTGCGCAAAATCTTGGCGCGGCGAGGGCCCCAAGTTCGGCGGCAGCATGGCGATTAAGTACAACAGCTATATGAAGGACGGCCTACATAATTACTTGATCGAGCTCAAGGGCGTGAATGACCGGCGCAACGACCCCGATGTCGAGGTCGGCATCTACTCGACTGAAGACAAGTCGATGCTGAGTGGCGCTGGCGACCACCTGCCCCACCAGACATTTGCGATCACCAAGAACCCGCGTTGGCATAACGTGGTGCATGGCCGTATTGTCGACGGCGTACTGCACACCGATACGGCCGATGCAATTACTCTCGATTGGTTCTCAGCCCTCAATGGCCCCTTTGGCGCGGCCAATGAATACGAATTCCACCGCGCGCAATTGCGTCTCGAACTGCTACCCGATGGCACATTGAAGGGCATTCTCGGTGCGTATCTGCCAATTGATGCGACCTCGGCCCAAGCCCGCAATGGCGGTAAGGGCGTTGCCACCAATGGTAATCGCGATTGCGCCTCGGAATATAAGTCGATGGCGGTCTATGCCGATGGCTTCCCAGACCCGAAAACCGGCCAATGCACCATGATCTCGATGTCGAACGACGTCGTGGCCATTCCTGCTTTTGTGTTGCACCCCGATCCGGGGCCACAGAAAACCGCATCGGTTGAGCCTTAAGCTCTTCTGAACAAAGACACAGCGCTGGCATGATGTTTCGTTTTCCGCTCCACATTGGCCTTGCGGCTGTCGTCCTCACTGCCCTTGCGGCGTGTGATCCCGCCGAGGTTCCAACCTCGGGCGGGCCCGCGGGCATGCGCCGGTTGACTGAGGATCAGTACCGCAACAGCATTGCCGATATTTTTGGGCCCGACATCTTGGTCGCCGGACGGTTTGACCCCATTGTCCGGCCGGAGCATGGCCTACTCGCCGCAGGAACAAGTGAGATCTCGGTTTCACCGACCGGCTTCGAACAGATCTACACCATGGCCAACAGCATTGCCGCACAAGTGGTTGACCAGAGCCATCGCGGAACATTCGTTGGCTGTCGCCCCCGCGACGTCAAAGCTGCAGATGATGATTGTGCTACGGCTTTCTTCCGCCATATCGGCCGGTTTATTTTCCGCCGCCCGCTGACCGATGACGAACTCAAAGCCCGCGTCCTGGCGTCGGGCCGGGCCACACGCCTGTCGAGTGACTTCTACCAGGGCCTTGCCCTTGGGTTGGGTAGTCTCCTCTCGGCGCCTGATTTCATTTTCGACGTGGATACCACTGAACCCGATCCCAACCGAAGTGGCCGCCTACGCCTCACCAGCTATGCCAAGGCTTCGCGGTTAAGTTTTTTCCTATGGAACACTACGCCCGACCTTGAGTTAATGACCGCCGCCGAGCGCGGCGATCTGCATCGTGAGGACAGCCTGCGTCACCAAGTCGACCGGCTGCTCGCCTCGCCCCGGGTTGAAAGCGCGGTGCGAACATTTTTTGCCGACATGCTGGGCTTCGAAGTGATCGCCGATCTGGCCAAGGATCCGGTGCTCTATCCGCAATTCGTGCGTGCCGTCAAAGCCGATATGCCCGAGCAAACGCTACGCACCATTGTGAATGTGTTGTTGACGGATAACGGGGATTACCGCGACTTGTTCAAAACGCGAAAGACATTCATGACCAGGGCCTTAGGCGTCATCTATCAGGTGCCCGTGCCACAGAAAGATGGGTGGATGCCATACGAATTTCCGCAGGGCGAGCCGCGCGCTGGCATATTGACGCTGATGAATTTCTTGGCAGCCTTTTCCCATGATGGCCGCAGTTCACCTACGGTGCGGGGTAAAGCGTTGCGCGAACACCTGCTTTGTCAGCCCGTGCCGATTCCTCCTGGGAATGTCGATTTCGCGCTGGTCCAGAACACGGCCGACCCAGCTCATCCCACCACGCGTGACCGCCTGACCGCCCATCGCAGCAACCCAACTTGCGCCGGATGCCATCGCATCACCGACCCCGTTGGCTTGGGACTTGAGAATTTCGACACCGTTGGCGTGTTTCGCACAACGGAAAATGGCGCTACAATCGATACCAGTGGCGATTTGGATGGCGTGCCCTTTCAGAACGCCGCCGATTTAGGGCAGGCCATGCACGACAACCCAGCAGCCACATCATGCGTGGTGAACCGGTTCTATGAATACGCCGTGCGTCGAACAGTTGTGAAAGGTGAGCGCGACTGGCTCAGCTCGCTAAACCAGCAATTTGCGCAAGATGGTTACCGCGTGCCCGCGTTAATGAGGCGTATTGCCATCAGCGATGCATTTTATAGCGTTGCGCCCGAGAGCCAGCAGCCGATTCAGGAGGCTAAGCGATGAGTAGCTTAAAGCAAAATCGGAGAACACTTCTCCGTGGATTAATGGGAAGCGCTGCCGTGACGGTGGCCTTGCCGTTCCTCGACTGCTTCCTCAACGCGAATGGCACCGCGCTTGCCTCGGGGACGCCGTTGCCGATTCGCTTTGGCACCTGGTTCTGGGGTCTAGGGGTTACCCCGGGCCGCTGGCGCCCGGCGCGCACCGGCAGTGATTACGACATCCTTCCGGAACTTGAGGCCATCGCGCCATACAAAAAGAAAGTCTCGATCTTCAGTGGTTTTGATGTGCTGCTCGATGGCCGGCCAAATTTTCCACACCAGACCGGCGGGCCCGCGTTTCGCACCGGGATTGCTCCGGCACGGCTCGCATTTCCGGGCGTGTCGTTCGACACCCTTATCGCCGATGCGATCGGCGCCAACACCCGGTTCCGCTCGCTTGAACTCACCGCGATTGCCGCGTCGAACAACACGCTGAGCGGCCGGGGCGCTGGCCAGATGAACCCGTCCGAGTCATCGGCCAGCGCTTTGTATCGGCGCGTGTTCGGCCCCGACTTCAAGGACCCCAATGCCGCCGACTTTGCGCCTGACCCTGCAATCATGGCCAAGCAAAGCGTGCTGTCGGCTGTGGCAGATCAGCGTCATGCATTAGAGCAGCGCCTTGGCAGCGCCGACCGCGCGCGGCTCGATCAGTATTTCACCGCCGTCCGCCAAGTTGAGAATCAGCTGGCCCTGCAATTACAAAAACCCGAACCGTTGCTCGCGTGCAAGCAGCCGGGCGCGCCAAAAGAGATTCCGGTTGCACACGATGTTGAGGACGCCATTCAAAATCATGAGGTGTTGGCGAAGCTTCTGGGCATGGCGCTGACCTGCAATCAGACCAAGGTGTTTAATATTTGCTTCAACGATAGCGCATCGTCGCTGACACGGCGCGGCACCACGACCTCGCATCACCAACTAACTCACGACGAGCAAATTGACGAGAAGCTGGGGTACCAGCCCGAGGCCACCAAATTCATCGCCGATCTGATGAGGGCCTTGGGGACGTTTGTGGGCATTCTCGATGGTATCCCCGAAGGTGACGGCACATTGCTTGATAACTCACTTGTTGTGGCCCACTCCGATACCGATTTTGCCAAGGTCCACTCGGTCACCAGCCTGCCGGTGATGTTCGCTGGCCGCGCAGGCGGACGCATCAATGCAGGTGTGCATATCGACGGCAAAGGTGAGTCGGTGACACGGCTGGCCTTAACCGCGATGCAAGTGATGAAAGTCAACGCGGATCGCTTTGGCAGCGGCTCAATGGAAACCAAGAAGCCGGTCAGCGAGTTATTCGCGGCATGATCGCGCTGGCGGCTACATTTATAACGTTTGTAGCGGCCATTGATCAGGCGGCTGCCGCTGATTCTGTGCCGCGTCGCCCAGCCGGGATCACCGTCCATGACACGCCAGCAGGCGAGGTCTTTGCCGATGATAACGGCCTGACATTGTATGTGTTCGACAACGACACCAAGCCTGGCGTGTCGGCCTGTGTTGGTGAGTGCGCCACAGCTTGGCCGCCGGTGAAGGCCACGGCAGATGCTGTCGCGTTTGATGACTGGTCGCTTGTCACCCGGACCGATGGATCGCGGCAATGGGCGCTTAAGGGCAAGCCGCTTTATCGCTATGCTCTGGAACAAAAACCTGGCTGGGCCTTAGGCGATGGCGGCGGCTTGTGGAACCTTGCCTTGACATCATGGACGTTTCTGCAGCGCGCAACCGGGCGTCCTGCCTCCGGCCCGCCGTCGGAACCCCCGATAGCTTTGCCGCCGGTTCCGGCAGGAATAACAGGACAAAAATCCGCTCAAGGACCTGTCATTGCCGATTATCGCGGGATGACACTTTATACGTTTGATAAAGATACCGCCGCAGCAAAGCCAACATGTACCGGCGCGTGCGCCGAGACAGGGCAGCCCCTCAAGGCACCCATGGCGGCGTTACCGGTTGGCGATTGGACCATCCTTGCGCGCGAGGATGGAACGCGCTACTGGGCCTACAACCAAAAGCCCGTGTACACCTGCGCCACAGACTCTAAACCCGGAGAGACAAATTGCGACGTAGGTGCGATTGGCCCCTGGCATGCGCTCAAGGTGCAATGACGCAGACCGGATCGAACCGACACGTTGCGTATTGCGTTGCGTCATACCGGGCGTGAATAATCATACCGCAGCGGCATCTTATCCCTGTAAATTTCCTGTAATAACAGGGATGTGTTACTGCAGTGCATCATACCGCAACGGTGTCAATTTCGAGTCGATGAATTGTTCCACGTGAAACAATTTTCCCGCAATCCACAGGGCTCAGACATGACCGACCGACTTATCGCTCCCATTTCAATCGCCGAAGGTCAGCGCGATAAGAAAAAATTCGCCCAAGAACTAGGCAGTAGTTTTTCCCGGTTCGGTTTTGCAGTAATTTCCGACCATGGCATTGCCCCCGAGATTATCGATGCCGCGTTTGATTGCACCCGCAAGTTCATCGCCCTGCCGGAAAACGTGAAACAGCGTTACCGGATCCCCGGTGCTGGCGGACAACGCGGCTACACGCCCTTTGGTGTTGAAACCGCCAAAGGGGCGCAGCGCGCCGACCTCAAGGAGTTCTGGCATGTTGGGCGAAATGTGCCTGCGGGCCATCGCCTTGCGGCACTCATGCCGACCAATGTTCCGGTTACCGATATCGCGGATTTCGATGTGCGGACCTATCGATTGTACGAGGCGATGGATTCTTTAGGTTTGCGAATTCTGAATGCCGTTGCGCTTTACCTGGGCTTGGCTCCGGATTTTTTTAACGGCAATGTCTCCATGGGCAACAGCATTTTGCGGCTGCTGCATTATCCGCCCGTAGCGCCCAACGCCCAAGGCGTGCGGGCCGGTGCGCATGAAGATATCAACGTCATCACATTGCTTTTGGGGGCGGAGGAAGCTGGCCTTCAATTGTTAGATCGCGACGGCCGTTGGCTTGATATTGACCCACCGCCCGACTGTGTCGTGGTCAATATCGGCGACATGCTACAGCGCCTGACCAACCATGTTCTGCCCTCGACAACTCACCGCGTTGTCAACCCAAAGCCCGAGCGTGCCGCATTTCCGCGCTACTCGATGCCATTTTTTCAGCATTTTGATTCTGATTTTCCAATCGCGACGTTGCCCTCGTGCATTTCCCCGTCGCGGCCTAACCGTTACCCCACGCCCATCGCCGCTGATGACTACCTGCGCGAACGTTTGGCCGAAATTAAGTTGATTTGATAAGCCAAGCTTTATGGAGCGATGAGCTGTAACTTCTCGAATGTTATGCCCGTGGGCAATATGTCGATGCGGCTTAATTTTTCATTGTAGCCTGTGACATACACCGCATTGGTGATCCAGATCGCGGGCGCCACATCATGCATGCGCGCCATTAAAGCGCGCAGGTAACCTTCGCGCTTTTGCAGATCGATCTCGGCATTGACCTGTTGGATAGCAGGCACCAAGTCCTGATCGCAGAAGAACGGATTGGGCTTCAGGCATGAGAAATACTCAACGGCGCGGATAGGGTCTTGAAAAGCGGCGTTATTCCATGTCTGCGAGAAGGCATCGACCGTGCCCCAATTGCCGCTGGCATACTTGCTTTGATAGTCGGCGAATGTGATCGACTGTAGCTCGACCTTGACCCCAGCCTCGGCAAGGTCTTGCGCCATTTTCTGGTAAATCAACGCATCGGGTGTCGCATTGGCCGTGACCACCGCGAAGGACAGCGAAATCCCCTTCGGATAGCCCGCCTCTGCCAATAACGCCCGCGCACGTCCGGGGTCATGCGGATACGGTTTTACATCGGGGTTATGACCCGTGAGGCCAGGCGGCGCCCCCTGCCCTACTGGGGTGACGTACCCCAGCATCATGAGGGTCGCGATTGCGTCTTTGTCGACGGCGTAATTAAGTGCCTGGCGGACACGCGCATCTTTCAGTGGATGCGGTCCATCTTGCAGATTCCGCAACGCGATTGATTTCACCTGCGGGTTTGGCTGCACATGGGTGCGCAAACCTTGCGCTTGCAAGTCGGCAACATCATCGACCAGCAGACCCGTTGCCATGTCGACCTGTTTCGAGATCAACGCCTGAAGGCGTGCATTGTGTTCGATGATCACTCGGTATTGCAGCCGCTCGACGCTTACGGGCCGCCGCCATGACCCCGCAAAGGCCTCAAGTGCTGCATTCTTGTCGCCTGCACCCCAGTTCATGAGGCGGTACGGGCCCGTGCCAATGGGTTCACGGGCATATCCATCGCGGCCGACGGCTTGCCACCGATCTGGGTCGACGATCATCACCACGGAGAGGCGCTTGGGTAAAATCGCATCTGGCACCCGGGTTGTGATCTCAAGTGTCAATGGATCGAGCGCGCGAAAGCCGACGATATTTTGAGTCTCGCCGGCAATGAGGTAACCAGCGCCTTCAGGGCTCTTCAGCAGCTTCAGCGTTCCGATCACGTCGTCTGCCGTGAACGGCTTGCCGCTATGAAAAGTCACGCCAGGGCGCAGATGAAACACCCACTGTGTTGGCGCGGTATTTTCCCACGTGAGCGCCAAACCAGGTTTGGCATCTTTGCCCCAATCGAGATACGTCAGGGCGTCATAGATCGAGAGCCACAGCTCGCTTGAGGGTTGGTTGACGCCCGTGAACGGGTTACCGAGGCTAGGCGGAAAAGCCGCCGTGGCCATGCGCAGGTCTTGTGCTGGCGCACGCGCCGCCAGGGCGAGCATCGCCGCCAACAAAAACGTATGCAGCCGAAGGTTAGGCAACGTCTGGCGCGGCATGAGCTTTATGGCTTGATGGTAAATCCTCGAAGGTAATCATTTGCAATCGGGGATCTTGCTTGCGGGCAAGCCCTGCGGCGGGATCGGTGATGACATTAAGCACTGTCGTGCGATCAGCCTGCAACGCTTGAAGCAGTGCGGGCCGGATGTCATCGGCCTTTTCGATGCGCTGGCCAAGACAGCCATAGGCATGCCCAATCAAGTGATAATCGCAAAAGCCGAGATCACAATTAATATTGCGCCGTGAGGAGTGGAGTTGCCCGTTGCGCTCGGTCCCCCAGCCACCGTCGTTGCCAATGATGATGGTAATATTTAGCCCGGCCAAAGCTATGGAGTTCAGCTCGCTGCTATAAAACCCAAAAGCGCCATCGCCCGTGACCAGCACCACCCGGCGGGCTGCTCGACCGTTTTCCGCGGCAAGCTCGCGTTCGCCCGCAGCCGCACCTAATGCGAGCGGCGTGCCGATGCCCATGGAACCCAGCGGATAGTGATCGAGATAGCTGCGCGGTGTACGTACACGTGTCACACCCAGCATCCAATTCAAGATATCGGCACCATCGCCCACGAAAATCACGTCCTCAGGCAGTACGTCCATCAACTCACGGCCGAGGCGGTAGGGATGAATTGGCCCCGACGTCTCGCGGCCCAGCCCGTCGATACGCTCAAGCCTCGCCTTCATCGCTTCAAGCACCCATGCAGGATGCGCCCGCTTGCCTTGGCCCAATGCCTTACCTAATTTAGCCACTGTATGTTTGGCATCGCCGTGCAGCGCGACATCGACCGGGCGGTTGCGCGCAAATTCCTCCGCTGCGATATCAACCTGGATAATTTTGGCGATGGCGCGAAAGCGTGGCGCAAGTCCATAACCAAGCCGTTGGGTCAGCCTTGCGCCAACGGCTAGAACAACATCAGCCTCTTTCGCGGCTACCTGTGCTAAGGACCACGAAAACCCAAGCTTCATATCCTCGGGCACAAGACCGCGCCCCAGGGCATGGCCAAGGACCGGGATATTTTGCGCAGCCGACAGTTGCCGCAACGCTTCGCCCGCATTCGACCAAGCTGCGCCGCTGCCGGCAATGATCATTGGCTTTTGGGCTTTACGCAGCAGTTCTGCGGCTTCGGCAATTGCCGCTTCGCTAGGCTCGGACACGTTTTGCGCAAGGGGCCGGGCAGCCAGATCAATGGCTCCCTCGATCAGTGTGGACTCAAAACTCTGCGGCACCCCAAGCACGGCGACGCCAGGACGCCCGGATGCGGCTTGAAAGAGTGCAGCGTGTATGAATTCGGCCAGCCGCGAAGCATCGGGCACGACCTTGGCCCATTTCACGAAGGGTTTGACCATATCCAGCGGATCGTTGGTCTCTTCACCAGCCGACTCGCGTGTGCTGGCCACATGCAGCGATAAAATCAATACAACCGGGGAACATGCTAATTGCGCCGTGCGCACACCACCCATGGCGTTGGGCAGGCCTTGAAAACCTGCGATCATGGCGATGCCAGGCCGCCCCGTAATCCGCGCGTAGCCATCGGCGGCACCTACCGAGCCGGTTTCATGACGGCCCGATATCACTTGCAAGCCATCATCGGCAAAGGCGTAGAGCGCATGGGCATGAGCCGCGCCGGCAAGACAAAAAACCGTCTTGATGCCGTAGGCCTGAAAGATACGGCTCATCACCTGACCGCCGGTGAGAGAGTTCAAGCGCGCCATAACGCCTCCAATGGGTACCGCAGCAGCAGAATCACAAACTGCTAGCAGAAGTTGTTAATGGTTCATGTGATGGGCAAGAACAGCCTGCGCCCAGCCTCGTAATCCTCGTTGCGCCGATTTGTCACGATTCGTATGGGTCGTGGTGAGCCAATCGTGGACGGGAACTGTAACCCCGGTTTTGGGCCGATGGACAATACTATCTCGCAACGGGCTGCGGAGTGTACCAACCATGTCGGCCTTCGTGAGTTGCGTGGGCCCCGTCAAGAACGGCGCCAATGTGGTGAAGAGAGTGTGATCGACAAAAGGCACACGAATCTCAAGAGAATGGGCCATTCCAGCCTGGGAAAATCAGCGGAAAACTCTACCCAAAAACGATCCAACTTCCAGGGCTCAGGTCAGACCCGAAACATCATCGGCAAACGTCCTGACAGCAGGGCCAAATCAACGTTCGATTGCTGCTGAACCGCAGATCAACTCTGTATTCTTCAAGACGCTATGCTCGATAGAAAAGAAAAAGGCTCGAACAGCGTTCGAGCCTTCTCCATAACGTAAAACCTGAGTGCCGTAGCAGCTCTAGAAAATTAGCTTAGACGGCTTCCTTCAGCGTCTTGGAGGCGCGGAACGCGACCCTCTTGCTCGGCTTAATCTTGATTTGCGCGCCGGTGGCGGGGTTGCGGCCCATGCGTGCGGGGCGCTTGCGGACTTGCATAATGCCGAAATCGGGAATGCGAATCTTGGCGCCTTTTTTCAGGGCTTTCGTCACCAAGCCGACAAAGTCGGCCAAAATGGCATTCGCGAGTTTCTTCGATAAATCGTGGTTCTTGCTCAGATCTTCTGCGAGGTGTTTCATGGTAACAATCGCTTGCTTGCCGTTTTCTGGAGTGGCCATTCGGTCGTTCCTTTGCTGCAACCAGAGTCAAATCGATGCGGAGAGAATCACAGCACCTTGCGCGATGCAACACCCAAAAAGATAAAACATGCAAAAACATCAATATTTGTTGGGTTCGGGGCATATTGCCCCTGCGGGGCGAAGTTCTAGGCCGGGGATAAGTCCGCCTTGAGGAGAGATGAGTTATGGCCATTCTCGCCTTACGTATGGCAGCATTCCAGCGGGTATGCGGCTGTCACCTGATGATCTAAGACACGCTTAGAGCCATGAAGTTCCTCTGTTTTCTGGCTCTATCCTAAGCTGCGGCCGCTGCCCGCAGCTTGCTTAGCCAAAGTGTAGCTTTTTCACGATGTTGTCTGCGGGAGGAGCTAAGGACAGGCGTCGATAGCCCCGCGAACGCCTAGGTCATCAAGCCCCCTTGTAGCGAGGTCTATGGGAACTGGACCCCCATCTCGCTGCCCCCCAGGAGCACCAACGACGTACCTAAGCAGCCCCAACCCAGAAAAACCACGCCTGGTAGGACCGTCCGGCGGTTGCATTTCCAGGCCACAGAGTCGATGATTGGTCATGCGGGCCGGCCCGCGGCGGCGCGGGGCCTGGCTCGCTAGGGCATGGCAACGTCGAGCCAAACATGAAACGAACGGCGCTCTATAGCAGGTCTGCGCGCGATCATAGCCGTTCGGCGATTACACAGCCTGAGCAAACCCCAGCGACGATACCTAAGCCCGCCTCTCGTTTTAGGCTTTTCCTTCAAAGATTTGAGCGCCCGGTCATGATTTTTTCGGGCGTCGTAGCCGCGCTGGCCGCATTGGGAATTTACTCTACTGTCATGCAGCCGCCGCTAAAAATTACCCAGCGGGATATTGACGCTGCCGTATTGCACACATTGAAGAAGCAGCCACCCGAACCCTCGCATGCCTCGGTTGCCTACGATGTGATACGGCCATCGGTGGTGTTGGTGCGCCGGTTGGGAAAACATGACCCGGCCGACGATACCAAGGGTAAGAAAGGTAAGGCTGCCAAGCCGAGGGCTGAGAAAAGCAAAGAAAAAGATTCCAAAAAGCCGGAAGAGCAGAAAAGCGCCAACAAGGATGGCAAAAAAGAGCCCGACAAGGACAAGGATGAATTAAAGGGCTTGGGCACGGGCGTGGTATTTTCCGAAGATGGGATGATCTTCACCAACCTTCACGTGATCGCCGGAGCCGAAAAAATTGGTGTTGTCTTTGGTGACGGCACTGAGTCGGAAGTTGAGGTGATGACCGTGCAGCCCGAGAACGACCTGGCTGTGTTGCGCGCCAAAACTCTGCCCGATGACTTGGTGCCTGCCACGCTAAGGTCCACCAAGGGCCTGCAAGTAGGGGACGAGGTGCTGGCCGTTGGCTTTCCCTTTGGTATCGGACCCTCCGCTACCTTCGGCGTGGTGTCGGGGTTACGGCGTGAACACTATTCCGAGGAAGGCAAAAAAAATCTGATTGACCTGATTCAGTTTGATGCTGCCGCCAACCCTGGCAATTCGGGCGGCCCCCTCGTGACCACCGAGGGCGACGTTGTGGGCATTGTCACCTCGATCCTGAACCCCACTGACGAAGGTTTTTTCGTCGGCATCGCCTTTGCCGTGCCTATTGAGAACGCTGCCGCGGCGGCGGGCGTATCTCCTTTTTAACCCAAACCCAACGGTCCTCATGAACGACATGAATAAAACCGGCACCGATATTACATCGCTGATGCAGCGCGTGCTTTACGAGGTCAAAAAAGTCGTCGTCGGCCAAGATCATTTTCTTGAGCGCGTGCTGGTGGCCATGCTGGCGCAAGGACATTTGCTGGTGGAGGGTGTGCCGGGCTTGGCCAAAACCCTGACGGTCAAAACACTGGCTCGTGCGCTGCAAGGCAGCTTCAAGCGCATTCAGTTTACACCCGATTTGGTGCCCGCCGATTTGATTGGCACACGCATCTACAACCAAAAAACCAGCGATTTCTCGGTCTCGCTTGGGCCGGTGTTTACCAACCTGTTGCTGGCTGACGAAATCAACCGTGCGCCTGCCAAGGTGCAAAGTGCGCTCTTGGAAGTGATGCAGGAGTACCAGGTCACCATCGCCGGAGAGACCTACAAGGTGCCCCGGCCATTCCTGGTGATGGCCACGCAGAACCCCATCGAAAGCGAGGGCACGTACCCATTGCCCGAGGCCCAGGTCGACCGCTTTATGATGAAAGTCCTCGTGGGCTATCCCACGGCCGATGAAGAGTTCGTGATCGTCGAGCGGGTCACGGGCGTGGCCACCGCAGTCTCGGCCGTGGCCACGACCGAGCAATTAGCTGAACTGCAGCAAGAGTGCCGCCGCGTCTTCGTGGACCCGTCGCTGATCACCTATGTCGTGCGCCTCGTCACGGCTACGCGCGAGCCAGAGCGTGCGGGCATTCGCGACATGGCCAAATACATTAGTTATGGTGCTAGCCCCCGCGCCTCCATCAACCTGATCGAATGTGGGCGCGCCATGGCCTACCTGCGTGGCCGCGATTACGTCCTGCCTGAAGATATCACCGACCTTGTGCCCGACGTAGTGCGCCACCGGCTAGTGTTGTCTTACGAGGCCATGGCCGAAGGGCTGACAGCTGATCAAATCATTCAGCGCTTGATGAAAAATATTCCGCCACCCGCCAAGCCTTTGGATACTCATGTCCGAGTTGCCGCAAACGCCTGAAGCGGTTCTGCGCCACCTCGAGTGGACAGTCATCCGCAAGCTCGATGGGCTGCTTCATGGCAGCTACCGCACACTATTCCGGGGTGCGGGCTTAGACCTGGCCGATGTGCGCGAATACCAGCTCCACGACGATGTCCGCCATATCGACTGGAACGTCACCGCGCGGCTGCAAACCCTGCATGTGCGCCAGTATCTCGAAGACCGCGAGGTGATTGCATGGTTTCTCATCGACTTGAGCCCGTCGATTGACTTCGGTTCGACGGCTACCAAACGCGCGATCCTCACTCAATTCGTCACTGTGCTTGCGCGCGTGCTCAGCCGCCATGGCAACCCGGTTGGCGCGATTTTCTATGGCGATGGCGTTGAAGCCGTCATCACGCCCCGCTCGGGCCGGCGTCATGTTCTTCACTTACTGAACACATTGATGACGCGGCCTGAATTGCCCCGGGCCGCGGCGACCGAATTGGGTGATCTATTGCGCACCGCTCAGCAAGTCATGCGGCGGCGCTCCCTCGTGTTTTTGATCTCGGATTTTATCAGCACGCCCGGCTGGGCCCAGCCCCTCGCCCAGATCAGCCGCCGCCATGAGCTGGTTGCTGTACGCCTGTGGGATCCGGCCGAACATGAGCTCCCCGAATTTGGCCTCGCCGTCGTCCAAGACGCCGAGACCGGAGAGCAAGTGTTCGTGGATGCTCACGATGGGGGGTTCCGCCGCCGTTTTGCCGCCGCCGCCGAGCGCCGGAAAAACGAGATTCGCGCGGCCTTGGGCAATGCTGGTGTGGATACGCTGGAATTGTCCACCAGCGATGACTTATTGGATACCCTGCTGCGGTTCGCAGCCTTGCGCAAACGCCGCGGTCTGTCGACCGTTGGCATCCCCCGGCATTTGGAGACCACATTGTGATCTTCGAATGGCCGTGGATGCTGTGGGCCTTGCTGATCGTACCGGCGTTGGCGACCGTCTATCATGTCCTTCAGAAACGCAAGCGCCAGGCCGCCTTGCAATATGCGCGCTGGGCCGCTGGCGAGGTGCTTGCGGCATCACGCTTCAAGCGCAATTTGCCACCGATCCTATATTTGTTGGCCCTCACCCTTCTCATCGGCGCCATGGCGCGGCCCGTCGCGGTGCTAACGTTGCCGTCGTTTCGCGATGTCGTGATTTTGGCCATCGACGTGTCCAATAGCATGCTGGCTGACGATCTCGAGCCAAACCGGCTGGCCGCCGCACAAAAGGCTGCGCGTGAATTTATCGAAGAGCAGCCCAGCACAACACAAATCGGCATCGTTGCCTTTGCTGAAACGGCGCTCACGATTCAACGCCCGACGCTCAACCGCGAAGATTTATTGAAGGCCGTCGATCGCCTGAAGCCTCAAGAAGGAACGGCGGTGGGCGGGGCCATTCTAACAGGCCTGCAAACGTTGTTTCCCAAGGAAACGTTTGAACTCCAGCGCAAGCAAGACAATGCCCAGGATAATGAATTAGGCCGCCCATTGCCCGAGAAGGCCCAACCGACGCCAGAAAAACAGCCCGTAGAGCCAGGCCCGGAAACCTCGGCAGCGATTATCTTGCTCACCGATGGGCAGGCCACGGGTGGCCCCGATCCGCTCAAGGCCGCGCAGTTGGCCGCTGACCGTGGTGTGCGCGTGTTCACCGTGGGCATCGGCACCGAGCCGGGCGCGGTCGTGAAATTCAAGGGTGTCTCGATGCGCACTAAGCTTGACGAGGAGACCTTGAAGAAAATCGCCGATGTCACGCTGGCACGCTACTTCCTGGCGAATAACGCCGAGGATTTGCGCGAAGTTTACCGTGAACTGAACATGCGGCTGGTCAGTGTGACGCGAGAAACTGAGGTCAGCGCGATTTTTGTTGCGGTCGCGGCGGCGGCGGCATTCCTGGCCGCGGCCATGTCGGTCACGTGGTTCAATAGGATCCTCTGATATGACCTTCTTATCGGCGGAATTGCTTTGGATTTTGTTGATCGCGCCGCTTTTGCCGTTGCTCTACGTGCTGGCCCTGCGCCGGAAAAAATCGGCCGCCCTGCGCTTCTCGAACATGGCTCTCATCAAAGAGGCCATGGCGGGCCAGCATGGGTTCCGCAGGCATTTCCCCCCCGCCTTGTTGTTCGTGGCACTGTTGGCGATGCTTGCTGCGATTGCGCGGCCATCGGCGATCATCACGCTGCCGTCCGAACGCGCCACTGTGATTCTGGCCATGGATGTCTCGGGCAGCATGCGCGCGGCCGATGTGGCGCCGACCCGCATGGATGTGGCGAAAGCCGCAGCCAGAACCTTCGTGGCCGATCAGCCGCGCACCACGCGCATTGGTCTGGTGGCGTTCTCGACCTCGGCGATGATCACCCAAGACCCCACCATTGCCCATGACGATGTCGTGGCGGCCATCGATGCCTTGCGGCCACAACGGTTCACGGCAGTTGGCAGTGGCCTGGTGGCAGCCTTGCAGTCGATTTTCCCGGACGCGGACCTCGACTTATCGGGGCTATCGGGCCGCCGCCCAACGCTTGAGGCCGCACCCCTGGGGAAAGTGAAGGATGAGGCAAAGCCGCAATTCCAACCCGTCCCGCCGGGCAGCAATAGCTCGGCCGTCATTGTGCTGCTGAGCGATGGGCGCACCAATGCGGGCATCGAACCGCTCGATGCAGCGCGGCTGGCGGCCGACCGTGGCGTGCGGGTATTCACCGTTGGGTTTGGCACGCCTGAGGGCGGCACGGTTGATTTCGGCGGCGGCTGGATGCGTACCCAATTGGATGAGGAAACCTTGAAGGCCATCGCCAAGATGACGGGGGCGCGGTACTTCAACGCCAAGACCGAGGCCGATTTGAAAGAGGTTTACAACGCCCTGACGACGCAGTTTGTCAGTGAGACCAAGCGCACCGAGATCACCGCCATTGGCGCTGGCCTGGCCCTGCTGTTGCTGTCCTTGGCGGCGATCCTGTCGCTGGTGTGGTCAAGCCGCGTGGGGTGAGCCTGTTAACCCTGTTATAACAGGGATTTTAACAGGCTAGCCTATACCGCCGCGGTATGATCATGCACGGGCGGTATGGATCAGCCCTTCACAAACGCCGCCACCGCATCGGCCCAAGCGTCGGAGTTCTGGTCGACGATATCGACCCCGCCGCCCTGGAATTCCACGAACGCGAAGTCGGGGCGCATTTGCTTGGTACGCTTGGCGTTCTCATAAATCTGATCGCCGGTGTTGGTGAGAATCAGCGTGCGGTGTTTGATTTTCGGAATCGACGCGTTGTGGTTGTACATGAACGCGGCGTAGTGGCCGTACCAAAACGGCCCATAGCCCATGAACTTTTCCACCGTCACGCGCGTGGTGAGTTGCGGATTTGCGCCCTCGCCGTACATGCGCCAGCGCCCCATGAAACTTTCCATGAGGTGAGAGCCATCGCTTTTATAAACAAAGTTCTTCTCGCGCTTTTCAACGCCGTCGAGAAAATTCTTGCGCTCATCATCGGTGACGGGAAGCGGGCCGTTCAAGATTAAATTGCGCACGCGGTCGGGGAATTGCAGCGCCACTTCGGTCGCCACCATCGAGCCGGTGTGATGGCCTAAAATATCGACTTGCTTGAGGCCAAGATGATCGAGCACGGGCGGAACGGCCTTGGCCCAGTCTTCGACCTTGGGCACGAACGGGGTCACGTCCGACATGCCAAAGCCAGGCGTGTCGATGCCGATAGCGCGAATGCCCCGCGCCAAAAGCCGCCCATAGACACTATCGAACTGGCGCGAGGACATCGGCGCTTGGTGGCACAACACTAACGGCAACGAGCCGGGTGCTGCGTTCTTAGCAGGACCTGTGTCTTGGTAATGAACCAGACCGTAGGGCCCCTTGGCATACCCACGTGTCGTGGGGGGTGCTGGCATATTGGCACGCGCCAGCCGGGGCAGTGCTAGCAAACCGAGGCCAGCCGCACCAATGAGCGAGCGGCGGGTCGGCAGATGAGGTTTGTTCACGGATCGGCCCTCGCTGCTATTTCATTTTCAAGACCACCACCTTATCGGTGGCGAAGTCGGTGGCGTCGCGAATTTCGGCAACCTGCGCGGGCGTGACGGCAGGCGCCTTATTGCCCCAACCATTGCGGATGAACGTCACCACCTCGGCCACTTGCTGGTCGTTCAACAGCGAGCGGAACGCGGGCATGCGATAGCCATCGGGCGTGCCGCCCACCACCAGCCGCAGCGATCCATTGAGCACGATATTGATCAGGGAGGATGCATCCTGAGCCAGTGCCGCGGGGTTACCAGCCAAGGGCGGCAGATAGTCGCCATAGCCCTTGCCATCGTCGACGTGACAAGCCCGGCACTGTTGAAAGAACACCTTCGCCCCCGGCGCGGTAAAGTCGTGCTTGCGGATGAGATCGGTGGTCGCAGAGCTGTAAGCCCATGGGGTTGCATTCTTCTCCATCGCGCCCGGCAGCGACTTCAAATACGTGGCCATGGCGGCCACGTCGGCGTCACTGAGGAATTGGGTGGAGTTATTGACCACATCGACCATGGTGCCAAAGGCCGTTCCGAACGGCGTCTGGCCAGTTTTGAGCGAGCGGACAATATCGCCATGCGACCAGCGGCCGAGGCCGGAATTACCGTCTTGGGTGAGGTTCACCGCCAGCCAATGATCAAGCATGGCGCCACTGATATAATCTGAATCGCCCTCATCGAGCGCCTTCTCCTGCCAGAAGATCCCGCGCGGTGTATGGCAGGCCCCGCAATGCCCCGGCCCTTGCACCAGATACGCCCCGCGATTCCATTCGGCACTTTGGTTGGGTTTGGGCTCGTACTGGTCCATGTCGACGAACAACACGTTCCAGATTGCCAAGGGCCAACGCATGTTGAGCGGAGAGGGAATTTCGCTGGCAAGGTTGGCTTGCTTGGCCGCCGGAACCGCCTTCATGAAGTATTCGTAGAGGGCTTTGATGTCCTCGCCTGACATCTTGACGTACGAGGGATACGGCATGGCCGGATATAGCCGGTGGCCGTCTTTGGCCACGCCCAAGCGCACGGCGGCATCGAAGTCTTCAAGCGTGTAGCCGCCAATGCCCGCCTCGGGGTCGGGCGTAATGTTGGTGGTGTATATATTGCCCAATGGCGTGGCCATTTTCAGGCCGCCCGCAAAGGCTTTGCCGTCGGGAACGGAATGGCAGGCCACGCAATTGGCCGCACGGGCAACGTATTCGCCCTTGGCGATGAGTGCTGCATCTTGGGCGTGTGCAGCGCCCGCAGCCAAAAGCAGGCTTGCGGCCGTGATGATCGCCTGGGCCCCGAAGGACCGAATGAAACGACGCCCCATGAAACTCTCCTCACCCCTAGCGAATGGCTGTCAGGAGGGATGTTAGAGGAGAGATCGCGCTACAGCCAAGGGCAAGTTGAGCGAAAAGCAGCCTATAATTTCGGCCGTTTTGGGCTTGTCCGCCCAACAAAAATGGGTGAACGCGTCGTTCACCCATTTTCGTAGCGGTCTTAAGGCTTAGGCCGTGCGAATACCTTGCAGGAATTGCGAAACGCCCTGGCGCAGGCGGTTGGCCTGCTCGGCCAATGCTTGCGAGGCGCTGAGCACGTTTTGCGAGGCCTTGCCCGTTTGGCCTGCGCCATCGCTGACGGTGCGCACGCTTGCGCTGACCTCGGCGGTGCCTGCAGATGCCTGCTGGACGTTGCGCGAAATCTCCATAGTCGCCGAAGCCTGCTCCTCGATGGCCGCGGCAATTTGCGAGGCCGCACTATTGACTTGCTCAATCGTCCCACGGATTGCGCCAATGGCCTCGGCGGCTTCTCGGCTGGTCTTTTGAATGCTATCGACTTGCAGGGAAATATCTTCCGTGGCCTTGGCGGTTTGATTGGCGAGGTTTTTGACTTCCGAGGCAACGACCGCAAAGCCCTTGCCCGCTTCACCCGCGCGCGCAGCTTCGATTGTGGCGTTCAGCGCCAGCAGATTGGTTTGGTTGGCGATATCGGTGATCAACTCGACCACCTTGCCGATGCGCAGGGCTGCGTCCGCCATGCCTTGCACTGTCTGGTTGGTTGAACTGGCTTGCGACACCGCCGCGGCAACGGTTTCCGAAGCCGTGCGCGCATTCTGGCGAATGCCCGAGATCGAAACCGACAATTCCTCGGCAGCAGTGGCGACCGCCTGCACGTTGGCAGAGGCCTGTTCGGCAGACGACGCCATGGACGCTGACTGATGCGAGGTGGCATCTGCCGTCGTCGACATGGATTGGGCCGTGTGCTCAAGATCGTTTGACGACATGGCCAGCTCATCAAGAACGGCGCGACTATCGTCCTCGAACTTCGCAATCAGGGCATCAATCTTTTTGGCGCGTTCTTCACGGCTGGCAAGTTGCGCGCGCTCGTTATCGGCAAGCCGCGCTCTTTCGATGGCGTTGTCTTTAAAGACTTGAACCGCACGGCCTATCTTGCCGATTTCATCGTCGCCCGTCACAGGCACGGCAACGCCGAGGTCATTTGCGGTCAAACGGCCCATGACATCGGTCAGCGAACTCAACGAACTCAGAATGCTGCGCGCGGTGATGGTTATAAATCCGCCAATGATCAACAGTGCAACGATGGAAACGGCGGTGACGAGAGTCTGAGCCTGGCTGGCGGCAGCTGCGGCCTCCGCGATCGAGGCCGACAAATTTGCTTGGCCGGCTTCGTTCAAAGTATTGAATGCAACTGACAGTTTTTCCCCTGTCCCGTCGATCTCATCGTCAAGATCCGAGAAAACACTTTGATTAGCCTTTGTTTCGACCGCGCGAATCAGGTCTTGGGTCGCGCTCTTCGAGAGCGCGTCAATGTTGCCCTTGAGGTCGCGGATTGCGCTTTGCTTGCCTAGCACCTTGGCCATGCGTTCGACGACTTCTGTATTGTCGCGCATGTATTCGATGCCTGCAGTCATAGATTTCAGGCGGCTCGGATCGACTTTGCCTTCGTCTTTGTCGACAAGCGTGTCCATGGCATTGAGCAAGAGATCGGCGTTGGTGAGTTGCAGCGTACCCAACACTTCGATATCGGCGCGAACGGACTCGGCGGCCTGGGTCGCGTTTCCGACGCGACTTGTCTCGATGAGTGTAGTGGCAAAAATCACCGCCATCCCA
This sequence comes from Rhodospirillaceae bacterium, assembly GCA_009693785.1. Lineage (GTDB taxonomy): Bacteria > Pseudomonadota > Alphaproteobacteria > Rhodospirillales > Rhodospirillaceae. Next base: position 30,049 of record SHWP01000042.1, read on the forward strand.
AGAGCGCCAGCGACGCCCACCAACGTGATTTTGGTCTTGATCGACAGATTGGACAGCATATGAACCCGCATTCCCCGGATGAACATATGAGTTGCCAGGGAGCGCGCATCGATTCAGACATAGGCATCAGCAGTTTATGTCGTTGGATCGAGGGCAGTTATGGCGCACCCAGCGGGTGAAGTGGATTCCGGTGCTCCCAGGCTCGATTTCG
>SHWP01000043.1 GCA_009693785.1 Rhodospirillaceae bacterium
ATTCGTTCCCGAAGCCAGTTTCTCAAGCCGCAGATACTGCGCCAGGATATGCATGACCGATTGGTGCAAATCTTCGGCAATGCCGTAGTTTTCAACCGGCACGTAGATATTCACGTCCGATAGCTCACGCGCCTTGCCGCCCTTAAAGCCCGTAAGGCTGATAGTGGATACCTTTTCGCGCCGTGCCCACTCCAAGGCCTTTAGAATATTGGGTGAGTTCCCAGACGACGAAATGGCGATCACGCCATCGCCAGGCTTGGCCATGCTTTCGAGCTGATAGACAAAGATTTGCTCGAATGAAATGTCATTGGCGATGGCCGTAATAACCGCCGAATTGCTGGCCAAACTGCACACCTGCGGGCGGCGGCTGGTGCCAGTGCGGATACCCTTAAGGTGGTCGCAGGCGAGGTGGTCTGAGATCGATGCCGAGCCGCCGTTACCAATGCAAAATAACCGGCCACCCCGGTCATAAATTTGGCCCAACAGCTTGGCTGCCGCCGCAATCGCCGCAAGGTCGATTTGGGATAGGGCATCCTGAAGGCCCTTGAAGTATCCAGCCGCGTAGCTCGCGGCATCGCTCGCCGTCGTGGTGGGAAACAGAACCGGCGGGGCCTGGCCCATCTAGGCGCTCGGGTGCCAGACGGGCTTGGCACTCTCGACCCTGGCCCGCACTTGGTCACGTTGGTCGTGCATGGGCTTTGGGGTGCGGGCGCCAAAACGGGCAAAGAGATCGTGTTGGTCGTTGATTTCGCGCATGGCCGCACCCCGTTCGATTTCCATCAGCCGGTCGAACTTGGCACTATCGTAGGGCATACCGTCCCATGTCAGGTCCTCGTGGCGGGGCATGTGGCCAAAGGGGCTAGAAACCGCCCCAGCACGGCCATGAACGCGGTCCACGACCCATTTCAATACGCGCATGTTCTGACCATAGCCTGGCCACATGAATTTGCCGTTCTCATCGCGGCGGAACCAGTTGACGCGAAAGATTAAGGGCAGCTTCGATACTTTGGATTTTATGGACAACCAATGGCCCCAGTAGTCGGCCATGTTGTAGCCACAGAAGGGCAGCATCGCCATCGGGTCACGGCGTACGGCAGCCTGATTGACAGACGCGGCGGTGGCCTCCGATCCCATGGTCGCTGCCAGGTAAACGCCGTGGTCCCAGTCGAAGGATTGCAGCACCAGTGGGAAAGTGTGGCTGAGGCGGCCGCCAAACAGGAACGCGCTGATAGGTACACCCTTGGGATCATCCCAGGAGGGGTCCAAGTTCGGGCATTGCGAGGCTGAGGCCGTAAAGCGGGCATTGGGGTGTGCAGCTGGCTTACCCGTGGCGGGCGTCCAGTCTTGGCCGGTCCAGTCGATCAGATGGGCGGGTGCGGTGTCGGTCATGCCCTCCCACCACACATCGCCATCGTCGGTCAGGGCGACATTGGTGAAAACCACGTCTTTCTCCAGCAATTTCATGGCGCTGGGATTCGTCTTTAACGAAGTACCTGGGGCGACCCCGAAGTAGCCTGCCTCAGGGTTTATGGCGTACAGACGCCCATCCTTGCCGGGCTTAAGCCAGGCGATGTCATCACCCACGGTCCAAGCCTTCCAGCCTTCAAACCCTTGCGGCGGTATAATCATGGCCAGGTTGGTCTTACCGCAGGCACTGGGGAAGGCGGCGGCGACATAGGTCTTTTCGCCAGGTTTTCCGTCTTTGGGGGGCGATTCAAGGCCAACGATCAGCATATGTTCGGCCAGCCAGCCTTCTTCGCGGGCCATGACCGAGGCGATACGCAGCGCGAAGCACTTTTTGCCCAACAGTGCGTTGCCGCCATAGCCGCTGCCATACGACCAGATCGAATGTTCCTCGGGGAAATGCACGATGTACTTCGTGCTGTTGCAGGGCCAGGGCACGTCTTTCTCGCCCGGCTTCAAGGGTGCGCCGACCGAATGGATGCAGGGCACGAAATCGCCATCGCCCAGCACGTCGAGCACCTTTTTGCCCATGCGGGTCATGGTGCGCATGCTGATGACGACATAAGGGGAGTCGGTGATCTCAACGCCGATGTGGGAAATATCCGAGCCCAGGGGGCCCATGCTGTAGGGAATAACGTACATTGTTCGGCCGCGCATGCAGCCCTCGAAGAGCCCTTGGAGGGTCTTCTTCATTTCGCCGGGGTCGATCCAATTGTTGTTGGGTCCGGCGTCGTCTTTGGTTTTGCTGCAGATGTAGGTGCGGTCTTCGACGCGGGCGACGTCGGTGGGATTGGAACGGGCGAGGAAACAGCCGGGTCGTTTTCGAGGGTTCAGCGGAAGCAGGGTGCCGCTTTTCACCATCTGATCACAGAGGGATTTGTATTCGTCGTCAGAGCCATCGCACCAATGGATATGATCGGGCTTGCAGAGGGTCGCCATATCCTGAACCAAGGTGTTCAGCTTGGCGTTTCGCGAATTTAACACGACTGCTTTGTTCATTGTTGTCTCTAGAGCCCACCCGGTCGCGACAAACTGCCGCCCTGGCCACAGTCGCGCCCTGGCTATAGCGGACCTAGCAATCGGATGGAATAGGTCTCGTGGGGCGCTTTCCGGGTAGCCTCTGCCGCTGTGGATAGGGTTGTGGACAACTTTAACTTGAGCGCACACCCGCGCCTGTTATCCCTGTTATATCAGGAAAAAAACAGGCCCGCCTGGTGAACGCGACAGCGCGGTCATACCGCTGTGTTATTTTTATGCACGCACGGTATGAGACGCAGCGCGAAGACGGGTTTTGCGGTTTGCGCATCGTGCCGAAAAGTGGGCTTCCGGTTTTCGGCACGATGCGCCAATAAATAGCTAGGTGTGAGGAATTGGGTATGCCGACGATTTATGTGGCCGCGAGCAAGACGCTGCAGGCGTGGGGTTCGGATATCGGCATTAGCAAGCACATCTACAAGGTGGGCCTCACCGAGGACGCCAAGGCCGATATGGCCAAGGCCATGAACGAGGCCACGGCGCTGGGCCAAAACGATTGGAAAATCATCGCCAAGCGCGATGTTCCTGAACTCAGCGGCGAGGACGAAATGCTGGCCCGCCTCGCCCTGCGCCTGAAGATGATCGACCCCACCTATTACCCCAAACTCAAGGGCACGCGCAGCGTGTTTAAGGTCAACCCCTTCGACGTGGAAAGCTATATGGTCATCAAGCAAACCATGGCGGGCGAGCAGCCCAAGGTGACCAAACTCAAACCCGCCGATATCGGCAATTACCTGATCGAAAATGCGTTGAGGTAGCAGCGAATTTTCGGACAGTCGTTTTCGGGGCAACCGTGCTCCAAGTTTAACTCGCGGCTGCCTTTCTCGCCTTTGCCGTTTTGGCTACGGCGATGGTGATGGCCGGGATCATCAGATACGACAGCGCAACCTCGGTGACGTACTGCCCCACCGGCATGTCGAAACCAAAAATAATTGTCGGCACGTCAAGGATGATGCTGATCGCCAGCCACGCCACACCTACGACCAACCCCGAGGCCGCGATGGTGCTTGTGCGCGAGAACAGCCTGTAAGCCATGTACGATGTGATGCTGGCCAGCGATACCGCCATGACGGACTCGAACAAGTCCTCGGAAAAGCGCGGCTGACCTTCGGGCGTGTAGAGAAAAAAGCCGATGACGAACGGCACGAGCCAAACGATCACGCCGAACAGAATGATGGTACGCCAAGTTGGTGCAGTGGATGTGTCACTCATGACAATCTCCTCGGTTGCGTCGAGCTAAGAGTTTACCACTTTCTTTTTGGTTTGATGAGCCGCCCGATGCCCACAATGAGTCTGCGGCCAAGCCGACGCGCAGGTGGGTAGTCGATGGCCAGCACGGCCAGCCCCAAAGGGATCATCCAAAAGCCCAGGATTGGCAGAAATCCCAATATGCCGCCGATGACCAGCACCACGCCAATAGGCACGCGCAGCCACGCCGAGGCTGGAAGGTTCGCATGGAGCCAACGGCGAAAGCGCTGTGCGGCGGTCACCCGTGCGCCGCGCCCAACTGCGATTTGCGCGCTTGGATCACCTTATCGGCGTCGCGGCCGATGAGTTCATGGTAATGGCTGAATTTTGACTCGTAGGTGCCGATGCCCTGCGAGATGGATCGGATTTCGGTGATCAGGTTGCTCATCTCGGACTCGGGCATGTTGACCTTGATCATGTCCCAGCCGCTCCAGCCTTCGCGGGTGTCGAAGCCCATGATCTGCGCGCGGCGCTGGGTGAGGGCGCGTTGCACCTTCGAGGTGAAATCGGCGGGAACGCTGACGGCAACCTCAAAGATGGGTTCCAGCAACACTGGCTCGCACACCGGCAGCCCTTCGGTCATCACCATGCGCCCGGCGGTGCGGAAGGCCTGATCGGAACTATCGACGCTGTGGTACTGCCCATCGAACAAGCTCACCGACAGGTCCACCACGTTGAACCCCAAGGGCCCGCGAACGGTGTTGTCGCGCACACCGGCCTCGACGGCGGGAATAAAGTTTTTTGGCACCACGCCGCCGACGATACTGTCGGTGAACTTCACGCCCGAACCACGGGGCAGGGGCTTGATTTCGACCTTGATGTCGGCGAATTGCCCATGCCCACCCGATTGGCGCTTGAAGCGCGCATGATGCGTGGTGCCTTTCTTGATGGTCTCGCGGTAAGGCACCTGCGGGGTTTTTGACTCCACACTCAAATCGAATTTGCGTTTCAGCCGGTCCATGGCGATTTGCAAATGAATGTCGCCTTGGCCGCGCAGCAACATCTCCGAGGTTTCAGCAACGTGATGGATCGACAGCGATGGGTCTTCCTCGCACAACTTGCGCAAGCCATCGCCCAACTTCACGTCGTCCTTGCGGTCCTTGGTGAACAGGGCAAGGGCGTAGAGCGGCGTGGGCGGCACGGCCCACACTTTGGGTTTCACATGGCCGTCGGTGGCTAGAATGTCGCCGGTGTTCACGCCATCAAGTTTGGTGAGCGCTACGACATTGCCCTGCCCAACGCTGGTCACCTTGCCCTTGCCAAGTTTGGGTTCGGCGCCGTCTTGCATGTTGGCAAAACGATGGCCTGCCAGTGTGTCGCCATCTTTCAGCGTGCCGCGCCACACCCGCAGCAGCGACAATTTGCCCACATGGGCGGCGTAAATGGTTTTGTAGATTTGTGCCACGCATGCGCCCGCCGGAATGCCGCGGCGCTCTGCCGTCTCAGTGGCCGCGGGCACTTCGTGACGCAACAGTTTCAACAGGCGCGTGACGCCGTGCTGATGATCGGCAGCGCCAATCAAAACGGGCACTATCAAATCTTCGGCCAAGTCTTTTGAGAGTTGCCGGTAGACCTCGGCTTTGTCGGGAACAATGTCCTCCAGCAGTTTTTCCATCAGCGCGTCATCGAAATCCGATAATTTTTCCAGCAACTCGCGCCGCGCATCGGGCACGGCGGCATTGTCAACTTTGGCCAAGTCGATGCGCTCGGAGGGTTGGTCGAGTTTGTAGTGATAGGCCCGCTCGGCCACCAAATCGACATAGCCGGTGATGGTGTTGTCCTTGGCGATAAGAGGAATGTGGCGCAGCACCAGGGGCCGCGCCGATTGGGTTTGCGCTGCGGCCAAAATATCGCGCACCGGGCCTTGGGCGCTGTCCATCTTATTGATAAATAAAATATGAGGGATTTTGTGGTCGTCGAGAAAACGGAAGATACTGCCCAAGGCGAGCATTTTATGGGGGTCGGCCTCGGCCACCACCAGCACCGCATCGGCCATCAGCAAACCTTGATGAGATTCTTGCACCAGGTCGACCGCGCCGGGGCAGTCGATCAGCACCCATTCGTCGCCTAAATACGACATGCGAACGGGCGTCAGCTCGGTGGACATTTGCCGCGCTCGGGCTTCGGCGGAGGTATCGCTGACGGTGGTGCCATCAAGCACTCGCCCACGTTTCTGAATGGCCCCGGCGGCCAGTAGCATGCTGTCGACCAGCGTCGTCTTGCCACTCGACTGCGGTCCCACCAGGGCCACGCATCGTGTGCCCTTGGGGGCGCCTCGCGTTGCAGTGTCTGACATGGTCATTCCTCCCATTCCAAACGTCTGCGCCGGTATGCCGGCAAAATGCAAAAGGGGGCCTTATCGGCCCCCAATCTCGGTCATGCCGCCTGATCGTATTTGCGGTATCTGATCATGTGAAACTCGAAAGTGTTGGCGGTTTTCTTATGGCTATCGCGGCCTTGCATGGTGGCGATCCATTGCTTGAGCCGGGTGCATTCGGCCGGGATCGCAACCCCCCACAGCGACTCATAACAGGGGAAGCGCTCTAAGAAGGGCATGAACTGAAGGTCCACCAGCGACACATCGCTGCCCAGCCAATAGGGGCCGGGGCTGAGTTTGCGCAGGCCTTCGTTTTCCATGAACAGAAATTTCTCAGCGACGGCCTTGCGGTGTTCGATCAACTTGGCGGGGTCTTTGCGGTCACCAATCATCTTATGCAGCACAGGCATCAGGTAGCTATCGCAGTAATCGATCCAGATGTGGGCCTTGGCGCGCTGCATGGGTTCGCGCGGTAACAAAGGCCGCTGCGGAAAAGCGTCTTCCAAGTATTCGTTGATGATGCGCGATTCGTAAACGATATCGCCCTTGTGTTTCAGTAACGGCACCTTGCCGTAGGGCGAGAGCTTCTTGAACCAGTCAGGCTTGTTGTAGAGATCGACCTCAGTGAGCGTAAAATCGAGGCCCTTTTCGATCAGCGCCATGCGGGTGCGTTGCGCGTAAGGGCAGGCCTCGTAACTGAACAGCTCAAGCTCGGCCATCCGGCGATCCCTCCTTTTTTGTTTTTATAGGCTTTTATTATTGGCTTCACTTTAGCAAATGCATTGACGCGGTCTACGCCCCGCAAGGGCGCGGAAACTCAGGGGTTTGGCGGGCCTTTCAATTCCACCGTGTTGCCATCGGGATCCTCGAGGTAAATCGAAGGGCCCATGCCTTCTGCGCCGTAACGCTGGGCGACCTCGCCGGGCTTCAATCCCTGGGCGCGTAATGTCGATAGGATCGCCGCACCATCAAATGGGTCAACCCGAAGGCAGAAATGATCCATGTTGCGGCCCTCGGCGGCGGGGCCTGCCCCAAGCTTGCGCCCGAACTCGGAATCAACGACCACCAGATCGATCAGGGATGATCCAGCTCTGAGTTGGGTCAGGCCGCGGTCTTTGAGTTGGCGCTCGATGATGCAGCCAAGGACGCCGCAATAGAACCCTAAGGCCCGGTCAAGATCGCGCACGCGCAGTACGACGTGATCAATGTTGCGGATTTGAAAGGGGGGCGTCTTGGTCAATGCTGCCAGGGTCCTTCGTGACTAGAGAATCCTGTCGGGCGATATGCTAGACTTCTGGGTCTAAGCAGCGCAATCCGCAACTGTCGAGAAAACCAATATGAATCGCCGTCAGTTTTATCTCATCGCCGGAATAGGTTTAGCCGCCTTGGGGCCAACCGGCCCGGTCATGGCCCAGGATATGGGTGACAATGGTTTTGTCCTGCCGGGCTTTTTCTTTTCCCGCGCAGAAGAGATAGCGCGCGAAAACTGTATAAACAAGTTGTCGAGTTGCCGCCCATCGGTGCGCCAGGGGTTGGAACTCGAACGCACCATTTCCCTCATCGCGCCGTGGTTCTTGTTGGCGCTGGCGCTTGCCGGATATTTGGCCTATTTGCACCGCAAGGACAAAGAGAAAGAACGCCAACGGCGCATGGCGCAGCGCAAGCACGTCCCCGGGCTCGTTCAAAGAGATGGACAAGCCCAAGGACGATGAAATTAACCGTAACGCCATGGACGAAGACGAGCGGTTTAATTGACCGGGTCAGTTCGGCGTTTCGATCAACTCGTGAAGTTCGCCTGATGGCCCCTTGATCACGCCGACGCGCCGGCCGTTATAGGGCCTGCCCTGAATGATCGCGGGTGGTTTGACAAACGGCACGGGGATTTTATCCAAGCTCTGCACCTCAAACGAAACAATCGCCGTGCTGGGTGGTAAATCGCCAGGGCGTCTGCCGCGGTCGATCGTGTCCGGTGGATATTGATCGATTTCAATCAGAAACGGCCCGCCAATATCGACCGTCGAGAGCGGGTGTTTTGTTTCAGAGTCAAAGCCGCGCACTTTATTGAGGGCTGACATGCGCACCGGCTGAGGTTCGGAGACCTTATTTTTTAAGACATCGCGATAAAACGTGATGAGTTCGACGATATCGCGCCCGCCATTAATCACAATGAATGGCCGGTCGATGAAGGACTGCGCCATGCCCAAGCCGAAACTCTCGGACGTGACGGTGGTGAGATAAAGCAATTCCTTGGCAGGCCCGATGACCTGCATCGCCTTAATTTTATCGGTGGTGGAGAGGTTGCGTGGCGTGCCGACCACCTCGAAAGGTGAGGACTTGAGGCGTTCATAAACCGCATCGACATCCTTGACCAAGATCTCGGTCGAGTTCCAGCCGTAGGTCGAGAGCGGTTTATAATCGGGATAGGCGTCGATAGCGACGAAGCGCAAGAAACAATTCGCGCCGCTCTCGGGCTGCATCACCATGTATGATTTGCCCGCAGCCAAAGGCGCGCCCCAAACCTCGGCGAGTTCATTGGGGATTTGCCCGCGCTCGACGACTTTGTAACCCAGATAATCGCCATAAGCGGCCTCGATGGGTGCAAGGTCAGCAACCGTCATGGTGACGGCAACGATAGGTCCAATCATGGGGTGTTGTTCTCCTCTAAGCGCCATTGATCGATGGTCATGCCAATTTGGTTTTCAGAAAATTCGTTGCCAGAATGATGCCGGAATCGTCGATGCCGTGTTGCAGCCCGGGAATGATATGAGCCTCGAACGGCACGTTATTCTCGCTCAACACGCTTTTGATCACATCAATGGATTCAACGGGCACGACGGGGTCGGCGTTGCCATGAACCAGCAGGACGGGCGGGCGCGATTTGAGATCGGTCTTCAGTTTCGAACCCCCGACCATGGCCCCAGAGAAGCCAACGATACCCGCCAACGCTTGCGTGCGCCGGAAGCCAACGTGCAGGGCCATCATCGTGCCTTGCGAAAAGCCGATGAGGGCGACTTGATTGGCGTTGAGTTTATGCTGCGCCGTGATCTCATCGATAAATTGATTGAGTATGACGGCCGCCTTTTCCGCGCCATCGAACATACGTTGAAAGATACCGCCCATCTGATTGGGATCGCGCCGCACAGCCTCGGGATCGTACCCGGCCAGGCTGAACCATTGCTTACCGCCGAAAAATCCGCCTTCCCATGGTTCGGGCGCATGGGGCGAATAAAACACCGTGTCAGGCAAACTGCGGGCAAAATACGGCGCCAGACCAATCAGGTCATCGCCGCTCGAGCCATAGCCGTGAAGAAAAATGGCCGCACTTTTTGCGTTTTGCCGCGAGGCGGGGGCAAGAGTGGGACCGGAAAGTGCTGGCATGGGGTGGGCTAACTTGGAACATGGAGTATGAGGCTGGGATTAGGCTAATCTAGCCCGCGCCAATACGCACTCTATTTTCGCTTTTAGACCAAGGCCAAGCATCAATGTCTGATCGAGATGCGATCTTATTTGCCAATGGAGCCTTCTATTTAGCTTTCACCAATCGTGACCTAGAAGCCATGGCAGAGGTGTGGTCGGTCCATAAGTCAGTCTCCTGCGTGCACCCTGGCTGGTCCATTCTTTATGGATTGGATCATGTGATGCGGAGCTGGCAAGGCATCCTGCGCAATCCCAATGCCCCAAAAGTCAAAGTTCACAATGAACGGGTTGAGGTGCTGGGCGACAGTGCCATTGTGACATGCGTTGAAGAATTGAAAGGCCAACAGTTCTTGGCGGCCACGAATATTTTTGTGCGTGAAGGTTCGGCTTGGCGCTTGGTTCACCATCAAGCCGGGCCCGCCAATGTCGATCCGCAATCGTTGGGGCCGCCCGAGGATGAGCGTCCGCGCGGACCTGTGAACTAGCTAAGCCTCGTCTTCAGCAGGCAGCTCTTCAGGAATCTCGGGGCTGCGTGGGCGTGGCGGCCCGAATTGCTGCAAGAACGCTGGAACGGCCGAACCAAAGCCGAGCACATCATCGGGATGATCCATGCGCCCTGCATCCCGAGCCCATTTATCTTGCGAGGGGCGGGAACGACGCGGTTCACGGCGCGGTGCATCCGGTTGAACCACGGGCTCGGCCGGAATCGCGGCAGGTTGGGTCATTGGCATTATTTCTGCGGCAGCAACCGGTGCAACTGGCCCATCGACGGTGGGTGCTTGCGCGTAGCGCGGTTTGCGGGCGGGCTTGCGGTCGCGACCACGATCTTTGCCGTGGCTGCGTCCACCTTTAGCACGGCCACGAGGGCCGCGCGGTGCGCCATCGCCCTCTGCATCGCTGCTTGAGAACGCGACTTTCAAGTCTTCAATCGCGGCTTCGGCGAGAATTGGAATGGGTTGTTTGACCAGGCTTTCAATGGCCGCCCACGCCTTGCCGTCGTAGGGCGTGGCAATGGTCACGGCATGGCCTTGTTTACCTGCGCGTCCGGTGCGGCCAATGCGATGAACGTAATCTTCGGGATTAAACGGCACGTCAAAATTGATGACATGCGAGACGCCGGTGATGTCGAGCCCGCGCGCGGCCACATCCGAGCACACCAAGTATTCCGCCTCGCCGGATTTGAACTTTGCCAGCATCTCCATGCGTTTGGGCTGCGGCATATCGCCATGCAGGCCAACCGCATTGAAACCGTGCTTGGTTAACGATTTAAAAAGAATATCTACATCGCGCTTGCGGTTGCAAAAAATGAACGCGTTTACCAAATGCTCGGCGCGGATCAAGCGCCGCAAGCATTCGCGTTTATCCTCGGGGCGCACGATCACAACAGCCTGGGCAATCGTGGTCGCCGCAGTGGCCGGTGGCGTGGCTTGAACCACCTTGGGGTTCATCAAGAATTGTTCGGTCAGCTTGCGGATTTCCTCGTTCATCGTCGCCGAGAAAAACAATGTTTGCCTGATCTTCGGCAGCAGCGAGACGATGCGCTCGACATCGGGGATGAAGCCCATGTCGAGCATCCGGTCAGCTTCGTCGATAACCAAAATCTTGACGTCGTTGAGCAAAATGCGCCCACGTTCGAAGTGGTCGAGCAGGCGCCCAGGCGTGGCGATAAGAACATCAACGCCGCGATCTAAGGTTTTTTCCTGATCGCCCATGGACTCCCCGCCAATCAGCAGCGCCATCGAGAGCGGATGGTATTTGCCATACTTGACGAAATTATCTGAAATTTGGGCGGCGAGCTCACGGGTAGGCGCGATGATCAGCGAGCGCGGCATGCGCGCCTTGGCGCGGCCTTCCGCCAAAATGTCGATCATCGGCAAGGTGAAGCCCGCCGTCTTACCGGTTCCGGTTTGGGCAATGCCAATAACGTCGCGCCCCATCAGCACCAAGGGGATCGCTTGCTCCTGAATGGGCGTTGGCGTTTGATATCCCGCGTCGGCCACGGCTTTAAGCGTGTCGGGCGAAAGTCCGAGGTCTTCGAATGTCATCGAGAGAAAAAATCAATCGTTGGCCAAGCCAACACCTTGTCGCTGTTGCGGGGCCAGGGGCCCGGCTGGTTAACGCGCGGCATCATAGGTGCTAGCTTGGATGAGTCAATCGACAAGGCTGGCTAAAAAACCAAGGTATTGCGCCATTTTTGCACCCGGGTAGCACTGTGAATCGCCGAAACCTCGTTCTGCTGCCTGGCTTGCTTTGCGATGCTGCCTTGTGGCGCCACCAGATAGAAAACCTAGCTAGCGTCTGCGTGCCCTGGGTCGCCGACCTTACCCAAGATGAATCGCTGCCGACCATGGCCGAGCGGGTGCTGGAGCATGCCCCACACGGACGTTCTGCTTGGCGGGCCTGTCCATGGGCGGCTATGTGGCCCAGGAGATCATGCGCCGGGCCCCTGAGCGGGTGGAACGGCTGGCGTTACTCAACACCAATGCCAGGGCCGATAGTGAGGCTCAGTCACAAACCCGCCGCGAACTCATCCGGTTGTCCGAGATCGGCAAATTCAAAGGAGTCACGCCGCGACTCTTGCCAAACCTCATTCATCCATCCCGATTGAAAGATGAGGCCGTGGCGGGCGTGGTGTTACAAATGGCCGAGCGCATCGGGCAAGACGCCTTCAAACGTCAGCAAATGGCGATCTTGGCTCGGGTCGATGGGCGAGGGGACTTGCCTGCCATTCGTGTTCCGTCGCTGATTGTTTGCGGCCGCGAGGATGCCTTATCGCCGGTGGCGCTGCATGCCGAGATGGCCGAGGCCATTCCCAATGCCAAGCTGGTTGTCATTGAAGAATGTGGCCATCTGTCACCACTGGAGCGACCCCAAGCCACATCGGATGCCATGCGCGCATGGCTGACCTGATCATTGACCCAGATAACGTATATATTTCATATAGTTATATCGTATTGCGGCATTGTGGGTAACAAGTTGCGCCCCTGAGTTCAATTGGTTATACAACCGCCTCTTTTCGGGATGGGCCTAAGGCTTCAGCCCATCGACACTAGTTTAGGATTTCGGTCATGAAAGTGCGCAATTCACTGCGCTCCGCCAAGACACGCGACAAGCATTGCGTGATCGTGCGGCGCAAAGGACGTGTTTATATCATCAATAAGAAGAACCCACGCTTCAAAGCGCGGCAGGGCTAAGCGTAGAGGACAGCACTTGTCATAACGATAGCGCACCGAAGAACCGCGGTTTTAAGGCCGCGGTTTTTTGTTGTAGGGGATGCGACTGCGGTGCAACTGGAGACGAAGAACCTGATTGGCCGTCCAATCGCCGAAGGCGATGGCCCGCGCATGCGCATTTTGCACAATGACGAGCGCGTTATGGCGACGCTGTCGGCCGATGGCAAAAAACTCAACCGCAATGAAACGTCATCAATTCTTGGCCGCTTTATTCTCGCAAGTGATGGCCCAGGCCGGGGGATGTGGGTATTTCATACCCGCATTGACGGCACGTTCACCGGCTACTGCGGTTCTCGGAAATATCAACAAGGTGGCTTGAACGAAATCGAGATTCTTTACACCGTGCCGTGGGCGGAATGGAAAAAGGGATATGCGACCGAGATGGCCAAGGCGGTTGTGGCGCATGTTTTCGCAACATCGAGCCTGACCGAATTGGTCAGTTTCACCCTCCCGACGAATGCCGCCTCACGCCGTGTGATGGGAAAAACCGGCTTTGAATTCGAGCGCGACTACACGCACGCTGGCCTGACGCATGTGCTTTATCGGTTGACGCGAACCCGTTGGACCACAGTAAACGCTAAAGGCTGAAACTACTGCGTTCCGGTCTCGCCGCCGATCCACACCACGCGAACCATATTGGTCGAGCCGACCTTGCCAAACGGCATACCCGCAGTGATCACCAGTGCTTGGCCCTCTTTGCCGATTCCGGACTTCACGGCCGCAGCCACCGCGACATCGCCGATATCGTCGACCGAGTGAATAAAATCGCCGACCACCGAATACACACCCCAGACCAGTCCTAAGCGCCGTCCGGCGGTGATGCTAGGCGTGATGCACAGAATTGGAACATTGGGGCGCTCTTGCGCGGCGCGCAAGGTCGTAGAACCCGATGATGTGAAAGTCACAACGGCGGCTGCTTCCAATGTATGTGCAATTTGCCGTGCTCCGGCGGTAATAGCAGCGGGGGAGGAATGCTCGGGCGTTTTGCGGCTTGCTTCCATCATGTCGAAGTAATGCTCGTCGCTCTCAACCTGATAGATAATGCGGTGCATGGCGGCCACGGCCCGCACGGGGAATTGGCCTGAGGCGGTTTCTGCCGACAGCATCACCGCATCCGCGCCGTCATAGACGGCAGTTGCAACATCCGAGGCTTCGGCACGTGTTGGCATGGGCGACTTAATCATGCTGTCGAGCATTTGTGTGGCGACGATGACGGGCTTGCCGCGCTTGCGGCATGACCGGATGATGCGTTTTTGCAGGATGGGAACTTGCTCCATCGGCATCTCAACGCCGAGGTCGCCGCGCGCGACCATGACGGCATCGGCGATATCGACAATGGCATCGAGGTGTTCGAGCGCCGAGGGCTTTTCAAGTTTAGCGACAATGCCCGCGCGGCCTTTAACGATGGCGCGAACCTCGGCCACGTCTTCGGGGCGTTGCACAAACGACAACGCCACCCAATCCACACCCTGGCTGAGCCCAAACTGTAAATCGGCCTTATCCTTGTCGGTCATGGCGGGAATGGGCAGCGTGACATCAGGCACGTTGACGCCTTTGCGGTCGGAAATGCCGCCCGCGATGATGACTTCCGTGATCGCGAAGTCTCTGCCGCAATCCAGCACTTTCAGCCGTAAATGGCCGTCATCGATCAGCAACGCTGCCCCTGGCTTGAGGGCGGCAAAGATCTCCGGGTGAGGTAGCGACACGCGGTTCACATCGCCCAGGGCGGGATCAAGATCGAGCCGGAATTTAGCGCCCGGTTGTAAAATCACGCGGCCTTCTTTGAAGGGGCCGACACGCAATTTGGGGCCCTGAAGGTCCATCAGGATGGTGATGGGCCGGCCGCATTTCTTCTCGATATCGCGGATGGCCTTGACGGATTTGGCATGATCCTCGTGCGTGCCGTGGCTGAAGTTGAGGCGGAATACATCGGCGCCTGCCTCGAACAGATCGGCGATGGTGTCGGGGTCGCGGCTGGCGGGGCCGAGCGTGGCAATCACTTTGGCGCGGCGGCCGCGGTAGCCTGATGATGAGTCTGACATGATGCTGCTCCTGTTCCGCAGAGTACGCGGCAGAGGAGATAATGGCTAGTTGGGGAATCAGAAATCCCCTTATTTTGGCGTTCCCCGGCGTGATAATTCTAAGCCGGTAATAATAGCCAGGCCACCGACCGCCTGCCAGAGGCTGAGGGGTTCGTTGAACAGCACCCACGCTAACACGGCGGATAGAATGGGCTGCAACAACAAAACCATGGACCCAAAACCCGCCTGGACATGAGCGAGTGTGAGTGCGACCAAGGTTTGCCCAACGATTTGAGTCACGCCCGCAAGCCCGAAGGCGACAAGCCAGCCGCGCGCGGTCTCGGGCCAAACGTTCCCTTCGAAAGTTGCCGCAATCGCATAGAGGATGAGGCTGGCGGCCAACCCGCCCCAGGCCATGGCCGCGGCGGTCGGCACCCGTTTGCGCACACGGGCAATGGTGAGTAGGTAGCCCGCATAGAACAAAGATGTAGAAAGACCCAGCGCATCGCCGGTTAATGTCGTGGTTGAAACCGTGAAACTTTCGGCCATCAGTACAGCCACGCCTGCTAACGCGGTCAGCAACCCAAGCAGGAACAGTTGCGACACACGCTCACGAAACAACAGCCATGCGGCGATCACGACAAATACCGGCGATAAGTTGGCGAGCACTGTCGAATTGGCGACGGATGTGAGTTTGATTGACCAATGCCAAACACAAAGATCACCCGCGAAGAATGCTCCTGCGAGCCAAAGGTATCGCAAGTCAAGCTGGCCCTGCCGGGTTCCAAATGAAAGCCGTTGCGACGGCTTGAGCAGCATCCAGGCGAAGAAAAAGGGCAGGGGCAACATCATGCGGTTGACGCCCGTCGCGATGGGGCCGACCTCGCTCAGGCGCACGAAAATGGGCGAAAAGGACAATGCCACGGTACCAAAAACCAGGAGGGGCAGTGCGGCGCGTGCGAGCCAAGGCTTGGCTGCAACTGCCATATTCTCTGCCGCCTTGACGTCCATGCGCTAATCCTCAAACTGCACTTCTTGTCTCTCATGGCTTGGCGCGACAATCAATGGATACGGCAGCACATCTAAGAATACTTGGCGCCAATGATCCGCTGCCAGTTGAAGTGATCGCGCACACAGGCTCGCGGCTGCTGATTCATTGCGATCATGGCGGCAACCGCGTGCCTACCTCATTGCATGATCTTGGCTTGCCGCATGAAGCTCTTGAGCGGCACATCGGTTGGGATATCGGTGCCGCCGCCGTGGCGCGTGGCGTGGCGCAACGAATGCCAGCAACAGCCGTTATCGCGCGCTATTCGCGATTGGTGATCGACCTTAACCGGCCGTTGGGTGAGCCAGAGTCGATTCCGTCAACCTCTGACGGCCAACCTATTCCTGGTAATATCGGTTTGTCACATGCCGATGTGATGGCCCGCGCCGCGGCAGTGTTCACACCCTATCATCATTCTATTGATGCCGAAATCGCGCGAATTCGTGCGAGCGGCCAAGTGCCAGTGATGTTGTCGATCCATAGTTTCACGCCCGCGCTGATGGCCAAGGGCAGTGCGCGGCCTTGGCATTGCGGTGTGATGTTCAGCAACGATCGACGTTTGGGCGATCATCTCTTGCGCGCCTTGCGCCAAACCCCGGGCATGGTTGTTGGCGAAAATGAACCCTATTCGGGAATCACCCATGGCTATTGCATGAAGGCGCATGGCTTGGCGCAGGGCCTGCCCCATGCCCAGGTCGAAATCCGGCAAGATTTAGTGCGCACGACTGCTGGCCAGCACTGGTGGGCGGACTTGCTAAGCCGGATCCTAGGGCCGATCTTAGAGATGCAAGATTTGAATGAAATACGCCACTGACGAAGGAAGCCGCCATGGATGAACTCACGCGACTGAAGGTGGAATCCGCTGCTTTCCGCGGCCTGGTGCAACATTTGCAAAAGCGCACCGATGCCCAGAACATCGACATCATGAACACAGCGGGCTTTTGCCGGAACTGTTTGGCCAAATGGTACAAGGCCGCCTCGGAACACTACGGCAGTCCGCTCAACTACGAACAAGCGCAGGAAGTTATTTACGGAATGCCGATCAAGGACTGGAAAGCCAAGCACCAAAAGCCTGCATCGCCCGAGCAGCAGAAAAAGTTCGAGGAGACAACCCCACTCCATGCCGTGATCGAGGTGGTTAAATGAAGCGTGTTATCATTCTTGCAGCCGCACTGCTGATGCCGGTCGCGGCGTCAGCGCAAAATACATTGGCCGAGAGTCCCTATTGGAAGCTCATGGCAGGCTGGTGGCGGGCCGAGAACACCCACATGGATGGCGCCCTCAATTACAATATCCGCTCGTACAACAGTCTGCTCCATATCGAGCTTGACGGTCGCGAATACCGTGAGACGGAATACAAATTCTATTCGCCCAGCAAACTTGCACAGCAATATGGGCGCGGAAAAATTACCGAGGACGAGGGGATCGAGACGGTGAGTGTGACCACCGGCGAACTGATCGACGACAAGGGCACTGTGAAGCTGATCAGCGAACCCGGAACCATCATTCAAGTGCTGAATTCCGATACGGGCGTGCGCGTGACGTCCAATACCAAAACCAATGTCGATACCTACCGCATGTTTATTTTCGCTCCGACGCCGGACAAACGTTATCGCTCTAACTTCGGTATTGTCAGCGATAAGGCAGGTTCCGGAGCAGCCAACGCGACCGAGGATGCCAAACTGGGCGACCTGCGCGGGTATTCCCTGTTTCGTGAGGATCGCATCGCTGCCAGCGAGTTCGAAACGTGGCGTGCTGAATTTCGCATGCGCAATAAAGTAAAGGCCATCGTCGAGACTGGGCTCTGATGGTAAGCCTGCGGTTCGCCGCCTCGACTGATTCCACCCCCAGGTTTCTTTTTTATCCACAGCGTGCAGGCCTTGGCCCGGCGCATGCTTTCACTTACGTTCCCCGCCGCCTCAATCGGGGAATTCACATGCCAGACGGCGCAGCAGATAAAAGCGTTTCAGCGCAACGGCTCAAGCAGTTCATCACGCGCATTGAGCGGCTTGAGGATGAGAAGAAGAACTTGGCGGCCGATATCCGCGAGGTCTATTCCGAAGCCAAGAGTGCGGGCTACGACGTGAAGGTCATGCGCCAAGTGATCAAGGTCCGCAATATGGACAAGGCCGACCGCGAAGAACAAGAATCGCTGTTGCAGGTGTATCTCGACGCCGTGGGAGCTAGCCGCTAACCGCCCTCAATTACCTCAATTATAAAGCGCCTCTAGCGCGTCCTTGTATTCGCGCAAAACGGCATGGCGGCGCACTTTCATGCTGGGTGTCATTTGACCGTTCTCGACCGTGAAGGGCTGCGGGGCCAAAACAAATTTGCGCACTTTTTCTGCTACGCCGAGCTGCGAGTTGCCGCGTTCCAGGGCCTTTGCGATCACTGATTTGAACTCCGCATTCGTGGCGAGTTCTGCAAGGTTGGTGGGCGCGTTGCTCTGCTCAGCCCAGGCCTTAGCAAAAGTTTCGTTGGGTACAATCACGGCGGAGAGGTAAGGCTTCTTGTCGCCATAGACCATGGCCTGTTCGATGGCTTCTTCCAAACACAGCACACCTTGCACGCGTTGCGGCGAGACGTTGTCGCCGCCGGAATTGACAATGATATCCTTCTTGCGGTCGGTGATTTCGATATAGCCATCCTCATCAAGATGGCCGATATCGCCTGTGTGCAACCAACCCTCCTGGTCGATGGTGACCAGAGTTGAGTCTGGGTCGTTCCAATAACCCTTCATCACCATCTCGCCGCGGCAGAGAATTTCGCCATCCTGGGCGATTTTCAATTCCACGCCCTTCACCGGCGGGCCCACGGTGCGCAGTTTGACTTTACGCGGCGGGTTAGCGCTGATGAGTGGTGCGGCCTCGGTTTGGCCATAGCCCTGAAGCAACGGAACCCCAAGTGCGACGAAGAACAACCCGACG
This sequence comes from Rhodospirillaceae bacterium, assembly GCA_009693785.1. GTDB lineage: Bacteria > Pseudomonadota > Alphaproteobacteria > Rhodospirillales > Rhodospirillaceae. Next base: position 18,711 of record SHWP01000043.1, read on the forward strand.
TCATAATTCAAGGGCGCGCCGCCTGAGACCGTCGCCTTTAATCGTCCGCCAAAACGCCCTTGGATTTTCCTGCGCACGAGTAAGTCGGCGACGACATTGCGCACTTTGTCCCATAACGTCATGGCATCAGGCGTTTCGTATTTTTTGATTCCCAATTCAAGCGCGAGGTTGAACATTTTTTGTTGGAACGGTTTTTGCCGCTTCAAACCCTGCAAGATGCGCTGACGCATGCTTTCATAGAGGCGCGGCACCGCAGTCATGATCGTCGGGCGGCATTCGAGCATGTTGGCGGGTAGCGTTTCTATGCGCTCGGCGTAATAGATCTGTGCGCCCAGCGAAATCGGCAGGAACTGACCGCCCATGTGCTCATAAGAATGGCTCAACGGAAGGAACGAGAGAAAAACTTCGTCGTCGATTCCTAACGTGGCGACGAGGTCCGTGGCCCCCATGCAATTGGCGAGGATATTGCCGTGGCTCAGCATCACGCCCTTGGGTAAGCCGCCGGTGCCTGACGTGTAGATGATGCAGCAAAGTTCATCGCGCTTGAGCGTGGCGACCTCGGCGGGAATAACCGCACCCTTACCGCTATCCATCAATTGCGACCAGGGCCGCACATCGACGTCAGATTTCATGGTCTTTTCGGGCTCGTCGATCACAAAAATAATCACTTTATGATCGGTCTCAAGCCCTGCAGCGATGACATGACGTGCCAAATGCGGGGTTGAGACAATCACCACCTTTGCGCCAGAGTCATTGATGATATGAAGGTGGTTCATCGCCGTGTTGGTGGTGTAGGTCGGCACGGCAGCGGCGCCAATACTCATAATGGCGAGATCGGCTATGAAAAATTCTGGACGATTCTCGGACACGATAATCACGCGATCGCCATACTTGACGCCGATGGATTTTAATCCTTGCGCGGCGATGCGCACTTGCTCGGCCACATACGACCAGGTGAGGGGGCGGTAGGCACCGTCTACCTTGCGCCATAAGAAATTGCTGTCGTTGAAACGCTCGGCCTGCGCGAAAAACATCGCTGGCAGGCTTTTCATCTGCGCTGTATCGACGGCCTTGGACGACTCAACCACGCCGGATTCCTCCCCAGAGGCAACTGTATTGGGGCTATCTTGGTTCTTCAAAAGCGGCTTTTCAAGCAATAGGACAGTCCTGTGAATAAGATATGTGGTTGGCGGCACTGCTAATCCCACCTATATGGAAGCCCTTACCAAAGAGAGTTTTTTATGGCCTTCACGACTGGCAATCTTACCGGCGCGGTGCACAAAGACGACGCCCCGGCCGCCAAGGGCGACGGCTTAGGCGCGCTGCCCGAATGGAATTTGGCCGACCTCTATAGCGGGCCCGATGGCGATGACCTGAAGGCAGAGCTTGTGGCAGTCGAGAAGGGTATTGCCGCGTTCGAGACTCATCGTGGCAAGGTTGCGGCACTGGATAGTCCCTCATTCGGTAAGGCCATCGCTAACTACGAGGCGCTGAGCGATACCATGGGCAAGATCGCCAGCTTCGCGCAGCTCTATCAGTCGGTCGATGTGGCCGACCCCAAGCGCGGAAAATTCTATCAGGACATCAATGATAAGCTGACGACGCTCGGCGGACGCACATTATTCTTTACGCTGGAAGTCAACCGGCTTGATGACGCGGCCCTCGCGGCAAAGATGGTGCATCCCACTGCCGCAAAGTATGCACCATGGATTCGCGATCTGCGTGTGTTCCGGGCTCATGAACTTTCCGACGATTTGGAAAAACTATTCCTTGATAAGTCGACCACCGGACGTTCGGCCTGGGTGCGGCTTTACGATGAAACCCAAGCCGCCATGCGTTGCACGGTAGGCGACAAGCAAATTACGCTGACCGAAGCGCTGCATTTACTATCTGACCCGTCAGCAGAGAAACGCAAGACCGCCGCCAAGGCTGTTGCGGTTACGTTGAATGAAAAGGCGCAACTTTTCACGCTGATCACCAATACCTTGGCCAAGGACAAAGCCACCGAAGATGAGTGGCGCAAGTTCGCCGCGCCCGTGTCATCGCGCAATTTGGCCAACTTGGTGGAAGACGACGTGGTGCAGGCGCTGGTGACGGCGGCCAAAGGGGCCTATGCCGAAACCTCGCACCGTTACTATGCGCTCAAGGCCCGCTGGTTTGGCAAAGATAAGCTGGACTACTGGGATCGTAACGCACCGTTGCCTCAAGCCGAAGATCGCAAGATCGCCTGGCCTGAAGCACAGCGAATGGTGATCAATGCTTACCGCGGGTTCACACCGCGCATGGCTGAGGTCGCCGATGAATTCTTCACGAAGCGTTGGATCGACGCCCCGGCGCGGCCTGGCAAAGCCTCGGGCGCATTTTCCCATCCAACGGTTCCATCGGCCCATCCCTACATTTTACTCAATTACCTCGGCAGTTCGCGCGATGTGATGACGCTGGCCCATGAATTGGGCCATGGCGTGCATCAAGTGCTGGCGGGCAAGCAGGGTGCTTTGATTTCCTCAACCCCGTTGACGCTGGCCGAAACAGCCTCGGTGTTTGGCGAAATGCTGACCTTCCAGGCTTTGCTGGCCGATGAGAAACGCCCCACCGAACGCCGCGCGTTGTTGGCAGGCAAGGTCGAGGACATGCTGAACACCGTTGTGCGCCAAATCGCCTTTCACGAGTTCGAACGCCATGTTCATGATGAACGCAAGTCTGGCGAGCTATCTTTAGAACGTCTCAGCGAGATTTGGATGATGGTACAGCGCGAAAGCCTGGGCCCGGCGTTTCACTTCGACGACGAATATAAAATTTACTGGAGCTACATCAGCCACTTCTTGCACGCGCCGTTTTATGTGTACGCCTATGCGTTTGGCGATTGCCTCGTGAACTCGCTTTACAACGTTTACGCCACAAAAAGCGTGACGGGCTTTGAGGAAAAGTATTTGGCGATGCTTGCTGCTGGTGGGCGTGATCGTCACAAGGAATTGCTGAAACCCTTTGGACTTGATGCCACTGACCCCGGGTTCTGGCGGCGCGGCATGAGCACCATTTCAGGATTCATCGACCAACTCGAAAAGGTCGCCTGACTGTCGTGGCGGGCCCGGATGAAAATTCGCTCGGCGGCCGGGTTAAGCGCTATGCCCAGGTTGGCACATCCATCGGCGGATTTGCTGCGCGTATTGCGGGTGAGCGTTACTTTGGCCTAAAGGCCGACAAATCGAAAAATGCTGGCGACCTGCGCGCGCTGCTCGGCGGGCTCAAGGGCCCACTCATGAAAGTGGCGCAACTTCTATCGACCATCCCCGATGCACTGCCCAAGGAATACGCACGCGAATTGTCGCAATTGCAAGCCAACGCGCCACAGATGGGCTGGCCTTTCGTCAACCGGCGCATGACGGCTGAACTCGGCGCCGATTGGCAGAAAAAATTCAAAACATTCGAACGTGAAGCAGCTCGTGCAGCATCGCTGGGTCAGGTACATCGTGCCACTGCCAAATCTGGCGCGGCACTGGCCTGTAAACTGCAATACCCGGATATGGATTCAGTAGTTGAAGCGGACTTGCGCCAACTCAAACTCGTGTTTGCCACTTATCAACGATTTGATCCCGCCATCGACCCCAGCGAGATTCACACCGAAATCACCGCGCGGCTGCGCGAGGAATTGGATTACACCAACGAAGCGCGCAACCTCGCGCTGTACCGGCTGATGCTGGCCAAAGAGAAGGGCGTGCATATCCCCGAGGTGACGGCAGATTTATCGACACGCCGCCTGCTCACCATGACATGGCTGGAGGGGCGGCCACTGGTTGACATTATCGCGGAAAACCCCAGCCAAGCCCGCCGCAATCAACTCGGCATCAATTTATTCAAGGCTTGGTACGTCCCGTTTTACAGCTATGGGGCCATTCATGGCGACCCGCACCTGGGCAACTACACGGCCCGGCCTGACGACACGATTAATCTGATGGACTTCGGCGCGATCCGCGTCTTCACTCCCAAATTCGTGCGCGGTGTCATCGACCTTTATCGTGCGCTTGAGCGGGGCGATCAGGCCCTTGCGGTCTCGGCCTATGAAACTTGGGGCTTTACGGGCTTAAAGCGCGAGGTGATCGACACGCTCAATCAATGGGCCGCGTTTGTGTATGCCCCACTCATGGAAGATCGCCCACGCCTGATCGAAGAAACCAACGCGTCAAGTTACGGCGTCGAAGTGGCGGCTAAGGTGCACGCGGAACTCAAACGCTTGGGCGGGGTCAAGCCGCCGCGCGAATTCGTCATGGTTGACCGTGCCGCCGTCGGATTAGGTGGGGTGTTTCTGCGGCTCGGGGCCAAAGTGAATTGGCATCGTCTGTTTCACGACACCATCAAGGATTTCGATGAAAAGGCACTGGCCAAGCATCAGTCCGCCGCCTTGAAGAAAGTCGGGCTGCCTCTATAGTTGTGTCCTCAGGGTTGGGAGGATTTTCATGACTTCATCGGAATTGACACGCCGCAACGTGATTGCCACAGCGGGCATGACCACACTGGCGGCCGCATCTATACAAGCAGCCAGTGCAGCTACGGCCACGCTTGATCTCACGGACACGAAAACCCGCGCCATGGTACGCGCAAAAGTGCAGGGGTCTATTGCCGAGGAAACTGTCTTCAGCTTTTACCGGTTGCATTTGTATGGCTACATCAATGAAGGCAACTTGGTGCCGCTATGCACCATGAACAATCTCAACATCACCAAATGGAAACCGCTGCCCAATGGTAACTACGGCGGCACGGTGTTTGAGTCCGGCGCCTACTGTAAGTTCGACACCGACGAGGTGATCGACACATGGGAAAATCCCTTTACCGGCGAGAAGCGCGACGTGTGGCCCTTTATTGGCGGGCCCTTGAAAGTGGAAGTCGGTGCCGACGGCGCTGTGACGGATGAAACAGCCACGGTGAAGCCCAAGCCCCAACGCATCGATGTCATTGGCGACACGGTATTTGTGGCGAGCCAATCGGCGTTTTCATTTCCAAACCCATTAAAGCCCGAGCAATATCCAAAAGAATCCGCTGGGCCCATTTATTTTTGGGATTCGCATTTTGTGCACGCTGCAAAGGTTGCCGATGTGCTCGACCCCAAGCTGACGCGGGCTGGGGCTTTCTCACAATTCCAGAACCTGGTGAGCTGGCATCCGTGGTTTGGCATGGGCGGCAAGCCGGGGCGTACGTATGGCAAGGCTTATGGCACCAAGCTCAAAAGCTTGGACGACCTGCCCAAGGGCGCTCGCGCGAGCTTGGAAAAGCAAACGCCTGATATTTTTAATTTTAAAACGTGGACCAAACCGCGTCTCGATTTTCCCGAATACCTGGCGTGGCGCAAAGCTAAACAAGGGTAAGGGGCTAGCCCATGAACCACTCGGATCTCACGCGGCGCATGACCATGTATGCAGGGCTTGGTGTGGCATCGGCTTTTGCCGCAGGCCCCGAGGCTGCACGCGCGGCTACGTCACTGAAACTTGATGATCCAAAGGAGCGCGCCAAAATCCGCGCCAAAATTGTCGCTAGTGCTGCGGACGAAGCGGTGCCTGCATTTTACCGGCTGCATATATTTGCATATATGCACGACAAGAATCTGGTGCCGCTTTACACTATGAATAACGTGGCGATCAAAGTGTGTAAGCCCATGGCCAATGGCAATACGATGATTACCAACTATGAGGCCGGGGTGTACTGCAAGTTCGATACGCACGAGGTACTAGAGATTTGGAATAATCCCATCACCGGCGAAACTCTTGAGCCGTGGCACTTCATTGGGCGTCCGCTGTCAGTTGAGATTGGCCCCGATGATGTGATCACCGGCCCAGGTGCGACCCTGAAGCCCAAGCCCATGGCGATTGAAACTGTGGGTGACACGGTGATCATGCCAACCATGTCTGGCTTTTCGTATCCCAATCCATTTCAGCCGAGCGAGTTCCCCGAGGATTCATCGGGCCCAATAATGTATTGGGATTCTCATTATGTTTACTTCGCGCCCCTGAAGGAGGTGGCCGACCCAAGTGTGCTACGCGCCTCGGCCTCCATTCAGTTTCAAAACCTGGTGAGCTTCCAACCATGGGCGGGCATGGGCACGCGCCCAGGCCGCAGTTGGGGCCGCGCCTTGGGTGCGAAGATGAAAAACTTAGATGAAATTCCCGCCGCCGCGCGCAAGGGGCTAGAGCAAAAAGTGCCCATGCTGTTCGACCTTGCGAATTGGCCGAAAGACCGCGATGACGCGGCTGAGTTTAAAAAAGTTCTCAAGAAAAAACGCGGGAAACCCTAGTTCGTTTCAGGTTTCTGCTGTTGCGTTTGCCCGAATGTATCGCATGGTAATGGGTCGGTATTGCACTCGGCCACCAGGTTCATGACGCTGGAGAACAAATCGTTGCCAAGGATGATTTGCACCGGCACGAACCGTTCGTCGCTGGTGAACAACGTCGTGCCCGAGGACTCGCGCATACGGTCTTCACCGTCAGGCTCGAAACCGAACACCGGTTCCATGCGCGAGGTGACCGGAGTCAATTCGCGCGGTTGGTCCTTGATGGTGTAGGTCCGCGATTGGCCGATGGTGCTAATGATGTCGTAACGGCGGCGGCCATCGTAGATCGGCACACGCACCTCTTTTTGGCCGGACTCCAGCATCTGACGCCGAGCCGCAACGAAGGCAGCGATCGGGTCGACCGCTCCGGCCCGTAAATGATCCGGCACCGGCATGATGGGCCTGCGATTGTTCCAAGGCATGTCCTCGGGCTTAAGATCAACTCCCGTGACTGGGTTGAATAACCGTTCTTGGCCTTGACCTAACCCGGTCACCGGGTCAAAGCGCATGGTCATTTCCGAGGCAACCTCGGGGTTCGACCATGCGCGGCTATAAATATTGGGCACGGTGCGGATCGGGGCGGCGGTCGTGATAAAACCACCCTGACTTTTCATATCGGCCTTGAAATTTTGGATCCAATCCAGCACCCCGCGCGAGCGCATGGTGAGGCTTGACTGATAGCTATCGGCCGATTGGTCCATGGCCACCACAACATCGGCCACATGCAAGCCGCCAAACATGACGTCGAATAACAGGCGTTCTTTTTGCTCGCTGGCATGACTTGGCCCCACACCAAGTAAGCCTGCGGCCAAGGTGGCAGTGATGATTCTGCGGAAAAAAGCCACGTGACCTCCGGATTCGGCGCTATCGTCAGCTAGTCGCGCGACCAAATCAATGCCGATTTACTCTCTCAACCAGGGTAAATAACCCGGGAATTCGTCGGGGAATTGCAAATTATCTTGGTCGGCTGGCAGGTGTGTTCGGCCGGGATGATTTACGCGCTTGTCCCTTGGCAAGTCCTGGTTAATCTGCATGAATAAGGCGCGGACGAGGGGACCACACATATGCAAATCGCTGTTCTGAAAGAACGCCGGCCTGGCGAAACCCGGGTCGCGGCAACCCCCGATACGGTCAAAAAACTGGCCGGATTGGGATGCAAGATCACCGTCGAGGCCGGAGCCGGGGCAGGCGCGAATATATCCGATGCTGATTTCAAGGCTGCGGGCGCTGCCATAGCGGCCGATGCAGCGAGTGCGGTCGCCGGAGCCGACATGGTGTTGAAAGTTCAGCGGCCGATGAGCGCTGATGAAGGCACCGATGAAGTAGCCACGCTGAAATCAGGTTCGTATCTCATGGCAGGGCTGAATGCCCTAACCATGAAACCCGCCATGCAGGCCTTGGCCAAGCAGGGCGTAAATGCCTTTGCAATGGAACTCATGCCACGTATCAGCCGCGCGCAGGCGATGGATATTCTCTCCTCGCAAAGCAACTTAGCTGGCTACAAAGCAGTGATTGACGCTGCGGCTACGTTCGGGCGAGCCATGCCGATGATGATGACAGCGGCAGGCACTATTGCGCCCGCCCGCGTATTGGTGTTTGGCGCAGGCGTTGCAGGGCTACAGGCCATCGCCACTGCAAAACGCATGGGCGCGGTGGTGTATGCCACCGACGTGCGATACGCCGTCAAAGAACAAGTTCAAAGCTTGGGCGGCAAGTTCATCGTCGTCGACGAAGAAAAAATGAAGGCCGCCGAAACCGCGGGCGGCTACGCCAAGGAAATGGATGAGGACTTCAAACGCAAGCAAGCCGAAGCGGTCGCGGCTGAAGTCGCCAAGTCCGATATCGTCATCACCACGGCGTTGATTCCTGGCCGTAAGGCCCCAACGCTAGTCTCCGCCGAGATGGTAGCCAGCATGAAAGCGGGTTCGGTGATCGTCGATTTGGCGGTGGAAAGCGGCGGCAATGTCGTCGGTTCGGAAAAAGATAAGGTCGTCATCACGGCCAACGGCGTGACGATCATGGGCCATTCCAATGTGCCTGCCCGACTGGCCCGCGATGCGAGCGCGCTATACGCCAAGAACATTCTCAATTTCCTGTCCCTGATGATCGAGAAGGGCACAGGTAACTTGAAGATCAACTTCGACGACGAGCTGGTGAAGGGCACGCTGGTCACAAAAGATGGCCAGGTCATTCATCTCTCGTTGGCCGGTTAGAACGCGGCAGTGGAGCAATACACATGAATCCCAATCAAGTGACTGACCAAGCCGCGAAAGTCGCCGAGCAGGCCGGAAGTGTGGCGCAGCAGGCCCAGGAATTGGCGGGCCAGGTCGCGCAGCTCGCCTCACAGCACGGTGGCAACGATTTCTGGTACTTACTGACGATTTTTTCGCTGGCCGTGTTCGTCGGCTTCTATGTGGTGTGGAGTGTCACGCCTGCGTTACATAGCCCGCTGATGGCCGTGACCAACGCGGTTTCTAGCGTGATCATCGTTGGCGCCATTCTGGCGGCTGGGCCAGAAGAGTTTGGGGCCGCGAAAATTCTAGGTTTCTTGGCCGTGATCTTGGCCTCAGTGAACATCTTCGGCGGGTTTATCGTGACCCAACGAATGCTTTCGATGTTCAAGAAAAAAGGCAAGTAGGAGCAAGCCATGGCCATTGGAGCAACCCTGTTTGCCTATATCGTCGCGGGCGTATTTTTCATTCTCACGCTCCGCGGTCTCTCGAACCCCGAATCCTCACGCCAAGGCAACACGCTGGGCATGATCGGCATGGCGATTGCCATCATCACCACGCTGCTGTCGCCCGAGGTTAAAAGTTACATTTGGATTGTGCTGGGCATCGGCATTGGCGGCGTCATTGGGGCGTTCATCGCCCGCAAGATCGAGATGACCGCACTGCCGCAACTCGTGGCGGCATTTCACAGCCTGGTCGGCATGGCGGCCGTGTTTGTGGCTGGTGCGGCGCTTTTGTCGCCGCAAAGTTACGGCATCGGCGTTTCGGGCAGCATCGCCACGGGCAGCTTGGTGGAAATGTCGCTGGGCCTGGTGATCGGCGCGATCACATTCTCGGGCTCGGTCATTGCCTTTGCTAAGTTGCAAGGTCTCATGACAGGCAATCCGCTGGTGTTTAAAGGACAACATCAACTGAATGCGCTGTTAGGCGTGGGTATTCTCGCGCTTCTCGTGATGTTTTGTGGCTCGGAAAGCCACACGCTTTTCTTTGCGCTCGCAATTCTGAGCTTCTTGATCGGCTTTTTGTTGATCCTACCCATCGGTGGCGCGGATATGCCCGTGGTTGTTTCCATGCTCAACAGCTATTCGGGCTGGGCGGCAGCGGGCATCGGCTTCACGCTCGGTAACAGCTTGCTGATCATCGTCGGCGCGCTAGTGGGCTCGTCGGGTGCGATTCTGTCCTACATTATGTGTAAAGGTATGAACCGCTCGATCGTCAACGTCATCTTAGGCGGGTTCGGCGGCGATGCCGCAGCAGAAAGTGCGGGCGGCAAGAAAGAAGCACGGCCCCACAAGGCGGGCTCGGCTGACGATGCGGCCTTCATCATGAAGAATGCGAGCAAAGTGATCATCGTGCCGGGTTACGGCATGGCGGTGGCGCAAGCCCAGCATGCGTTGCGCGAAATGGCCGACAAGTTGAAGGCCGAAGGCGTTGAGGTGAAGTACGCCATTCACCCCGTGGCAGGCCGCATGCCAGGCCACATGAACGTGCTACTGGCCGAAGCCAACGTGCCCTACGACGAAGTGTTCGAGTTGGAAGAGATCAATCACGAATTCAGCACGGCCGATGCGGTGTATGTGATTGGCGCCAACGATGTGACCAACCCGGTGGCCAAGACCGATCCGCAAAGTCCGATTTACGGCATGCCGATCCTCGACGTGGAGAAGGCCAAGGCGGTGTTGTTCGTCAAGCGCTCCATGGGTGCGGGTTACGCAGGCGTAGATAATGACCTGTTCTACCGCGACAACACGATGATGCTGCTGGGCGATGCCAAGAAGATGACCGAGCAAATCGTTGGCGGGTTGGGGTAACTATCCTGGTTT
>SHWP01000072.1 GCA_009693785.1 Rhodospirillaceae bacterium
TGCCTGCTGTTCCGCAATGCGCTCATAGCTTGGCTCATCGCCATGGCGGCAACGCTGCTGGCTGCAGCAATATCCGTCGCGCTGATGATTCAGATCTCCACAACAGGGCCTATCACTTATGAGCTCGGCGGATGGCCGGCCCCTTGGGGCATCGTTTATGAAATTGATTGGGTCGGCGCGTTTGTGTTGATCATCGTATCCGGCATTGGCGCCACGGTTGCCGTGTATGCCCGGAATAGCATCAACTCGGAAATTGATATCGGACGGCATTACGTCTTTTACGCCATGTATCTTCTTTCCGTCGCCGGGCTGCTCGGGATGAGCGCGACAGGTGACGTGTTCAACCTGTTTGTGTTCCTGGAAATTTCGTCGCTGTCCTCGTACGTCCTGGTCAGCATGGGACGAGATCGGCGCGCGCTGACGGCCGCCTATCGCTATCTGGTCATGGGCACGCTTGGCGCCACGTTTTACATCATCGGCATCGCCTTTCTGTACATGAGCACCGGCACGCTCAACATGGCGGATCTGCGTGAGCTGCTACCCCTCGTTTCGGATTCCCGTGCGGTTCTTGCGGCCTTCGCATTTATCACGGTCGGTCTGTGCCTCAAGCTAGCGCTTGTCCCGCTGCACTTTTGGCTGCCTGATGCCTACACGTACGCGCCGTCCGTCGTTACCGCTTTCCTTTCCGCCACGGCGACCAAAGTAGCCGTGTATGCCTTGATTCGCTTGGACCTAAGCATTTTTGGCGGTACCGAATTCTTTACTCGATTGCCAATCAGAGACGTTCTCACGGCTCTTGCCGTCGTAGCGATGGTCTTCGCATCGCTCGTCGCGGTATTCCAACGCGATGCCAAACGCATGCTTGCGTACTCCAGCCTTGCCCAGATCGGCTACATGGTGTTGGGCATCGGCATGTCGACCGTCACCGGCCTTACCGGCGGCATCATTCATCTGTTTAACCATGCCATCACCAAGGGCGCGCTGTTTATGGCCATCGGCTGCGTGGCCTATCGCGGCGTCAATACTCACTTCGATGATTTGGCTGGCCTCGGCAAACGCATGCCCTTTACGTCGGCCGCGATCGTGATTGCGGGGCTGAGCCTCGTTGGCGTGCCCGTGACGGCTGGATTCATCAGCAAATGGTATTTGACCGTTGCCGCGCTCGAAGAAGGTTCATGGGTGCTGGTGGTGGCGATCCTCGGCAGTTCTTTAATCGCCGTGGTTTACGTTTGGCGGCTGGTCGAAACCATGTACATGCGTCAAGCAGCGCCTGACGCCGCGGTTGGCGATGCCCCCCCAAGCATGCTGGTTCCCCTCTGGCTCTTAACGGCTGCATGCCTGGTGTTCGGCACGAATGCCACATGGACCGGCGCCACCGCAAAAGCGGCCGCCACGGCATTGCTGGGGGTCGCTCCGTGAGCGTCGAACAGGCGATACTCCTCGCCATCGCAATACCTTTTCTAGGCGTACCCGGAATAATTGCCGCACGCAGCCACCCCAATGTCCGGGAGGCCATGACATTGCTGACCGCCTCCGCCCTGCTGATGGCGGTCGTGGTCGTGGTACGCGCGGTCGCTCAAGGCGATCGGCCAGCCGTCACATTGTTCGAGGTGATGCCCAGCCTCCCGATTGCGTTCACGATCGAGCCGCTGGGGGCGTTGTATGCCTCTATCGCAAGCTTCCTATGGATCGTCACCTCGATCTATTCAATCGGCTACATGCGCGGCCATCACGAAATACACCAGACCCGTTTTTACGCCTATTTCGCAATTGCGATCGGCAGTGCAATTGGTATCGCGTTTGCTGGCAATATGTTCACGTTGTTTATCTTTTACGAAGCGCTCACGCTATCGACGTTCCCGCTGGTTACGCACCATGGCACGCCTAAAGCCAAGCGCGCCGGCCGAATGTATCTCGGCATCCTGATCGGAACATCAATCGGATTTCAGTTGACCGCTATCGTGTGGACCTATGTCGCCGCCGGCACGCTAGATTTTCGCGCAGGCGGCATCCTGGCCGGCAAGCTCGATCCAGCCTGGGCCTTGCCCTTGTTGGCGCTTTACGTGTTCGGCACCGGCAAGGCCGCGGTGATGCCGTTTCATCGATGGTTGCCCGCGGCGATGGTAGCGCCCACGCCGGTCAGCGCACTGCTTCATGCCGTCGCCGTGGTTAAGGCCGGTGTGTTTACCGTCTTAAAGGTCGTCATTTATGTCTTCGGCATTGATTGGCTAACATCGACGGGCGCTGGGCTGACCATGGCAATCCCGGCGGCGATGACGATGATTCTGGCTTCCCTTGTCGCAATGACCAAGGACAACCTGAAAGCGCGGCTCGCCTACTCGACGGTCAGCCAACTTTCATACGTTGTGTTGGGCGCGATGCTGGCCAACGAGACAGCCGTCGTCGGCAGCGGCATGCATATCGCCATGCACGCATTCGGAAAAATTTCCCTGTTCTTCTGTGCCGGAGCCATTCTAGTCGCCGCGCACAAAACGGAGGTCAGCGAACTCGATGGATTGGGCCGGACCATGCCGCTGACTTTCGCGGCGTTTTTGCTAGCCAGCCTCAGCATTATTGGCTTGCCTCCAATGGGGGGCACATGGAGCAAGTTGCTTCTGGCCGAGGGTGTTTTGGCCGCAGGCCAACCCATCTTTCTAGCGGTGATTATCGTAAGTGCGCTTTTGAATGTGATTTATTTAATTTCAATCCCGGCGCGAGCCTTCTTTCGTCCGCTCCCAAAATCAGAAACCACGCTATCCGAACGCGCAAGCAGCATTAAAGAAGCACCGCTGCCCTGCTTAATCGCCATCTCAATCACGGTGAGTGGCGCCGTTGCCCTGTTCTTCTATGGCGACCGCATTGCGCTGTTGCTTGCTCCCTTGGGACGCGGAGGCTGACATGTCGGGAAAAAATCCCGCCGTTGCTCAACGCCATTACTGGATAGATAAACCACGCAATGTGTTGCGCATCGTCCGAGGTCTGTGTGTCCTTGGCGCCGTTTTGTTTTTTACCGATGCCCTATACGAAAAGCACCCGCATTTTTCGATGGATGGCTGGTTCGGCTTTTACGCGATATTTGGCTTCGTCGTCTGCGTTAGTCTTGTACTCTTGGCCAAATGGCTGCGCACCGTATTGATGCGGCCCGAGGACTATTATGACCGCTGATATTCACCCCGGCCTGCTGTTGCTTTTGGGCGGCCTGGCGACGCCTCTGTTGCCACGCATTGCGCGTAGAATCTACGTGATAGCACTGCCGCTGGTCGGGCTCTGGATAGCTTGGCACCTAGACAACGGAAACCACTGGGCGCTCGCCGCTTTTGGTTTTGAACTTGAACTCTTCCGCGTTGACCGCTTGGCCACCATTTTTTCAACCATTTTTCTGATCGCGGCCGCACTCGGCAATCTTTATGCCTATGCCGACGATGATCGGCTTCAAGCGACCGCTGCCCAAGTTTATGCAGGGGCGGCAATCAGCGCCACTTACACGGGAGATCTTGTGTCCTTGTTCTTATTTTGGGAACTGACGGCGGTCGCCTCGGTTTTCCTGATTTGGGCGCGGAAAACAGAGCGGGCCTACCGTGCCGGACTGCGCTATTTGGTCGTTCAAGTGGGATCCGGCGTGCTTCTGTTATGCGGCCTTGCTATCCGGGCCCAAGCGACGGGCAGCGTCGCCTTCGGCCCAATCGGGCTTGATGGCGCAGGTGGCGTGCTCATTTTCCTCGCCTTTGGTATCAAATGCGCCTTTCCATTCCTGCACAATTGGCTGCAGGACGCATATCCAGAGGCCACCGTCAGCGGCGCGGTCATTCTGTCCGCGTTCACGACAAAGCTTGCCGTCTATGCCCTGGCCCGGGGATTCGCCGGAACCGAAATGCTGATCTGGATCGGCGCCGCAATGGCCGCGTTTCCCATTTTTTACGCAGTCATCGAAAATGATCTGCGCCGCGTGCTCTCATACAGTCTTAACAACCAGCTTGGCTTCATGGTCGTCGGCATTGGCATTGGCACCGAGTTGGCGCTCAACGGCACGGCGGCGCATGCGTTCACAGACATCCTCTTCAAAGCCCTACTTTTCATGTCGATGGGGGCGGTTCTGTACCGCACTGGAACCGCGAACGGCACCGACCTCGGTGGTCTTTACAAGACCATGCCGTGGACCGCCGGCTGTTGCATCGTAGGCGCGGCGTCTATTTCTGGGTTTCCTTTGTTCAGCGGCTTTATCAGTAAATCGATGATCATCGCGGCCGCCGCCGAAGGCCATCATTGGATCGTGTGGTCAGTCCTGCTTTTCGCCTCGGCCGGCGTCTTTCACCATTCTGGAATCAAAATTCCCTATTTTGCTTTTTTCGCGCACGACAGCGGCAAACGCCCGCCCGAAGCGCCATGGAGCATGCGAACTGCAATGGGCATCACCGCGGCGCTTTGCATCGCCATTGGGATATGGCCGGCACCACTTTATGCGATCCTCCCTTACCCGGTTGTATTCGATCCATACACAACGGCACATGTCGTCAATCAACTTCAGTTGCTTCTTTTTTCGGCCTTAGCTTTCACATGGTTGATGCGGACCGGCCTTTATCCGCCCGAAATGCACGCAGTCAACCTTGATGCCGATGTCATCTACCGGCGTTTTATACCCAGGCTCACCAAGGCTTTCATTGCGACGTTCGGTCCACTCGACCGCACGGCACGACGCGCCTTGGTCCAATCGTCCCAAAACTTTATTGTAACCATTGAGCGTATTTATGGGCCAACGGCCCTTGGCCGCACGGCATCTGTTAGCCAGATGGTGTCTTGGATCGTCGGTCTTTTGGCGATTTATTTAGCTCTCGAATTTTTATCGCAACCGTAAAAACCAGCGGCACTCGAAGAGCACATTAAGAGCAGAGACAGCCAACCATCCGGCGCGTCAGGACGACGCACGCCTGTTGGCAACAAGCAAGTTTCGGGCCAATACCTTCAGAACGGGGCTTTCGATAAGCCCTTGCGGCGGCTCGGCCGATGCCTCTTTCTTTTCAAGGCGTAGCGCAAGGCTCTTTTTGACATCCGCGTTCCACGTTCGCTTGGCCGCTACCTTTTTATCGCACGATG
>SHWP01000044.1 GCA_009693785.1 Rhodospirillaceae bacterium
ATCGAGCCTGGGAGCACCGGAACCCACTTCACCCGCTGGGTGCGCCATAACTGCCCTCGATCCAACGACATAAACTGCTGATGCCTATGTCTGAATCGATGCGCGCTCCCTGGCAACTCATATGTTCATCCGGGGAATGCGGGCTTAGAGGTCGGAGGGTGCTTGAATCGCGCCTTCGTGACCGAAGACTTGAAAGTCAAATCTTGGACAGCGATTCAAGAAATCTCTTATTGGGAAAGCATTGGCCGTAAAATTGGCGACGTGGCCACGGTGGATTATGCCTCGTTTGCCGATATTCCGTCAGGACAGTTGGGGGCCTATCAAGTTGTCACGTCACCCATTGAACGGCTGCCGGAGCAACTATTCGAGAAATTCGATATCGTTGTGTCCATGGCAGCTTTTACATTTGTCCAACAGATCGGCCCGGCATTGGACAAGATATACCGCGCGCTGCGCCCCGGCGGTTTGTTCGCCGTGATGACTGCGCAAGTGTGGCCATCGGAAGCCGGGCTGTTTTACCACACCGTGAAAGACAAGATGGACCGGCTGTTCTCGTCTTATGGCCTGCCTGGGCACAGCAACCCGGTGCCACCCTGGGGCCACCTGCTCTACCGCCCAGCCGAACTTTACGATTACCTTTGCCGCTTCACCGATTGCGAAGCTGCTGGCGACATCGTGTTCGAGATCTTTTCCTCGCGGCGTATCAACCGCTACTATGCCGAAGATTACGCGCGTTATTTCGCGCTCTCACCCTTCGGGCGGTATGGAAAATTGGAATCAACGATTGCCCAACACAATCTACCAGACGCAAATCTGCAACGCGCTCTTGAAGCCCGCCACCCTGGTTATCGCGATTTCAACACCCAAATATTCACCGCTTATGGCCAGCGGTTGGTGTGAGAAAGGACATGGCCAATAATCCCATACTAGCCCTTACTTTTGATGACCATTACGTTGACGACTGGCTTGGGGCAGCGCCTATCTTTAAGGCGCACGGGGTGCGTGCAACTTTTTTTGTCACGGGCTTTCCCAACGTGCCATCCATTGGCGCGATGAAGCTTCACAAACTGCTCGATCAGGGACACGAGATCGGCTTTCACTCAGTCTCTCATGCCAATGCTGTGGACATCGCCAAAGCTAAGGGGGTCGCGGCTTATGTGGACAGTGAGATCGTACCCGGCCTAGAAGCCATGAAGCTGATGGGCTTTAAGCCCACCTCGTTTGCTTACCCTTACAACGCCCACAATGACGAGCTCGACGCGGCCTTACGGCCATTCTTTGGCGTCTTGCGCGCTCGGGCTGACAGCTTGGATGAAGCCTTGCAGTGGAGCGCGACCAAACCAGTTCTGCGCGCGCGCAGTTGCGACTCTGTCCGGGCTGGTGATGGTGTATCCTTGCGCTCCACTGACGATACCGTCAATGAACTGCGCCTGGCAGCGCGGCCAGGACAAGTATTCGCTTTGTATGCCCACGGCATCAGCGACACGCCAGTGAAACATCACGCCATGACAAGCCGCGGGCTCGACTATATTCTGTGGAGCGCCAAACGGCTGGGCTACAGCTTTGCCACTGCATCAGAACTCCATGATGTCGCGGCATGACGGGCATTCATGAGCGATGACATCAGCCTGTTGAGCCAAACGCTTCGCGCATGCTTAAACGCCATCAAGCCTCTGCCCGATCCGTTGGTATTCGACGCCACCTCACAGCCCGGCTCATTAGCCATGGCCAATGGTCGGTGATGGTGTCGGACATCGATACAGTCATGAACGGTCTGAGTGTAGTGTACCTGAAGCGCACGGTCACGCTCTAGCGTTTGAGGGGCATCTTATCAGGCAAGCAGTGTTTGCCCGCGGAGGCGGATTAAACCATATAGCGCCTTGGTAAACGGAACGGAAACGCCGCAAAGATCGGCGATTTCCACCACTACCCCGATCAGGGGTTCTATCTCCAATGCCCGGCCGCGTTCCACATCCGCCAACATAGAGGTTTTGGCTCGTACACCGCTCTGCCCGGCCCCGGCAAAGCGCTGAGCGCCCGTCGGACCGCCATCCAAACCCAAGGCCTGGCCGATAGCGCGGCCTTCGTCGACGGCATTGATGGCAAGTTCGCGCACCAGTGGGTCGCCCAGCATCAGGTTGGTCGTCGCCATGGTCAGCACACTGATGGGGTTGAAGGTCATGTTCACCAAGAGCTTGCCCCAAATAGCCTGGCGGATGGCACCCATCGTATCGGTGTTGTACCCCGCGTTGCGAAATACTTCGGCAATAGCCGGTAATTCATCCACTGAGCCGTCAGGCCGGCCGATCTGCAGTTGCTTCGAGTGAACATGGCGTATCGTGCCATCGGCCTCGAGGGCCACATTGCAATTGATGACGCCCCAGATCAGACGCGAGAGCGGAATGACGCGGGATAAATGCTGCTCAGGGTCGAGGGTCTTGAGGGTGGTGCCCTGCAGCTTGCCGCCAAAACCCTCAAAGAACCACCATGGCACGCCGTTCATGACAAACACCCAAGGCGTGTCAGGCCTCGACAGTGCAGCCAGATGTGGCGCAATGCTGGCCAAGCCGCCGCCCTTCACCGTCACGACAACCAAATCATGGGGGCCAAGCTCGGCGGGATCGGACGCGGCTTTGGGCTGGCCAAGATAAGTTTGGCCACCGTCAATCAGCGTTAGCCCCTTGGCCTTGATGGCCGCAACTTTTTCAGGCCGCGCCAGGGCGCTCACGTCATAGCCCGCGCGCTGCATGTGGACTGCAATCATGCCGCCAATAGCACCCGGCCCAACGATGCAAATGCTCTTGAGTGCCATGCCGTTAAAACATCTTGCCGGGGTTCATGAGGCCAGCCGGGTCGATGGCTTGCTTGATCCGGCGCATCAACGCTACGCCCTCGCCCGCCTCGCGCTGCAAGTGCGCGATCTTGCCCAGACCAATGCCGTGCTCGCCGGTGCAAGTACCACCCATGTCTTGGGCGCGCTCAACCATGCGGTCATGCAGATGCTCCGCTTCGTGCAACTCGTTGGGTTTAGTGGGATCAATGATGAAACAAACATGGAAATTGCCATCGCCGACATGGCCTAACAGAGGGGCTGGCATTGAGGCCTTGGCCAAGTCCGCCTTGGTGGCGGCGATGCACTCGGCCAGGCGCGAGATCGGCACGCAGACGTCGGTTACCAGGCCTTTGGAGCCAGGGCGTAACGCAAGGCCAGCGTAGTAGGCTTTATGGCGGGCCTCCCACAGCTTGGAGCGATCCTCGGCCACATCGGCCCATTGAAATCCCGTCCCACCGTGCGCAGCGGCAATTTCGCCAACCTCGCGGGTATTCTCGGCCACGCTGCTTTGGCTGCCATGGAATTCAAGGAACAATGTCGGCTGCAGTGGCAGCGACAGTTTGGAATAGCGATTGACCGCATCGACCGCGACGTCGTCCATCAGTTCGATGCGTGCCACGGGGATGGCCGATTGAATGACCTCAATGACCGTCTTGACCGCCTCGTCGATGGATTGAAAGCCAACGGTGGCTGCAGCAATCGATTCAGGAATAGCAGCCAGGCGTAACGTCACTTCTGTGACGATGCCCAGCGTGCCTTCCGAGCCGATGAACAGCCGGGTGAGATCGTAACCCGCCGCCGACTTGCGCGCCCGCCCACCGGTTTTGATGATCGAACCATCGGGCAGCACCATCGTCAGCCCCAGCACGCTTTCGCGCATGGTGCCGTAGCGAACCGCATTGGTGCCCGAAGCCCGCGTGGCCACCATGCCGCCAATGGTGCATTCGGCACCGGGATCGACCGGGAAGAACAGCCCTTGATCGCGCAGATGGGTGTTGAGCTGAGCGCGCATCACGCCCGCCTCAACCGTGCAATCTAGATCGGCGGTATTGACCGCCACGATGCCGATCATGCGCGAGAGATCGATACACACGCCGCCATGAATGGCGTTCACCTGGCCTTCCAGCGAGGTGCCTGCGCCAAAAGGCACGATGGGCACGTGATGGGCCGCACAAAGTTTAACGATGGCGACAACTTCATCGGTGGTTGTTGGGAAGGCCACGGCATCGGGCGGTGCGCTGGGGTGCCAGGACTCACCACGCCCATGCTGCTCTCGAAGTGCATCGTTGACCGACACCCGATCACCGAACTGCGCCTTCAGTGCTTCAACGACCTTAGCAATCTGGGGGGCCGCCTTATCCATTGAACGACCCACTGGCCACCATGCGCTTCCAGGTGGCGACAATAAACGCGTCGGCCTCCTGCTCGGTCTTATGGGGCGTGGCCATTCCATTGAGATCACAGAGCCTCATCAGCTCGTAATCCTGGGCATGGAGATGGGGCTGCAATTGGGCAAGGAAATTGGCCTTGGGTTGGGTGCGGTAGGCCCGTAGCGCGGCCATGTCGATGACGGCAGGGGTAATAACATCATGATCATCTTTGGCACGGGCAATCACGCGGCCTTGGTAGTCGACAATTTCGGAAGGTATGCGGGCCGAGGCGGCCTTGCCATCGTCATCGTAAAACGGGCCGATGTTGGCCATGGCCAGGTACATCACGTTCTCCCAGGCGCGTACGCGTCGCACCATGGGCATGGCAGGGGCGACCGGCTGGTCGGGCTCTTCGCTGGCCGAGGCATAGCCCGATGCCTTGGCGGCCGCGGTGGGGTTGAACACCAGCTCCGCCCCGCGCATGGCAAGGGCGCGCACCAGTTCGGGCCAGCAAATGTCGGCGGCCACGGCACAGCCGATTTTACCCAAGGGCGTATCCACCACCGGGAACAAAGCAGAACGGCCATACTTGGCGACGTATTGGTCGAACATATCCCCGGGGCGGGTTTTGTGAGTCAGGGCATAGACCTTGCGATAGACCAGTTTGAGCTGATCCTCGGGGCTGTTGCCGTCGGGCGAGATCATGAACCCGGTCATGAAATAGCGGTCGGGAAAGTCCGGGATGCGCTCGTACACCGCACCGGCGATATGCGCACCTGTGGCGCGGGCCACTTTGGCCATGGCGGCCGTCTCGGGGCCTGGCAGCAGAATGCCCGCCCGCTCCCAGTCGGCGATAGAGCGATGCAGCGCATAGCCCTGGACGCAAAACTCGGGGAACACCACCAGCTTGGCCTGGTGTTCTTTGACCGCCTGCTCCACTAGCCCGCACACCTTGGCCAGGTTCTCGGCGATGCACTCGGGGCGAAAAGCTCCGTCGGCGCTTTTGTAGACTGGGCGCATGGGTTGCTGGCAAACGGCGGCGACGTAAGATTGGGTCATGAGTACGATTTCTGAAATGGCGTGATTTCGCGCTAGGTTCGGCTGTCGCGCAAAACTATCTTGGCTGCCGCGTGACGTCCATGAGTCTAGGAACCGCGTCTATGATCGAAAAAACACGTACTGGCGGCCAAGTTCTGGTGGATGCTCTGCTGTTGCATGCCGTCGATACGGTCTTCTGCGTGCCCGGTGAGAGCTTCCTGGGTGCGCTTGATGCCATGTATGACAAGCGCGAGCGGCTCCGGGTGTTCTCGGCCCGGCACGAGGCAGGTGCGCTCAACATGGCCGAAGCCTACGGCAAGCTGACGGGCAAGCCAGGTATTGCTTTCGTCACGCGGGGGCCCGGGGCCATGCACGGTGCCGTAGGCGTGCATACGGCCGCCCAAGACTCAACGCCCCTGGTGCTGTTCATCGGCCAGGTCAAGCGCGCGCACATGGGCCGCGAGGCCTTCCAGGAAATGGATTTCGTGAAGGTGTTTAGCCCCATGGCCAAGTGGGTCGTGCAGGTCACCGACCCCGCCGCCATCCCTGACACTGTCGCCGAGGCCTTCGCCGCAGCCTTGTCGGGACGGCGCGGCCCGGTGGTGGTTGTAATGCCCGAAGACGTGCAAACCCAAAGCGTGACGGTGGCCGACTCCCTGCCCGAGCCCATTGCCCATGCCGCCCCGACCGTGGCCGACATGACTAAGCTGCGTGCCCTACTGCTGGCGGCTCATCGCCCGTTGATGGTGGTGGGCGGCTCAGGCTGGAGCGACAAAGCCCGTGATGACCTTACCCACTTCGCCGAGCGCTTCGACCTCGCCACAGCTACGGCGTGGCGGCGCAAGGACCGCTTCGACAACACCCACAGATGCTATGTCGGCGACATGGGCCTAGCCATCGACCCGAACCTCGCACGACGCGTCACCGAAGCCGACCTGATCCTGGCGGTGGGCGCGAGGCTCGATGACAATACCACCTCGGGCTACACACTGCTGAGCCCGCCCCGACCAGTTCAAAAGTTGGTCCATGTGTACCCTGGCCCTGAGGAGTTGGGGCGCGTCTATCAGCCCGAGCTCGCGATTCTGGCAGACCCCGGCCCCTTTGCTGCCATGGCCGCCGCACTGACACCACCCGATATGATTTTGCCCTGGGCCGAGTGGCGCGCCGAAGCCCGCGCCGACTACGAGACCTTCATCGCCCCGCGCCATTGCCCTGGCAGCGTGGACTTGGCCAAGATCTTTTCCGAACTGCCAGAGCGCTTACCGCCCGATACCATCATCACCAACGGGGCTGGCACCTACACTGCCTGGCATCATCGCTATTTTTTACACGAGAAGTTTGGCACCTACTTGGGCCCCACCAGTGGCGCCATGGGCTACGGCGTGCCCGCCGCCATTGCCGCCAAGGCTGTGCACCCCAAGCGCACCGTGATCGCGCTGGCGGGTGATGGCTGCTTTTCGATGAGCGCCATGGAGCTAGCCACCGCCAAGCAGTACGGCTTGGCCATCGTCGTACTAGTGATCAACAACGGCCTGTTCGGTTCCATCCGCATGCACCAGGAGCGTCACTACCCGGGGCGCACCATCGCGACCGGCTTGGTCAACCCCGACTTTGCCGCCCTGGCTCGAAGTTTTGGCGGTCATGGCGAGAGCGTGCGCAGCACGGCTGAGTTTTGGCCTGCATTGGAGCGGTGTTTGAAATCGGGCCAGCCCGCGGTGATCGATATTCACATCGACCCCGAAGCGATCATGCCACATACCACCTTGAGCGCGATCCGGACGAAGGCGCTTCGCACCCCTCAGTAAACACCGCTGCGGTATAGTGCAGCGCACACCGCACCGCCTGTTCCGCCTGTTCCGCCTGATATAACAGGGTTTTTATCAGGCGATGCTTATACCGCTGCGGTATGTTTATGCAGCAGCGGTATGATGCAGCGTTACACAGCGGCTACTTCTTCACCTGGCAGCGAATGTAAAACCACCCCAGGTTCAGGCCATAGCGTTCCGCGCCGTCGACCGCGTAGGCATAGGCAATCGGCACGGCCATGTTTTTCTTGTCGTGAATGCGGAACAATGGGAATTCGCGTTCGGGCGGGGATGAAAACGCCCGGGTGTGAATCACGAACTTGAGGTCGCGGCCGTCGGGCCATTTGATGTCGGCCTCGCCGCCTTGGTCGTGCAGGCCGATATCCATGAGTTTCTTGCTCTTGGTCATGTCGCCGTCGGGGCTATCGAGCACCTCGCACACCATCCAGCGTGCCTTGGTTTGCTCGAACCATTCGTAGTTGGAGCCCGGAGCCATTTCCCAGCTCACCTTGTTGTCAGAATAATTGAAGCGCCGGTCGCGCGCCCAGTAATGTTTGGCCCCAACGATAACCTGGTATTGAAACCACTCTTTGTTGTCGTTGACGTTGCAGCTTTTGTCTTTCATGCCGCCGCGGAATTGCCCGCCTTCCCAACGCATATAAACGTTGCAGGCATCGCTGAAGGTGCGCACATCTTTTTTGGTCAGCTTTTCCACCCGGCTGAGGTCGCGGTGATTCGCAAGCAATGGCTTGGTATCAAGCGGCGTGTGGAATTTGACCAGAATCGCGCCCTCCTTTTCATCAATGGAGAGCGAGTACAGGCGAATGCGGGCAATGTCGGCGGGGTTGTTGTTCTGATACTCGGCCAAATACAGCACGTTCTCGCCGAACTCAGGCATGTTGACGCGCTGAAAAATGGAATGCAGCCGGTAAAATGGCTTGTTGGTTTGCGCACTGAGGCCTCCGCCCGACTGACGCACGATTTGCTCGTTGTTGTCGTAGCGGCCCGGCCACCACTCCATCAGCAATTTTAGCTGCGCGTTCAAATCGGACTTGGTGAAGGCCGCTGCGGGCGAAGCTGCCAACAGTACGGCGCCCAACACCGCCACAAGAATTTTTTTCATCGCATCCTCCCTTGAATAGTTTCACCCGCCTCAAGGCAACTTGAACTGCTCGATAAAATTCTCACCCGCGCCGGGCACGAACTCCCAAGCCACAGCGCCAGTATCCATTGACCGTGCCCGGTTGCGTACCCAATGTTTGTTCGGGCCGACAATCAAAGTGTAATCGACCACGGTTTGATCGGGCCGGTTACATGCGTTTTCTTTCATGGCCCCGCGAAACTCCGCGCCGTTTTTCCGGATGAATACATCGCACACATCGCGGTCGACGCGCATATCAGCAAGCGTCAGCGCCTCAATCTTCGCGATATCTTTGTGTGCGCCAATGAGGGCTTCGGGTTTGAGCGGATTGACCAGGTGTAGGCGGATGGCCTTCGCGTTTTCCTCAACATTGAATTTGTAAAGACGAATACGGATCAGCTTCGCGGGGTCGTTGTCGCGGTATTCTTCCAAGTAGAGCACATGCTCCCCAACCTCGGGCATGGCCACAGGCTTGATAATCGTATGCACGGGAAAAAACGGCTTCTCGCCGTTCTGGCGTTTGATCTGAACAGCATTGTCGTACTCACCCGGCAACATTTGCATGAGTTGCGCAAGCTGGGTGTCCAACTCAGGTTTGGTTTGAGCGACAGCGCCAGAGGCCCACAACATACAGAGGGCCGCAACACGAAAGATGTATCGGGATCGCCGCATGAGTTGTCAGCCTTCCGGTTATTTCGGCAGCGGCTTGTAGCCGAGGATCGAACACATCAACCCATCGGGGTCGTAGAAAATCATCTCGGTGTACACACCGGCCTTCATGTAGGCGTCATCGGTGGGCTTGGTGTAAGGCGTGGGCGGGGTGAGAAATTTATACCCGTGCTTGACCAAGTCAGCGTAAATCGCTTCGCCTTGTTCGGTGAAAAACACGAAAGAGCCCTGCCCCCAATGGATTTGACCCTGGGTCGGTTGGGGGGCCACTGGCAAGGTGGGCTCGGAGATGTGAAACAGGCCAATCAACCCCGTGTCGACCTTGGCATCGGCCTGCAAATAGACGATGCGCATGGTGCAACTGGGCAAGTTCACCAGCTTGCCGATAAAGGGGCCGGAGACTTTTTTATCTTCGATGATCTTCATGCCCAGGATGTCGCGATAGAACGCCAGCGACTTTTCAATATCGCGGCAGAAAATCGACACCCGCTTGACCGGCGACACGCGGCAGTCGGTCATTGTTTTGGCTCCTTGTTCTCAAGGCATCGAGTTTAGCAGCCGAACCCGATGAGGGAACACAGGAAGTCATCCAAATCACTCAACAATGCTTGGCTAAGGGCGTTGACAGATTATGAGTTAATACTCATAATTAGGGTATGAGAATTACTGACCGCCCCGCGAAAGCATTGCTGTGGGTCGCGTCCAGCAAACGCGACTACAAAGCCTTTCCGCCTGCTGTGCAGGAACGCTACGGGTTCGAATTATATCTTGCGCAACTGGGGTCTTATCCACCCTCGGCCAAGCCGATGAAAGGCTTTGGTGGTGGTATCTTTGAACTTGCCGATGAATTCGATGGCAATGCTTACCGGGCCATTTACGCCGTTCGCTTTGAGAAAGCGGTGTACGTACTTCATGCATTCAAGAAAAAGTCCAAACGCGGAATCAAGACGCCCAAGACCGACATTGATCTCATTCAGCGCCGCCTGAAAGACGCTGGTGCAGATTATGAGACTCGCTTCCCACCAGAGAGGAAACCATGACACGCAAAACAAAAATCGAAGCTGGCAGCGGCAATATTTTCGCCGACTTGAAACTGCCCGACGCCGGCACGCATTTCCTCAAGGCCCAGATCGTCGCCGAGATTTACCGCCTGGCGGCACAAGATAACTTAACCCAAGCGCACGCGGGCAAACTCATGGGCATTAGCCAGCCCGAGGTCTCCCGGCTTTTTAAGGGTAATTTTCGTGAATACTCGGTAGAGCGCCTTATGGGCTTTCTCACAGCCTTTGATCGCGATGTCGAAATTGTGTCCCGCCCGCTCAAGAAGCCTAAACGGACGGGAAGCATTTCGTTTCGAGCTTTAGCGGCTTGATCGGATTGCAGTCAAAGTTCCCAACAAAAAACCCCTCCTGACAGGGAGGGGCTTTTTAGAGAAGACCGAGGCCTGACTAATGTTTTGGCATGCTGGCTTGAGGCAGCCATGCCGCAGGCCCTTCTTCCCATTGATTATCGGTCAGTTGCTCTACGTGGCTGCCGTCGTCCCGCATCACAAAAATTTCTCCGTAAGTTTGATCTCCATGCAGCGCTTCGTCCTTTAATCCCCTGCGGGAACTGACGAAGACGATGCGCTTACCGTCGGGTGACCACGATGAGTGAGCGTCATTGCTGGGGTGGGTATGCGTCAACTGCCGCCGATCCGTGCCATCAGGGCGAATGGTATAAATTTCATAGTTACCATCGCGAAAGCCGGTGAACGTAATCTTGTCACCGCGCGGCGACAAGGCCGGAAATGTGTCGTTTTCGGCGGTGAGGACTGTCACTTTGCCGTCGGGGAGCGACATGATGCGAAGGCCCTGCTCACCATTCCCCATGACCCGGTACACAAAGCGATTGGAATCGGGAGCAAAGCTGGGGAACCCGCTGCTGGCAGCCCCACTGGTCAACATCCGCAGATCAGTTCCATCGGCTTGAATGAGCGCGAGCTGGCCTGGTTTTATGGGCCGTGCAAAAAATCCGCCGAATGCGAATGCAATCATATTTCCGTCCGGCGACCAGGAGGGGGAAACGACAATCGAATCAGTTTTGAAAATGACTTTTGGGCCGCTTCCGTCGGCATTGATGATCGCCAGTGCTCCGCTGGGTTATTCATCACAATCTGATCGCGTGCGCGGGAATAATCGGGATAAAAGCCCGTCAGAAACAATTCGAATTTGGGATTGATGCTGAAGACAGGCTTCAGTCCGTCTCGTTGACTGAAGTCAGTTGGTGCTACCTTATGATAAACGACCGTTTTCCCATCCGGTGACACGGACGGATCGTGTATCTGACCGGCAACGCCTTGCCGGCCAGACGTCAATTCAAAGCTTCGGCTGTTGCCCGACTCCACGAGGTAACCGATCTCCTTATCGCCAACATATTGCGGTGCCACCTTCATCTTCGGTCCGCTTGTCTGCGTTTCGGATGCCCCGGTCGATATATCAACGGAAACGATCTGTGTGCTTGGCTCGGTGGGGCCTGCAGGGCCAGCTCCTGGCTCCGGCGAATGGTAATAGACGAGATGGCGGCTATCGGGTGCCCACCTCGGACTCCCGGAGAGCTCGCCGAGCGGAGTAAGGCGGCGCAAGCCGCTGCCATTGGGATGAACGATATAGACGGCAATCGATTGCATCAGCTCCCAACTGGGCGGATTGCGCCCAAGCGGGGTGTCTCGATCCGACGTAAAGGCGATCCACGCCCCATCGGGAGACCAGCTCGGTCGGAAATTGCCGCTCGCAGACTTGGTTAGATTCGTGACTCTCTGTTTTTTTATATCGAGAAGCCAAATATTAGCGGTGCCCGTGTCGCGGGTAGAAACAAAAGCAAGTGTTTCTCCATCCGGCGACAAGACAGCTTGATCGTCGTAGTTGGTACTGTCAGTTAGCCCTTGCAGGACCGTTCTGTCTGCGTGTACGCGATAAATATCGGCGGAACCGGCGCGCTCGGATGTGAAAACGATCCACTGCCCATCCGCAGAGAACGAAGCGTTGTAATCATCGCCGGGCGGGACCAGTGGACGTTCGTTTTGGCCATCAATATCGGAAAGAAAAAGACCGGCGTGGCTTGGGTGAAGTACTGTGAAAGCAATCCGTTCACGGCCATCGGCTGTTTGACCAATAGTAGGGGACGCCAATAAAGCGCAGACCAACCATGTTGTTGGGGAAATGCGCATGACGATCTCCCTTAGTTTTTTTCAAACATAAAAATGGCCGGCTTGGTAAGACTGCCGATTAAGTCACCTCTAACCGGTCTAAAGATGTTCAGCGTACAATCGCGTCGCCCGGTGCCCGTCCCTCGCCTGTTCCGGCTGGCGCCATTGTTTGCTTCATGGTGACCAGGAGAACATTGCAAGGTTCCCAGCCCAAGGTGCGCACCGCATGGCCCTTGCCTGTGAGGTCTTGCATCAGGAACGTATCGCCACGCGAAAAATAACGCTTCTCACCGGTACTGGCGGTCACTTCGAGCTTTCCCGACAGCACCGCAAGACAGCGCGGCTCGGGGGTTGGCTTGAAATCCTGGAAGTGACCCGGCTGAGTTTCCCAGATTTGCCAATAGGCAACGTCCTGTTCGCGTTCTTTATTGCTGCCAGGCGGATTGGCGCATTCAACTTCGCCAAAATATGACTCACCCTTGTCGTCGACATAGAGGCTTGAGAGTTTCATGATGCTCGATCTCCAAAGATTGCGATGAAAAGCCGGCGATTTTTCCGCCTGGGCTATTTCTTGATGTCCAACGGCCCGGTGTCGGTCGCCGATCCGGGCAGATAAAGATTGAACACCGTCGCCGGGACGCTGCTGAAAATGTTCGAATGGTGCAAGGCGCCGGGGCGGACGAACAACAGATCGCCGGGTGAAAACCGCCAGGTACTGCCGTCTTGCAGCGTATTTTCAAGATAGCCTGTCATCCACGCGATAACATGCGGCGGCCCGCCCAGGTGCTGCTCATAAGCTCCGCCGGGCGCATCGTAATCTTTGTTGGTGCGCGGCAGGTTTGCGGTGCCGCGTGTGCCAATGCGCCAGATGGTGCCGGGCTGTTTCGCGCTGATGGCTTCCGTGTCGCTGACTTTCGTCATGGGCACGTCGATCAGGCCCGGCGTGCTGCGACCGTTGGCGTCTAAACCGAGTTCAAAAATTTTCATGATTGTGTTCCCCTATTCAGGTGCTAGCCGGTGGCAACATGCCGGGCAGCACCGGCGCATCGGTTGCGATAAAGACTGACTCCTCCGAAGGCTCCCAGTAGCCGGGATTGCCCAGCTTCTCGCGAATCACGTCGCCTGCGACGAGTTCGTACATCTGATCGCCTTCCTTGCGGCGGACCTTGCCTTTGGCAATGTAGATCAGCACATCGACCCGGTTGTTGGTGAAGTTGGCGCTGCGGCCCCCGCTTAAAGTCGCAACACGGATCGAGTTGCCTTCAGACACATAGCGCTTGAGTGAAAGCCGGTGTGCGCTTTTGGGTGCCTTGCGGATTTCATCAGGCTTGGTCGCTCTGACTTCCTTGCCATTCTCCTCCCATTCAGCAGTCTCGCTCTTGGCGGCCTGCTTGCTGGAAATGATGGCGCCTTTCGCATCGCGCACCGTGCGGCCAACAAACGCTTGGAGAATCACGAAATCTTCCGACGCGCGAGGATTGCTGAGATGACCGCTGGGCAGGAATAGCGCATCACCGGCGCTGACTTTCACCGGCTTGCCGGCGATGCCGGGTACCGGGGTCAGCGTGGCCGATCCCTGCAGGACATAGATTTCCGTCTCGAAGGTGATCAGGTGCATGACGGGGCCGCCCTTCTTGAAGGTGAGCACCCGCAAACTGCCGCTCGGAAAATTGTAGAGCTTGGCCTCATAGCGCGCCGCCGTAGCGGGTGCGCGTTCCAAGGCCGTCTTGCTCGCCGCAATACGGAACGGACCGGTCGGGGCAGCCGGGTCGCTCCACTCCGCAATCGTCGTTGCGGGAGCATTGCTGCCAGCGATGTAGACCAGATCGCCTTGACCGCGCAGAGCGCCAGGATTGGCCGCGGCATGAGCGGCTGAGATCAGTGGCGATCCATCACCGCCAAGAGTGCGTGCCAGCAGTGGCAGCCCGACCGACACCGCGCCAACACCGATCACCTGTCGCAGTGCAGAGCGGCGGCTGGCGTGATCGGAAATGAAATTTGCCATATGTGATCCTCCCCAAAAACTTCCGCGATGGCGGGTCCACCGCGAATGTGGCTGGCGATGCTATAGCCAGCCTTGGGTCAGAGTCACGCCGCCATGCGGGTCCGACTCGCGCCGTGAGTCACGTTTGGCGAGTAAGCGATGGGTTAAGCCCCAACAAAAAACCCCTCCTGACGGGGAGGGGCTTTGAGAAGAAACTGAAACCTCAGCTTACTTAAACAACGCGGTTACTTAAACAACTTCGCGAAATTGCGCCGCTTGCGCTTTTTCCAGTGGCCGCGGTGGTAGGCGTCGGAGGCAATCAGCGGAATCACGCTGGAGGCTTCGGCGAACACCATTTGCTCACAACTGGCGTCCACCTTGCCCCAGGAATTGGCTTCTTTCAAGGTCGATGACGAACACGCGCCATCGCGCACGTCGGCGACGGTGATTTGCACCGCGTATTTGTGCATCTCGACGTCTTTGTGGCCCAGCACCTCGGCGCACACGACGGTGTCTTGCACGAAGTTCTTGGGCACGCCGCCACCAATCATCATCAGGCCGGTGGTGCCCGCCTTGAGTTTGATGTCGGTAAGTTCGCGAAAGTCGGCGATGGCATCGAGCACCATGTGCTTCTTGGGATTCTTGGTCTGGTGATTGACCAAGCCAAAGCCAGCCGAAGAGTCGACAAAGGCCGGGCAGAAAATCGGCACGCCATGGTCGTAGGCGTTTTCCACCAGGGAGCCTTTTTTCTTGCTATTCTTTTTCAGCCAGCGGCCCATCTCATGGATGAATTCGCGGCTGGAGTAGGCGCGCGGCTCCAGGCTATCGGCGATTTTGCCAATGGTGTGGTCGCAATACTGCAACTCTTCTTCGTCGATGTAGGTGTCGTAGATGCGGTCGATGTAGAGGCTGCGAAGTTCCTTATCGTCGATGAACTGGCTGCCCTGGAAATGCTTGAAGCCCAAGGCCTCGAAGAAATCCATGTCGACGATGGAGGCCCCGGTCGAGACAATCGCATCGACCATGCCGTACTTCACCATGTCGGCGTACACTTGCATGCAGCCGCCCGCCGAGGTCGAGCCTGCGAGCGTGAGCACGACCGAACACTTGGGGTCGGCGAGCATTTGGTTAAAGATCTCGGCCGCCCGCGCGGTATCGCGCGAGGTGAACGACATCTTGCCCATGGCATCAATAATCGGCCTCGCATCGAACGTGGTGAAATCGATGTGCTCCACGGGCGTGGAGAGGAGGGCCGCTTTTTTGTTGGTTTTTTTGTTGCGTGCAGCCATTTAGAGATCGTCCCTTTTTTATGAGTGGCTACTTAGCCGAGAGTGGCGGGCCCTGGCTATGCCCGGGAGCATTGAGGCTTTGTTGCGAACCCTGAGGCTCGTCGGCAATCAGCGACAACTGCTGGGGTTGCTCCGTCGCCTTGGGCATCGTCAGGGGCGTGACAGCCCGGCGCATGGCACTGACTTGTTGGGTGGCAGGCTCGGGCTGGCCGGGGGTCATCACCGACTTACGGCGCGGCCGCTCGAAGGCAAAGGGGGCCGCTTCGGGCCATACGGTAGCCACCACCTCGGAATGAAAGCCGTTGAAGCGCGTCTGCATGGTCGAGCCATAGGCACCCAGCATACCAATCTCGATCCAGTCGCCCTCTTGGGTGTCTTCGGGCAGCAGGAAGGGGCCCTTCATCTTGTCGAGGTTATCGCAGGTCGGCCCATAGAACATGAAGGGCACGAATTTTTCCGACGGCGGGCGGGCGCCAGCATCTTTATAGGTGTTGCCCTTGCCACCCTTTTGGGGGCGCACCAGGCGTACCGGGAAGCGCCAGCCCAAAGCACCGGCGTCAAACAGGCTGCCGTAGGTGCCGTCGTTGATATATAGGCGTCGGCCCTTGCGCAGGGTGACGCGCACCAGCATGGCCGCACCGGCTGCCACCATGGCCCGTCCGGGCTCGCACCATAGCTCAGCGCCCTGGTCGATGAGCGGTTGGGCCGCACCCTTAATGGCGTCAATGAAGGCCTCAAGCGGCGGGGGTATGAGATTGGGATAGGTGGCGGGAAAACCGCCGCCAATGTCGAGGATATCGATTTTCACCTTAGCCTTGGTGGCAACGTCGAGCGCACGGCCAATGGCGGCCGTATAGGCGACCGGGTCCATGCACTGCGAACCGACGTGGAAACAAATGCCAACTTTGGCTGCGACCTTGCGGGCGTGGCGCAGCAGATCGGCCGCCACGGAGGGGGCCGCACCGAATTTGCCAGACAGGTCATAGGCTGCGGCATTGCCTGCCACCGCTAAACGAATAAAGAGACGCAAATCCCGGGCGGATTTGGTCTCTTCCATCAGCTTCATCAGTTCGGCGGCAGAATCGAGCGAGAAATCGCGAATGCCCATGCGGTAGGCGCGCCTAATCGCTTCGCGCGATTTGACCGGGTGCATGAAATGCAGCTTGGCGTCTTTGAACAGGCCGCGCACCAGGCGCGCTTCGTCCAGCGAGGCCACATCGAAATGGCGGATGCCAGCGGCATACATATGCCGCAGTATATCGGCGCCGGGATTACATTTGACGGCGTACAGTACAGTGCCGGGGAACAGCTCGATGAACCGCTTGGCTTGGGTGCGCACCGCTTCAGGGAACACGCATTGCACCGGCGCCTCGGGTTTCAGGCGCTTGGCGACTTCATCGATGGACCGGAAAAGGTAATCCGGGGTGGTGAGACTTGGGGTTGCTGTGCTGCTGGGCAGCGTTCGGTGTGGTTCCATCTTTTCCTTGTTCCGCCTCTCCGCCGCGGTCGGTTTTCTATGCCGCGGCATTGTTGTAGTTGATCCCGGTTCTTTTTTACTTAACGCCGGGTTCTAGCTAGTCGTGGTGGAGGCGTCCCTCAATCGCGTATCACGTCAAATCGGGTGAGAACGACCAATTCATGGCCGTCCCACGCCAGGGACCGGAAATCGACGAATCCCGCTGTGCAGCGGTTCGAGCGTCGCAACTGGTACTTTAATCTCGGGAAAGGCAAGCACGGCCTCCTTTGATCAATCAGACGAAGATTTAGTCTAACCAACGAAAGGACGCTTACGTCGTTGCTTAACGGCAGTGAGCTTTAGGCACGTGCGCGTACGTCTTGAAAACGCATTTACTCTCCTTACGCGAGAAATCAAGTAAAAATGACTCAAGCGCTGATTTTTTTTGACTCTGTTGCCCGCTTGCGACGATGCTGGCGCACCGCCGGGGTGGCGGCATCAATTCGGAGGACAACACATGCTCGACGCATTTCCCTATTCGGCGATCGTCACCGCGCTTGCCTTGCTGGTCTATGTTTGGGTCACGTTGAAAGTCGGCGGGGCGCGCGCCAAGTTCGGCGTCAAGGCCCCCAGCATCGACGGACCGCCTGATTTTCAGCGGGTTTTCAGGGTTCAGCAGAACACCGTCGAGCAGATCGTGTTGTTCTTGCCAGCGCTGTGGTTGTTCGCGGCAGCCTGGGGCGACATGTGGGCGGGCATCATTGGAATCTTCTGGCCGGTGGGCCGCATTCTCTACGCGGTGACCTATTACGAAGCCGCCGAGAAGCGCAGCGCGGGTTTTGGCCTCACCTTCCTGCCGTCGGTGATTTTGCTGCTGGGCGGGCTCGCGGGCGCGGTGATGAAGGTTCTTTAGCGCCCGATTCGCACGATCTGTACGAGGGCGCAGCCTCACCGCTGCGCCCTTTTTATTTCGCGACCAACGCCTTCACCTCGGCTAAGGCGGCCTCGTTGAGGTTTGACTGGACGCGCCCCAGCTCGGTCCCGGCTTTGTCGGTCACCACAATCAACGGTGCGGTTTTGTTGGTCACGCCCAGCGCAGGAAAATAGGTCTCTTCCTCCACATACAGCACGATCACACGGTCGCGCAGGGCCTTGTCCTTATACACCGAGCGCATCCCACCCGAGATGAACCCGCGCACGATGGCGCCCGGATTGGGGATCAAAGGCATGTTGTAGACTTGCAAGCCGCTGCCGTCGCGGCTGGGCACCAGCGCCGCATCCCAGGCATCGACAGCCGGCTGCATGTCACGGCCAAAGCTAAACAGCAGTATGTTTCTCGCCGCCGTGAAGTCCTTCGGGATGACAAGCTTGGCCTTGTTCAAGGTCTCGGCCTTCACCTCGGGTATAACCGCGCCGACAGCTGCGCGAGCATCCGCAGCCGCAACAATCAGGGCCGCCGCCCCGGCGAGCGCCAAAAAACGATTCATAGCTATGATGACCTATTCGGCCGCGATGGCTGCTGTGGCTGTCATGGGCTGCAAGGGCACAGGCTTGTGCACCCAGCCCTTGGGGTCGGCGCGCCGGGCGGGCGAGGCGATCACCATGATCTGCTGTTTGGCGGCGGCCTCATAGGCGTCAGTGTCGATGGCGCCACGCGAGCGCGCCCACTCCTGCACCTTGCGCCGGTAGGTCAGCTCCATGCCGTCGGCCTCGACCAAGAACTCCTCGGTGGTGGATTTGGGCGTCAGCTTGGGTTTCACGAAGCGCACAATGTTGTGGTCTTCCTCGATGGCTTGAAACAGGCCCTTGATGCGCTCGGCATCTTGCTCGGGCTCCATCAGGAAGTTGCGGGCCTGAAAGCCGTAACTCTTCGTATTGTACTCATCGATGGGCGTGCGCGCCGAAAACAGCACCTGGGTAATCTCGCTGGTCATTTCCTGGTAGAGCATCTCGGTGATGCCCACCATGGAGAACTCCAGCGTCACCCGCGTGGTCTTGCGGTCGGTGGGCAGGATCTTTTGCATCGCGCCCGACTTTTGCGAATTGGGCGGGGCGGCACGCTCGCGGGTGACTGTGGCGCCAAAGGCCGTGTCGGTGATGGGCACGATGTTAGCCTTGGGGCTTAACCGATTGCCGAAGGCTTTATGCACGAAGGCCGGGTGCGAGGTGTCGACCGAGTTTTCCCCCAACCGCGCCCAATTCACATCGGTGTAGATGTAATCGTAGGTGACCACGCGCCACTCGGGCGCATTTAGGAACGGTTCGTACCAGTCGGGAATGGCCGGGCGCTTGCTTTCCTCTTCGTCGCCCAAGAACACCCAAACCATGCCCATCTTCTCTTGGACCGGGTAGGTGTCGATGCGCGCACGCTTCGGCACGCTGATCTCATCGCCCATGGAGGGGATTTTTGTGCACGCGCCAGACGTGTTGAATTCCCAGCCGTGATAGGGGCAGACGATGCAGTCGGCTTTGATCTCGCCGCGATGTAGCGCCCCGCCGCGATGGCAGCACACACCGCTCATGCAGTTGATCTTGCCCGAGCCGTCGCGAAACAGCATGAAGTCGAGGCCCAGCATGCGCGACTTGAATGGCTTGGCGCCGATCTCGGCAGCCCGCGCGGCCACATACCAATTGTTGATCAACATCGCCCGGCTCCAAGAAACACGTCTGAGGCCCTTAATATACGACAGCCCGACCCCACGAGATCAATGACGCGGATCAAATTATCATATTACCCGCACCTTTAGCGAGACGGCCGCCGGGCGTACACTCAACTGCCTTTGTCACGAGTTCGGGAGGGTTTATGCGCATTATTGGTCTGATCAGTATGGCTGTACTCGGTTTGGCCAACATCGCTGCGGCGCAAACGCCACCGCCCAGCATTCCCGATGGCGGAGCCAGGCGGGCCGAGATGAAGCCATGGCTGGCCCATCAACCCAAACTCATGAAGCGGCGCTTGCCGACATCGCCGAGGGCCAAGTTCACTATTGGCAGGGCGGGCCCAAGAACAGCCCCAAGCGCCCCCTGCTCTACATGCACCCCGGCCCGCAGACCGCCCGCGTGCAAGTGCCGCTGCTGGATGTGTTCGCCGAGACGCGTATGGTCTATGCGCCCGACCTGATGGGCATGGGCGATTCCTCACCGCCCGCGCCCAAAGACGGCCAAGAACCCGATATGGCCTATTTCGCCGAGGCGGCCTTGCGCTTTGCTGACGCCGTGGGCTTGAAAGAGTTCGACTTGATGGGCTCCTCGCTCGGCGGTTATGCCGCCGTGGAAATGGCGCACCAGCAGCCCAAGCGCGTGAAGCACTTGGTGAGCAACCGCCTCAACATCATGAGTGGCGAATTGCTAGAGCAGTTCACCAAATACCACGGCCCCAAGGTCGTGCCCGACCAGAGCGGTATGTATGTGACATTCCTGTGGAGCCGCCTGAAAGACCTGTACACCTACGTGCCATGGTTCCAGCACAACGCCAAAAACTTGCGCGGGCGCGGACTGCCTTCAGCTGAGATCATGTACATCACCTTCACCGAGCAGGTGAAAATGGCCACCACCCAGTACATGGCCTTCGATGCCTACTGGCGTTACCCCATCGCGGAAAAATTCGCGACGCTCACTGTGCCCGTATTGGCTGGTGCGGATGGTGTGAAGCTACTGCCCAGCGCCAAGGCTTGGGACCCGAAGTTCTCGGGCGATGTGATCGAAGTTTCGGAAAGCGAACTGCGCGCCTACGCCAACGAGGCCAATGCGTACTTGGATGCGAAGTAAGCCGCCTTTAACTCGCCGGTTTTATGGCCGGGCGCGCCACGATAAGGCCCGCGAGCGCAACCACGGCTAAGATCGCATCCGCGATCAAGTCATTGATTTGGCCCTGATCGATACCGTCTAGCGACATGCCCACAAGCCGCCACGACCGCCTGCCGCCGCCGGTCGGGCGCTAGAAGTTTCCCGAGGCCTTCGGCTGGCTTGCGCGGCTTTCAGCCACGGTCCAGCCTCAGCCTTGAGAACCTGCTTCTCGACAGACAAGTCAGCGACCAGACGTTTCAGCCGCTGGTTCTTGCGCTCGAGTTCCTTCATCCGCTTGGCTTGGTCGATCTCAAGTCCGCCGTATTCTTTGCGTCAGCGGTAATAACTCTGCTCCGAGACGCCAACCTCTTTAGAGGCCAACCTCTTTAGAGGCCAACGCCGCAGTCTTGCCCTGCGCCATCAGCACCTCGATCTGCCTTAACTTGGAAACAATCTGCTCTGCGCCAAATCCACGTTTGCCCATCTTCAACTCCTTCTGTCAGGGTCAATTCTCTCAAATCGACCGGTACAAAAAAGCCGTCAGGTCAGCAGTCATCATTCACAAAGCGAGTTCAATTATGAAACAGCCGTTCAAATCCGACCTGGAAAAAATCCGCAAACGCGCCCGCGCCAAGATGATGGACGGGGCCGTGACGGGCGCTTACCGCGCTGATGTGAAGAAAGTTATTGGGGTTCTCAACGAAGTCTTGGCCACCGAGATCGTCTGCACGTTGCGCTACAAAAACCACCACTTCATGGCCAAGGGCATCAATGCCCAGCCAGTAGCAGCGGAATTCTTGCTGCATGCCAACGAAGAGCAAATGCACGCCGATTGGGTGGCCCAGCGCATCACCCAGCTGGGCGGAGTGCCCAATTTCAACCCGGTCGGGTTGGCCACCCGCTCCCACGCCGAATACACCGAGGGCGATACCTTAGAGGAGATGATCACCGAAGATTTGGTGGCCGAACGCATCGCCATTGAAACTTACGGCGATATTATCCGCTGGCTGGGTAATGACGACGTCACGACCCGGCGCATCATCGAAGACATTCTCAAGATGGAAGAAGAGCACGCCGACGACCTGGCTAATTTGCTGGAACAAATCGGCGGCCAGTCCCGGAAAAAGTAACCGAATTGCAAAAGCCTCTGGCGAATCTTGGGCGCACGGCTAAGCTAGCGCCCATGATCAGGACCTTCCCAGCAGCCCTCGTGGCATTTGTCGGATTGTCTGCACTGGGTGCAGCGGCCGATAACAACCTGCGCATTGGCGTCACCGCCATGCCCCCGGGCCGGGGCAACCCTTATGGCGTTGTCGGCACCACCTCAAACGTGGTGCTGCCCGCGATTTACGACCGTCTGGTGATGCTCGACAACGACGGCAATTTACAGCCGCAGTTGGCCGAACGCTGGGAGATGCGCGACCCGCTGACGTGGGTGTTTCATTTACGGCACGGCGTAACTTTCTCGAATGGCGAACGCTTCGACGCCCCTGGCGCAAAGGCCGTGCTCGACAAGGTGCGCTCGGAGGATGGTGCCACGCTGACCAGCGTCACCGCGCGCGAGGTGCGCCTGCTTGCTGGCATTGAGGTCGAAGATCCCTACACGCTGGTTATCAAGACAGCCCAGCCAAACGCCGCCCTGGCGCGTCATTTTTTTGTCGTGCCGTTTACGGCCCCGAACCACTTGAACAAAGTGGGGTTCAATGGCTTGGCCACCGAGCCCGTCGGTACTGGGCCATTCATCGCTGACACCTGGACGGCCGACCGCATCACGATGCGCGCCAACAAAACCTCCTGGCGCGCGCCTAAGCTCGATCAACTGGAGTTCGTGCCGCTGCCAGAACCCACCGCGCGGATTCAAGCCTTGCTGTCTGGGGGCATCGAAGTGGCCGTCAACGTTGACCCGGAACAAAGCCAAACGCTGCAGGCCGGCGGGCAACGCATGGCCCAGCGCAAAGCTGCGCGTATTTTGGCTATTGCGTTAAGCTCGCTCGACCCCGCCTCGCCCTTCAAGGACGAACGCGTCCGCCAAGCCGTGAACTATGGCGTCAACCGCGAGGCCATCACCAAGACGTTGCTGGGCGGCCTGGTGGAGCCTGCAAGCCAAGGCACGATCCCCGAGGCGCTGGGCTATAACCCCGATCTCAAGCCTTACCCCTACGACCCCGAGAAGGCGCGCGCGCTGTTGAAAGAGGCTGGCTACCCGAATGGCTTTGCCTTCGACTATGAGTTTCCCACCGGAAACCTGCCCGGTGGCGAAGCCATCATGCAGCAGATTGCCGCTGATCTATCCAAGATCGGCGTGAAGATGAACGTGCAGCCGATTAGCTACGCACAGTTCGCCAAGTACTACGTTCAAGGTGGCTGGAAGAGCCAGGCGCTGTTGGCCGATTACCCCGTGGTCGCAGGCGATGGCTTGCGCAGCATTTACCGCTCTTATCACGCCTGCGACGCTAACGCGCCGTGGTTTTGCGATCGCACCATCCAGGCCGTGGTGGATGCGGCGGGCATTGAGCCGGACCTGAACAAACGCACCGAGATGACCCGGCAGATTCTGAAATACTACCGCGACACTGCCGAGACATTGCTGCTGTTCCCGGTGCTGGGGCTAGACGGGATTAGCCCGCGCGTGACCCACTGGGAACTGTGGAACGATATTATTCAATTCCACAAGCTCACGGTGAAACCCAACTGACGTGTTGACGAAAGATCGCGCTCTAGCGCGCCACTACTCCCGCCAGCGCGTAGCCTGCCCACACCGCCACAAGACATAACACCACCGAGCCCGCTATGTTGGCCGCGGCCGCAACCCACACACCTGCCTGCATCAAATTCAATGTCTGCAAGCTAAAGGCCGAGAAAGTGGTGAACCCGCCGCACAGGCCGACGGTCACAAACAGACGGGCGTTCTCGCTGATCGTGACGGGTCCGGCCTGAGCACTGAGCGCTGCGAACACGCCAATAACGAACGAGCCCAGCACGTTGACGATCAAAGTGCCCCATGGAAAGCCAACGCCCAGCCACTCTGCCGACCATACACCGGCGGCATAGCGCCCCACACCGCCGAGCGCACTACCAAGCGCGATCCAAAAATACGCCGCCATGCCCTTTTACACGCCGCCGCGTGGCGGCGCTGGCTTTTGGGTGCGCGCATACCACTCGATCGAACTGAGTGAAGGTTCTTCGTACTTCTCGGGCGCTTGGAGAAACTTTGGGTAGTTCTTCTCGGTGTATTTAACGATGTCCTCGGGGATATGCTCAAGCGTGCCGATGCCGCCCATGAAGCATTGATACAGGCAATTACCTTCCGCTGGGCCCATCAACAGCCATGGCAGCCATGGCGTCGAGCGCGCCCAGGTGCCCGAGTAAGGAATGTGCGTCATCGCTTCGTTCTGTAGATCATCAAGACTGATGACGTGGAAAAACAGTTCCGACACTTGCACCATGGCGCCCGAGCTTTCGCGCTGCCACGCTTTCGGGTCAAGCGCGTTCTTGTAGTACAGGTGAATGTGCCGCTGCATGATGACGCGGTCGGGTTGCTGAATGCGCCAATCGAGCAGGAACGGCTTGGGCTCGCGCTTTGCGGTATTCAGCCCGCCGTAGTTGGGCGGCGGGGGTACGGTGTCCTTGAAGACGGCGTTGAAGGGATCGTTGTTGATCGGCACGATCTTCACCTTCTCGCCGGTGTAGGGGTTGATCATCTCTTCCATGATTTGGCCCGTGGCGAGATCGTAATAGTAGCCGACCTCGCGCAACAAACGGCGGTAGCCGCCATCGGGCAATTTTTCCATGCGGTAGGAACTCATGCCCTTCATGCCGCAAATATTTTTGATGGGCCCGCCGGGTGCAGTGCCCATCACCAAGCCGTCATACCAGCCATGTGTGGTGGTCTTGCAGTCGATATCACCGGCAATGCGCGACATCGCAATCATGTTGTCATGGGGTTTGCTTAAGTCCAGGTACGGCCCTTTGAGGCTGGCACCCTTGATCGTCTTGCGCTTGCTCATGTCGATGTTGGCCTGGGCAGGACCAATGGCGCCAGCGGCAGCAGCAGCAAACGCGGCCATGCCAAAGCCGGAACCCAACAGGGTGCGGCGGTCAGTCGTGGGGTCGTAAGTCATTTTATAAATTCTCCCATATCTCGAATCACATGACTCTAACGGCTGATCTCACCCAGATAAATACCAAGTCCGCGGGCGGTGTGAATCATCTCGCCCTCGAGTGGTACGAGGCGCGGGCCAAGGGCGGCCTCGGTGATTGGGGAACCTGTAACAACACCACTGCGCCATACCACCAACCGCCCCGATTGCCCGCTGGCCAGCAAATCCACCGCCTTGACGCCAAAGGCCGAGGCCAGCAAGCGGTCGAACATGGCCGGTGAGCCACCGCGCTGCACATGACCAAGCACCGTGCAGCGAGCGTCGATTCCCGTGCGCGTCTCAAGGGCATGGGCAATTGCCGCCCCGACGCTGCCGCCGGTGCGCCGGTCATCGGGCGGGCGTTTGATGCCTTCGGCCACCACCACCAGCACCGCGCTGGGTCGGTTGTCGGTGATGCGCTTGATATGGGCGGCAACCGCATCGATATCGTAGGCCATCTCGGGCATGAGGATCACATCGGCCCCACCGGCGATACCGCCAAACAAGGCGATGAAGCCGGAATCGCGGCCCATGACTTCAAGCACCATCATGCGCCGGTGACTGGCCGCCGTGGACGAGAGCCGGTCGAGCGCCTCACCCACCACCTCGATGGCCGTGAAAAACCCCACGGCGTATTCGGTGCCGGGCACATCGTTATCGATGGTCTTAGGCACACCCACCCAGGGAATGCCGCTGGGGGCAAGCAAACGATGAAACAGCCGCATGCTGCCATCGCCACCGATCACCACCAGCGCATCGATGCCAAGTTGCTTCAGGCGCGCGATTACGTCGCCCGAACGATCGCGAGTTTGGCCAATGGCATCGGGGAATGCAAACGGATCGCCTTTGGTCGTCGTGCCCAAAAACGTACCGCCGGTGCGCAATAAATCGCCGCGCATGACATCGGGCGTGAGGGCAACAATCTGCGGGGGTCATCCAACAGGCCCAAATGCCCATTCTTGATGCCGATCACATCCCACCCCTGCCCGCCCGTGGCATGTTCGGTCACGGCACGAATAACAGCGTTCAATCCGGCGCAGTCGCCACCACTGGTCAGCACGCCAAGTCTACGAATAGCCATGAATCACACACCTTATGTAACCGATGTGGTTGCACCCAGGCCTGCGGCCATGCAACCTAACCCGAGACTTCACCGTTATTATCCGGACACATGTTGCATCTGAAACGGATTGGTATCCAGACCTATGGCGAGAACGTCGCGTTTCTTAGCGCCACGTGCCCGCTCTATGCACCCGAGACCTTCCGTAATTTATACCGCGTTGAAATTGCCGGGCATGGGCGGCGTATCATGTGCACGCTCAATATCGTCGAGAATGGGCACTTGCTTGACGGCGAAAGTCTGGGGCTATCGAGTTCGGCGTTCGACGAACTGGGGTTGCCGGCCGATACACCCGTTTCGCTGAACCTCACGGCGCCACCTAAAAGCCTAGAT
>SHWP01000045.1 GCA_009693785.1 Rhodospirillaceae bacterium
GACTGGCGTGAAGCCTATAAGCTAGCCGTAACTATGGCCAATATTCTCACAACAGACACGGCAGTGTCGTACGCATTGAATGCCCAGGGTGTTTCCCTTAGTCAGCTCAATCGTGCTGCGGAGGCACTTGCGGTTTACGATGATGTCGTTGCCCGCTTTGGCGCGCGCACCGAGCCCGCGCTGCTGGAGCGGGTGGCGCAGGCGCTGGTCAACAAAGGGGGAACTCTCGGCGAGCTCAATCGTGCAGCGGAGGCGCTTGCAATTTACGATGATGTCGTGGCCCGCTTTGGCGCGCGCACCGAGCCCGCGCTGCTGGAGCCGGTGGCGAGGGCTCACTACAATCGTGCCTGTGCGTACGCGTTGCTACGTGATGCAAAACGTTCGATAGCTGCTCTAGAGGAAATGAAAAAGATAAGAGGAAAAATCGACTGGGATCAGATCGAGAAGGATAAAGACTTCGATCCGATACGGACTGACCCAAGTTTCCTCGACTTCATGAAACGTGAGCGCGGCACGGTTTAAGCCCGATACCGCGCTGATTAATTCATAGTTTACAAACCCAAAGATTTGGCGAAGTTCAAAAATAGAATCATTTTCTGTATTGAGTCGCATTTTCCGACGCTGTTTTATTGGCTGAAAAAGCAGGCGATTATTTTTGTGCTTAACCGCAAGTCGCGCTGAAGCGCTGCGGTGCATCATACCGGCGCTGCATAAAAATACCGCGCCGGCATAACCCCAGCCTGTTATTTCACCTGATAGATCAGGGTTAACAGGTGCTGCAGTGCATCATACCGCGCCGGTGTTCGTTAGACCTTCGAACCGCCTCACCCGTCCACTTCTTGACCCGTATCAAGAACGCCTCCCATCCGCAGTGATACCGTGACTCTACTGATCCATACGGAGACAGGTCATCATGAACGCCATCACCGCCGAGCCAACCTATCGCACCACCTTTTGGATCAGGCGCCTGTGGCTGATTTTTGGGGCCAGCATGGTGGTGATGTTCGCCACGCTGCTGCTGTTCGGCCGCGAGATCTATCACCAAGCCCCACCGATCCCCGAGCGCGTGGTCACTGCCGTGGGCGAGGTGGTGTACACCAAGGCCGACATCGAGCGCGGGCAAAACGTGTGGCAAAGTACCGGCGGCATGGAGCAAGGCTCGCTGTGGGGCCACGGTGGCTACCTGGCGCCTGATTGGAGCGCCGACTGGCTGCACCGCGAGGCCGAAGCGCTGCTGGCCGCCATCACCAAACGCGAGAGTGCGGCAACCTCGGCGCAAAGTGGCGAGATCAACAAGGTGCTGTTGCGCACCGAGATGCGCCGCAACACCTACGATGCCGCCAACGGCACCATCACCATCAGCAGCGAGCGGGCGCAAGCGATTCGTGACGTCACAGCGCATTACAAGCGCCTATTCCAAGGCAGCGACGATGCCGCGCTGAAGCTGCGCAAAGACTATGCCTTTCCGGTGCATTCTGTGTTGACGGATGATGAGGCCCACGCCATTTCGGCGTTCTTTTTCTGGACGGCGTGGGCCACCACCACCAACCGCCCTGGCGAGGACATCACCTACACCAGCAATTGGCCGCATGAGCCGCTGGTAGGCAACACGCCCACGGCTGGCGTGTTGATGTGGAGCATCTTCTCGGTGTTCTTGCTTCTCGCGGGAGTGGGCAGCTTGGTGTGGTACTACGCCCGTCAGTACGACGTGTGGCGTGCCGACATGGAGCCCGAAGGTGGCTACGCGAAAACCGACGCCGTGGCGCTGCTAACCCTGACGCCATCCATGTACGCAGCAGCAAAGTATTTCTGGGTGGTAGGTGCGCTGTTCGTGGTGCAGGTGTTGCTGGGCATCATTACGGCGCACTATGCCGTCGAAGGGCAGGGGCTTTATGGCCTGCCGTTTGTCGACTACTTGCCCTATTCCATCAGCCGCACGTGGCACACGCAGTTGGCAGTGTTGTGGATCGCCACCGCCTGGCTTGCCACGGGGTTGTATGTGGCGCCGCTGTTGTCGGGCCATGAGCCAAAGTTCCAAACCTTCGGTGTGAACTTCTTATTCATCAGCCTACTGATCATCGTGGTGGGGTCTTTCGCCGGGCAGTGGCTCGCGGTGCATCGCTACATCCCCGATATGAAGATCAATTTCTGGTTCGGCCATCAAGGCTACGAGTACATCAACCTTGGCCGTTTCTGGCAGATTTATCTGTTCATTGGCCTGCTGCTGTGGATGACGTTGGTGCTGCGCGCCTTGTGGCCCGCGCTGAAAGACAAACACGCAGGTTCGCTGGTGTTCTTGGTGGTCATCGCCACGGTCTCCATCGGCTTGCTGTACGGCGCTGGGCTGATGTGGGGCCAGAACACGCACATCAGCATCATGGAATACTGGCGCTGGTGGGTGGTGCATTTGTGGGTCGAGGGCGTGTTCGAGGTGTTCG
The DNA here is from genome assembly GCA_009693785.1 of Rhodospirillaceae bacterium. Taxonomy (GTDB): domain Bacteria; phylum Pseudomonadota; class Alphaproteobacteria; order Rhodospirillales; family Rhodospirillaceae. Next base: position 2,439 of record SHWP01000045.1, read on the forward strand.
CCACGGCCATCGTCGCCACATTATTCGTGCGCATGGGTTTGCTGCGGGTATCTGTTGCAACGGTGTCCGTGCTATTCGCCACCATCATATTCCTCGGCGGCGGGGTGCTGGGTACATTCCACCACCTGTATTGGAGCGGCACACCGATTGCCGTGCTGGCCTTAGGCGCGGTGTTCTCGGCGCTGGAAGTGGTGCCGCTGATGGTCGTGGGCTTCGAGGCCTACAGCCACGCCAAGACCGAAAAGAAAATGCTGTGGGAGCAGGCCTATCACTGGCCGTTCATGTTCTTTGGCGCGGTGCTGTTTTGGAACATGATCGGCGCGGGCGTGTTTGGCTTCCTCATCAATCCGCCCATCGCGCTGTATTACATGCAAGGGCTGAACACCACCGCCAACCACGGCCACGCCGCGCTGTTTGGGGTGTATGGTATGCTGGGTATCGGGCTGATGCTGTACTGCATGCGCGGTCTTACCGACATTCGCCAGTGGAATCAGACTTATCTCAAGGTGGCATTTTGGGGTTTGAACATTGGCCTGGCCATGATGACGTTTCTGTCGTTGCTGCCCCAAGGATTGTGGCAAGCCTACGCCAGCATGAAGTATTCCTACGTCGCCGCCCGCTCGGCCGAGTTCATGCACAGCAGCATCATGGAAGGCTTTGTTTGGGCGCGGGTGCCGGGTGATGTCGTATTCAGTATCGGCGTGTTTGCGCTCGCCGCCTTCATGATTAAGGCATTCGTCAAAAAGTCAGCTTAAACAACCGCTTGATCTCGGCGCTGGGACTGAATATCCACGTCGTCACGGTTTTTTCACACCATTGCGGCAATATTGCCATGATGGGTAATCATCGTTATTGAAATTACCGCGATATCCATGGGTTAATCATGAATATTCGACATTGGTTTTATATCGCGCTGTGCTTGAGCGTGCCCATGGTTCCGGCCATGGCGGTGGATGACGAAATGCCCACACCCCAACCGCCCCCACCAGGGGTGGTGCAAACACCCTGCGAGGAGCTGCCGTTTTCAGTTCTGGTCACGGTCAAGAATGTGAAGTCGGCCGAGGGCATCATCACACTCGATCTCCACAGCGATGACCCCGCGACTTGGCTGAAAAAGGGCGGGCGCATTGGCCGTGTGCGCGTACCGGCTGTCGAAGGCCAAACCACGCTATGCGTGCCGATCGAGCATGCGGGTACTTATGCCTTCGCCCTTTATCACGACCGCGATCATAACTTGAAGCTCAACAAGAATTGGATCGGCCTGCCGTCGGAACCCTTTGCGGTGTCCAACGATGCGCCGATCCGCTTAGGTCCGCCCAGCCAAAAGGACGCAGCCTTTCAGGTCACCGGGCCGCTCACTCCGGCCACGGTGTCGCTGAGCAAATAAAACCGGTTGCGATTAGCCGCAGGCTTTGGGCAGCGACTTCGCCAAGCTCATAGTTTTATCGAAGGCGGCCATGCCTTCGGGCGATGGCGCGCTGCCTTCGCCACCCTCGCCGGTCAAAAAGACGGCAAAGCTCGACTCTCCTGCGCTGTCATAGAACAGCGCCCCACGTGTGGCCGCGCCATCTTTGCCGGGCAGTGCGACCACCGCGATGGTCGACATCAAATCAGTCCGCAAATGGCCGTTGATGCCGCCGCTGGGCTTGAGGTTGAAGAAATTGCTGCGGGCCGATTGCCCGCCCGCCATCACCTTGCCCGGAAGTTCGAACACATTGCCGCCCTTCATCACCAGGCCAACGGTTTTGGGCCATGCGGTCATGGTGTCCCAGATTTTCACAAACTCGGCGCCCGACACAACGGTCACCTGATCTTTCGGCAAGCCGCTGATCATGGCAGCTTCAGGCATCTTTAAGGCGCGCGCGGCGTTGGGCGGCAACATGCCCGGCGTCTTGGCGTAATACTCCATGGTCTGCTTGGATTGCTCGGCGTTCGCACACATAGCGGCGGGGCGCGGAGCAGGTTGCGGCGGTTGAGCGGGTTGCGCCAACGCAGCTCCAGCGGCGAAAAGCGCGGTGGTGATCAACAACGACATGCGCATGGTGAGCCTCCCTGAGTGATGCAAGACATTGGACTACGGCGCGGCGAGGGGCCTCACCAGCGCGATCTGGTAACACTCTAGTTTCAGTTCAGGTTTGGTTAGGCGCTGAGGTGCTGGACGCCGACAATGCGGTAAAGCCCGCGAATCTGGGCGCGGGGAATCTCGAACGATTCTTGCGGTTGCAGTTTGAGAACCGTAATCGAGCTGTCGGAGGTATGGGTGAGGCGGCCAACAAAAAAACCGCCGGTTTTACGTTCCACCACCACATCGACATTTCCGCCCGCCGCATCGCGCGCCGGGCTGACATAGAGCATATCGCCGGAGTCATAGCGCGGGGTCATGGAACTGTCGGTGAGCAACAGCGCAAAGGCATGGGCATCATCGGCCAAGAAGGGCGGGCGCGATGTGGTGAGTGGGGCAGTGTCGAAATTGCGCGCGGCGACATCCACGCCCAAGGTCGCCGCTGTCACCACCGGCAAATCGCGTGGTGAGCCAGTGGTCTGCCGGGTCAAACTCGCCAAGCCTGCACCCATGCGTAGTTTGATTTCCTTTAGCACGCGCTCGGCATCGGGCACGTGTTCCAAGATCGCGCGCTCATAGCTGGGCAGTATGGGGGCCAACACCGACAAAGCGGCTGCATCAAGCGCTGCGATGCCGCGCGATTTCATCAGCCGGAAGGTAGCCACCATCAGGGCCAGCAGCGTGCGCTGGCTGAGGGTATGACGCACCGCTTGGTGCATGAAGCGGTTGAGCGTTGAGGGGGTGAGGCCTGCCTCACGCGCCAAGGCGCTGGCACTCAGGCCCGTCAGTGACACCATGGCGGTAATCAGGGCGCGGGTCTGCTCCTGCTGGGCCGAGACGGCAGGCGCGAAGCTTTGGTCCGGTGTGGCCTGTGCCGACATTGACGACGTGCGTTTCCCCAACCCCTTGAGCGTGAGCATACACTCTCATGAGATCGTAAAAAAAGCGCATACAGGATCAGTATTTTATGCGTTTTAATGCGTATATAGGGTGTGGCTATAGCCTATAAGCACTATATATTGATCTGGACATAAGAAATAAAACGTTCCGTAGAAATATGATTCAATTTATATGACTCGAATCAAAAGTGACAGAGCATGAAGCCCATGGCCTTCCGAGAGCCCTCCGGACCAATCTTTAACAAAATGCGCATAATGTGAAAAAATGCATTGACTGTGCTATTGCCCTTCGACATAATGCGCACTGTGAGATTTCCGTTATGAGGGGGCGGGAGCCCAATCGGGCGGAATGATCGCGGTGGGCCAGGATTGCCCGCCAGTTTGTTATCGGTCCTCTCCTCTATAACCTTTAAGCCCGCTTCGCATGTCGAAGCGGGCTTTTTTTCGGCCTTGGCGGCAGCAGGATTCAGCCTTACCTCAATGACCAACCTGTTCACACGACTGCCCTGATCCATGTCTCAGCCACCCACCGCATACCCGCACCTGTTCTCGCCCGTGAAAATCGGCCCATTCACGTTGCGCAACCGGGTGGTGCACGCCTCCATGTCCACGCGCATGATGGAAAATAGTCAGGTCACGCAACAGTTGATCGACTATCACCGCAGCCGCGCCATCGGCGGGGCGGCAGCCATTGTCACCGAGCCGTTGAACGTGGCCGCGCACCAGCGCAACCCAAAAAAGGTCGATGTGTTCAACCGCAAGGCCACGGCGGGCTTGCGCGCCTGGGCCGATGCGGTGCGCGAGCACGATTGCCATTTGCTGGGCCAAATCCAAGACCCCGGCCGGGGCCGCCACGAGCAGGGCCGCAACGATGCCGCCATTGGGCCAAGCCCCTTGCCCGATGACATTAGCTGGACTGTGCCGCACGTGCTAACCACGGCTGATGTGCACCGGCTGATCTCCGAATTCGCCGAGTCCGCGCTGATCTTGAAAGAAGCCGGGTTCTCGGGCGTGGAGATGTCATGCGGGCATGGCCACCTTTTCCATCAGTTCGCCTCGCCGTGGTCGAACATTCGCAACGATGAATTCGGCGGCTCGCGTGAGGGCCGCACGCTGCTCATGCGCAACACCATCGCCGCCATCCGCAAAACCTGTGGCAAGGGGTTCATCGTTGGCGTGAAGTTACCGGGCGAAGACGGTGTGCCGGGCTCCATCGACTTTGCCGAGGCCGCTGCGATCGCAGCCATCGTTGGCAAGTGCGATATCGACTACGCCACGTTTTGTTGGGGCACGCATGCCGATACGCTTGACTGGCACTTGCCCGATTTGCATGGCCCGCGCGCGCCTTTTGTCGAGAAAATCCGCAAGCTCGCCGATGGCATGCCGGGCATACCCGTGGGCGCGCTGGGCCTGATCACCGACCCCAACGAGGGCGAGCGCGCTATCCGCGATAACTTAGCCGACCTGGTGATGATCGGCCGGCCCATGGTGACCGACCCGGCATGGGTAAAAAAATCCCAAGCCGGGCGCGAACGCGAGATGCGCTATTGCGTCTCATGCAACACCTGCTGGCACATCATCATCGCGGGCGGCAAATTGCAGTGTGACAACAACCCGCGCGTGGGTCAGCGCGAGGAAGCCGACTGGTGGCCTGCTCGCGTGGCCAAGCCCAAAAAAATCGCCGTAGTGGGCACAGGCATTGCGGGGCTTGAGGCGGCGTGGTTGGCAGCCGCACGCGGCCATGATGTGACGGTGTTTGGAAAATCCGCCGAGGGCGGCGGCAAGACGCGTCTGCATGCGTTGCTGCCGGGTGGCGAGAACCTCAGCAGCATTTACGACTTCCAACTGCAAATGGGCCAAAAATTCGGATTGAAATTCGAGATGGGTGTTGAGGCGCAGGCCTCGCACATCGCAGCCCTCAAACCCGACGCGGTGATTCTCGCCACGGGCTCGACCATGACCTGGCCGAGGTTCATCCCCGAGGATTACCGCGACCCAGCATTCTTCCCCGACTTGCGTGCGCTGGTGCGCGACATCGTTCCCAAGACCGCGCATCAAGGCGGCACGGCGGTGATTTTCGATATGGACCACACCGCCATGACCTATGCCGCCGCCGAAATGCTAAAAAAGAAGTACGATGATGTGGTGATTGTCACGCCGCGCGAACGCATCGCGGTTGATGAACCGCTGGTCAACCGCCAGGGGATTTACCGGCGCATGTTCGCCAAGGGGATCAAGATTATTCTCAACTCCACGCCCCTGGGTGTGGAGGGCATCGAGGATGGCAACATCATCGTGCGCAACATCCTCAGCAATGAAACCCAAACTATCGAGAACGTGACGCTGTTGACCTACTCAACCCCGCGCCAACCCAGCGATGCATTGCTGGAACCGCTGCGTGCACTTGGCATTCTGGTTCATGCTGTGGGCGATGCCTTTGCACCCAGGTTCGTGGTTAACGCCACGGCCGATGGCCACCGGGTGGGGAATTTGGTGTGAGATATTGATCTGATCGTTCTCAGTTCACGCTCACCGTAAACGTTCCGCCGTTATTCTGGTAAATGTAGACCGTCACTTGAATCGTGTAATTGGCGGTGGTGCTGGGTGTAAAGCTCAGGCGCGCGTCGGTGACGGTGCCGCCGCCGCCGCCTTCCTTCGCAATATTCCCGTTCGTATCTAAGATGTAGACGTAAGGCCGCACCATGGTGCCGTTGTTCGTGCTCGACCCCTTGATGTCGATGGTATAGGCCTGGCCCGCGGTTAAGCTGAGGCGGAAATTTTCATAGCCACCGCCGGTGCGCTTGATTTGACCGGTAAATGGCGTGCTAAGGGTGATAGTGCACGCCGTGGGATAGCAACTTGTGTAACGCACGGCCATGGCAGGCAGTTGGCACATGGTGGTCATGTCGGTGATCACGCCCGCGGTCGTGTTGTTGACCAAGTGTTGCAAAAAGCCATTAAAGGTGCCCTCGGCTTTGATCACGTAATGATAAATTGTCGTGCCGGGGTTAAGGCCAATGGCATTTTGAATGGTGGCGATGGGAATAATCAACCGCCCGCCTGCAGGTATGGACGCCGTGGTGTAACTGCCGCTTCCTAGCTTTGTGCCTTTGCGCGCATCGAAAATACCCAAGGTGGCGGTGATGGCAATCGTGGTGGGGTTGCTGACCACGACGGAGCTCGCATAGCCAAAGTCCAACAGCGTCGAATGCACGTTGATCAGGTTGCCAGGGCTGGAAGCCACGCCCGCATCGCACGTGCTGAGGTTGGTGAGTGTGCCGTCGACGGGCCGGTACAGCACGTGCTGGAAAAACCCGCTGATTTGGGTTTGCAAAGTGGTGGCATAGTACTGGGGCTTGGTGGTGTTCGCAGGCAACGCCGTCTCGACATCAGTGATTTGGTATTGCGCCGAGGCGCCCGCTGGAATCGATGGGCTGGTCCAATTGCCCAGGCTTGCGCCCGCCGCCGAACCGAACATGCGTGCCGGTGCCAGCATTCCGAAACTGTCGGTGGGCGATAGTAACATCATCCGCCGTTTTGAGGTGTTGGCCCGGTTGCTGGATGAAGGGCTGATCACCCAAGACGAATTCGACAAGCGCCGCGCGGCCAACGTGGGCGGGTTGTTGCAATACTCGAAAGAACCGCCGGGCATGGGGCTTGAGCGCGCTGTGCCATCGCCGGGCGCGATTTCGGCACGCTTGCAGGCCTTGGGCCGCTCGCTGGAAATGCGCGCCATCACCGCACGCCAGCATGAGTTGGAACGCTCGACGATCTTGAACTCGCTGTTGCCCGAAAAGCCCGACCCGCGCGCGTCACGCACCGCTCCGCCTGCCGATATGTTCGCACTGGCCGATGCCGCCGGGCGGCTTGGTTACTTGAGCGAGGAAAGCCTGATTAGCGAAGAGGAATTCGAAGCCGAGAAGGCAGCCATGGATCGCGTCATGCGCGGCGGCGAGCCAGTGGACAAGAAAGCTATGGCGAACGCGAAAACGGGCGCGGCCAAGATTGAGTGTCGGCATGAATGCCGCCATGAAAGCACCCGGCGCCGCGGGGACAGAGACAGCGCCACCTGCGCCTGAAACCTTCACCGGGCCGGTGTTGCACTTAGCTTCGTTCCGCAGCGCCGAGGGCGCGCGCAGTGCCTTCGAGCAAGCCAAAGCCAAGAACCCGCCGGTGTTTGCCAACTTGCGTTTCGAGTCGCGGCGCACCAACGTCGAAGGGCAGGGCACGTTCTATCGTCTCTTGGTGGGGCCGTTCGCCTCACTGACGGATGCGGAGGCCACCTGCGTCGAGATGAAAAAGCTCGACCAGTTTTGCCGTCCCACGGCCGATGGGTCGTAACCAGTTCTAACTTGGCTCATCAAAAAACGCGCGGGCGTCCTTGGCGGTTTGCTCGGGTGCTTCGTGAACGGCCATGTGGCCAACACCAGGATAAGTGATCAGCTTCACCGACTTGGCCGCTGTCATTAAATCCACCATCTGTTTGGCTTGATCGACAGTCACCACCGTGTTGGCCTCGCCCCACATGATCAGCGTGGGCTGTTTCAGCCCGCGAATCAAAGTGTCCACGTCGCCCGAAATATATTGACGCATGCGTGTGATTTCCGCCTCGCGCTGCCCCTCGTGGCGCATCAGTTCCCACCACTGCGTGATCAGTTGGTCGGTGACCTTGCTTTTATCGCCAAAGCCACTGTTGAGCAGCCCCGCAAACATCGCCTTGGGCGTGATGTACTTGACCATGTCAATTCCCGGCGGCAGAGGCGGCGGCGTATCGCGGCCACGTACGCGGGTGTTGAGTGCACCTGGGCTCAGCAGAATTATTTTCTCTACCTGGTCGGAATGCCGGCTGGCGTAGTGAAGGGCAATCGTGCCGCCCATAGACGTGCCCGCCATTGAAAACTTTGTCAGACCCAGTTCGGCCAACAGTTTTTCCACCAAATCGACCGTGCGTTTCAGTGTGTAGTCGCCCGAGGGGTCGGGGCCCGTCAGGCCGTGGCCTGTAAAATCAAAGCGCACCACGCGGTATTTATCCTTAAGCGCGGCCACCCATGGATCCCACATCAGCAGGCTATCGAAGTGCGCATGAATGAGGATGATCACCGGGCCTTCGCGCGGGCCTTCGTCGCGGTAGTGCATGCGCACGCCATCAAGCATGGCGAACTTTGAGTCGGCATTGGCGTATTTTTTCTCAAGTTCGGCGGCGGGAATATCGGTGTAATACGCCGCGCCCACCACAAAGCCCACGACGAGCAGGGCTACGATGGAACCAAAGATCCAACCTAAGATGCGAAGGAATTTTTTCATGCGTATCTCCAGTTATGTTCGCGGCAAGCCGCCATTCACTCCGTCGTCATCACCCGGTTTAACCGGGTGATCCAGGATTACAAGCACCAACCGAGTACATTGCCCTGGGCCCCCCGATTAAATCGGAGGGTGACAATTATGTTTGTGGCGGCTTTACGTCTTTCATACTCACTCCGGTCGCTGGCATAGCATCACCTTTTTATCGGTAATCGAGCCCAACAGCATTTTATCGCCCACGGTCGCAGCAATGCTGCCCGCCGAGATCGCATTGCCCGTGGTGAAAAACACTTGGCGGGCAGTCATCGTATCGGCGGGAATGCGAAACACTTGCGTGGGCGCAACCTTGGTGGGATCGGTGAATTGTCGAATCAGCGCAATGGCGTTGGCGTGGGCCACGACCCATAGCGATCCGTCGGCGGCCACATCGATGTTGTCGGGCAGGCTGGGCAAGGGGGCCGTGCCAATTTCACTCAATGCGCCGTTCGTCGCGTCGCGTTTGAACGCTGAGATGCGTTTGCCTTGGGTTTCGGCAAGGTAAATAGTGGCAAGGTCTGCCGATACGGCGATGCCGCCGGGGGAGGCTGCGCCATCCAAAGCTACCGAGAATTTAGCGCCGTCGAAATAAGTCACCTGTGCGAAGGCTGCGCCGAACACGGTTTCCCGCATACCATCAAGACCGTTTTTGGCGCCTGAATCATTGGCCACGTAAAACTGCCGTGGGCCCACGGCGACCAAGTCATTGGGCCGGATCAGCAACGGGTCTTCGATGGTTTGCTTATGCTCGTAAAGGCCATCGGCATTGGCTTCAAAAATCTCGACGCGATGAGGCTTGCCGGTGGGGTGGCTAATCGCGAACAAAATGCGCTGACCATCGGGGCCAATGAAGAGCGACATCCCATGGGGCCGGAACTCGGGTGGGTCGGCGAGCAGTGCACTTTCGATTTTGGGTTCGGGTGCGTTAAGGTCGATCCGTCCGATAGTGCCCAAACTTTGTGTGCGCCGGTCACGCCATGATACCAAGGCCAGGCCGCGCTCGCGGTCGATGAGGATGTCTTCGCCGCTTTTGCCTTGGCCGTCGATGGCGCTACAAGCCGTGGTTTGTTCCGGCCCGCGATCAATCAGCATCCCCGAGCGGGTAATATACATGCCCGCGACAAAGGCGATCAGTACAACCACTGCGCCCAGCAGCGCGCCTATCGCCTTGAATGCCGTTTTCATCGGTTACTTACCGAACCTAACCTGATCGTAGGCCACACCCATCACACGCAAAGGGGCATGGGTGATGCGCGGTGAAAAAGCAACAATGTTGGGAAAGTCCACCAGCAACAGCGCAGGCGCGACATCGCGGAACCGCACCATGATCTCTTGCAGCATTTTTTCCCGCTCGGCTTCGTTTAGCGTTTGGTTGCTTTGTTTGATCAGTGGCACCACGGATTTATCGCAGAAGAACGCTGCCGCCTTGAGGCATGAGAAATACTCGATGGGCCGGATGATGTCTTGGAAGGGGGCCGAGTTCCATGTCAGCGAAAACGCGTCCAGGTCGCCCCATTCGTTGGTGGTATATTTGCGCAGCCAACTTGCGAACGTGGTCTGGCGCAGTTCGACCATCACGCCGATCTTGCTCAAATCCTCGGCCATCTTTTGATATACGGCGGTGTCGGAATTGCCGAGGTTGGTTAGCACCTCGATCTTGAGCGGAAAACCATTGGGGTAACCGGCTTCGGCCAGCATCGCTTTGGCTTTGACGGGGTCGTAGGGGATCGGTGGAAGGTTTGGGTTGTAGCCGTTCACGTCGGGCGTGGCGCCCTGATAGGCCGGCTTCGACACGCCATCGAGGATTGTATTCGAGATGGTTTCGCGGTCCACCGCCATGTTCAGGGCTTGACGCACGCGCTTATCTTTCAGCGGCGCATTCTCGGGCCGCTCGGTGCGAAAGGCGATGCTAGCCACGATCGAACTGGGCGGACGCTTCACGATGAACCCCTGTTCGGCCAGAATTTTCGCGTCATCGGGGCTTGGCGCCACAACCATGTCGACCTGGCCCGACAAGATCGCCTGCATGCGCGAGGCGGTTTCCATGATGTTGAGAAGTTCCAGCGTGTCGACTTCGACCGAGGGCCGCCACGATTTTTTAAACTCCGTCATCTTGATGCGGCCGTTGCTACGCCCCCAGTCGACCAGCTGAAATGCACCGGTGCCTACGGGCTTGAGCGAAAATTCATCGGGCCCCATGGCCTTCCAGGCTTTCGGCTCGACGATCATGATGATGTTGAGCCGCTTGGGCAGCACCGCGTCGGGCTCGGCGGTGGTGAACTGCACGCTCATCGGGTCAAGCGCCTTGACCTCGATGATGCCGCGCAACTCGGCTGTGGCGATGAAGCGCTGCATGTCGGGCGCTTTGAGCAGCGTGATCACGTCGACCACGGTTTGCGCGTTGAAGGGCTCGCCGTTTTGAAAGATCACATTGGGGCGCAGTTTGAACACCCAAGTGGTGGGCGACGTATTCGCCCAACTTTCAGCCAGCGCCGGGGCGATCTTGCCGTTGTCGTCAATTACGGTAAGGGCGTCGAACATCGCCAGCCACACCGAACTGGGCGGCGGGCCCACGGCGGAATAGGGGTTGCCCAGCGTCGGCGGGGGTTGCGTGCCACCTACACGTAACGTGGCGGCGTGGGCGGTCGTAAACACAAACGTGAATAACAGTGCCGCAAATGCTGCAAATAATCTCAGGATGTCATCACCCGGTTTAACCGGGTGATCCAGGGTTACAAGTTCACTCTGCATGCGTTGCCCTGGGCCCCCCGAATAAATCGGGGGGTGACAAATTGAAGTTGATCGACGTGTGAAATTCATTCTCATCCCGATCACATATGTGCCACGACGGTCTTGGTTTCCAGGTACAAGTCCAGGCTTTCCTTGCCGAATTCGCGGCCCCAGCCCGACTGTTTGAACCCGCCGAAGGGTGCATTGATGCCCGCCAAGCCATGGGTGTTAATGCCCATGGTGCCCGCGCGCACGCGTGCGGCCAGTTTGTGCGCAAGCTTTAAGTTGTTGGTCCACACGCTGCCCACCAACCCATAATCGGTGTCGTTGGCAAGGGCTGCGATCTCATCGACGTTGTCGCCATCGAACATTTGCGCGCAGACCACGGGGCCGACGCGGATGCGGCCATCGGGCTCGGCGAAGAATAGGTCGACCACTGCGCCACCGCCAAAAATGCCCACGGGCAATCCCAAAACCATGATGGCGATGACCGCCCATCTCGGTATACGATATTTGCCTATTTTAATTGTGGAATTCGCCATGGCACCCAGTTCCCCCGCACAATCTAGCGCACCCGCGTGGCAAAGAAAAATATCTTCCGTATTGGGGCTGGCAGTACTCGCGGCCTTCTGCGCCGGATGCGGCCCGGTCGCAGTTCCCCTCTGCAACGACAAGGCTAGCCAAATTTGCGGCTTCGACAGCCCCGAAGATATTGCGGCCCTGGACGAGGCAACTCTGTTGGCCATTAACCTGCGCCGCCTCGACCCCGCGCAATGGTTTGCCTTGATCGACGCACGTTCCCAAAAAGCCGTGACTCCTCAATGGCTAGAGCCCGAAGGGCCCGCCCTGGGCGAGGCTGGATGCACAGCGCCCGCCAACCGGCACCCGAGAGGGTTCGATGTGCGACAAAACGCCGAAGGGGAATGGCGCATCGCGGTGGTGACCGAAGGCGCTGGCGCCGATGCCGCAAAACAGAACATCGAATACTTCGCGTTGATACGCGGTCCGGCGGGTTCGACAATGCGTTGGGCAGGCTGCGTGAACGCACCGCCAGATTATTTCCTCAACGATGTAGCGCTAGGGCCGAAAGGCGAGTTGTACGCCACCCATATGTATCAGCGTGAAACCGGCTGGCGTGCCGAATTAATGCGGCCGAAATTTGCGTTGGGCATCGACACTGGTTTCGCGGTGGCATGGGATACGGCCAAAGGCTGGCGCAAAGTTGAGGGAACCGAGGGCTCGTTCCCCAATGGCATTTCATTGGACCCGACTGGCTCGGTGCTGTTCGTGGCCTACACGTATGAATATAGCGAGGGGCTCGTGCGCGTCGATTTGCTGTCGGGCGCGCGCACCACGGCAACTTTGCCGCTGCGCCCGGATAATTTGGCCTGGACACTCGACCCGCAAACCAAAGATCTGTCGCTGACAGTGGCAGGCGGCATTGGTGTGCGGCTGCTGAGTACAACGGGCTGTGCTGAGCTGCAAAGGCCCGGCTGTGGTTTCGCCTTCGCCGTGGCGCAGATCGACACCAAAACCATGGCTGTGCGCACCATTTTCAAACACGACACGTTCCAGATTGCAGGCGCCTCGGTGGCCACGCGCTTGGGCGATAAGCTTTATATCGGCAGCGCCTTTGGTGATCGGGTGAGTATTGTGCCCGTCGATGATGGCGGAAAATAATCCATGCCCATTCTTTCGCCTGATACGGCAAAATTTCAAGGCATCGTGCCGGTGCTGATCATCGGCGGTGGCGGCTGTGGGCTCACCGCAGCGCTCTCGGCCAAGCAGGCGGGCGCCGAAGTGCTGGTGCTGGAGCGCGATCATACCGCGCTGGGCACCACGGCCATGTCCACGGGACTCATTCCTGGGCCCGGCAGCCGCTTTCAAAAAGCCAAGGGCATCGACGATACGCCTGAAATGTTCGCTGCCGACGTGATGGCCAAAACCAAGGGCGCGACCGACCCCGACATGGCCTTGCACCTCTCGCGCGAGGGCGCGCCGACGGTGGAATGGCTGGCGGACTACTGCAAAGTGCCGCTGTCGCTGGTGGACTCGTTCCTCTATCCCGGCCATTCCAAGATGCGCATGCACGGCACGCCCAACCGCACGGGCTCGGAACTCATGGGCGCGTTGCATCAGGCCGTCGAGCGCGAAAGCATCGACATTATTTTGGAAGCGCCGGTGAGCGACTTGTTCGCTGACGACGGAGGCCACGTGCATGGTGCGCGCATTACGCGCCCCGACGGTACGGTAGAAGATATTGGTTGCAAGGCGATGATTTTGGCCTGCTGCGGCTTTGCCGGCAGCCGCGAGATGTTGGCGCAATACATTCCTGAAATCATGGACGCCACGTTCTTCGGCCATCCCGGCAACAAGGGCGATGCCATTGCCTGGGGCCGGGCGTTGGGCGCGGCCGTGGCCGACATTCATTCCTACCAAGGCCATGGTGGATTAGCGTATGGGCAAGGCATACCCATTCTATGGGCGCATATTGTGCGCGGCGGCTTTCAGGTGAATGCCAACGGTGTGCGCTTTTCCAACGAGGCGCGCGGCTATTCCGAGCAAGCGGTGGATATCGTCGCCCAGCCGGGCCATTGGGCGTGGAGTATTTTCGATCAAAAAATCCACGATGCCATGAAAGAGTTCGACGACTACCAAGACGCAATCAAGGCCGACTGCATCCGCCATGCCGAAACCGTGGATGAACTGTGCCAGGTCACTGGCCTACCGCCTGCGTTCAAAACCACACTGGCCGATGTGGCCGAGATGGCCGCAGGCAAAAAGAAAGATTCATATGGGCGCGATTTCACCACGGGCTGGACGCTGACCCCTCCCTACAAAGCCGTGAGGGTGTCGGGCGCGCTGTTCCACACCCAAGGCGGCCTGGTGGTGGATAAAGACGCCCGCGTGCTGCGGACCGACAGATCGCCGTTGCCCAATTTGTTCGCCGGGGGTGGCGCGGCGCGCGGCATCTCGGGGCCGGGGAACTCTGGCTACTTGGCTGGCAACGGATTGCTAGCCGCCACCGCCTTGGGGCGCTTGGCCGGGCGTGCGGCGGCGGCTTTGGTGGCGTAGGCGCATTGCAGTTTGCAATTTCGCGCCTATCTATGGTCCCATACATCAACTCAGGTCCCATGAGGCCATCATGATTTCAATCCGAAAAGGCACTGAGCGCGGGCATTTCCGCAACGATTGGCTCGATAGCCGCCATAGTTTCTCGTTCGGCGGATATTACGACCCGCAGCATTTGGGTTTCTCGGCCTTGCGCGTCATCAACGACGACCTCATCGGCCCAGGTGGTGGCTTTCCCACCCACGGCCACAAGGACATGGAGATCATCACCTATGTTCTGGATGGCGCCATCGAGCACAAAGATTCACTGGGCAACGGGTCGGTCATCCGCCCCGGCGATATTCAGCGCATGAGTGCGGGAAGCGGCATCATGCATTCCGAATTCAACCCGCAGGCGGGAGAGGGAACGCGGCTGCTGCAAATTTGGCTGCTGCCCAATGCGCGCGGCATTGCGCCCGGGTATGAGCAAATTCATGTGCCTGCGTCCGAGCGCAGTGGGAAACTCAAGCTCGTGGCCTCGCCCGATGGCCGCGAGGGCGGCGTGACAATTCATCAAGACGCATTGCTCTATGCGGGAACGCTGAAGCCAGGCGAGGTGGCCACACTCTCCCTGGCCGATAAACGCACTGCTTGGGTGCAGGTGGCCAAGGGCGCGGTCACTTTGAACGGCACGGCCATGGCCGAGGGCGATGGCGCGGCGGTCAAAAAAGAAACCGCGCTGAACATTGCCGCTACCCAACCCGCCGAAGTGCTGGTGTTCGACCTGCCCCCGGTGGGGGGATGAGGATAGAGCCGTACTTAAACTGTCGTCCTGGGATTCATTCCCAGGACCCAGGGTAACAAGCTCGGTTGTTGATTTGACTCTGGATCACCCGGGTCCGCGCGAAGCGCGCGGCCCGAGGGCAGGCTCCGGGGACAAGCCCCAAGAACCTAGCGCCCTTGACATGGCGGCAGCCCTTTCTGGCCGTCGAATTTAGTCATGCCTTCTTTACTTAGCGCGGGTAAGATCGCCGCCATCTGATCTTCTCTAATCCGGGCGTTCATGGCTGACATCCTTTTCTGGCCGCCGTTTCCCAACCGCGAACGATTGTACGACCAACTGTTCCGCGCGGTGTGGCACTTCTTGCCGTTTCTCGACAAAATCGACCGGCCGATCTTTCCCTATGCGGGCGACGATTATTTGCTGATCGATGTGCCGCAAACGCTCAATTTAGCGAACGTGTTCTTGAACCGCGATTATGATCCCGCTATCGCCGATTATGCCAAACGCTTCCAGGGTAAGGTGCAGGTCATTCGCCATGACGGCGCGTTAGCACCCGACACCGTGAAGAACTTATATGGCATCGTCGTTTGGTATGCCGCTGTCGCGCCCCTCAACGCCGATGCGCGCGATATCGCCGAGCGCACGGGCTGCCAAGTCGCCTGGGCCGACCCGGCGTTGGTGCAACAAGAAACGCTCGAGATGGTGAAGTTCGCTTTGGGCCTGCAGCCGAAAGAAGAGATCGACCGGTTGTTGTCGAATTCGGTCTATCTGTTCTTCGAGCACTTGAAGCGCTGGCATGGCAAACCCATGAGCGTGTTCGGCAATGGCCCGACGCTACAACAAGTGGTGGAGCAAAAATTCGACCCCGGCCCGACACTGCGCACCGTTTGTAACTCGACCATTTCCGATGCCGTGGCGCTGGCACACCTGAAGCCTGAGATTTTGTTCGCGGGCGATCCGGTGCAGCACGGCGGAGCGTCGCTTTATGCGGGAAGGTTTCGCGAGGATCTCACCAAGGCCCTGATGGCCGATGACAACCGCGTGTTCATCACACAGTTGGGTTATGTGCCCTACTTTAAACTGGTGGTGCCCGAGGCGGCCCACCGGCGCATTATCGGCGTGGGCAATCAACGCGGTGGGGATTTCAACGTCGATTTGACGGAGAAGTTTTTTAGCACCGCTACGGCCAATATTTTCACCATGCTGGTGCTGCCGGTGGCTTTCACCATTTCAAAGTCGGTGGATATTTACGGCTGCGATGGCCAGTCCTTCTCCAAGGCCGCCCAGCCTTGGGGCCACGCCAACGAGGACGATTACATGGGCAAGATGGCGGTCACGCACCGCTTGCACCCAGCGTTTTGGAAGCGCGATTTCGCCGAGGAATTGATTTCGTACTACGGCGACATGGACGAGATCATTCTTGCGGCCGAGAAAAAAGGTGTGCGCGTGCGCAGCATCACACCGTCGTATGTGCCCGCCTTGGCGAAAGGTTTGCGGCGGGGGATTAGTCTTTTATCCGCCGCTTCTTCCCCGGCCTTTCGTACTCATTCAGTTTGTGAGCGCGCACATCCACCATATCGGCTCGCCGCAGTTTTTTCTCTAACCCGCGCGGCACGAGCTTGAAATGCCGGGCGTTGGTGAGCAGGTCGACCATCTCCTCGCAGAACTTGGGGTTCGTCACCCACAGTTTGGGGCTTACCCGGCGCAAGTCCACCGGAACCGAGTAGGTAAGCAACGTTTTGCGCCGGCCCTTGGTGTATTCGTGAAAGTACGACAGCGCTAGTTCGCGTAAGCTTCGGTAAATCGGGTCACGGTAGCGCAAATAGGGGCCGTTGCTTTTGGAAATGGCGCCCCAGTATTGGCCGCGCTTGAACAGCGCGATAACGTGGTCGTCGTCACCATCGGCGGCGCCCATGTCCATCAACAGCGGCGGTTGCCCCGCCATCCAAAATGCGCAGGCTGCCACGAAGGCGCCTTCGATGCAGTGCGCGCGGCGCTGTCGCAGTACCTGAGTAACCGACAGCGCCGTGTCGCCATCGGGCTCGAAGTTCATGGGGACGGCGGTGACAAAATCTTGCACGGCTTGGGGGCTGCGCAGTTTGCTCAGCCGCGCAGCGGCGGAGCGCGGCAGCCCGAGTTTCAGACCTCGTGAAATGCGCGGTTTCATGCAGCGCCTAGTCCGTCAAACTTTTGGTGGCCAGTTCCATCACATCGCGCGATAGGCCTGGCTCGGAGGTAATGGTGTTTAACGCAGCTTTCATGAGGGCTTGACGCGCGGGGTCGAGGCGCTTCCAGCGGCCCAACGGCGGCAGCAGCCGCGCGGCGGTCTGCGGGTTGAACTTATCGATGTCAATAATTTGCGCGGCCAAGAACGCGTATCCCGAACCATTCGCTGCATGGAAATGAACGGGGTTACGGGTGGAAAACGCCCCAATCAGCGCGCGGATGCGATTGGGGTTTTTGGGTTCGTAACTCGCGTGCGTGAGCAGCGCTTGCACATTGGCCAAGGTGCCCGGTAGCGAGCTGGTGGCTTGCACCGAAAGCCACTTATCCAACACCACACCATCGCCCTTGTAACGCCGATGGAACGCATCCAGTGCTTGGCCGCGCGCGGGCGTGTTCAGATCGCCCAAAATCGCCAACGCAGCCATGCGGTCGGTCATGTTGTCGGCGGCATCGAACTGCGCTTTCACCAGTGCGGCGCTCTCGGGTGTTTCCAGCGCAGCCAAATATGACAGCGCGGTGTTTTTCAAGGCCCGCTGGCCGGCACCCGCAGCATCGGGCGTGAAGGGTGCGGCCGAGCGCTTGGATTCATACAGGCGCTGCAAGGCATCGCGGTGCTTGGTGGCAATAGATTTTTTCACCGCCTCGCGGGCGGCGAATAAATACAGCGGATCTTCCAGGCTCATGCGGTTAGCGAGGTCATCGAAGGCGGGCAGGGCCATCAGCCAAGCGCGGTAGGCATCGTCCACCCTGTCGTCGGCGATGATCGCGCCCATGGCGTTCAAAAAAGCCTCACCGGGTGCGCCGCCACGCAGCACCACGTTTGCGGCGTAATCCTGCTTGGCTTGCCAGCGGTTAAAGCTGTCGGAATCGTGCGCCATCAGGAATGCGCGCTCGGCATCGCTCAGTTGCGAGTCAACGTTCACCGGCGCAGAAAACCCGCGATTGAGCGAGGGTAGGGCGCCTGTAGGAATATTCTCGAAGGTGAAGGTTTGCGTGGCTTCGCGCAACTCCAGTACTGCGGTTGTGTCGGCTTGGCCCTTCAACGGCACATCCTGCCCATTGCGGCCCACAAACCCCACCGCGAAGGGAATATGCATGGGCTCTTTCACCGGCTGGCCGGGCGTGGCCGCCAGGTTTTGCGAGAGCGTGAGTGTATATGTGTTGGTGGCCGCATCGTGTTGCCCGCGCGCGGTGATGGTAGGCGTGCCAGCCTGGCGGTACCACAGCTTGAATTGCGTCAGGTCGCGTTTGCCCGCCTCTTCCATGCAGGCCACAAAGTCCTCACACGTCACGGCCTCACCATCGTGGCGCTGGAAATATAAATTCATCGCCGCGCGGAATTTTTCAGGGCCCAGCAACGTGTGCTGCATGCGGATCACTTCCGCGCCCTTCTCGTACACCGTGGTGGTATAGAAATTGTTGATCTCGATATAGCTGTCGGGCCGCACCGGGTGGGCCAAGGGGCTTGCATCTTCGCTGAACTGACGGCCGCGCAAGGCATCGACATCATCGATGCGCCGCACCGCGCGGCTGCGCATGTCTTCGGAGAATTGCTGATCGCGAAATACAGTCAACCCTTCCTTGAGGCTGAGTTGGAACCACTCGCGGCATGTCACGCGGTCGCCGGTCCAGTTGTGGAAATACTCATGCGCGACGATGCCTTCGATCAGTTTATAGTCGGTGTCCGTGGCGGTTTCGGAATCGGCCAACACGTACTTGTCGTTGAAGATATTCAGGCCCTTGTTCTCCATGGCGCCCATGTTGAAGTCGCTGACGGCGACGATGTTGAACACATCAAGGTCGTATTTGCGCCCGTACTTTTGCTCGTCCCAGCGCATGGATCGCTTCAAGGCGTCCATGGCATAGCGCGCGCGGGGTTCCTTGCCGTGCTCGACATATATTTTCAGCGCCACGCTTCGCCCGCTAGCAGTGGTGAATGTGTCGGCGATGTGCCCCAGATCGCCCGCAACAAGGGCAAACAAATAGCAAGGTTTGGGGAAGGGGTCTTCCCACATGGCGTAATGCCGACCATCGGGCAGTTCGCCCTGGGCAGTCGGGTTGCCGTTTGACAGCAACACCGGGCAATCTTTTTTCGAGGCGCGCAATGTCACGTCAAAGCGCGTCATCACATCGGGGCGGTCTTGGAAATAGGTGATGCGGCGAAAGCCTTCGGCCTCGCATTGGGTGGTGAACTTGCCGCGCGAGAGATACAACCCTTCCAGCGCCTTATTGGCCTCGGGGTTGAGTTCGGTTTCCACCGTCAGCGTGAAGCGCTCGGGCGGCAGAGCAATGCTGAGGCCGCGTTCGCTCAACGAATAGTCCGCATCCGCTTGCAATGCGTTGCCATTGAGCGCGATGTAAACCAGCTTCATCTTCTCGCCGTCCAGCACCAGGGCTTTCACACCCTCGGCGCGGTCGTGGTTGGCCTCGTACACCGTGACGGCCGTGACCAATGTGGCGGTGGGGTGCAGGTCAAACGTCAGGTTGATCTGCACCGCGCGGTAAGGCGGCGGGGTGTAGTCGGCCAGGCGGATGGAGGCGGGTTGTTCAGGTGGTACGGGTGAGATGATGTTCACGGGTTCTCGCAAAGTTAAGCGGCGGTAGAAGCAATCATTTCGCAGAAGAAAATTCGTTGTCGTCCTGGGATTTAGTCCCAGGACCCAGGGGCCACAACACGAATAGTGGTGTTGTCCTGGATCCTGGTGACAAGCACCAGGCTGACATTATGGGTCTACTGACTCATTCAGCGCCATATACAACATAGCACTATGGGGCAGGAGTGAATTTCGCTCTGACGCCCGTTCTATATGGCTTTGAAGCCGGGCCCCCGCTCATTTCCTTACTTTTCCTTAACGCACCCGACTTACTGTGGCCTGAGTGGAAGTCTGTCTGCCGCCCATTGGGGCGAGGGGAAAGCTCATGCGTGTCGTCGCGTTCGTGCCCGCCAAGGGCGAGTCCAGCCGCATCGCCAACAAGAACACCGTCATTTTGGATGGCGAGTTCTTGTTCAAGCGCAAGCTGATTCAATTGCTGGAATGCAAAGAGATCGACGAGGTGTATTTGGACACCGAAAGCGAACGCATGATCGAGCTGGCCTCGGACCTGCCGATCAAGGTGATGCGGCGTGACCCGCAACTGGCCTCGAACAAAACCGACGGGCATGAGTTGTTCGCCAACGAGGCGCGCCACGTGAAGGCTGACATTTACATTCAATGCCTGTGCACCAGCCCATTTCTGACGGCCGACACGCTCAGCCGCGCGCTCAAGGCGCTGAAGGCTAAACCGGGCGCGGACTCGCTGGTGGCGGTGCAAAAGCGCAAGCAATACGTTGTCTTGTCTCGCTCGCACCCCGAAAGTCAAACCCATGACCTCCCATTGTTCATGCCATGAAAGACCCAATCCCATGACCCCCACCTCACGCCGCAATGGCTATTCCTTCAAAGAAGGCCTCACCATGCTTGCGGCCAAAGCCATCGGCATCGACCCCGAACTGGCCGCCGAGGCGGGCGAGAATGCCAAAGCCGCCATCAACGCCATCCGCAAGGCGCATAAGGCCCGAAGCCGTGCCGACCGCGCAGCGTTCGTCAGCGATGCTCAGGCCGAACTGAAATCCATCAACCCGTCAAAGCACCCCAATTCGGTCCCATAGGCGCCGACGCCGCACAGGCTTTGTAAGCTTTGAGCGCGGCTTTATCGGCGGCCAGCTCTGATAGGATCCGCACATAGTCCGCGGGTGTTTCGGCCACCCACTGCTCATAGCCCAGCGCCTTGACCATGGCCGAGGTCATACGCGCCCCCATCCAGTTGCCACGCAACGCCACCAAGGGCGTGCCCATGACCAGTGCGTCGAACCCGGTTGTACTGCTATTGAGCGGCAGCGTGTCTAACGCGATATCGACGCGGTTATACAGCCGCATATGATCGGCCCAATTCGGCACGATCTCGATGAACTCGACACGGCTGGCATCCACACCCTTGGCCGTCAGCGTGTTGATAATTCGGTTCCGGGTATATGAGTCGGCGCTCAAGCGGTCCTTGATCACCAGGGTCGATTTTGGCACGGCTTTCAGCGTTTGCGCCCAAATGCTCAAGCATTCGTCCCTGACCTTGGCCAAGTTATTGAGCAACACCAAACATGGGCACTTCTTCAATCGCAAACGCTGCTTCAATAACGCAGCCTTGTTGGCCCTCAGACTGCATTACTTCCGTTTTCCATCTGCTGTTTGATCGTGCGCAGCATATCCTGCACGAATGGGTTTTTAGGGTCGCGGATGGCAAGCGCTGCATAGTTCTCATATGCGTCTTGCCACTCCCCCGCACCGACGAGGGCATCTGCAAATTGCCAGGCCTCGCCGAACGGTAGCTCGAATCCTTTCGCGACAGGCGTAGCCTGCTGTTTGGGCTCCTTAAGGACGCATTTCTTGGTGCATACATCTGGGCAATCGAATATTCCCAACGCAACGTTGCGGAACGTGGTTTGAGTGATGGGATCGAACCACACATCGTGGATTGACCGTTCGGCCACGTTGCCCAGCGAATGCCCGATGTTTTGGTCCTTGCAGCAAATGCCTGCGCGGCCATCTAGCGCGATGAATAGATAGCCGTTTGGTTCATGGCAGCCGTCGATCTTCTCGACGTTGGCCCGATAATCCGCCGGGGCCCCTGGGAATAACTGGTTTTGGACAAGGCCCAGAATAACGTTTTTATGAAGCCCAAAGGTCTCTTGAAAATTTTGAATCGTCGCTTTCGTGATGTGTTGATCTTTGTGATCCATCAGGGCGATTGTGACCTGAAACGTTGGCGGCACAAGGGTGATCATATCTTGAATGTTGCGGATCACCTTGGCGAGTTTACCTCCTCGTGTGGCCTTGTAAATTGCGGGGTCAAGCGTGTCGATCGAAACATAAATGCTGTCAAGCCCCGCACTCAATAAGCTTCTCACGCGGTCGGGTGAAAGCAGAGTGCCATTTGTAGCGAATGATCCAGCGCCAGCGCGCTTGCGTTTGATGAGTGCGATAACGTCTTCCAACCGATCCCACAGGAGCGGCTCTCCTACACCATGCAGCCACGCGAGGTTGTAGCCGCGCTCCGCGCACTCATTGACTATCCGCTCAAGCAATGGCCATTCGATGTAAGTTTTAGGGCGCGTCAATACGATGTTTGCGCAGTAGGGGCACTTGAGATTACAGTTGTTCGTCAGCTCCAATGAAATCGGTGGAACTGTCGGGTAAAATGCGGAATCAATCGTATCGCGCCGTGGGGTAATAGAATGAACTAAGTTGACCATTTTATTTCTCGCATTTAGCAAGCGGCACAATAGGTGTACGCAACCTTTTATGCAATTATTGAGTAGTATTGCACCCAAATGTTATCATACTTTGCGGAGTTCCTCGCCAACTCACTCGCATCAGTGTTGAAATAGCCGATTAGTCTTAAGTTTGGTTCATCGGAAATGGACGTCAATTTTAGCTTTGCAGAACTCGTCCCCGAGGTCGCGCCGCTGGTCATCGTGGACGTCGGGGCCCGGCAATTACAAACGGTCGAGGCCTACCAAGCCCTTGTCGATATGGGCCGGGCCTATGTCATTGGCTTCGAGCCCGATGAGGTGGCCTGCGCTAAGCTTAACGAAACGGCGCGGCCGCCAAGCCGTTTTCATGCGGCATGCATTGGCGATGGGAGTGCGGCCACGCTCTACGAAACAGCGTTTCCGAACGCTTCATCGTTGTATGTTCCCAATCAACGGCTAGCCAGCCGATTTAGCGCCTTGCCCTCGTTTGTGGCGGTGCGAAAGACGACGCCGGTTAACACGAAGCGGCTCGACGACATTATTACAGAAGCCTCGATTGACTATCTGAAGATGGATGTCCAAGGAGCAGAACTTGACGTTCTGAAAGGTGCGCCGCGACTGCTGAAAACAGCACTCGCCATTCGAACCGAAGTCGAGTTCATCCCGCTTTACGTTGATCAACCGCTGTTTGCCGATATCGACATTTACCTGCGAGGGCAGGGGTTTCAGCTTCATATTCTGACCGAGCCGAACAAGCTTTGCTACGCGCCGATGATGATTCCGGGCAAGCCGCTTCAAGGTATTACGCAAACGGCCTGGGCAGACGCGATTTACATACCGGACGTCACGCGGTTGCTCGATTATCCAAAGGAGCAGTTGTTAAAACTCGTCATGATTCTGCATGATTTTCATAAGTCGGTCGATTTATGCATCCACATCCTGCATGAAATGAGAATCTCCGGATTGGATGTGCCGCTGGATCGTTACAAGGCCCGGCTAGGAATCAAGTAGTATTCATCAGCTTGCTTTGCTGCGGTGCTCGTCCATCATCCACGCGAACGCCGTATCCACCGCGCGGGCAAGGGCAGGGCCATCGCATAGGGGGCTAGCAATCACCTGCTCGCGCAACATTGCTTTGTAAGCTTTCAACGCGGCTTTATCGGCGGCCAGTTCTGATATGATCCGCACATAGTCCGCGGGTGTCTCGGCCACCCACTGCTCATAGCCTAACGCCTTGACCATAGCCGAGGTCATGCGCCCGCCCATCCAATTGCCACGCAGCGCCACCAACGGCGTGCCCATGA
>SHWP01000046.1 GCA_009693785.1 Rhodospirillaceae bacterium
GCCTGCTTCCCGCATTTAGTTAAACAGCCGCAACGGCCCGCTGGATGAGTTCAGGAGGGAAACGATAACCGGAATACCTAGTTTTGTTCATCCATTTGGCTAACGGATGGCTAGATTGGTCGCAAGCCCGCCATCAATGTGACAAGGCCTTCCACGATGATGCAGTAGACTAACATTACGATTGGTGTGGAAACTCGGTCAGTGCTATCAACGTGACTCAGTACTATCAACCTGACAATGCCGAGGGCGAACCTGTTCTCTCTTCCCCGGCAACAACGCAAGTCTCAATCTGAGGAATGTCGGATGGGGAACGAGGCCCAGACGTTTGCCGTGGTCTTTCACGACTTTTTGCTTGGCGGTTCGGAACGCATCGCCATCCGGTTGATGAATCGATGGGCCGAGTTAGGACGCAGCGTCATCGTCCTCTGCGGCGAGAGGCGCGGCCCACTCGCCCCAATGATCAGTCAAAAAGTGCGGGTGGTGGAGTGTACGCCGCCCATTCCGCGCGCGTTTGGCTCACGGCGCCGTCTGGCTCAGGCCCTGGCATTGTTCGTGACGCAGCATCGCCCCGACGTTCTCTTCATCCCCGGTAATTTTCATTGGCCCCTGTTGGTTCCGATCGCAGCCCTGCCGACAGACATCTGCCCGACCGTGGTGACACAGATTAGCACACCAATCGTCCGGCCAGGCCGCGGACCGCTGACGCAATTCGTTTACACCCGACTGACGCGTTACCGGTTGCGCTGCCTCGATGCCGCAATCGCCCTGTCGACGTCGACGGTTGCTGACGCGGATCGGGTTTTGGGCAGGCCGATCACCGAGTATATCAAGCTCCCGGTTCTGGACGACGCGAGCGGTGGTGAACAACCAGCCCCAGCCAGCGGCAACACGATTGTCACGGCAGGCCGTTTGGTCAAAGAGAAGGGGGTTGACGTCGCCCTCCGGGCTTTTGCGCTGATCAAAGATACAACTGCAAAACTCGTGATTCTGGGCGAGGGCTACAAGCAGGCAGAACTCCTGTCGCTGGCCAAAACCCTTGGCGTGAGCGGGCGTGTTGAATTTGTGGGCTACGTCCCCGACATCCGCCCCTGGCTCGATCGCGCCCGGGTCTTTCTGTTGTCGTCCTTCTACGAAGGCTATAGCGCGGTTCTCGTCGAGGCGTTGGCGGCTGGGCGCCCTGTGGTGAGTACCGACTGCACTCCAGCCGTTGCCGATCTCCTCCAGACGACGCAAGGATGTGCGATTACGCCCATCGGCGACCCCGTAGCCCTGGCGGCGGCGTTAGACCGGGTTTTGGTGAGTGTACCGCCGGACCCGCAAGTCTTGGCGAGAACTGTTGCAGATTACCGGATTGGCCCAATCGCCAAGAGTTACCTTGATGTCTTCGATCGCGTGCATTCACGTAAAAGAAAATTAGGGTCCGCGGCGCTGCCGAAATTTTCCGAAGACTTGACCTACATCTAGCACCAGTGAGTGGGCAGACAGATGGAAGCACTTGGCATCAATAAGGGTGAGATGCCCGGCGGCTGACATTGTATGCAAGCCATGGGTGTAAGCGCCTGCCGAGTGCGGTGCGCGAATAGCGTTACCAGCCATCGCATCAAAGGAGTCGGGGCTCAGGTGTGTAATATGCAACGCACGGATGGCACCGCCATACGTCGCACTGCAATCCTGCACCGGCAAAATAATCGTGCCGTCAACCACAATGGGGGTTCCACCGGGGCGGGCGCTTGCTGAATCAAGACGCACCGGGTTGCGCGGGTGTGGCGTCCAGGGCCCTGTCAGGTGTGGTGCGAAGGCGGCGTGAAGCGCACTGAACTTCGCGAGCTTGGTGGTTGCTGGGACATAGAACAACCACCACAGGCCATCATGGTACATCGGGGTTGCATCGATCGGCACTTGATCGAGCTCGATGGATTTAACGGGTATCCAGCGATGCGGGAATTCCGCGGCGCGATACAGCGTTAGCCGGTCCGAGCGAAAGGCTTCGGGCAGCATATATATTTCACCATCAGTCTCGACGATGAACGGATACGACAGATGCCACGGTTCCTGCAGTGCGATGCGCCGGTCCAAAAGTTGAAGGTCAGGGCCGAACGTCAGAACCTCGATTTTTCCAATCCGGTCGCGGTAATCATAGATCTCGGCGAAGACGTACAACCGACCATCGCGCCAGACGCCAAAAGGATCGGCGATAAAGCGTAACGACGGCATTTCCGGGAGCCATGTGATGTCTTGCGTATCCAGCGTCCCCAAGGCCAATAGGCGTTGCAATGGCGCACGCACGATGCCAACCCGCCAGATATCTTTTCGAAGTGGCACTACACGCCTCCTCCCCAATAGAGAGAGCGCACACTCCCCGGGCCCGCGCCTCGTTCCGGGCCTTCGCCACATATGGACGCGGCCTGAGTCCTGTCTTTCACTGCTTGCGCGCCGGGGAGAGTCAAAGCTTTTCCTCGCCAAACGTGAAAATCTCATACCGGTGAGGATAGCGTTGGGCGCGGCCGTGCGCAGGAAACTCAATATCGGCCGACACACTCCCCAGTAACGCTGGTTTCAGCCGTGGGCGGAGAGCCGCGATTTCTCGCCCGTCTGTAAGGCCGGGGTTCCAGCCAATGAGTATGAGCGAATTTGGCTCCGCTACTTTTGCCATGGCGTCAAAAGCAGCGATCGCGTCCTGTGCTGTATTGATGCCAAAACCGAGAATGCCGTTAAAGATGATAACGTCGAACGTCAGACCAGCGGTCAGTGCACAGATTTGCCGCACATCGCCAATAAAATGGCCGTTCGGGGCGCCGTATTCTGCGGCTGTGGGATCAGAGTCGATGCTCCATACGGCGATTTTTAAGGCCTCGCAATGGCGATAGAACGCAAGATTGTACGATCGAACGCCAACGAACAGCATTCGCTGGCAACCTGCGGCGGCTATGTCGGGCAGCAAGACAGTCTGCAGATACGTGCGGGATGGCAATCCCTCAATGGCGCGATCTCGTACTATTTTGCGAATGAATGTCCGGACGAAATGGGCGACAAAAAACAGCCTATCTTTCAGCCGACAAATGACCTGACCTATGCCGGATTTTGACAAAGCAATTCCTTACAGATCCATAGCAGCCGAGTGGTGTTCTTTCCACTTACCTCATCCGGCCTGAAACGCATATGCTAGGTTTTCGTAGAAACACGTATTGATGCGTGTCAAGACCACGCAAGCAATACCCACACACTTCCCCGCCCAAATTTTGGAAAATTTTCGGCGCACTTCGGAGCGCGCGGGTAACCGCAATGAGCCTGGGCGGGGTCTGCCAATAAAGTGCCTGGGTGGGGGTCGGGGAATGGCGATCCAATGCCACCGTTGCAGGCTGCGGCGCTGTCTAATACGGACCATTAAAATGTCGGAGCGGCCAAAGAAAGCGATCAGCCTGAGCGTCTTAATTCAGCGGCAAAGTGTCGCAGGATGACCCCCGCCGTCCAGCACCGTATAATAGCCAAATAGTAGCCAAACGGTCGTTGGCCATTGGCGATCTTGCGCTAATCCATTGAAAAGAATGGCGTCCCCACGGGGATTCGAACCCCGGTTACCGCCGTGAAAGGGCGATGTCCTAGGCCTCTAGACGATGGGGACTCTGCCGCCGCACCCCTTGAAAAAGGCTCACCTCAGGGTGCGCTAAAGAGGGGCGGTCTTAACGGCTAGCCTCTTGAAAATCAAGCCTGAAGGGGTTGTATCCGCCGCCCGCCGCTTGGGCCGTCGAAGGCTGTTTATATGCGCACCGCAGCTTCGCACCTTGCCCCAACCCGGGCAGCATTTTGATCAATCGCAGCAAGGTTGCCACGTTGGCGACAAGGCGTTAAAGCACCACCGTCAGCCCCTGCCCGCTCTAATCGTATCCCTGCTTTGATCGTATCCGATGTCAGCCACCTCTAATCCCTCATCACCATCCCGTGCCAAGACCAGAATCCGGGTTGCCGATGAATCCGATATTCCGGCGATCCAAGAAATTTACGCGCACTACGTGCTGAAAAGCACGGCGTCATTCGAGGAGGAAGCCCCCACTGTCGCTGAAATGACGGCGCGCTGGCAGAAGCTCAAAATGCGGGGAATGCCTTTTCTCGTAGCCGTCGTCGGCAAGCGCGTGGCGGGTTATGCCTATGGCGGGCCTTACCGTGAGCGTTCGGCCTATCGTTACACCATAGAAGACTCGATTTATATCTCGCCTGACATGCTTGGCCGCGGCATCGGCAATGCCCTCATGGATGAATTGATCAAGCGCTGCACGGCGCTGGGTTACCGGCAAATGATCGCCGTCATCGGCGACAGCACCAATGCCGCCTCGCTGGCGATACATAGCCAGCATGGCTTTCGGGTGATTGGCGCACTTAGTTCCAGCGGGTTTAAGTTTGGGCGTTGGGCCGACGCGGTTTTAATGCAACGCAGCCTGGGCGGAGGCGATTCTACATTACCTCCGCGTGCGCCAGGACGGCGAA
This sequence comes from Rhodospirillaceae bacterium, assembly GCA_009693785.1. Lineage (GTDB taxonomy): Bacteria > Pseudomonadota > Alphaproteobacteria > Rhodospirillales > Rhodospirillaceae. The sequence continues at coordinate 4,483 of SHWP01000046.1, forward strand.
AACGCAAGCAAACACGATAGTTTAGCCCGCGCGCTCATGATTATGGCAGGCCCAAACCCGCCACGACGTAAGGCATTCCCAAATATTCCCATAGGTATGAAATAAATAGCCCGCGTAAGCTATTTGTAGTTGGGCTGATCCTGGGTCATTCTGCGCCCATACGGGCCGGTCGGAGCCGGTAACCTTTTGGGGGAGAAACGAAATGTTGAAGAAATTTTTGTGTTCAAGTGTTGCCGGGGCGGCGCTGATGATGGCGGCCGGGGCCGCCAATGCCGGAACTTTGTACCTCGCGCGTATGAACGCCGCGAATGAAGTGCCCCCCAATCCATCGACCGCGACAGGCGTCGGTGTATTGATTCTGAACGATGCAAGAACCCAGGCCATCGTCCGCGCCACTCACAACGTCGTGCCAACAACGGTTACCATTGGCCATATCCACCAAGGCCCAGCTGGTGTCGCTGCAGCGGTTATCTTTCCGCTTCCCAATCCTCAATCCGGGTTTGCGGATTTGATCTGGAATGCGCCACCGTTGGTGCCCTTGGATAACGCAGGCCTTTATTTCAACATCCATTCGCAATCGCGCCCCGGTGGTGAAATCCGCGGCCAGATTTTCCGCGTACGCCTGGCCCCATCGGCCAAGAACGCGACGCAAACGGCGATCGCCAATGCGCTGGATGTCTCGGCCGGTTTCGCACGCGATCTTGATGACGCCCTCGTCCTCGCAAATCTTGCCGGTGCTGATGCTCAGGCAAAGGCGCTTGATGATCTATCGGGCCGCAGCCTTTATATCATCGGCCGCGAAAGCCTCGAAAGCATGGCGAACGCCAGCAACTCATTGCTCGGACGCGCCGAGGATATGCGTTTTGCCGGAAACGCACCATCCACGGGCACCAGCGTTTTTGCGAATGCCGGTGTCGAGTTTGGAAGGCGCTCGGTCGAAGCCGCTGAAGTCGGATCGAAAATCTCCCGCCCATTTGTGGTCGCTGGCTTCGATTTCGCCATGGATGGAAATAGCCATGGCGGATTGGCGCTGGGATATGCCCAAGGGAAAAATAATATCAAAAACAATCTTGGCACCATCGAAGGCGATACAACATCCGTTCAAGGCTTCTTCTCATCCGATCTCGGCGGATCGGGCCTGGCACTTGATGGCGTCGTTGGATATGGCAGGAACGACATCGATACCGAACGCAACATTCCAACCTTCACGCAACGCGCTGTCGGCGGGACAAAAGCTAAAACGTGGTCGGTTGCGTTAAGGGCGTCGAGCCAAGTGAAGCTGAGTGAGGATGCGATTTTCCAACCCTACCTGCTGTTGGACCACCAAAGCGCCGACATCGATGGGTATTCGGAATCTGGAGCCGGTTCGCTGGGCCTCATTGTCTCCGATCATAAGCGCAAGAACACCAAAGGCGAAATCGGCGGTGCTTTTGCAACGTCTGGCAAGTCCGGCTCTACAACGGTCACGGCCCGCCTAACCGCCGGCCTGCAGCATCGTTTGAGCGGCGGTGACACTGCGATTACCACCCGTTTGGTGGGCTCGGCAGTGACGTTCGCCACGCCAATCTTGGCGCCTGCTAAAAGCGCCGGCCGTATTGGCGCGTCCATCACAGCGGCCATGAACGACGGCTTGATTGCATCCTTTGGCTATCGTGGCCTGGTCGGCTCGAAGCGCTATGGCAATCATGCGGTTGAGTTAAGGATGTCGATGGGCTTCTAACCCCCCCCTCGCCTCGGCTAAATAAAAAACGGGCCCGCATCTGCGGGCCCGTTTTCGTTTCGGGTCTCGGGGCTAGTGATTTAGCCGCCGAGTTTAACGGCCTGCGCAACCATTGCCGTCAAATCAAGAAAGGTCTTGTCGCGGTTCTTACCGCAGTTCTTGGCCACTGCGCCCGTCAACACAGGTTTGTTGTCGATGGTGATGACCATGTCCTTGTTAGTAAAATTCTTATAGCCCTGAATGAAAGCGAACGACCACAAATCTGCGAGATCGGATTTCATCATCTCGGCGGACGAGCCAGCCTTGGCGTCCACATGCGCCCCACACGTGTATGTGTTCAAGTTCAGTGATTCAGAAGCCGTGGTGGGTACTTTTCGCGCATCGCCAGCGAGAAAACCCGAAACCGCCCAAATCGAGACTTGTGGAGCTTCTTTGCATTTTGAGGCCAACATCTTGGCGATGTCGTCGCCCGCCTTAGCGTCGTCGACAATTTGCAAATTGCCTTTCGCTTTGTAATACCCAGCGAGATAGCCCATCACCCACATCCGGGCCAAACCGGACTGCGCTTTGGTCGAGGAATTCTCAGCCTGGCTGTTGGTGTATTGCAGGCAGGTAAATCCAGTTCCATCGAACTCTGTGCCCTGGGCAGAGGCCGAGGTCACGCCCAAAGCCATGGCGGCGGCGATCACCAAGCTAGGTACTAATTTCGTCGTCAAAGACATCATGTCCCCCTCTCGGAAAGCGGTTACGCCGGGCTCATTTCGGGATGACGTCCCTGGCGGTCGGTTGCGAAACTGGCATGCCGGATAGGAGCCCGTCAACGGCAGGAATCCGGTGATATTTCAGGGCCAAACTGGCTCAGGCAGCGAACATAGCGTCATCAATGACAAGTTGTGGATTGGTTCGGCCCTGCCAGGTTTCGAGCCGAATTGTACCCGTGAGGTGAACAATACGGCCCTTAGCGTTGAGCAGACCAACACCTAAGTCAGAATCAGCGCTTCGGAACGCGATTGCTTTTAGCCGTCCGCCGCCGCGTCCAGTCAAAAAACACCGCACATGCCCCGAACCGACAATATCGGCCTTGGCGACTTGTGCATCGACGACGGCAAAACGTGGCTCATCATTACCCGCGCCATAGGGGGCCAGGTCACACAGCATCTGCGCGAACTCCGTCGTGACGGCATCGAGGGACAAAACGCCATCAAGCCCATGCGTGGCCACAACCCCACCCGATGCCACTTGAGCTGCAACATGATTGACCATGAACTCAGTGAACGCGGACAGCCGTTTCTCTTCCACCGTGAAGCCCGCGGCCATGGCATGGCCACCGCCGTTGAACAAAAGCCCCACATCGCGCGCCGCCAACACGGCCCGGCCCAAGTCGACACCCTTGACCGAACGACCCGAGCCCTTGGCCATGCCCCCATCAAGTGCCACGACACATGTGGGCCGGCCATAGCGTTCTTTCAGGCGGCTGGCGACAATACCAATCACGCCCGGATGCCAGGATTGCCCGATGGCAAACAGCACGGCCGCATCTGTGTTTCTGGTTTCGACTTGCTCAATGGCTTCGGCCAAGACCGCCGCTTCGATTTCCTGACGCGCGCGGTTGTGGTCATCAAGCCGCATCGCCAAGGCCGTGGCTTCATCGGCATCGTCCGTCGACAACAACCGCACGCCTAAGTCCGCCTGGCCGACGCGCCCACCGGCATTGACGCGCGGGCCATAGATGAACCCCAAATGATAGGTGCTCGCCTCGGAATCAATCGCGGCAACTTTGCGCAAGGCGGAAAACCCTGCATTTGCTTCGCGGCCCAGCACCGATAAACCCTGCACGACATAAGCGCGGTTCAAACCAATCAGCGGCACAACGTCGGCCACCGTGCCAAGGGCCACAATATCCAGCCATTGCCTCAAATCGGGCTCGGTGATGTTTTGGCTTTGATACCAACCCGCAGCCCGCAATGCCCGGCTCAGCGCGACGACAAGCAGAAACGTCACGCCAACCGCGGCGAGATGGCCCTGCTTGCTCGTATCATCTAAGCGGTTGGGGTTGATGACCGCTGCGGCAGGTGGAAGTATGGGCTCGGCTTTGTGGTGATCGGCGACAATCACATCAAGCCCCACTTCCCTGGCCACAGCCAAGGGCTCGAAGGCGGAAATGCCGCAATCAACCGTGATGACGACCTTCACACCTTGCGAGGCCAAGTGCCGCATGGCGCCCGCGTTTGGCCCATAGCCCTCTTTCATGCGATCGGGAATATAGACAACAAGATCTATGCCTATTGCCCGGAAGAATCGCTTGAGCAAGGCCGAGGATGTGGCGCCATCGACGTCGTAATCGCCAAACACTGCGGTTTTTTCACCCGATGTAATCGCGCGAACAAGCCGCGCTACCGCCTCATCCATTCCAGCCAGTGTGCTGGGGTCTGGCATCAAGGCTTTGAGTGTGGGGTGCAGAAAATCTTGTGCGATGTCGGTTGTCACGCCACGCGCGACAAGTATGCGGGCTAACACATCGCTCACACCCGCGTGGAGAGTCATGTCCTCGACGGCGCGGTTATCGACAGGATGCAGCCGCCACTGACGCCCGCCTAAAGAAGTGACGTTATCGAACAGCGATGGGCCTATCGTTGTCGACATTAGGGGACAAATTTATTTGGCGTCACCGTCGAGCCGGTGATGGGCTTCGACGTAACGCACGGTGCCCGACTTCGAGCGCATCACCAACGAATGCGTGACTGCACCGCCCGGCATGCGCCGCACGCCCTTGAGCATCGCGCCATTGGTGACACCCGTGGCTGCGAACATCACGTTGCCCTTGGCCATATCGAGCATGGAATATTTACGATTGAGGTCGGTGATCCCCAATTTTCGCGCCCGGCCTTTTTCATCATCGTTACGGAATATCAGCCGGCCTTGCATCTGACCGCCAATGCAGCGCAGTGCCGCAGCGGCCAGCACGCCCTCGGGCGCGCCGCCCGAACCCATGTAAATATCGACCCCAGAGTCCGGTTGTGCCGTGGCGATCACGCCCGAGACATCGCCGTCGGAAATCAACATGATGCGCGCACCCGACGCGCGCACCTTGGCAATCAAGTCGGCATGGCGCGGGCGGTCAAGAATGCAAACCAACAGATCCGCCAACTTACAATTCTTGGCTTTGGCAAGGTTTGTGAGATTTTTTTCGGGCGTAAAATCAAGGTCGATGACACCCTCGAGCAGGCCCGGCCCGACTGCAATCTTGTCCATGTAGACATCGGGTGCATTGAGAAAATTGCCAGCTTCGGCCATGGCAATGACCGCCAGGGCATTGGCGCCACCTTTAGCGGTGATCGTCGTACCTTCGAGTGGATCGAGAGCGATATCTATTTTTGGCCCCTCGCCCGAACCGACCTTTTCGCCGATGTACAGCATGGGCGCTTCATCGCGCTCGCCTTCGCCAATCACGACCGTGCCATTGATATTTAAGCTATTGAGTGCCTTGCGCATGGCATCGACGGCGGCTTGGTCGGCGGCTTTTTCATCGCCGCGCCCCATTAACCGCGAAGCGGAAAGCGCTGCGGCCTCGGTGACACGCACCGTTTCCAACGCCAAGTTGCGTTCCAGGACATTGGCAAAAGTAGAATCAAGCTGTAGCGACATTCCTATTCCCCCAGGTCTCTCATCTATGGCGCCGGAAACCGTTCGATGCGGATCATATGCGGCGGCTCGACGACAGCCGCGTTGGCCTCAAGCTTCTGCAAGGCCCGCACTAGCGAGGCTTCCTGAGTATCGTGTGTAATAATGACAACATTGACTTGCGCATTGGCATTGCGGCCGCGCTGTAGCACCGATTCCATTGAGACCGAGGCGTCACGGAAAGCCGAGGCGATGTCGGCGAACACGCCGGGCCGGTCGAGCACGACCAGGCGCACATAATAGGCGCCCACCCGCTCGGCCACGGGAACAGTCTTGAGTTTTTTCAGCGCCGCCACCGGCACGCCAAATGTCGGCACGCGCCGGTTCGAGGCAATGTCGATCAGGTCGGCCACCACGGCAGATGCGGTGGGCCCCGCACCGGCGCCTCGGCCTTCAAGCACCGAGCGGCCGACAAAATCGCCTTCGGTAACGACAGCGTTGAAGACGCCCTCGACAGCGGCCAGAGGTGAATCAGGCGCGATCAGGCAAGGATAAACCCGCTGAGCAATGCCGCCATTGGTGCGCGCGCCCAAGCCAATCAGTTTGATGCGATAGCCCAATTGTTCTGCGTAAGTGATATCGAGCGCAGTGATGCGCCGGATGCCTTCCACATGCACGCCCTTGAAATCGACCTCGGTGCCAAAGGCAACGCTGGCAAGAATGGCCAACTTATGGGCCGCATCGACGCCATCCACATCGAATGACGGGTCGGCCTCGGCGTAACCCAAACTTTGCGCTTCTTTCAGGACATCGACGAAATCGCGCCCCGTCGCGCGCATGGTGGTAAGGATGTAGTTGCAGGTGCCGTTGAGAATGCCGTAGACGCGCTGGATGGTATTGCCCGCCAAACCTTCGCGTAGCGCCTTGATGATGGGAATACCGCCCGCTACGGCCGCTTCGTAAGCCAGCGTCAGCCCGCTTTTTTCAGCCGTTGTCGCCAGTGCGACACCATGGTGCGCCAACAACGCCTTATTGGCGGTGACGACATGGCGCTTTTTGGCGAGTGCCGCATCGACAGTCTTGCGCGCCGCACCCTCAGCCCCACCGATTAGCTCAACGATCACATCGGCGTCGGCCTCATTGGCCATGGCGGCAGGGTCATCGAACCAGCGGATCGCCGATACATCGACGCCGCGGCTTTTCGTGCGCTCGCGCGCGCTCACTGCTGTGACTGAAATTGGCCTGCCGCATTTGGCAGCAATCACTTCAGCATTAGTGCTGAGTAGCTTCAGGGTGCCAGCCCCAACGGTGCCGAGGCCGGCAATGGCGATCTTTAATGGGGCGCTCACGAGGCAGCGGCTCGTTTAGCGTCGAAGTTCTTCAGGGCCCCGCCTGCATTACCGAAAAACGTGCGGATGCTACGCACAGCCTGGCGGATGCGGTGCTTGTTCTCGACCAATGCGATGCGCACAAAGCCCTCGCCGTTTTCGCCAAAGCCCGTGCCTGGGGACACCGCAACATTGGCCTCGGTGAGCAACAGCTTGGAAAATTCCAGCGAGCCTAAATGCTTGAACGGCTCGGGGATCGGCGCCCAGGCGAACATTGAGGCTGGCGGCGATGGGATGATCCAACCGGCCTGGGCCATGCCCTCCACCAAAACATCGCGGCGTTCTTTGTAGATTTGGCGGGTCTCTTCGACGCACGTTTGCGGGCCATTGAGCGCGGTGGCCGCTGCGGCCTGAACGGGGGTGAATGCGCCGTAATCGAGGTACGACTTAATGCGCGTTAACGCGTTGATCAGCGTGCGATTGCCCGCCGCAAAACCCACGCGCCAGCCAGGCATGCTGTAGGTTTTGCTCATAGACGTGAACTCAATGCAGATATCTTTCGCGCCTGGAATCTGCAGCACCGAGGGCGGCGGATTGCCGTCGAAATAAATCTCGGCGTAGGCAAGATCTGACAAAATGTAGATGCCGTGGTGGCGGCAGAAATCCACCACTTGGCCGTAGAAATCCAAGCTTGCCACCATGGCTGTGGGATTGGACGGGTAGTTCAAGATCAGCGCCATGGGCTTGGGCACCGAGTTGCGCACGGCGCGGTCGAGTGCGGCCATGAAATCGGGGCCGGGAACGTAGGGAAGGAAACGCACCGTGCCGTCGGCAATGATGAAACCGAAGGGATGGATTGGGTACGATGGATTGGGCGTGAGAATAATGTCGCCCGGCCCAGTAATCGCCGAAGCCAAATTGGCCAGCCCTTCCTTCGAGCCGATGGTCACGCACACTTCTTTGTCTGGGTCGAGCGAGACATGGAAGCGGCGCTGGTAATAATTCACAAAAGCCTTGCGCAGGCCCTTGATGCCTTGCGAGGCAGAATAGCGGTGCGCTTTGGGGTCTTGGGCCACTTCGCACAACTTATCGACAATATGCTGCGGAGTGGGCAGATCGGGATTGCCCATGCCTAAGTCAATGATGTCCTCGCCCGCAGCTCGCGCCTTGGCCTTCATCGCGTTTACTTCGGCAAACACGTAGGGCGGCAGGCGTTTAATGCGATGAAACTCGGACTCCATGGGAACCTTCTCTAATTGGACCTAACGTTACTTAGTGCCGGAACTTAACGGCAGGATCAGGGCGAAAGTTGCCCTAATCAGTTGAAAATGCTTGGCAGTTGAAGGGGTGCTCTTCGCGGCGCAATTCGTCAAGATGTTTAGTCATCCAGATATTTAGTAATCCAGATAAATGTCCGCCTCATCGCCCAGCATCGTGCGATCGGCCCCACCGTCATAAAGCCTGGTGGCCGGAACGCCCAACCGCCGTAACTCGCGGCTAATCGCGCTGGCGCGCGCCGCAGCTTGATTGCCGCGGCCAACAATGCGGATCGCACCATCCATCTGCGCCCGGAGGCGGGCGACATCAGCCAGGATGGCTTTGGCGTCGGCCGATAACGCCGCACTGCCCTGGGAAAATGAAATCGTGCCGACTTCGCTTGAGACCGAGGAATTGCCAGGATCAAAGCCAGCGCTGGGCAGACCGGCCAATTGAGTCCCGCGCGCGTTGTTACGCCCGCGAACACCGCTGCTATCGATCACGATCGTATCATCACTATAGTCAGCTATGTAACTGTTCTGCGGCACGAGGCGCTGCACGGGCGCGCGGGGAACAGACGGTGCGCTACCTGATGCGCGTAGCGCTGTCGGAGCAGGCGTCGGTGATGGTGTTGGGCTCGGCATTGCCTCGCCCGATGCACCAGCCGGGGCTGGCGGTGGCGCAGCCCCTAACCGTTCAGCCAAAGCGGTGGTGCGTGGCGGTACATTTTCTAATCTCGTGACCTGCTGAGCGGGTGCTGCTTGGGGCCGTGGCGGCGCGCCATTGGCCGCAACATCGCTTGGCGTCGAGGTGGTCTCGTTGAGCGGGCGCACAGTCACCGGCTCGCGGCGGCCACCTTGCTCGGTGTAATCGGCCTTGGCACGGTCAGCAATCAAGCCCTCAACAGCTTGCGCACGTTGCTCTGCGCTTGACGGAGGCGTCGGGACAGTCGTTGGGACTGAGGACAGGCTCGGCGGTAAATTCGACGTCGAGGCAAATGCGCCAGTACTGGTCCCCGAGGTGAATATTCCGGTGACTCCAGTCGTAGCGGGTGCCGGCGCTGAGCTGTCAGCCGTTGCAGTATCAGGCGGCGGGCTTGCTTTGTCGTCGCTGCCGAATAGTCCGGTGACGGCCTCTTTGGTACTCTTCCAGCCCTTCTGAACGGTCGAGCAGGCCGACAGGGGGCCGGTCGCCAAAATCAGTACCGCCACCATGAGCATGCGGCGTGAGGACAGATTTTCAGGGTGAATTTGGCTCATCATGATACGCCTCAGTGTGAATATTTTTCTGTTTATTTCTAGATGGTTACAAACAGATGCTTCATTACCTTACGAGCTGATTTTGTGCCCCAGCAAAAAGGCATTTCGCAACTGCGAAACAGATGCTGGACATTCCTTTAACCGGCTACTAATGCATACCGCGATCCACCCCTTAAAAACATCAAAAAAACGCCCGTTTCATGGCTGAACAAACCACGACCAGCTCCGGCCCCGGAGCCTCCAAAACCACACCCCAGCCCGAGGACATGGCCGGAATCATCACAAACATCGCTGAACGCTCGCAGCGCCTCCTGGCCGATTTTATGTCTCGCAATGGCCAAAGTGGCGCTATGCCGGGCATGGGCGATCCCACGAATGTCGGCCAGGCGTTCATGGAAATGACCGCCAAAATGATGGCCAATCCGGCCCAGATGATGGAGGCCCAAGCCAACCTTTGGCGCGGCTACATGGACCTATGGCACAATACCACCATGCGCATGCTGGGCCAGGAAACCACCCCGGCCATCGAGCCCGACAAGGCCGACCGCCGCTTCAAGGACGAGGCTTGGTCGCAAAACGCCGTGTTCGATTTCCTCAAGCAGTCGTACTTGCTGTCATCGCAATGGATGCAAAAGACCGTGGACGAGGTCCAAGGCCTGGATGATCAGACCCGCCGCAAGGTCGATTTTTATACCAAGCAGTTCATCGATGCGATCGCGCCCACCAATTTTGCCCTGACCAACCCCGAAGTGCTGCGCGCAACGGCCGAAACCAAGGGCGAGAACTTGGTCAAAGGCCTACAAAACATGTTGGAGGATCTGGAGAAGGGCAAGGGCCGCCTGCGCATCTCCATGACCGACGAGAACGCCTTCAAGGTCGGGGAAAATGTCGCAGCCACGCCGGGCAAGGTCGTGTTTCAAAACGACCTGATCCAGCTCATCCAATACAACCCCACCACCACGCAGGTTTATGAAACGCCCGTGGTGATCATGCCGCCGTGGATCAACAAGTATTACATCCTCGATTTGCGGCCCAGAAATTCGCTGGTGAAGTGGCTGACCGACCAGGGCTACACCACATTCATCGTGTCTTGGGTCAACCCCGACGAAAAACTGTCGAAAAAATCCTTCGAGGATTACATGCTCGAAGGCGCCATTGGCGCCATTGAGGCGGCGAAAAAAGCCTGCGGTGTGAAGCAAATCAACATCGTCGGCTATTGCATTGGCGGCACGCTCTTGGCAGCGACGCTGGCCTACCTCAAGGCCAAGAAAGACAGCAGCCTCGCCTCAGCCACATTCATCACCGCGCTGACGGATTTCAAGGAAGTCGGCGATATCCGCGTGTTTATCGACGACCAGCAAGTCGAAAGCCTTGAGAAACGCATGGACGAAGCGGGCGGTTTTTTGGAAGGCGCCGACATGGCGACCTCATTCAATTTGCTGCGCTCTAACGACTTGATTTGGTCGTTCGTGGTGAACAACTACTTGCTGGGCAAAGACCCCTTCCCCTTTGACCTGCTCTACTGGAATTCCGATTCCACGCGCATGCCCAAAGCAATGCATTCGTTCTATTTGCGCAATATGTACCTTGAGAACAATTTGGTGAAACCGGGCGGCATTACGCTGGGCGGCGTGCCGATTGATCTGCGCACCATCGACCTGCACTCTTACTTTGTCAGCTGCAAGGAAGACCACATCGCCCCTTGGGCCTCGACCTTCGAGGGCACGAAGTTGCTGAAAGGCCCGACGCGTTTTGTACTGTCGGGTTCCGGGCACATTGCGGGCGTTGTGAATGCGCCAGTCGCCAACAAGTATGGCTATTGGACCAACGACAAGCTTGGTTCCTCGGCCGAGAAATGGCTGGCTGCCGCCAAGGAAAACCCAGGCTCGTGGTGGACCGATTGGGAAGCTTGGCTCAAACCCAAGTCGGGCAGCAAAGTTGCCGCGCGAACACCCGGAAGTGGAAAACTCACAGTTGTCGAAGATGCACCGGGCACCTACGCCAAGGCACGCCTGAGCTAGCCGGGGCGTTTTTATTTCTACATTCGATATTAAATTCAATAGATTGGGTGCAACTTTTGCCCACAATCAATCGTTTACCTATCTGTGGTTATAGCTTTTCCAAAGAGCCTCAATGGATTATAGTTTTGAGGCGAAACAATTGTGGGATTTACCGCAATGACCGCAGCCGCCAAAGCTATGGAAGCTAACCTTTGGGACCATCTCGTCTTCTTGGCCAAAGGCCGGAAAGATGCCGTGGTGCAAGATACACCCGACTTGCTGCTCATCGATAGCGGCCTGCCCAGCGATACCTTCAACAAGATCGGCCGCTGCGCGCTGCACCCACGTTACGGTGCGGCTCGCATGGAAGCCGCGATCAATCACTTCCGCAAGAAGGGCTCAGCCGTTCCGTTTACATGGACTCTGGGGCCCCTCTCGGGACGCGGCGCTTTGGAAGACACCCTGAAGGGTATGGGCTTGGCCCAAACCAGTGAAACCTGGGGCATGATCCTGCCGTTGAAAGATTTGAAATTGGCAGGGACTGCCGTTGACGGGCTCGACATCAAACGCATTTCCAACAAACAAGGCGTGCTGGATTTCGCGGGGCTCGTGAGTGCCGCGACCAAGCCACCCAACCCGCATATCGCCGATTTTTACACCGATGCCAGCATCGCCATCGTCACGCCGAATGCACCGATGAAACTGTATGTGGGCTATGCCGGTGACAAACCCGTCGCCACGGCCGAGACGTATTACGCCCATGGCGTCGTGGGGTTGTCGAATATCGTGGCCGATTCATCTACAGCCGGCAAAGGCTATGCACCGGCGCTGTTGATCGCAGCCTTACGCGATGCCAAGCGCACCGGGCAAACCACCGCCTTCGTTCAGGTAGATGCGGCCAGCAAGCCAATTTATGAGCGCATAGGCTTCAAGCCCGCAGGCCAATTCACCGACTACCGCTTAGCGGCGAATTGACGCGAGCGATGCCTACGTCACGGCTTGGCGGATACGCGCCGAGACCCATTCGCTGACGATCACCGTGGCGAAGATCGACAGCAGAATGACGCTGACCCGGCTCCAATCTAAATTACCAATCGCCGAGTTCAGTTGCAGGCCCAGGCCGCCCGCGCCAACCAATCCGAGAATGGTTGATTCGCGGATGTTGATGTCCCAGCGGAACACGGCAATACCCGCGAATATCGGCATGATCTGCGGCACGACACCATAAGCAATCACTTGGCTTTGGCTAGCGCCGGTGGATGAAATGGCGTCGACCGGGCGGCGGTCGATTTCTTCAATGGCCTCGTATAGTAATTTTCCAATGAAGCCGATGGAGCGCAGACCAATAGCGATAGTGCCCGACAACACGCCAGGCCCCAGCACAAGCACAAGCACCAGCGCCCAAATAACTGAGTTAATGGACCGCGAGGCGACGATACACAGCAGTGCTAGCGGGCGAACGAAGGCAGCGCTTGGCGTGGTGTTTTGCGCTGCCAAAAACGCGAGGGGCACGGCAATGACGACAGCCATCATGGTGCCTAAGGTGGCCATGTTGAGGGTGTCCCACATGGGCCGCCATAACGTGTTTGCGTAAGCCCACTCGGGCGGCAGCATGCGGTCGAGAATGTCTGCGCCCTGAGCTGGGGCATCAAGCACAAACGACCATTCGGTTCCTACCGAAATTTTCTGCCAGCACCACGCAAAGACTGCCGTGGCAATCAGCCATGCCACCCAGCGTTTAAGGCTAGCTTCGGTGCCGTAGCGCTGCCAATGCCTGGCCCCGTTATGAACGACAGTGGGCATCAGCGCACCAGCTTCCGACAAAACGCCGACGTATATTCCGAGCCCAACACGATCAGAATAATCACCAGCAAGATGGCCGCCGCCGATGGATATTCATAGCGGTCGAATGCCGTGTTCAGCGTTGCCCCAATGCCACCAGCACCGACGATGCCAATGACCGCAGATTCGCGGAAGTTCATGTCGAGGCGATAGATTGCGATGCCAATGGCGCGCGGCATCACCAAGGGTTGCACGGCGTAATTCAAGCGCTGCAACCATGAGGCGCCCACCGCGCGCATGGCTTCCAGTGGCGATTGACTGGCGGATTCAATGTCCTCAGCCAACAGTTTTCCGAAATAGCCAATGGTGGCGAAGGTCAATGTCATGAACCCGGCAAAGGTGCCAAAGCCAAAAAGTTTGACGAAGAAGATTGCCACCAAAATTTCCGGCAGAGTACGAGAGGCCGCCATGATCGAGCGGCATACCATATACACCGGCGGCGGCACTAAATTGCGCGCCCCTCCCACGCCGATGGGAATTGACAGAATGATGCCCACCACTGTGGCGGCAAAGGCCATCCATAAACTTTCCAGCACGCCGTCAATGATGGCGTCCTGGCGCGAGGTGAAGTCGGGCGGAAAAAACCCATTGAGAAATCGCTGACCTCGCTCCCACCCTTGGGCAATGCGTGTCCAATTGAGATCAAGCGTGCCAAAGGCTGCCGTTAAATAAATGGCAACGCTAATCCATAGGAACCAGCGCAGGCGGGGATTAGAAATCAGCGGCGGGCGGCGCCAGGTCCGGCGCGCACCAGGCGAGCTGATCACAACCTCGGCCATTAGCGCAGGCCCGCCAAGCGTTCTTGATCGACCTTGGGGGCATCGGCGGCGTGATGCACAAATTTCATCAGCGCGCGCTGGCCCGCCTCTTCCCAATCTTCCGCACCATAAATGCTGGTGAGTGCTTCACCCGTTAGCTCCTCTGGCGTGCCGTTGAACACCACGCGGCCCTCGCGCAGCCCAATAATTTGCTCGGCGAACATCTTGGCCAGCGGCACGTCATGAATATTCACAATGGCGGTGAGTTTGCGTTCGCGGCACAACTCGGCGATCAGCCGCATGATCTGGCGCGAGGTTTTAGGATCGAGGCTTGCGGTCGGTTCATCAACCAGCAGCAGTTCGGGGTTTTGCATCAGTGCACGCGCGATGCCAACCCGTTGCCGCTGCCCGCCCGACAATGCATCGGCGCGTTTGTCCTCGTAGCCCGCAAGACCCACACGGTCGAGCAGGCGAAATGCTTCGTCGATGTCGGATTGCGGAAAGTTCCGCCGCCAGCTTTGCCAAAACCCGACATAGCCCAACCGGCCCGAGAGAATATTCTCCATGACAGTGAGCCGGTCGATCAACGCGAACTCTTGGAAGATCATGCCGATCTTGCGGCGCATCTTGCGCAACTCGCCGCGATCAAGCGCGGCCAAATCCACATCACCCCACAGAATGCGCCCCGTGGTGGGTTCCACCAGCCGGTTGACACAGCGAATCAGTGTGCTTTTGCCCGCGCCTGAGGGGCCAATCAACGCGACGATTTGGCCCTCGGGGATGATGAACGACACCGCCTTGAGCGCTTCATTGCCCGCACCGGGCACACCCGTGGCCGCGCCATAGCGCTTGACGACATTTTCAAGATGAAGAGAGGGCATTGACCCGCAACTGACAGTGAATTTCCCGGCGGGCCATGCTGCCGATGGCGTTTGGCCTTTGCAATCAATGTCTGCGAGTTGTCCCCAGGCTGTGGATAAATGCCCGGCGGGCACTTATTTGCAATCGTAAGTCACGCCGCTGGCGGTGTCGATTTTACGGATCATCTCGAATTCATCCTTATAGGACGTGGAGATAAAACGGGTGACCTCGGGTAATTCGCGCTTGAGTTTCTCATCATTCATCCAATCGTAACTGAGAAACGCCTCGCGAATCTTTGCCGACAGTTCAGGGTTCAGCCGGTTGGTATAGCCAAAGGCCGTGCCAGGAAACGGATCGGAGGTGTAGATGACCCGGAGCCGACTGGCATCAATCACGTTCCGCGCGGCCATGCGGGGGATCAGCGCACCTGCAACTGCGGCGGCCTCGTAGTCGTCATTGGCAACACCGACGATGGAAGTTTCGTGCTTGCCCGTAAACCGCGACTTATAATCACGATCCAACTCCATGCCGAACTCGGTTTTCAGTAGCGTCGTCGGCGCCTTGAAGCCCGTCGCAGACGTGGGCGACACGAACGCGATGGTCTTGCCCTTGAGGTCGGTGATGGTTTTGGCAGGTGAATTGGCTGGCACGATGATTTCCATCGTGTAGTCCCATGAGCCCGTCTCGGTGCCTAATTGAATGGCGGGCACAAACCCCGCGCAGTTGACGGCCACCGGCGTTGAGCCCGCGTTTACACCGGCCACATGCAAGCGCCCGGAACGTAAGGCTTCCAGTTGGGCGGCATAATTCTGCACTTGGAAGAAGGTAACCTTGCGGCCGGTGACGGTTTGCAGGTGATCGAGAAAACGCGCCCAAGCGTTTTGCCACATGGCCGGGTCTTCAATCGGCGTGTAGGAAAAGATGATGGTCTTGGGGTCAAGAACATCGCTGGCGTCGGTGGGCAGATCGGCCACCAAGTCGCCGTCGCGGTCGCAATAACGCTTATCAAGCGACCCATGCGGGCAGTTTTGGTCTTCCGCCGCCTGCGCCGCACAAGGCATGGCCAGCCACATCAATACAGCAACGCAACGCACGATCACGGTCATTCCCCTCGCCTTTTCTTCGTTACTTGCAGTCGTATTTAACACCCGTGCCGGCATCGATTTCGCGCACGATTTGCCAAGTCGTTTTGTAGTCCATGGGCACAAAGTGCTCCTGCCCCGGAAACTCCTTCAGCATGGCCTGATCTTGGCCCATGTCATAGGTAAAAAACGCCTGGCGAATTTTTTCGGCCAATTCCGGCTTGAGATTATAGGCATAACCATAGGCCGTGGTCGGGAAGGTTTTCGATTTGAAAATGCTGCGAATCTTGGCGGGGTCATAGGCCTTGCGCGCCGCCATTCGGTCCAAGACCGTGCTGGCTACCGCTGCGGCTTCGTAGTCGCCGTTGACCACGCCCAAGATCGAGTTGTCGTGCTTGCCCGAGAATGTGGTCTTGTAATCGGCATCAACCTTCAAGCCGAACTCGCTTTCGAGAATAAAAGCTGGCGCATTGAAGCCCGAGTTGGACGTGGGCGAGGTGTACGCGACCGTGCGGCCTTTCAAGTCTTTGGGCGATTGAATGGGCGAGCCCGCGGGCACGATAATTTCCATATGATAACTATGGATGCCGGCAGGACCAGCCATGATCGAGAACGGCACGTAGCCCGTGCAATTCACCGCCACCGGAACACTGCCGGTATTGACGCCAGTGACATGCAAGCGGCCCGAGCGAAGGGCCTCAAGCTGAGCGGCATTAGACTGCACTTGAAACAAGCGCACCTTCTTGCCCGTCGTCTTTTCCATGTGGACAATAAAACCGTCCCACATCTTGGCGTAGACGGAGGGGTCTTCCAGAGGCGTATAAGAGTAAATCAATGTGTCAGGGTCGAGCAGTTGTTTTGGGTCGGTGGGCACATCAGGCACCATGTCGCCATCGGCGTCGCAGTAACGGGTATCCAGCGCACCGTGCGCGCATGCTTGTTGCGCGGCAGCCGATGCTCCCGGCAGCAAACTTAGTAAGGCGAGCGCGATCAAGGTTCGCATGGTGTCCCGTCCAATTCGACCGCTTCAATGTAAGGACTTGCGCGCCGCCTGCAAATGACACTGACGTGACAACAGCAGCAAAATATGGGCTAGCGCCGCGTTTCTGCCGCAATCATGGCCCTGTAGGCATCGGCCAAATCGGCGTAGCGCCCGGTTTGCACCTTCATACTGGCGATTTCGTCGGGCTTAAGCTCGCGCATGAATTTGGCCGGGGTGCCTGCCCACAGTTGGCCTTTGGGCACCCGCTTACCAGGCCCCACCAGGGCACCTGCAGCCACCATGGCGCCCGCTTCCACCACCGCATCGTCCATAACGGTCGCAGCCATGCCGACAAAGCAGCCATCCTCCAACGTACAGCCGTGAATGATGGCGGCATGACCGATCAGCACATCGTTGCCGATCAACGTCGGGCCATCGTTAGTGGCGACATGCACGATGGTGCCGTCTTGAATGTTGGTGCGTTCGCCAACGCGGATGTAGTTCACATCGGCGCGCATCACGACGTTGAACCAGATGCTCGAACGCGCGCCGATGACCAAGTCGCCAATCAGCGTGGCATTGGGCGCAATGAAGGCATCGGCCGCAACGGTGGGGCGCACACCTTTCCACGGCAAGATGATGGGCTGTTGCATGATCACTATTTCAGCGCTGTGGTTTCAGGCAAACCGAGCATGATGTTCATGCATTGCACCGATTGGCCCGAGGCGCCCTTGCCCAGGTTATCGAGTTGCGCCACCAGCCGCGCCTGACCGCTCGTATCAGAGCCCAATACAAACAGCTTCATGTGGTTGGTGTTGTTCAAGCCTTCTGGGGCCAAAGTCTTGATGGCCTTAGATTGTTCAAGCGGCACCACCGAGACGAAATTCGCACCTGCATAGTGCTTCTTCAGCACCGCATGAATGTCGACAATCTTCGGCCCGGCTTGCAGCAACGACAAATGCAACGGCACTTCCACCAGCATACCTTGGGCATAGCGGCCAACCGAGGGCGCGAAACAGGGCCGCAGCGACAGCCCGCCCCACTTTTGAATTTCGGGCACGTGTTTGTGCATCTGCTCAAACGCATACAAACGGAACGGCACCGTGGTGTAGGTGGGTTCCGCTTCGTTCTCGAACTCGGCGATCATCCCTTTGCCACCGCCCGAGTAACCGCTGATGGCATTAATCGTGATGGGATAGCTGGGGCTCAACACGCCAGCGTCCACCAGCGGGCGGATCAGCGCGATTGCGCCGGTGGAATAGCAACCAGGGTTCGTCACCCGCTTGGACGATGCGATTTTGTCGCGTTGGCCAGGCGCTAACTCTGGAAAACCAAACACCCAGCCTTCGGCGACGCGGTGCGCCGTGGAGGCATCAATCACCTTGACCTTGGGATTCGTGATCAGTTTTACCGCCTCACGCGCGGCGGCGTCAGGCAGACACAAAATAACAATGTCAGAGCCATTCAATAGTTCAGCCCGTGCGGCTTCATCCTTGCGCTTGGCCGGATCGATCGAGACAAGCGAAATGTCAGCGCGGCCCTCAAGCCGCTGCCGGATTTGCAGGCCCGTGGTGCCCGCCTCGCCATCAATGAAAATCGTGGGTTTCACTGCCAAAACCTGGGTCAAAAAATGTGCGCCTGATTACTCCCCACAGACCGCGTGAGCAAGGTAGAATTGCGGCCTAACCTTAGCCCGCATTCCCCGGATGAACATATGAGTTGCCAGGGACGCGCATCGGCCAAGGGATCGGTGATAGCCTTAGCCGCGCCGCCCGCTACTGGCATGACCCACAGCGTGCCTTGCAGATCCAACACGATTTGCTTTCCATCGGGCGATGCCGCCAACGCAATATTGGTGCCTTGTGTGAGTGACAAAGACTGGCCCTGTGCCGCCATAGGAGCCACCAACGCAAAAACGCTCCACAAAAATATGATCGTACTACGCATGCGTTTATCTTATGCCCTCAGTATGAAGACTTGCACCATTACTTGCGCTGGCCATTGAGTAACGGAATTTGCGATACAGGCGTTGGCTGCGCAATGGACTGCAAAAAAGCGTGAATGACCTTGAGTTCCATGTCCGGCAACACCGCGTCACTATAAGGCGGCATGGCATCTGATGTGTTGTGTACAAATTGCGCGAAGGCTTCCCACGCCATGGGGCCGGGCGCGATACGCGGGCCCGCGTTACCCCCCTGCCCTTCGGTGCCATGGCATTGATAGCACCCGACTTTCATGTACAGCGCGCGGCCTTCGGCGACTTGCGCCTGCGCCGATGAACCTGCGTGTACAGCCAGGACAAAAACTAAAAGAAATTTGCGCATGGTCATCATCCCTATCTCGGCTGCGTGACAACGTCGAGCAAGGCGGGCTCTCCGCGCTTGACGACATCAATGGCGCGGCGCAGCGCCGGGCCCAAATCTTTGGGGTCGGTGATCGGCCCCTCGGCCCACATACCCATGGACTTGGCCAGCATGGCGTAGTCGATGAAGGGCTTATCGATCACCGTGCCGATGTGAGCGCGCTCGATGCCACGGTTGTGCCGGTTGGCCATGCGTTGAATGTGCATGGTCTCTTGATGATAGGCGCGGTTGTTGTGCATCACTGACAACAACGGAATTTTATGATGCACCGCCGTCCAAATGCTGCCGGGCGCATACATCAAGTCGCCATCGGTTTGGATGTTCACCGAAAAGCGCCCCAGCGCGCGGTTAGCAAGCCCCGCTCCCACGGCCGCCGACATGCCATAGCCCACGCCTTGCCCGCCCGCCGCACCGAGGTACTGATAGGATTTATCGAACGCCCACAACCGCCGCGCCCACCCGCTGATAAAGGTATCGGGCGAAACCAGCGCCCAATCCTCGCGCTTGATGGCCTCGCCCAGTTCGGCTGCCAACCGCGCCGTGCTGATGGGGCTCGCATCCCAGGCATAGGTGGCATCGCTCAGTGCTCGCGTGCGCGCAGCCGCATGGCTCTTGCGCATCTCATCGCCACGCGCTGCCGCGAGGCTTTTGCCTTGCGCTGTCATTGCGCGCTTCACCGCTTCGGTCAGCGCTGGCAGTGTTGCCTCGGCATCGGCGGCAATCGATAAATCCACCGACACAAAACGCTGAAAGTCTTGGTAGTTGGATTTGAGGTAAAGCTCGCTGGCGCTAATGGTAATAATTTTCGTTCCAGCCTTGGTCTTGGCGAAGGTGGTGCGTTCTTCGTTGTCGATGTATTCGTTGATCAATCCCCAAACGTCGTTGACCTCCAACGCCAGAATCACATCGGCTTCTTCGATCAATTTTCGGCTGCGCGCATTTTGCGACAGATAATGCGTGTTGGGAAAGTTCATGCGGTTGGCCTGGTCGATCACCGGCGCATTCAAACTTTCAGCCAGTGCTACCAACAACCCCATCCCGGCATGCGTGCGCGCGCACCGGTCGACGACGATGACGGGGTTGGACGCCCCGGCAAGCCAGCGCGCGGCTTCTTTGACGGCGTTTGCATCGCCCTGGGGCGGAGCTGAGGCGACATATTTTGGAATACTCAACGCGGCGCGATTGGCGATCGGTTCTTCCTGTAGTTCGGCGTCGGCGACCACCACCACCGGCTCCATCGGCGGTGTCATGGTAAGCTTGTAGGCGCGCACGAATGATTCCGCGAAATGCTGCAGTGAGCCGGGCTGGTCGTCCCATTTGGTGAAATCGCGCACGATCACGGCGGGGTCGAGCGCGGTGTGTAGCCATTCCACGCCCGGCCGGCGCTGCGTCGCATCGGTGATGTTGCCCAGCACGGTGATCACCGGAACCCGGTCGCACCAGGCGTTGTAGAGCGCCATGGAGGCATGTTGCAGGCCAACCGTGCCGTGCGCAAACACCGCCATGGGTTTACCCGAGGCCTTGAAATATCCGTGCGCCATGGCAACGGAGGTTTCTTCGTGCATACACGTGAGAAACTCCGGCGCAGTATTGTTGGCGTAATTAATCACAGATTCTTGTAGCCCACGGAAACTTGAGCCGGGGTTCGAGGCCACATAGTCGATCTTCAGCGACTGCATCACCTCGACCATGAAATCCGCACCGCACTGTGCGGGTGACGCGGCGAGAGATTTGGGCGGGGCGGTCTCGGCAGCCACTTGCGCTTGGGTGGGAATACCCGCTGCTTTGCGAGCGGCGCGTTTGTCTGGCGCCGTCTCCGAACTGGGTTGGGCAGCCGCCGTTAATGGCAACGCCGTGCTGGCCGATGCCACGGCCGTGAGAAACCCGCGCCGGGCCACATCTGTTGGAGTATGCCGTTTTGCCATTCCCGCCCCCTTGCCTACGAGCCAAGCTTAGAGGAAGCGCGGCCAAAAGAAAAAGGCCCGGTTCAACCAGGCCTTTTTGCAGCAAATCGTGAGGCGTTCGCTTAGCGCTTCGAGAACTGGAAGCTGCGGCGGGCCTTTTTGCGGCCGAACT
>SHWP01000047.1 GCA_009693785.1 Rhodospirillaceae bacterium
CCCAACGTCTTAAACGACACCGAGCCGCCCCGGCTGACAATGACATGATCATGTAGCGTCAGGCCAACAGCTGTGGCGGCGTCTTTCACCCGTCGCGTCATGTCGATGTCGGTTTGCGAGGGCTTGGGATCACCAGATGGATGGTTGTGAACCATGATGAACGAACTAGCGTTTAGTTCCAGGGCTCGCTTGACTACCTCACGTGGGTAAACCGGCGTGTGATCCACGGTTCCCTTTTGCTGCTCTTCATCGGCGATAACTTTATTCTTTTTATCCAGATACAGAACCCGGAATTGCTCAGTGGCATTGTAAGCCATCTGCGCGGTGCAATACTCAATCAACGCGCTCCATGACGTGATGACCAGCCCAGTTGTGACCTTACTGCGCAGCAGGCGCTGCGCTGCCGCTTGCACGGCTTTGAGAGTGACAATCGCCACATCCTTGATGTCATCGACTTGGCGCAGCTTTTCTGGATCGGCTGAAATCACTTCCGCGAATGAGCCAAACCGCTTGAGCAGGTTCTTGGCGATGGGCTTGGTGTCTTTGCGTGGGATCGCCGAGAACAATAACAGTTCCAGTAGCTCGTAATCCGGCAGGTTCTCGGCTCCGCCGTTGAGAAAGCGTTCACGCAGGCGTTGGCGATGGCCTAGATAATGGGGCGATGCCTCGCCGTCATTGGTTTTTGAATCCAAGAAAAGGTCTTGGCCAGAAGCGTCGGCGAGACCCTTATTGGTCATGCGTCAGAAGGGCAGAGGTGGCGCCGGTTCGTTTTCCGGGCCGTAAGGCGCGCAGGTGTAGCCCTTGGGCGAGAGCGTGAAAATCTCCACGCCAGTTTCTGTCACGCCCACCGTGTGCTCGAACTGAGCCGAGAGCGACTTATCGCGCGTCACCGCGGTCCAGCCATCTTCAAGAATTTTGGTATCGTAACGCCCGGCATTCACCATCGGCTCGATGGTGAAGATCATGCCCGGTTCCAGCACCAAGCCCTCGCCTTGCTCGCCATAGTGCATGACGTTGGGTGGCTGGTGGAATACACGGCCGATGCCATGGCCACAAAAATCGCGCACCACCGAAAATCGCTGCCCCTCGGCGTAGCTTTGAATGGCATAACCCACGTCGCCCAAGGTGGCGCCCGGCTTCACCGCGGCGATGCCGCGCATGAGGGCTTCGTAGGTGACCTCGACCAACCGGCGCGCTTTGATTTTGACATCGCCCACAAAATACATACGGCTGGAATCGCCATACCAGCCATCGATGATAGGCGAGACGTCGATATTGACGATATCGCCATCCTTCAACATGCGATCACCAGGAATGCCGTGGCAGACGACGTGATTGACCGAGGTGCAAATGGATTTCGGGTAACCGCGATAATTCAATGGGCCGGGAATGGCGCCGTGGGCGGTGTGGTACTCGTGGCAAAGGCGGTCGATCTCGCCGGTTGTCACGCCGGGGCGTACGAAGGGCGTGATGAAATCTAAAATTTCCGCGGTCAGCCGTCCGGATTTCCGCATGGCCGCAAAGGCCTCGGGTCCGTGAATTTCGACGTCGCGGGGACGGCGGAGGGCCGCTTCTCTCATTGCCAGGTTCATTCGTTTCGCCGGGGCACCGGCTTAGGTTTATGCCGCATTATACTCACCGATAGATAAGACCTTACCCAGGTAAATCCATCGTCAACGGCGCGGCGATGCTTATACCATCGGTGGTGATATCGCAACTATAGCACATCGCCTCGACCCCCGTTTTCGCTGCCTTTTCAAAGGCTTTGGCATATTCCGGATCGATATCTGCGGCCAAAGAGAAGCGACGGCTGTCGGTGCGCTGCACCAGATAGAACATCACTGCCCGGCCGCCAGCTTTGACCACGGCGGCAAGTTCGTTGAGGTGCTTGGTGCCACGTTCAGTCACGGAATCCGGGAATTGGGCTGGATGTTTGGGGCCGTCGGCGCGTTTCATGGTCACGTTTTTAACTTCGACGTAGCAGGGCGGCTTGCCCTTTTTTTCGAGCAAAATGTCGATGCGCGAATTCTTACCGTACTTTTGTTCGCGTTTGAGTGAGTCGTAACCCTTGAGGCTCTTGATCTCGCCCGCCTCAATGGCCTCGGCGACCAGGCGATTGGGGTAACTGGTGTTGATGCCCACCAACCCGCCGAACACTTCGATCAATTCCCATGTGAATTTGAGTTTGCGCTCGGGGTTATCGACGGGCGTCAGCCAAACCCGCGAGCCCGGCTCCTTCACCGACAACATCGAGCCTGAGTTGGCGCAATGAGCGGTGACAACTTTGCCGTCCTTCAATGTCACGTCGGCGAAGAAGCGATTGTAACGCTTGATCAGCGTTCCCTCAATCAATGGCTTGCTAAATTTCATGACGGCCTCGGGCGTGGTGTTGGGGTTTTGTCATCAAGATGAGTTTCAGTCGTAGCCAGCGCATCGGCCAGGCGGTTTTTTGCACTGCCTGGGCGTAGTGCTTTTTGCTGCGATTGATGCGGTGCCCAACCTGTCAGCGTGACAATTTGAAACGTGGCAGCCACCCGACCGCGCGCATCTGAGAAACGCTCGCGGTAAATCTCACACGCCCGGGCGAGCATATCGCGGCGCATGAACGTTTTGCTTCGTTCGCGCACGGCATTGGTCTCGCCCATGGCGCGCAGATCAGCCATGAGCTTTAACGGATCCGTATAGGTCACGCTCACGGAGTCAGCGTCGATGACCGGCAACGCAAAACCGGCGCGATTGAGCAATTGGCCCGCATCGCGTACGTCCACGAACGGCGACACACGCGGACTCGCGCCGCCGGTGATTTCGCTTTCTGCCTCCATCATGGCGGTGCGCAGTTCCTTCAGTGTCTCGCCGCCAAAGACGGTCGCGAGCAGCAAGCCATCCGGTTTCAGTGCGCGGCGAATTTGAACCAATGCCCCCGGTAGGTCGTTGACCCAATGCAGTGAAAGATTCGAGAGAACAAGATCAAGCGTTGCTTCGGCGAAAGGTAATGATTCTTCATCGGCAACGAGCGTGGTGATGGCCTTGGTTGCAGCGGCTTTGGCCATGCCGCCAGAAACATCGCATTGGATAAGTTTGTCGACCTTTGCATGACTGCCAAGCAGATCAGCAATTTGGCCATTATGGCAACCAAGGTCGAGTCCGAGGGGGAAGCACCGGGTTACATCATCCAAGCGGTCGAGCAATCGTGTGGCAGCCTCACGAAATAGAAAGTCAGCGCCAGCCAACGCCGCTGCCGCACGGTCGCGGTGGCGGTGCACGGCCATGCGATCGAATACCATCATGCTGTCCGACATGGACCCATTTATGGCATGCTGGGTGGCGCGCTTAAAAGCACGGCCTACCAAGAAAACGCATGCATCTAGCCCTCTCAAACGGATATGGCTTGGTTCGCCGCCTCGGGCGAGGCCTGCTGGATGTCGTATTGCCGCCGCAATGCCTGGCCTGCGATGCCTCTGTCAATGAACCCGGAAGCTTATGCGCGCAATGTTTCGGGCAATTTACGTTTATCACCCGCCCATTCTGTCATGTGTGCTGCTTGCCCTTTGAAACAGCCGTGATCGAAGACGAGGCGATCTGCGGGGCCTGCATGAAAGATCGCCCGGCCTTTCGACGCGCCCGTGCCGTGTTCACTTATCGAGAGACTGGCCGTTCCCTTGTTTTGAAACTTAAACATGCCGCCCGCACCGATGCAGCAGCGCACCTGGTGAAATGGATGCAACGCCAGGGCGCAGATGTGCTTGCCGAAGCCGATTATCTCGTGCCCGTGCCGCTGCATTGGCGGCGGCTATGGTTGCGGACTTATAACCAGTCGGCATTGCTAGCCAATGCGCTAGGGCGTGCAACCCAAAAGCCGGTTTTGGCGGATGCCCTGGTACGCACGCGTCCGACGCCAAGCCAGGGTGGGCTCGACCGGGCGCAGCGGCGGCGTAATGTGGCTGGTGCATTTAGGGCTCAGCGGCAAGCTGTGATCAAGGGCAAGACTGTCCTTCTCATCGACGATGTCATGACCACGTCGGCAACGGCCGATGCCTGTGCCCGGGCCTTGCTGCGCGCAGGCGCTGCAGCAGTGGATGTGTTGGTCTTGGCGCGCGTTCCCGCACCGGGAAACTAACCTGGGTTTGCGTCCATCAGATGTGCCCCGCAGGCCCGTTTGCGCCGGGCAATTTCATACGGGGTCAGATCCGGTGTGATGCGGCACAACGCGGTGCAATCTGCCTTGGACGTTTTGCGCCCGCTCCAGCGGTAGGGCATGCGCGCCATGGGCCGAGTTAGGGTTGCTAAATGAATCGACATGGTGCGGAATTTATCGGCCAACATTGAGAAAGCCATTTCCTCAAGTTTTGCGAGTTCGCAGTTATCAGGAATTTGAAACCAGTCTGCTGACACGATTGGCCCAGCATCGACCTTTGCCGCCATTTCGTGAACTGTAATCCCAAAGTGCTCTGCGCCGTCATAAAGGGCGAACACGGCTGGGTAACGCCCCGGGTATTCTGGGGGGCCGGGATGGAAATTATAGGCGGGGCCGGGCAGGCTTTGCAGTCTCTCACCGGGCACAATCACCGAGCTGCAAAACGAGATCAGGCGGCAGCCTTCCAACGGGCCATCCATTGCGGCCTGTAGCCCTTCGCTGGTATGGACCAAATCGACCACGAGCTCACGGTCGTAGGCCATCAAGATCACAGCAAGAAAGGGCCCTTCGCTCTCGCCACTGAGAAGGATAATGCGCCGGACCGACATGAATTCTCCCAAATCACGCCTTTGTTTTCAGGCAACGCTTGGTCTTGCACCTGCGTTCCTGAAGCCTACACTATCTTATAAACCAGTGCCCAACCGCCATGGCTAAAGTCGAAATCTACACCTCCCCGTTCTGTGGTTATTGTCATCGCGCCAAGCAATTGCTACGGCAGAAGGGCATCGATTTCGCTGAAATCGATGTGATGATGGACGGCGATAAAAAACAAGAAATGATCGCACGTGCCAAGGGTGGCCGTACCGTGCCGCAAATTTTTATCGACCAGAAGCATATAGGCGGTTGCGACGACCTCTATGCGTTGGATCAGCAGGGTGGCCTCGACCCTCTATTGGCGCGGTCCTAATGGCCGGGGCCTCAATGCCGTTCATTGCGGCTTGCTTGCAGGTCAACGCGGGCAATGACATGGCCGCGAACATTGACACGGCCTCGCGGCTGGCACGCAAAGCCGCCGCGCAAGGTGCCAGTTTGGTCTTGATGCCTGAAAATGTCTCGATGATGGAATGGGGCCGGGCCCTCACCATGGCCAAGGCCATGCCGGAAGAAACGCATGCGGCCCTCAAGGCGTTTAGGGCGCTCGCGGGCGAACTCAAGATTTGGCTGCATTGCGGAAGTCTTTCGGTTCGCCGCGATGATGGCAAGCTTGCCAACCGCACGTACGTCATAAATCCAAGCGGCGACGTCGCCGCAACCTATGACAAAATTCATATGTTTGACGTCTCCTTGGATGGCGGAGAGCGTTACAACGAGAGTGGAACGTTCGAGCCTGGCACGAAGGCCGTTACGGTCGATCTTCCTTGGGGCCGGTTAGGGCTGACAATCTGTTATGACTTGCGATTCCCGCACCTTTTTCGTCAATTGGCCCAGGCAGGTTGCCATTTCTTGACTGTGCCGTCGGCCTTTACTCGAGCAACCGGCCAAGCCCACTGGCATGTTTTGCTGCGGGCCCGTGCGATTGAAACGGGGTGTTTTGTGTTCGCTCCGGCCCAAACCGGGACCCATGCGGGGGGCCGCAAGACCTACGGCCATGCGTTGATCGTTAATCCCTGGGGCGGGGTGGTTGTGGATCGGGGCGAAGAGCCAGGTCTGATTTTGGCCAATGTTGATCCAGCCGAGGTGGCCAAGGCTCGCGCTAAAATCCCATCTTTGGGGCTAAATAGGCCCTTTAGCCCCGCACTGTCCTAGACCGTCGCATAAGCATTTACCTGATGTTGCAACTTTTGTGTCATAGCCTTAGATCAGCGCAAAGGCCGTTGGATTAATCCATGATTCTTTACGATCTCATCTGCGACAGAGAACACCAGTTTGATTCCTGGTTTCGCAACTCTTCGGTCGCAACAAAGTTGGTCAAGGCGGGCCAAATCACATGCCCGACGTGCGGGAGCACAAAAGTGCAGAAGGCGATTCAATCACCGCGAATCACAACCTCGAAGCAGAGGGGCAAAGCCCCGTCGTTGCCAGTACCAGCCGAAAAGCCCGCGGCTGAAGTCACGCAAGCGATGACAAAGATGACGGAAGCATTCAACGAGTTACGCAAGACCATTGAAAAAAACTTTGATCACGTTGGAGATAAATTCCCGGATGAGGCCCGCAAGATTCATTACGGCGAAACCCCCGAACGCGGCATTTACGGCGAAGCAACCCCCGAACAGGCCAAGGAATTAACCGATGAGGGGATCAATGTTTACGCGCTGCCCTGGCCCAAAAAACGTACGCACTCTTGAAGCTATTCAATGCCCTTAGGCCGGGCGTGCGGCGAAAACCATATAGTTTACGTCCAGATCGCCACTAAGTGTCCATTGATCTTTGAACAGATCAAAGCTTAAGCCTCGCAATTCTCGCATCTCCAACCCAGCACCGCGCAAGCCTGCGGCAAGTTCACTCGGGCGAACGAACTTGCGCCAATCGTGCGTGCCGATCGGCAACCAGCGCAAAACGTATTCCGCACCGATCTTAGCAAGCGCCAGCGATTTCAGCGTGCGATTGAGCGTCGCTGCAATCATCGCTCCACCAGGAGCTACCAATTGCCCGGCGGCAGCTAAAAAGGTGTCTACATCGGCTACATGTTCCACGACCTCAAGCGCGAGCACCACGTCATAGCGTAGGGTCGTATCGGTTAATTGTTCGGGTGACGCGCATTGATAATGAATATCGAGGCCATGGCGGGCAGCATGAAGCCGGGCAACCGTAATATTCTTTTCTGCAGCGTCGATGCCGGTCACTTGAAATCCCAATCGCGTCATGGGCTCGGCAATGAGCCCGCCGCCACATCCAATATCTAGGAGCGTGAGACCCTGGCATGGGCGTTCTGATGCTGGGTCGCGCTTAAAATGGTCCGTAATGCGGTCGCGGATAAACCGGATGCGCTCGGGGTTGAATTTGTGCAGCGGCTTGAACTTGCCTTGCGGATCCCACCATTCGTCTGCAATCGCCGAAAACTTGGCGATCTCGTCTGGCAAGGCCGTGGAGGCGTGCTGTGGTGCCGCGATGCTCATGGGTGACCATATCTCGTCTGCCAGCGGCACTATAGGCCGGGTCGTGGGCCTGGGAAAATGACTTGTTTTCTATAGGTTAAGGTGCGGTATCCTGCAGTTTTCTTTGCCTTGTGAGGGTTTGGCGTTTTGGTTATGTATGCGCGCCCTTGGCGGGCTCTGGCGGCGCTCCGCCTGACTTTAGCACGTCGATAACCGAAAGCATGGTAGCGCAACGATGGCGCGCATTGTGATGAAATTTGGCGGCACGTCGGTGGGCGATATTGCCCGCATCAAGAACGTCGCGCGCAAGGTAAAGGTCGAGGTTGAGCGCGGTAATCAGGTTGCGGTTACCGTGTCGGCGATGTCGGGCGTGACCAATCAATTGGTCGAATATTGCACCCAAGTCGCGCCCCTACATGATGCGCGCGAATACGACACCGTGGTTGCCACCGGTGAGCAAGTCACCAGCGGGTTGTTGGCTATTGCTTTGCAAGAACTTGGCGTGAATGCCCGTTCCTGGCAGGGTTGGCAAATCCCTGTCATTACCGACGATGCCCATGGCAAAGCGCGCATCATGGAGATCAAGGGTGCGGAATTGATCCGCCGCATGGAACAGGGTGAAGTTCCTGTGGTTGCGGGCTTCCAGGGCGTGGGCCCTGACAACCGCACCGCGACGTTGGGCCGTGGCGGTTCGGATACCACGGCCGTGGCGTTGGCGGCCGCGTTGAAGGCTGATCGCTGCGATATCTACACCGATGTCGATGGCGTATACACCACTGACCCGCGCATCGTGAAATCCGCAAAGAAACTTGAAAAAGTTACTTACGAAGAAATGTTAGAAATGGCGTCGCTTGGCACCAAGGTGCTGCAAACGCGCTCGGTCGAGATGGCCATGAAACACCGTGTGCGCGTGCAAGTGTTGTCGAGTTTTTCCGAGGCCCCTGGAACATTGGTTTGTGACGAGGACGAAATCGTGGAAAAGGAACTGGTGAGCGGCATCGCCTATAGCCGTGACGAAGCAAAGATCACACTGGTTAGTGTTAGCGATCAGCCCGGCGTGGCGGCAGGCATTTTCGGGCCCTTGGCCGATGCCAACATCAACGTCGACATGATTGTGCAAAATGTCTCGCAAGACGGCACGACCGATATCACATTCACGGTTGGCAAGGCCGACCTGGGGCGTGCCTTGAAGGTCATCAAGGACAAGCTGCACGTGCCTTATAAGACCATCAGGTCCGACAAGAACGTCGTCAAGGTTTCGGTCATCGGCGTTGGCATGCGCAGCCATGCGGGCGTGGCACAAACCATGTTCAAGACACTGGCTGACAAGGGCATCAATATCCAGGTCATCTCGACGTCAGAGATCAAGGTCAGCGTGTTGATTGCCGAAGACTACACCGAACTTGCCGTGCGCGCCTTGCATACTGCATATGGGCTCGACGCAGCTTAAGAGAGCCCGCATTTTAAGAGGCAACCATGGCTGAAGCCGCGGTTCCAATCGTAACGCAAACGTTGCCGCCACGTGTTCCTGCAGGCCTAGCGCGGCTATGGGCACGCGGGGCGGAGTTTCTTGGCTGCCCCATCGTTATCATGGGCGGTGCGATGACGTGGGTGTCTGAACGCCATTTGGTATCGTCGATCTCCAATGCCGGTGGCTTTGGCGTCATCGCCTGCGGGTCCATGACCCCGGCTCTGCTGGATGCCGAGATCAAGGCAACCCAAGCCCTCACAAAAAAGCCTTTCGGTGTGAATCTCATCACGTTGCATCCCATGCTGCTGGAACTGGCGGATGTCTGTGCCGCAAACAAAGTGTCGCATGTTGTTCTGGCGGGCGGTCTTCCCCCGGCAGAAGCTATCAAGCGTGTGAAAGACAGTGGCGCAAAGTTGATATGTTTTGCGCCCGCACTGGTGTTGGCCAAACGCTTTATCAAGCTGGGTGCCGATGCCATCGTGATCGAAGGCAATGAAGCGGGCGGACACATTGGCCCGGTGTCGACCAGCGTTTTGGCTCAGGAGATATTACCCGCTGTTCGCGATGTACCGGTGTTCGTGGCGGGCGGTATCGCCAGAGGCGAAGCCATCGTGACGTATCTTGAAATGGGTGCCAGCGGCGTGCAGATGGGCACGCGGTTTGTCTGCGCGACTGAATGCATCGCACATCCGAAATTCAAAGAAGCGTTTATACGCGCGAATGCCCGAGATGCCGTGCCTAGCGTGCAGCTTGATAAGCGGTTCCCCGTTATTCCGGTGCGCGCGATCGTCAATAAGGGCGTCGAAAATTTCATGGAGAAGCAGCGCCAGGTCATCGCGAAGGTCGATGCAGGCGAACTCAATGCCCCGGCCGCGCAATTAGAAATCGAACACTTTTGGGCAGGCGCCTTGCGCCGGGCGGTCATTGAGGGCGATGTGGAAAATGGCTCGCTCATGGCCGGCCAAAGCGTCGGGATGGTGACGCGCGAACAGCCCGTGGCCGAGATCTTCGCCGAACTCATCGCTCAAGCCGCACAAACGTTGTCCGCCCGCACCGGATCATGACTGCGTTTAGTGCCGCCGATCTTCGCCAGATGCTATCGCGGTTGCGTGATGTCATGGCGGGGATGGGCTCTGTTCAAGAGCGGCTGGACAAGCTGGTCGCTTTGATTGCCCAAGGCCTCAAGGCAGATGTCTGTTCCTGCTATATCATGCGGGCCGGAGAGGTGCTGGAACTCTTCGCCACGTTCGGTTTGTCGCAAAGCGCAGTTCACAACACACGCTTGCGCGTGGGCGAGGGGTTGGTGGGTGAGATCGCCGCTCACGCGCGATCAATTTCCTTGGCCGATGCTTGGTCACATCCTGCCTTCGTTTACCGACCTGAGACGGGCGAGGATTTTTTCCGCTCGCTGATGGGCGTGCCGATGATTCAAGCCGGACGCGTGATGGGCGTGCTGGCGGTGCAAACCCGCGACGAGCGGCCGTTCAACGATTGGGCAATTGAGACACTTGAAACAGTGGCTATGGTCATCGCTGAGCTAACGACGGCTGCGCATATCGTCAAACGCGAAGAGTTATTTCCCGCCGAAGGCAACGCGCTGCTTCCGGTCAGGCTTTCGGGTGTGGCACTAAACCCGGGGTTGGGTCTTGGTCAGGCAGTGATGCACAAAAGTCACGTGCGCATCGGCCGGTTGGTGTCGGATGACCCGGCCGTTGAACGTAGCCGGTTGCAAAGCGCGCTCGCGGCCTTGCGGCGTGATGTCGACGCACTCATCTGGTCTTCCCACGGCGACAGCGCCGGGTTTAGCGATATTCTCGAAGTCTATCGCATGTTTGCCGATGATCGCGGTTGGATTAGCCGGATCGGCGATGCCATCGATACGGGCCTGACGGCTGAAGCGGCCGTGCAAAAAGTCAGCGACGATACGCGCGTGCGCATGTTGCAGATGAACGACCCTGTGTTTCGCGAACGACTGCAAGACCTCGACGATCTCGCCAACCGCCTGCTTTCTATTTTGGCTGGTGGCGGTATGCGCACAGAATTGCCCGAGAATGCGATTCTCGTTTGCCGCACATTGGGGCCGACCGAGTTGCTCGACTACGACCGCCGCAAGATCAAAGGCCTTATCATGGAAGAGGGCTCGCCAACCATGCACGCGGTGGTCGTGGCCAAGGCTTTGGATATTCCAGTATTGGCCCAAGTGCAGGGCGCACTGGCACGAATTGATGCCTTCGATTTACTAGCGCTGGATGCAAGCGCGGGGCACGTGTTTCTTCGCCCCTCGGAAGATCTGCAAGACATGTTCACAGCCAATGCCGAGGTACGGCAACGGCAAAAAGCCGCCTATGCTGCAAGTAAGGATTTGCCAAGTATCACTCGGGATGGCGTGGCAATTGAACTTCAAGTGAACGCCGGGTTTTTGATCGACGTGCAGGCCCTGCACGAGGCGGGCGCTGCTGGTGTTGGTCTATTTCGCACCGAGATGCAATTTTTGGCCATGCCGGTATTGCCTGACGTGAAATCGCAGCAGGCGTTGTACCGCCAAGTCATTGACGCCGCGAACGGCAAGCCCGTGACATTTCGAACGCTCGATGTAGGCGGCGATAAAATTGCCGCGTCGTGGACGGGCGGGAAGGAAGATAACCCGGCAATGGGTTGGCGCTCGGTACGACTGACGCTCGACCGGCCCTCCGTCATGCGCCAGCAGCTGCGGGCCATTATTATGGCGAGCGAGGCAAAACCGCTACGTGTGATGTTCCCTATGATAGCCACTATCGCCGAGTTCGATGACTCGCGGCGGATTCTGGACTTAGAAATTGAAGGGCATCTCAAACGCGGTGGGGTCGCGCCAATTGGTATTGCCGTGGGCACCATGATCGAAGTGCCCTCATTGCTTTGGCAACTCGATCAACTGTTACCCCGGGTCGATTTTGTATCGATTGGATCCAATGACCTGGTTCAATTTATTTTCGCGGCCGATCGGGGCAACACACGTATAGCTAACCGCTACGACGTTCTCTCTGCCCCGGTGTTGCGTATGCTTCGGTATATTGCTGGAAAATGCCAAATGGCGGGCAAACCGCTCTCACTGTGTGGCGAAATGGCGGGCAGACCGCTTGAAGCATTGGCTTTGATCGCACTCGGGTATCGCACGTTGTCCATGTCACCGGCTGCTGTGGGCCCTATACGTGACTTGGTTCGCAAAACTATTCTCAGCGATGCGGAATCCTTTTTTCAAAGCCTATTAAACTCGGCGGCATCATCGTTGCGCCCTGAGATTAAAAGTTTCGCCTACGATCATGGCTTGGTCCGCGAAACGTAAAGATCACAACCAATGGGTATGGTGTAGATACGCCGTAAACATGGGTTTCCTTGGGGCTTGAAAAACCTTACAATCCAGACAGTTGCGCCTGCCTGCCTAAGTCGCGTAAGGCCGTTCGCAATATCGAGACATCAGCGCGGTCAAGCCAAACGCAATTTATGAACGATACGACAACGCCAGATCCGGCCCACGAAAGTAGCTCAGGGCCATTCGCGAACCTGGGCCATGCTCGTCAGCAGGCGAGCGAGCCACCGCTACAAGCCTCTGATGTGGGCACGCTGCTGTGCGCCACACGCATGCGGCTGAGCAAGGATTTGCAAGAAATCGCTGCAATTTTGCACATCCGCTACAATTTTCTGGTCGCGATAGAGGATGGTCGGTACGAGGATCTACCGGGACAAGCTTACGCTATGGGTTTCGTGCGGGCCTATGCCGATCACCTCGGTCTTGACGGTGACGAAGTGGTCCGCCGTTATAAGGAAGAAACGGCAGGCATTAAGCGCGCCGTTCGTTACGATTATCCCATCCCGGCACCTGAATCGGGCATTCCTTCGGGCGCTTTGCTCACCATCGCGGTTGTATTGGGAATGGTTGTTTACGGCGTTTGGTATTCCATGGCCGATGCCGACCGTCGCGCCGCTGACGTCATTCAGGAAGTTCCCGATCGATTGGCCGCGCTGTTAGATAACGGCGCCTCGCAAACGCAGCCTGCGGTAGAAACCAACGGCGCGATCGAAAACGAGGAAACGTCTCCCGAAGCAGAGACCGACGTGACGCCAGTCGCTGAAATGACGCCAGCAGTTGATGAGATGCCGGCCAAAATTGCCGAGCCTGTGATCGAGCCGAAGCCAGGCGTACAGGTTGCAGTCGCCCCGCCTTCAGCCGCCCCGCCTTCAGCCGCCCCGCCTTCAGCCGCCCCGCCTTCAGCCGCCTCAGTCGTTTCAAGTACGGCCCCTGCTGTGCAGCCGCCCGCTGCATCGCCCCCAAAAGTTGCTACGCCAACTTCGACTCCGCGCGAACAATCGCCGTCCGTTCCAACTGTCGATTCCAGTCCAAGTCCTCCGGTGACTCAAGCTCCACAGTCAACGCCAAGCCAGGCCGAGCCGCCAAAGCCAGCCGTCACAATACCAGTTGTCACGCCACCTACTGCAACGGGGCCAGCCCCCACGACGCAAGTTGCCAAGGTCGAGCCGCCCGCCATCAGTTCTAACGTACTCAAGCCAGCACCAGTCGCGACCGCCACGGTACCAACAACTCCGCCGGTGACCACGGCTCCACCGCAACCCGCATCGCAAACTGCATCTGCCACGGCTACGCAAACAGCGCCGGCCAAGCCGCCCGCGGCACAAACCGCGTCTGCTGGCCGTAACGTTGTTGAATTGCGAGCAAAGTCTGACAGCTGGATTCAGGTTCGTGACGGTGAGCAGTTGTTGCTCACCCGGTTCTTGCGCAAAGGTGAAACCTACCGCGTCCCGGATCGCTCGGGCCTGACGTTGATGACCCTTAACGCTGGCGGCATTGAGATCATGGTTGACGGCGACCTCATGCTGTCGTTGGGCGAGCAGGGTAGCGTCGCGCGTGCTGTTGCGCTGGATGCGCAAAAACTCAAATCGCAGCCTAAACCAAGCGCATCTGCAACACCCCCGGCGCCTAACGTTAATAATTAAGTTCAGGCTGCGCGGTTGTGGTGACTGAGCCTATGGCAGGCCAGCGTTCTGGGGTATAAGCCGCCTCACAATCGGCCTATTTTCTGTCTTCTAAAATTGAGTTGGATATGACCCTGCGACCCTACCGTCAGATTCTGCGCCGCAAGTCCCGGCAGATCCACGTGGGCCGCGTTCTGGTTGGCGGCGACGCGCCGATCTCGGTTCAATCCATGACCAATACGTTAACCACCGATGTGGCCGGGACTGTGGCGCAGGTGAGGGCGATGGAAGAAGCGGGCGTGGATATCGCGCGCATTTCATGCCCTGACGAAGAGTCCACCCATGCCCTCAAAGATATCGTCCGCCAAGTCGGCGTGCCGATCGTGGCGGATATTCATTTTCATTATAAACGTGCGATCGAGGCGGCGGTCGCAGGGGCTGCATGCCTGCGCATCAATCCGGGCAACATTGGTTCAAGCGAGCGCGTCAAAGAAGTTGTGAAGGCCGCTCGTGATCACGGCTGTAGTATGCGCATCGGGGTCAACGCCGGAAGCCTGGAGCGGCATCTTCTAGAGAAATACGGCGAGCCATGCCCCGAGGCCATGGTGGAAAGCGCCTTGGAGCATGCCAAAATTCTTCAAGACAATGATTTCCACGAATTCAAAATTAGCGTGAAGGCCTCGGATGTATTCTTAGCCGTGGCGGCCTATCAGCAATTGGCCGAGGCCACCGACGCACCTTTGCACCTTGGAGTGACCGAGGCTGGGGGCTTGCGTGCGGGAACAGTGAAGTCAGCCATTGGTATTGGTTCGTTGCTGTGGGCTGGAATCGGCGACACTATTCGTGTGTCGTTGTCTGCCGATCCGGTAGAAGAAGTCAAAGTTGGCTTCGATATCTTGAAGTCGCTCGATTTACGCCACCGGGGCGTGCGTATTGTCTCGTGCCCGAGTTGTGCCCGGCAAGGGTTCAATGTCATCGATACCGTTGCAAAATTAGAGGACCGTCTTGCTCACATCACCACGCCTGTGTCGCTATCGATCATTGGTTGCGTGGTCAATGGGCCTGGCGAAGCGCGCGAGACCGATCTTGGCCTAACAGGCGGCGGCAATGGGATGCATAAGATGTATGTGGGGGGTAAACCCGATCACAACATCAGCAGCGATCAAATGATCGAGCACATTGTTAAAATGGTTGAAGAGAAAGCTGCCGCTATCGAGGCGCAGCGCACAGACCAAAACCACGCCAACGCCGCAGAGTAGCGGCTTGTTTGGCATGCGTCTTTTAATGTCTTGAGAGGAATTTCTGTGTCAACGTTACAGCCAGTGCGCGGGACTCACGACCTGATGTTCGAGGACATCCGGCGGCACCGCCATGTTCAGAGTAAATTTTCCGGCATTGCCGAACGCTACGGCTATTCGGAAATCGCAACGCCGGTTTTTGAGGCGACCGAGGTCTTCGCGCGTACCCTGGGCGATACCACCGACATCGTCACCAAAGAGATGTACACGTTCGAAACCAAGGGCGGCGAAAGCGTCACCTTGCGGCCGGAAGGCACGGCGGGCGTGGCGCGCGCCTTTGTCTCCGAGGGCTTAGCACAGCAAGCGCCGCTGAAATTTTTCTATTCTGGGCCCATGTTCCGGCATGAACGCCCGCAAAAAGGCCGCCAGCGGCAATTTCATCAGATCGGCGTTGAACTCTTGGGTGTGCCGGGGCCACAAGGCGATGTCGAAGTGATCGCGATGGCCGATCACATTTTGAAAGACCTGGGGCTTACGGGAAAAATCACGCTGGAACTAAACTCTCTCGGTGATCACGAAAGCCGCGCCGCTTATCGTCAGGTATTGATCGATTTTCTGTCGGTGCGGCGTGACAAGCTTTCAGCCGAAAGCCGGGAGCGGTTGGAAAAAAATCCGCTACGTGTGCTTGATTCCAAAGACCCGGCCGACAAGGAAATTGTGGCATCTGCCCCGCGATTTCCCGACCATCTCAATCAAATATCGCGGGATTTCTTCAAGGCTGTACAAGACGGCTTGGGCGAGATTGGCATTCATTTCACGCTCAACCCCGCGCTTGTACGAGGCTTGGACTATTACACGCACACAGCGTTCGAGTTTACCACCGAGGCGTTGGGTGCCCAGGGAACGGTATTGGCGGGCGGACGCTACGATGGCTTAGTCCAGCAAATGGGCGGGCCACCCACCGCAGGGATCGGTTGGGCTGCCGGGGTCGAGCGCTTAGCCATGCTGCTGCATGAGCTGCCAGCCCTCAGGCGTCCCTTTGCCATCATTCCGGTGGGCGACGCCGAGAACGCAGTTGCGCAAAAGCTTTGCCACCGGCTGCGTCATGCCGGGTTCAACGTCGACCTGGGCTATGGCGGTAACATGGGCAAGCGCATGAAGCGGGCGAATAAGGTCAATGCCGTGGCTGCGCTGATCATCGGCGAGAACGAGGTGAAGCAATCGGTTGTGACTTTCCGCCAGCTTGATTCCGGCGAACAGGTCACTGTCGCCATGGCCGATCTCGAATCGCATCTCGCGTTGTATCGCTGAGTCCGCCATGAACCTTGATGAGAATCTCAACCGCATTCTGTCGCGGTACGACGAGTTGCAGGCCTTGATGATTCAAAGCGGTGGCGGCGGTCAAAGCTTTGGCAGCCTCAGCAAAGAATTTTCCGACCTTGGGCCACTGGTCGAGCAAATCAAAAAGCTCCAAGCCACGCGTAAGGAATTGGCCGATACTGAAGCGTTGATCAATGACTCGGGCGCCGATGCCGAGATGCGCGCCCTGGCCGAAGATGAGCTACGACGTCTTAAGGCTGAAGCCAAGCAGCAAGAAGAAGACGTCAAGGTCGCGTTGATTCCCAAAGATGAGGCCGACGCGAAGAATGCCATTCTTGAAGTGCGCGCCGGAACGGGGGGCGAGGAAGCGGCTCTCTTCGCGGCCGATCTGTTTCGAATGTACGAACGCTATGCCAATCGCAAAGGCTGGTCGTTTGAAATTATGGACATCAACGAGACCGGCCTGGGCGGCTTCAAGGAGGCGGTGGCCAATATCACGGGCAAGAATGTTTTCGCGCGCCTGAAGTTTGAGTCCGGCGTGCACCGTGTTCAGCGCGTACCCGACACCGAGGCCAGCGGCCGCGTTCATACCTCGGCGGCAACTGTCGCGGTATTGCCGGAAGTTGAAGAAGTCGAAATCGACATCAAGACCGACGATTTGCGCATCGATACTTATCGCGCCCAAGGCGCTGGCGGCCAGCACGTCAACCGTACCGAAAGCGCGGTCCGTATCACACATTTACCAACAGGCGTTGTGACGCAGTGCCAAGATGAAAAATCGCAACACAAAAACAAAGCCAGAGCAATGAAGCTGATGCGCGCCAAGCTTTACGATGCGCAACGTCAAAAGCTGGACTCCGAGCGCGCCGCCGACCGCAAAAGCCAGGTGGGCTCCGGTGACCGCTCCGAGCGCATCCGCACCTATAACTTTCCGCAAGGCCGGGTGACGGATCACCGCATCAACCTCACGCTTTATAAAATTCAAGACGTGCTTGATGGCATCGCGGTCGATGAATTCGTCGATGCATTGACCGCCGAGGATCAGGCGGCTCGAATGGCGGCGATGGCCTAACGTGCCCGAGCGCACCCTTCGCCAGGCAATTGTCGATACAACCGCATTGCTCAAACAGGGTGGGATGGACAATCCACGCTTGGACGCGCGTGTACTCATCGCGCATGTCATTGAAGCCGATACCGCGCATACATTTTTGCGCAGCGATATGGTGTTGACGCAGGAACAAGATCAGAAAATCGGTTTATTAGTCAGGCGCAGGCTTGTTCACGAACCGGTTGCACGCATTGTTGGCCAGCGTGAATTTTGGGGCATGCCATTCGATGTGACCACCGACACGCTCGACCCGCGCGCCGACACTGAGGTTCTGGTCAGCGCCATCATTGATCATCGCCATCGCATCGGCTCCGCGCGCCCACGAATTCTCGACCTTGGCACCGGCACTGGATGTATTTTGCTCGCCCTCCTGCAGGCAATGCCTGAGGCCACTGGTATTGGCATTGACCTTAGTGTTGGCGCGTTGACTGTCGCCAAACGCAATGCCGCCACAAACGGTTTGTCGGACCGGGCCAATTTTTCATGCATGTCGTGGATGGAGGCGTTGCAAGGGCCGTTCAATATTATGGTTGCCAATCCGCCATATCTGTCTGCCGCCGACATGTCACAACGTTCACCCGAAGTTCGCTACGATCCTGAACGCGCGCTATTCGGGGGCGATGATGGCCTGAGCTGTTATCGCACGATTATCGATGATGTTTTGCGCGTCATAGCCAGGCCCGGATTACTCGCGTTCGAGACCGGTTTAGGACAGGCCAGGCAGGTAAGTGGGATGCTTGAATCGGCTGGGTTCAGAGTCGTCGAGATTCGCCCGGATTTGGCTGCGATTCCACGGTGTGTCGTGGCGCAGATTTAGTCTCAAAATGACGAAAAAAAGTGTTGGACTCTGGCCCAAAGACGAATACGATCCCCCCTGTAAAGCGAAGGCATAGCCTGCTTTTGTCCAACGACTGACAAATCAGAGATTGCCTCGCCCAAGCGATCAGGGGATCGCTTGAAACAACGACCTCCGGACAACTGAACACCCCCGCGCAGCATGCTCGCTGCCGTGATGTCATAAAGCATTCACGTCGGGCGCTCGGGCCGGGAATTTGAGTGCAATTAGCACAGTAACGACAACACAGTAGAGAATCATGAAGGGTCGGCAACGTGGCCGCAACGGCGGCAAA
The DNA here is from genome assembly GCA_009693785.1 of Rhodospirillaceae bacterium. Lineage (GTDB taxonomy): Bacteria > Pseudomonadota > Alphaproteobacteria > Rhodospirillales > Rhodospirillaceae. The sequence continues at coordinate 18,466 of SHWP01000047.1, forward strand.
CCACGCATGCATCATCAAGGTGGCGGCGGTGGCGTGCGTAATCCGAATTTCGACCATAATGCGGGTCGGATGAGGGGCAATGCTCAGCAATTGATGGACAAGTACATGGCGCTTGGGCGCGATGCGAGTTCCCAGGGCGATCGCGTTCTTGCCGAAAACTACTTTCAACACGCCGATCACTATTATCGGGTCGTGAACACGCGCTTCGAAGGCCAGCAAGGCCAGCAAAACCAGCAACGCAATTTCAATAACCAGAACCAGCGCGGTGGTTACGAAACCAACGACGGGCAGGGCGGATATAACGACTATAACCGTTCCGACATGCCGCCAGGGCCATCGCAAAACCTGATTCCCACGGCCACGCCCTCTATGGAGCAGGTCCAACCGCCGCAGCAGCAACAGGTCCAGCAGCAACAGGTCCAGCAGCAACCCAGTTTCGAGCAAAACTACCAGCCGTCATCGCAACCTGCCCCACGCGAGCCCGACGGAGACATTGGCCTTCCTCCGCAGTTGTTCGGGGAGCAGACCCCCCGTGCGCCGGACCAAGCTGTGCCAAACGATCAGCAGAATCGTGACCAAAACCGGGGTAATGGCGATGACCGGGGCTTCCGCCCCCGCCATACCGGTCGGCGCCGTTTCGGTGGCCGCCCGCCGCAATCCGAACCCACGGCCGGGGACGCCTCCTAATATTTTGGGCAGGGGTTACTAATTTTGCCCCAGGGTCTTGCAAGCCGCATGACCCCACACCAGATCATGGCTATGCTTTCTTATGAGAGGGTTTGGCGCTGCCGTAATGGGGCGCGGGAACCCTTGGTCAGTGTCGAGGGCAAACCATGGCGTTGGAAAAATTCACCGAGCGCGCGCAAGGCTTTGTTCAAGCCGCTCAAACCATAGCGCTGCGCAGCAATCATCAGCACGTTACCCCCGAGCACGTCTTGAAGGCGCTGCTCGATGATCCTGAAGGCTTAGCAGCCGGGCTCATTCGCCGTGCGGGCGGCGATCCGGTCAGGGCACTAGAACTGACAGAAAAAGCGCTGAGTAAGTTACCTGCCGTGCAAGGGGCTGCGGCGCAGATGTATCTGTCGCAGGAATTATCGCGCGTTCTCGACAATGCCGAGCAAGCAGCCGAAAAAGCCGGCGACAGTTTTGTCACCGCCGAGTTCGTTTTTCTGGCGCTTGCCACGCACGGTTCCACCGCCAAGATTTTATCCGACTACGCGCTCACACCGCAAAAACTCAATGCCGCGATCAAAGAATTGCGCAAAGGCCGCAAGGCCGACAGTGCTTCGGCCGAAGGTCAGTACGATGCGCTTAAGAAGTATGCCCGCGACCTGACGGAAGCCGCGCGAACCGGCAAGCTTGACCCCGTGATCGGCCGCGATGAGGAAATCCGCCGCACGGTTCAAGTGTTATCGCGGCGCACCAAAAACAATCCGGTTTTGATTGGCGAACCGGGCGTTGGCAAAACCGCCATTGTTGAAGGCTTGGCTTTGCGCATTGTCAACGGCGACGTGCCCGAGAGCTTGAAAGATAAACAACTACTGACACTCGATCTCGGTTCGCTGATTGCTGGCGCGAAGTTCCGCGGTGAGTTCGAAGAACGCCTTAAGGCCGTGCTCAGCGAAGTCACATCCGCAGCTGGCCAGATCATACTGTTCATCGATGAAATGCATACCCTGGTAGGTGCTGGCGCAGCCAAAGGCGCCATGGATGCCTCTAATCTGCTTAAACCAGCCTTGGCGCGTGGCGAATTGCATTGTGTCGGCGCCACGACGCTGGATGAATACCGTAAACACGTCGAGAAAGACGCCGCCCTCGCGCGCCGGTTCCAGCCGATTTTCGTCAATGAACCCACCGTTGAGGATTCCATCTCCATCTTGCGTGGGATCAAGGAAAAATACGAACTCCACCATGGCGTGCGCATTTCCGACGCCGCACTCGTTACCGCAGCGACACTATCGCATCGCTACATCACTGATCGCTTTCTCCCCGATAAAGCCATCGACCTGATGGACGAGGCGGCAAGCCGCCTGCGCATGCAAGTCGACTCCAAGCCCGAAGAACTCGACGAACTGGACCGGCGGGTTTTGCAGCTCAAGATCGAACGTGAGGCCCTGCGCAAAGAGAAAGACGATGCCTCGAAGGATCGTTTGGGCAAACTTGAGATAGAATTAAAAGACTTGGAAGCCAAGTCGCTGGATTTGACGACCCGCTGGAAAGCCGAAAAATCCAAGCTCGCGGACGCAACAAAAATCAAAGAAGAGCTCGACCGCATCCGCAGCGAGCTAGAGCAAGCCATGCGCAAGAGCGAGTACGAAAAAGCGGGCCGCTTGCAGCATCAGATTATCCCGCAGTTGGAAGCAAAACTGAAAACCGCCGAGAAGAGCGGCGCAGGCGCGATGTTGCACGAGGAAGTCACGCCCGAGCATGTGGCCGGCGTTGTGTCACGCTGGACCGGGATTCCCGTCGATAAAATGCTCGAGGGCGAGCGCGCGAAATTGCTGCGCATGGAAGAATCTATCGGTAACCGCGTTGTTGGCCAGAAGGAAGCGATTGAGGCCGTTGCCAATGCGGTGCGCCGTTCGCGTGCAGGTTTGCAAGATCCCAACCGGCCGATTGGCTCCTTCTTGTTTCTGGGCCCCACCGGTGTTGGCAAGACCGAGTTAACCAAAGCCTTGGCTGAGTTCCTGTTCGATGATGATTCCTCCATGGTGCGCATCGACATGTCGGAATTCATGGAGAAGCATTCCGTATCTCGCCTGATCGGCGCACCACCGGGTTATGTGGGCTACGATGAAGGTGGTGTGCTGACCGAGGCCGTGCGCCGCCGTCCGTATCAGGTTATTTTGTTCGATGAGATCGAGAAAGCGCACCCGGATGTATTTAACGTGCTGCTCCAGGTGCTTGACGACGGACGCCTGACCGACGGCCAAGGCCGCACGGTCGATTTCAAGAATACGCTGATCGTGCTGACATCCAACCTCGGTGCCGATATTTTGGCAAATCAGCGCGAGGGCGATGACTCAAGCGTCGTGCGCGATCAAGTCATGGCGATTGTGCGCGGTGCCTTCCGGCCCGAGTTCCTGAATCGGCTTGATGAGACACTACTGTTTCATCGTTTGTTCAAAGCGCAAATGGCGGTTATCGCAGACTTACAGATTGCGCGGCTGGCCAAGCGGCTGGCCGAGCGCGGCATCACGCTCAAGCTCGACGATAAAGCCCGCTCCTGGCTGGCCGAGCGGGGTTATGACCCAGTGTATGGCGCACGGCCGCTGAAGCGGGTCATCCAACGCAACCTCGAAAATCCGCTCGCGACCGCTGTGCTTGGTGGTCAGATCGCGGACGGGTCAACGGTTGGAATTTCTGCAGGCGAGGGCGGGCTGATCGTGAATGGTAAGCAGATGAAGGCCGCCGCTTAGGTTGGTTAGTTAGCGCAAAGCCCCCAATTCGCTACCCGGGGTTTTCATGGCCACATCTTTAGGCTGCGACAACGAGGCGTATTGTCTGTCGGTTTGGCCCCGGATTTCTTTGAAACGCGCTAGCATTGGGCCGTCAAGTTTCTCCGACGACGGAAATTTGACGGTCATCGGGTTGACCTGCCGGTTGTCGCGTAAAATTTCGTAGTGCAAGTGTGGGCCTGTCGAACGTCCGGTCGAGCCGACATAGCCAATGACTTGGTTTTGTTTGACGCGTGTGCCGACTTGGGTGCCAAGACCGAAGCGGTTGAGGTGGGCATACGCGGTGGCATAACCGCTGCCATGCCTAATGCGAACGTAATTGCCATAGCCGCCATTGCTTTCGCGCTTTTCGATCACGCCGTCGCCTGCTGCCAATACGCGAGTTCCCGTGGGGGCGCCGAAGTCGATGCCCTGGTGCATTTTCGAGTAGCCGAGAATGGGGTGCCGCCGCAGCCCGAACCCTGACGTGAGTTTGGCGCCATTGATGGGGGTTTTCGAGAGCGCCTTGCGAACGCCTTCGCCCTTCTCATTATAGAATTCAATGTATCCGTCGCTTTGGCGAAAAGCATAGAGCTTGGTGGTCGTGCCGCTGAGTGTCATCGCAGCAACGCGAATGCCATTGGTGCGCACGACGCGCCCATCTTTTGTGACGGTGCGCTCAAACATCACGGAGAATGTATCGCCCTCTTGGATGTCGCGCTGAAAATCGACGTCGTACGAGAATATTTTCACCATCTCGGTCAGCACGGCGTCGGGAACGCCAGCCTTGTCGGCTGCTGCAAACAAGCTTGATGAAATGACGCCATCGAAACGCTGCATTTCGCGGTGTGTTTCAGCGATGACTGTGCGGGCGCTATAGGTGCCATCGTCGCTGCGTTCCACCGCGACGCGTTCGCCTGGGCTGAGTTCAAACGTCAACTCATCGAGGTGGCGGTCATCAGCGGCATGATCGTTGGCAAAATTGAGCGTCAATGCTTGGCCGCTTTGCAAACGGCGCGGGTTGTAGACGGCCTTCAAGGCTTCAACGATATCGCCAGTCACGCCGCGCCCAACGCCAGCACGGCCTAAGACATCGCTCAAGGTATCGCCAGCTTTGAGCTTGACGGTCTTGCTTGCATCTAATGCAGCCGTTGCGACACGGCGCACAGCTAGTTCAACACCCGCCAGGTCGAGTTCGATCTCGGATGTTTGCGAAAAATCAGCGGATGCGGGAGAGGTGGAGAAGAGAGACGCCAATGGCGATGAGTTTGATGGATCGGTGCCTGTTATCGGCAAGAAAAGCGTCGCCGCGGCACCTAAGCCAGCGCCAACGCACAACGACAACCCAGGCCATAACGCCTTGGCCATGCTCCACCCGTCGCTTCTGGTGGACGTCCCAGTGACTTAAGGATCGCCCCCGCCCTGTGTTCGGACCTCTGGTTCACTATTATTGTGATTTTATGTCGTGAACCGTGAGCAAGTGTGACTGAGATGACACACCCTGTCAACGCTCATCGCCAAAAAAATAAGCCTAATCAATCCTTTACGAGGGGTTAATGGGCCGATTGCCGGCTGGATTCGCCGCCCTCAACTTAAGGCAATCCAAGGACTCCGCATCTAACGTCATAAGATATTGATAAATAATACAAAATTTTAGTTACCCCCGATATCCACTGTGCGGAAGGGGCCTGATTTTAGGCTCTATTGCGAGCCCCAAAAACAGGCATAAGTCATTGTATTTGATTTACTTTTCGTTGACTAATTTGCAGCTTGACGCCCTATAGGTGAAGGTATAGAACCCCGCCTCCGCAGCCGAGAGCTTTGCAACGGTTTTCGGCGGTGGGTTTTTTTCGACTAATGTCAGGGCCTTTAACGTTCTGGCATTTGGCATGCTCTTTGACATTGTGAATACGACGAACGAAAGGGATGCGCAGGCGGCGCTCTGTCGATGACGGACGTTTCCTATGCATCTCAATAACTATGCAAAAAACATGCTAAGTGATTGTGATTGTGCAGGCAAACGCTCCAAGTCAACTTGAGAGTTTGATCCTGGCTCAGAACGAACGCTGGCGGCAGGCTTAACACATGCAAGTCGAACGAGTGTAGCAATACACTAGTGGCGCACGGGTGCGTAACGCGTGGGAACCTTCCTCGTAGTTCGGAATAAC